>DASXEK010000015.1:0-86922 GCA_036490155.1 Acidimicrobiales bacterium | reverse complement strand
CCGCCGCGCACGCCGCCGCGGCCTCGTCGTCGGTGTCCAGCGCCGCCGCCACGTCGCGGCGCTCGGTGGCGACCCAGCACCCGTCGAGCACGCTGGCGCGGCCGTCGGCCACGAGCGCGTCGAACCAGGGGGCCCACGGCGCGTGCGGCCGGCAGGCCACGAGGGTCAACAGCAGGTCGTGCAATTCGTCGGGATCGCGCGGCGCCGGGCAGAGCTGCTCGAGCACGGTGGCGACCGCCTCGGGGTCGAGCGCGGCCATCTCGTGGGCGGGCACCGGCAAGCCGTCGGGTCCGAGCTCGCCGAGCCCGCGGCGCAGGGACAGGGCGCGCGTGCGCCGTTCCTCGAGCGGCGCGTCGTCGAGGTAGGTGTACGGGCGCCCGCTCAAGATCGCGTGGGACAACGGCGATGGTTCCGACGACTCCACGGTGTGGACCTCGATGGACCCGGACTCGACCTTGGCCCACAGGTCGACGAGGCCCTCGACCGAGAGGCCCTCGTGTAGGCAGTCGTAGACCGTCTGGCGCGCCAGCACGTGGTCGGGCACCCCCACCGGGCCCGCCGGTGCGTTCTCCTGGCACGCCGCCAGGCCCGGCCACACCGCGGCGAGCAGGTCGTCGGACTCCATGCGCTGGAGGTGGATCGGGCGGCGCTTGCCGCCGTTCATGCGCGGCATGACCAGCGCCCGGGTCAGGTTCCAGCGCCAGCGCGCCGCCAGCATCGGGTGGAGCAGGACCGCCTGGGTCAGCGCTTGGGACGCCTGCGCGCTCGACAGCATCGACTGCACGCGCGTGAGCGGGAAGCTGTGCTGGGGACCGAGCGACAGGACGACGGTGTCGTCGTCCGCAGCCGCCTGCAGCTCGAAGTCGAAGGAGACGCAGAAGCGCTTGCGCAGGGCGAGGCCCAGCGCACGGTTGATCCGCCCGCCGAAGGGCGCGTGAATGATGAGCTGCGAGCCTTCGCTCTCGTCGAAGCACCGCTCGACCACGATGCGCTCGCGCGTCGGCAGGTGGCCGAGCGCGTCCAGCCCGGCAGCGCAGTACGCCACCACCTGCTGCGCCACGTCCGCCGAGACGCCGGCGCGCTCGCACACCAGGCGGCGCGCACCCTCGCCGTCTCCGGCGTGCAGCACCGGCTCGAGCGCGGCGCGCAGGTCGCTCACGGCCTCGGAGAGCTCGGCGGTCCGGGCCGGCGCCTCGCCCAGCCAGAACGGGACGGTCGGTGGGAGGTCCCCGGCGTCGTGCACCCGCACCGTGCCGACCTCCACCTTGGCCACGCGCCACGAATGGGTCCCGAGGAGGAAGATGTCGCCCGCCGTCGCCTCGACGGCAAAGTCCTCGTGGACGGAGCCCACGGTCACGCCGTCGGGGTCGAGCACGACGCGGTAGTCGCCCGTTTCGGGGATGGCGCCCCCGCCGGTCAGGGCGGCCAGGCGCGCGCCGCGCCGGGCCCGCAGGCGACCGTTGACGGCGTCATGATGCAGGTGCGCGCCGCGCCGTCCGCGTCCCGTCTCGATCCCCCAGCTGGCGAGCGCCACGACCTCGTCGAAGTCCGCTCGGGACAACTCCGCATAGGGCGCGGCGCGTCGCGCCATCTCCCACATGGCCTCGACGTCGCACTCGCCGGCGGCGGCCACCTCGGCCACCAGCTGTTGGGTCAGCACATCGAGCGGTGCCACCGGCGGCTCGAGGAGGTCGAGGCGCCCCTCACGCACGGCGGCGAGCAGGGCGGTGCACTCGACCAGCTCGTCACGCGTCTGCGGGTAGAGCCGGCCCGCCGGCGTGCCGTCGCGATGGTGGTTGGCCCGCCCGACTCGCTGAAGGAAGGTGCCGATGGCGCGCGGCGAGCCGATCTGGCAGACGAGCTCGACCGGGCCGACGTCGATGCCGAGCTCGAGCGAGGCCGTGGCCACGAGGGCGCGCAGGTCGCCGGCGCGCAAACGGGTCTCGACGATGCGCCGGCGCGCCGCGGAGAGGCTCCCGTGGTGCGCGGCGACGAGCAGGGACGCGTCGACGTCGCCACCGCCGCGTCCGGGCTCGTCCTCCGCCAGCCGCTCGGTGAGCAGGTGGGCGACGCGCTCGGCCATCTTGCGCGTGTTGACGAAGACGAGCGTGGTGCGGTGGTGCCGGGTGTGCTCGGCGATGGAGTCGAGGATGTCGGAGAGCTGGCCCCCGGCCATCACCGCCTCGAGCTCGGTGCTGGGCAACTCGATCGCGACCTCGAGGTCGCGCGCGTGCCCGCAGTCGACGATCACCGTCTCGTCGCGACCGGGGTGCACGCCCGAGAGCAGCCGTGCCACCAGGTCGAGGGGCCGCTGGGTGGCCGACAGCCCGATGCGCTGCAGGCGCCCGCCGCTCTCGGTGACCAGCGCGTCGAGCCGTTCGAGGCTCAACGCGAGATGGCTCCCCCGCTTGTCGCGCGCCAGCGTGTGGACCTCGTCGATGATGACCGTGCGCACGCCGCGCAGCATGGCCCGCGACGACGGCGCGGTGAGGAGCAGGTAGAGCGACTCGGGCGTCGTCACCAAGAGGTCGGGCGCCTGGCGCTTCATGGCGGCGCGCTCTGCGGGCGGGGTGTCGCCGGTGCGCACGGCCACGCGCAGGCCGGGGTCCGGGCAACCCAGTGCGGCCGCCTCCTCGCGGATTTCGGACAGGGGGACGTGCAGGTTCTCGTGCACGTCGACGGCCAGCGCGCGCAGGGGGGAGATATAGAGGACCTCGGGCGCACCGGTCGACCGGGTGCCGGCCTGGGCGGCCCGGTAGGCGGCGTCGATGGCAACGAGGAAGCCGGTCAGGGTCTTGCCCGATCCGGTCGGCGAGGCCACCAGCACATCGCGGCCCGCCGCGATGTGCGGCCAGGCGGCCGATTGGGGGGGCGTGGGCCCGGCCGGGAACCGGCGGGCGAACCAGCGTGCGACGGCCGGGTGGAAGAGCGACTCGGGCGCGGCGTCGGGCATCCTCCTATTCCACCAGGATGCTGTGACGATTGCACCGCCGGGCCCGCCGCGCTCCTCAGGCCTCGGGGCGCCACCCCCAGCACGAGATCATGGGCGGCTGGGTGAGGTCCAGGTGGCCGGCCACGACGCTGGCCAGGTGCTGCTCGATCTCGGATTCGGTGGCGATCTCGTGCTCCACCAGCTGGTCGCGCACGAGGTTGATCGTGGCCACCTCGAGCGGGATGCAGGCCGGGTGGCGGATGGGAAAGGTGGCGTCGGCGGCCACGTCCTCGAGCCCGGCGGCGCGCAGGCGGTGCGGCAGCGTGCGGCCGTAGGCCAGGTCGACCCCCCGCTCGGACAGGAGATGACGAAAGCCCCGGCGCACGCGGTTGGCCAGGACTTCTTCGGGGCCCGTCTCCTCCAGGCAGCTGCGCGGCTGGAGGGCGGGGTCGGCGTCTTCGACCAGGAGTACACCACCGGGCCGCAGCGCGGCGACCATGTTGGCCAGGGCACGGTCGCGTTCGGGCACGTGCACCAGCACGAGGCGGGCGTGGACCAGGTCGAAGGGGCCGCCGGGCGGCGGATCGGCCGCCACGTCGTGCTCGAGGATGGTGACGTTCGGCGCCGCCGCGTTGGCCGCCCAGGCCAGATTGATGTCGGTGGCCAGGACGTGGCCGCGCGGCCCGACCCGCGCCGCCAGGTGCGCGACCACCGTGGTCCCCCCGGCTCCCACCTCCCAGCAGCGCCACCCCGCGGCCAGGCCGACCTCGTCGAGGTGGCGCAAGGTCGGGGGGTCGAAGAGCGTGGCGAAGGCGGTGAAGCGGTCCATAGCCTCGGGGGCGTCGTTGCCCAGCAGGTAGCGACCCGCCGACCCACCGGCCGGCGCGCCTGAGGCCGGGCCCGCGCTCACGGCGAGGCCGCGGGCTCGATGGTGGGGGTCGGGTCGGGGTCGGGGTCGGGGTCGCCCGCCGCGCCGGTTCCGGCGGGAGCGGGCGGTCGGCTCACCGCAGGGACGCCCAGGTCGTGCGAGGTCCCGACGTAGCGGTCGAGGACGTCGGCCACCTCGGCCCGGCCCTCCTCGATGAGCGTGGCCGTCTGCGAGAAGTCGCGGAACTGCCCCGAGGGATCACCGCCGCCGCTGAAGACGACCACCTCGACGCCGGGCGGGAGGGACGCCAGCTCGCGCACGAAGCGGGCGTGCACGGCCACGAAGAACGCGGTGAGCGCGGCCTCGGCCGGGCGGCGCGGCGCCTTGGGGTGGTAGTGCAGCGGGCCGCAGAGGAGGACGTAGATGCGATCGCATCCGGTGGTCAGCGCACGGCTGATCGGGACGTTGTTGACGACGCCGCCGTCGACCAGCACGTCGCCGTCGATCGTCACCGGCGGGAAGATGGACGGGATGGCCGAGGAGGCCAAGATCGCCTCGACGGCCGGGCCGTGCGTGATCCAGCGCTCGCGCCCGTCGGTCAGCGATGTGGTCACGACCTCGACCGGGATCACCGCGTCCTCGAGATCCTCGAATTCGACCCCGGCCTCGATGATCCGGCGCAACCCGGTGTTGGCGTGCACGCCGGCGCGCTTTTGGAACCACGCCCATGGGCCGTCGAACGTGCCGCGCGGGAAGATGTCGGTCCCGCGGATGCCGCGCCACACGTCGGCCATGTGCTCGATGCCCGCCGGCGTCGGATTCCCCGCGTAGGCCGCGCCGTTGATCGCGCCGACGGACGCGCCGAAGACGCGGTCGGCGCGGATGCCGCGCCGGATGAGCTCGTCGAGCATGCCGACCTGCACGGCGCCGCGGCTGCCGCCGCCCGCCAGCACGAAGGCCGTGCGCTGCGGGGTCACGACGTGCCGCCCATCGGCGCCGTGCCGCCGCCGACCCCATCGAGCGCGCAGGCGTTCGCTCCAGGTGTGCTCGGGCAGCGCGCGGCTGCCGTACTCGCCGCCGGCGAAGTTGCCGTCGCCGGCGGCCGGGAGGTGGGCGTCGCGGTCGCCGTCGCGGTCGCCGTCGCGGTCGCGGTCGCGGTCGCGGTCGCCGGGAACGCCGTCGCCGGGAGCGCCGAGGGTGCTCACGGGCCGGGCCGGGGCGGGCGTTGGCGCGTCCGGGAGGGCGGCTGCGGCGGCGGGAACTGGTCGCCCTGCTCACCGACGCCCATCGCGGCCTCCTGGCGGGCGCGCCAGGCGCGGCGCCCGGTGATGTCGTGGCGCACCGCCCAGACGATGATGATCACCACCAGCACGACCATGGCGACAACGAAGAGCCCGAACACGACGAAGAAAGCGACGTCCGTCGCCGGTGCCGGCAAGACGAGGGCGGGTGCCATGGCACCCGCCAGGGTAGAGGCCCGGGTCGGGAAGGTGTCACAACGCCGTGGGCACACTGCCGCCATGGTTCTCGTCGCCCCGCGTCCGCTGAGCCGGCCGATGTCGGGGGCGGCGCCCGAGTCGCCGGGGGGCGAGGTGCTGGCGCTGCTCCGAGGCGATGCGGCGGCGCGGCCGAGCTTCGACCCGGGCCTGGCCGGCGGGCTCCGGGCGTGGCTCGAGGACGCGGCGTACCGGGTGGTTGCATCTCGGGGCGACCTGGCGCCGCCGTTGGTGCTGGGCCCGCGTGAGGTGCTGGGGACCGCGCCGCCGGCAACACTTGACGGCCCGGGTGGCGCAAGCGGCGGCGTGGCGGGTGATGGCGTTCCCGACGAGGTCATCGTCGCCCGGCTCGTCCACGCGCTGTTCCGCCGGCTGGTCACCGACGAGGAGATCGACGACCCCCTGAGCGACGCGCTCGACGCGCTCCGCGCCGAGGGGTCGAAGGGCGCGCGGACGGCGACCCAAGTCGCGGCGATGGACGACACGGCCCGGTCGGTCTTGGGCGCCGTGGTCTCCACCCACGCTGCGCACCTCGTCGACCTGGTTCCACGGCTCGCCCCGGGGTGGATGCCGCGGACCGACGACCGCGTGGCGATCCCGCTCGCCGGCGGCCGCGTCGTGCTGCACGGCGTGTTCGACCTCCTCGTCGGGTTGCCCCGGGCCGGGACGGCGTCCCTGTGTGCGCTGGGCCTGTGCACGGGAGGATCGTGGGCGCGGGCGCGGCGTGCACTGCACTATCTCGCGCTGCTCGAGACGTTGCGCACCGGGACACCGCCGTTCCGGCTGGCCTTGCTCGAGACGGGCAGCGGCCGGTACGGGATTGAGGACGTGCGTGAGGAACACCTGTGCGCCCTGACGTCGCACGTGGCGGCCTGGCTGGCCGACGTCGAGCCCGACAGCCGACGCGACAGCTCTGCGGCAAGGGTGCCGCGTGGTTGAGGGGCTTACCGCCGCGCTGACAACGCCGGGCGACGCCCCGGTGCCCCTCGACACGACCGCGTGGCGGGCGGCGCGCGACGAGGCGCGGGCGACGCTGGCGCGCCTGGCGGTCCGCCGCGCCGGAGCCGGCCCGTTCCGGGTGACGGACCACGACGTGCGGCGTGCCCTCGGCGACGACCAAAGGGATCCCGACGACCAGCCGTTCACGTGGTCGGCCCGCACGGCACGCCGGACGATCGGGCTGGCAGCGGTGCGCGCCCTGCTGGCGGGCGAGGCGCGCTCCCCGCTCGAGGCGGTGCGCGCCCGGCTGGCCGACTCCGACGTCGCCGTCCGCGAGGGCCGCCGGACCGCCTCCCAACTCGATCGCTGGGTCGCGTCCGTCGCGGCGGCCGGGCGCAGCGCGGTGGCGGCCGAGGCGGTGACGTGGGCGACCCGGTTGTGGTGCGCGCTCGATTGGGCCGCCCTCGGCCCAGGGCCGATCATCGGGCGGGACCACTGGTGGGACAGCCCGCACTCTGCGTTGTTGGCCCTCCGGGGCCGGGCCGACGTGCGCACCGAGACGGCGCACCTCGTCGTGCTGTCGGGCCCCCGCCGCGAGTCGGTGCGGGCCGAACTGGCGCTGGCGGTGCTGGTCGAGTCCCTGCGCGCCGGCGACGACGCCTCGCCGGAGCCGGTGGTGGGCTGGTGGCCAGACTCGGGCCACCTCGTGCGGGTGGACCCGCACCCGACCGTGCTCACCTTGGGCGCCGACGCAGTGGCGCAGGTGCTGGCCGGTGGCCCGACAGCCCGGGTCCGAGCCGCGGCCTGAGTGGTCCCCCCGATCCTCTATCGTTGGCTCCTCCCATGGGCCGACGCGAGGACATCCGAAACGTCGCGATCGTGGCGCACGTCGACCACGGCAAGACCACCCTCGTGGACGCCCTGTTGCGCCAGACCGGCGCCTTCGGCCCCCACCAGGAAGTGACCGACCGGGTCATGGACTCGGGCGACCTGGAGCGTGAGAAGGGCATCACGATCCTGGCCAAGAACACGGCCGTGCGCTGGGGCGGCGTGAAGCTCAACATCGTCGACACCCCAGGCCACGCCGACTTCGGCGGCGAGGTGGAACGCGGGTTGACGATGGCCGACGGAGTCCTGCTGCTGGTCGACGCGTCCGAAGGGCCGCTGCCCCAGACGCGCTTCGTGCTGCGCAAGACCCTCGAGGCTCGCCTCCCGGTCGTGCTCGTGGTGAACAAGGTGGACCGGGCCGACGCTCGCATCGCCGAGGTGGTGCACCAGGTCGAAGAGCTGTTCTTGGACCTCGATGCCGACGAGCACCAGATCAGCTTCCCCATCCTCTACGCCAACGCCCGGGCGGGCTGGGTGAGCACCGAGCCCGGTGTCGAGGGGACCAACGTCGAGCCGCTCTTCCGCGCCATCATCGAGCACGTGCCCGCGCCGTCCTTCGAGGAGGGCGCACCGACCCAAGCGCTGGTGTGCAACCTGTCCGCCTCGCCCTACGTCGGCCGCCTGGCCATCTGTCGCGTGCACAACGGCGCCCTGGTCAAGGGGGCCCCCGTGGCCTGGTGCCGCCTGGATGGGTCGATCGAGAGGGCCAAGATCACCGAGCTCTACGTGACGGAGGCACTCGAACAGGTGCCGGCGGAGTCGGCCGGCCCGGGCGAGATCGTCTCGGTGGCGGGCATGGCCGAGATCACCATCGGTGAGACGCTGGCCGACGCCGACGAGCCGATTGTGTTGCCTGCCATCACGGTGGACGAGCCGAGCCTGGCCATGACGATCGGCATCAACACCTCGCCGCTCGCCGGCGCGGACGGCACCAAGCTCACGGCCCGGCTGCTCAAGTCACGCCTCGACGCCGAGCTCATCGGCAACGTGGCCATCCGGGTCGGCCCGACGGAACGCCCCGACATGTGGGAGGTCCTCGGGCGCGGCGAGCTCCAGCTGGCCGTCCTGGTCGAGACCATGCGCCGCGAGGGCTTCGAGCTGACGGTGGGCAAGCCCCAGGTCGTGACGCGCGAGATCGACGGTCGCGTGCACGAGCCGGTCGAGCGGGTGAGCGTGGACGTGCCCGACGAGTATCTCGGCGTGGTGACCCAGCTGCTGGCGCTGCGCAAGGGCAACATGCTCGAGATGGTCAACCACGGAACGGGGTGGGTGCGGCTGGACTACCGCGTGCCGGCGCGTGGCCTCATCGGCTTCCGCACCGAATTCATGACCGAGACACGGGGCACGGGCATCCTCCATCACGTCTTCGACGGATGGGAGCCCTGGCACGGCGAGCTGCGCACGCGGCGCAACGGGTCGATGGTGGCCGACCGGCGCGGCGCCACCACGACGTTCGCGCTGATGAACCTGCAGGAGCGCGGGAACCTGATCGTCGGCCCGGCCGAAGAGGTCTACGAGGGGATGATCGTCGGCGAGAACGCGCGGGACGAGGAGATGGACGTCAATCCGACCAAAGAGAAGAAGCTGAACAACATCCGCTCCTCCACGGCCGAGGAGCTGGTGCGGCTGACGCCGGCGATGACCTTCTCCCTGGAGCACGCCCTCGAATTCATCGCGGTCGACGAGTGTGTCGAGGTGACACCCAGGGCCGTCCGGCTGCGCAAGGTGGTGCTGGACCAGGCGACGCGGGCCCGTTCGCGGTCTCGCGCCCGCGACCTGCGAGAGGCCGAGTCGAAGGGCTGACCGCTGCCGACGGGCGTCGGTCGGCCCGGGGGCTCACCTACCATGAGCACGCTGGGAGGGATGGCAGAGCGGACGAATGCACAGCTCTTGAAAAGCTGCGAGGTGCAAGCCTCCGTGGGTTCGAATCCCACTCCCTCCGCTTTGTGACCTGAACCCCGTTTGGGGGGGACGGCCTGATCTCCCAGGACGGCTCGGCCTCGGATTGGCCCGACGGCACGGCGGGGCGGGACGATACGAGGGTGGCCGGGTGGAAGGGCTGAGGTGGTGCACGCGGGCGTCCCGACGATCCGTCTCGACCGCTCCTTGACGCGATCGATTGCTCGCTACCGCGAGGACCCGCTCCGCTGGCTCGGGGAGGCTGCGGGCATGGGCCCGATCGTGGCGCTCCGCTTCGGGCCGATCACGCCGACCTACGTGTTGAACGACCCCGACGCGGCGCGGGACATCTTCATTGCCGACGCGAAGGCGTGGAAGCGGCCGGTCACCACCATCTCCCCGATCCGGCTTTCCATCGGGGAGAACCTTTTCACCCAGTCGGAGCGGGACTGGTCGATGCTCCAGCCGACGCTGGCGCCCGACTTCCGCAAGCGCGCGCTTGACGAGCGTCTGGCCCAGGCGGGCGCGCTCATCAGCGACGAAGTGGCCGCCCTCCCCTACGACGCGGAGATCGACTTCGACCAGGCCATGGGTCGTCTCGCGCTGATCTTCGCCACCTGGGTGCTCTTCTCCGAGCACCTCGAGCGACACCGGGCTGACGAATTGGTGGCGCACCAACGCTCGGCCATCCAGTGGCTGGCCGACCGAATGGAGTCGCGGCAAGCCGCCATGCCCGTGGCCCTTGGACGGGCGGCACGCCAGATGCGCGCCCATCGGGCGGCCGCGCTCGCCTACGCGGACGAGATCATCGTCGCTCGTCGCAGTGGCGCGCCGCGTGGGGATGTCCTCGACGCCCTGTTGGCGGCGCGCCCCGGGGGCCGGGCGCTCTCAGCCAGCGAGCTGTCGGAACATGTCGTCGGCCTTTTCGGAGCGGGCAATGAGACCACCGCGGCGGCACTGTGCTGGGCCGTGGTCCACGGGACGGCGAATCGCGCGGCGTGGGCGACCTTGCGAGACGACCCCTCGACGGCGCCACACTTCGCGGCGGAGACCCTACGGTTGAGCCCTCCTGCCTGGGGCATCCCGCGGGCGCCGGTCGGCATCCGAAGCGCCGAGGTCGCGGTGGGCGATGTCCGCACGCGGGTTCGCCCCTTTCAAATGGTCGTCGTCAACGTATACGGGATCAATCGCGCCGAGTCGGTGTGGCCCGAGGCCGCGACCTTCGACCCGGGACGCCACCGGACGCTGTCGAGGCAGCAGGAGCGCGCGCTCATCCCCTTCGGCCTCGGCCTCCGGGGCTGCATCGGCCAACACATTGCCCTGTCCGAGCTCCATGCGGCGCTCCCGGAGCTCGCCCGTCACGGCGACGTCGAGATCGACGGTTCGCCGAGTGGCCACCCGACTTTCACCCTGAGGGTGCGCGGCGGCCTCCGGGGCAGGTTCCGGCGGATCTCAGCCGATCCGCGTGCAACCTCGATCGGCGAGTAGGTCCTCCCTCACTCGCTCCCGCGCCGAGCAATACACGATGCAGACTCCGCGGGCCGCGCCCGCGCGGTCGACGACGCGAAGCAGAATTGGCCGGAGGCCGACGTAGGGTTGGCGGGCGGTCGCGGCCCCCGATGGGCGCGAGCTGGGCAGTCGCCGGAGGCGGTATGGACGCGTGACAGAAATGCTGTTGGCCCAGCCCAGGCCGCTCGCGCTCGATCCGTCGCCGCCCCGTGACAGGCCGCAGCGACGCCGGCGCTGGGTCATGCTGGTCGCCTGCTGCGCGCTGGTGGGCGCCGGCCTCGGGTACCTGCTCTTCGACGCGATCCAGTCGAATCACCAGTACGACCGAGCGCGGCACACCCTGGGCATCACCCGCGCCACGACCAGCGTCGTCTCGCGGGACCTCGCCAAGGCGCGGATCGACCTCAAACTGGTCACCGAGCAGGTAGGGAACGACTCCACGGCGTTGGCCCAGGACACCTCACAGCTCGAAGGTGCCAAGTCCGCGCTGAGCGCGGCGCAGGCCCACGTCTTGGAGCAGACATCGCTGATCAACTCGCTGCACGCATGCCTCGGCGGTGTCGAACAGGCTCTGAACGCGCTGGCGGTGGGAAGCCAGACCATGGCGGCGAACGCGCTGCACTCGGTCTCCGCCAGCTGCTCGGCCGCGGTGAACGCGAGTGGCTGAACGGCGACCACTCCGGTCTCTCCTCGTCGTGGGCGCCGTCGTGGCAATGGCGGGACTCGGCGTTGGCGCGTGGTACGACGCGCACGCGCACCTGCGCGCCGGCGCCGAACAATCCTCCCTGAAGGCGGCACAACATCACCTGGGCGTGCTGCGGCACAGGGTGACCGTCACCAACTACGCCAACACGGTGACGACCAACCGGCGCAACGATCTCGAGGCCTCGATCGGTACAGCGCTCGCGCAGCTGGCCGGTGTCGATACGTCGCTGAGCAGCGCAAATGCAGGAGCCTCACTGGAGGGGGTGTCGATCAACACGCTGGACACGTGCCTCGGCGGCGTGCAGACCGCGCTGAACGAGGTTTCGGCCAACAACAACGGCGCCGCGGCCAACGCCATCTCGGCCGTGTCGGGTCCCTGCGCGCAACTGGACGGCGGAGCGAACGCCGGGCTTGTCTACCCGTTCGACTTCCCCGATCCCGACGTCATCTTGGTGGGCCGGACGTACTACGCCTACGCCACCAATTCGGTCGCCGGGAACATCCAGATCATCTCGTCGACCGACCTGACCCACTGGGCGGCAATCGGAAATGCGCTCCCCTCGTTGCCCAGCTGGGCCAAGCCGGACAATACGTGGGCGCCCTCGGTCACTCGCGTCAACGGGTCGTTTCTCATGTATTACGCGGCCGAGGTCACGGCCAGCGACACCCAGTGCATTTCGGTCGCCACGGCGAGCCAACCCACCGGCCCCTTCGTCGACGCCTCGTCGGCCCCGCTCGAGTGCCAACAAGCGCTGGGCGGCTCCATCGATCCCTCGACGTTCACCGATTCGAACGGCCTTTCCTATCTGCTCTGGAAGTCAGGCGGTCCGGGCTCGTCGAAGCTGTGGGCCGAGCAACTGAACGGAGCGGGGACGGGCTTCGCACCGAACACAACCCCGGCGCAGCTACTCGTCCCCGATCAGCCGTGGGAGGGGGGCACGGTGGAGGCGCCAGACCTCGTCATCGCCAACGGCCACTACTTCCTCTTCTTCTCGGGCAACAACTGGAACAGCGCCAACTACGCGGTCGGCGTCGCCAGGTGCGCCGGACCTCTCGGACCGTGCGCGGATGCCACGCCCACCCCGATCCTGTCTTCGGGAAACGGTATCGCCGGTCCCGGCGGAGCGTCCGTGTTCCCGGACACGACGGGCGCGCCCTGGATCGCCTTCCACGCGTGGGTCCCGGGAGCTGTCGGGTTCCCCAACAGCCGAGACCTCTACGTGCGCCGGCTCGACATCTCCGGCGCGGCGCCCTCCGTCGCGGCACCCGGGACGTGATGCCGCGAGGTCAGCCCGCCCTGTCTGCGGCCAACGCGTCGGCGCGTTTTGAAACTCCGACGGCATCGAGGCCCTCGCACACGTCAACGAATTGGGCGGTTGGACCGGTCCATCGCAACTCGTCCACGTTTCCAAGCAGCGCGCGATCGATCCGCAACGTCGCCAGATCCTTGAACAACTTGGCTCGGTCGATGCCCTCGCGCAACGTCGTCGCCAACTTCGGTGCCCCGCGTACGGCGACCTCCCACGCGTCGGCATCGCCCGGGATGTCCTCGAGGTGGACCCAACGGGCCAATACAGCGCCGGCGGACTTGGCTCCCCAACCGGAAAGGCCGGGGAAGCCGTCTGCGCTATCACCGACGAGCGCAAGATAGTCCGGGATGGACACGGGGGACACCCCGAACTTCGCCACGACCCCGTCTTCATCGATGAGCAGGTCCCGACGCCGGTCCAGCTGGACGACCCGCTTCCCGCGTACGCACTGGCCCAGATCCTTGTCCGGCGTGCAGATCACGACCTGGGCGACCCGCTCGTCGTCGTCGGCGACGGCGGCCCCGCTGGCCAGCGCGTCGTCGGCCTCGACGTCGACCATGGGCCAGACGAACACGCCGAGCGCGCGCAGCGCGTCCTCGAGCGGCCAGAACTGCGACTTCAGATCCGGGTCGACGCCGTCCCCCGTCTTGTACCCGGGCCACATGTCGTTGCGGAATGACTCAATGACGTGGTCGGTCGCCACGCCCACGTGGGTGGCGCCTTGATCGATCAGCTGCAGGACGGAGCTCAGCACGCCGCGTACCGCCGCCACTTCTTGACCTTCGGCGTTGCGGTGAGGAGGCGCACCGAAGAAATGACGGAACAGTTCGTAGGTGCCGTCGACGAGATGGACCTTCACGTATCGAGCCTTTCACACCAAAGGCTTGCTCTTCTCGAGCCGATGGATGTGATCGACAGGCACCTCATCGTCCGGCGGCCACCCCGCGGGCCCGCAGCAGAAAGGCACGCTCGGCCTCGTTGTCGGTCCGCTCCAGTGCGGCGTCGTATGCGGCCACGGCATCTTCCGCGCGACCCAGTCGGCGTAGGAAGTCGGCCCGAACGGCGTGCAGGAGGTAATAGGAGTCGAGGGGCAGGGCGCGGATCGATACCAGCGCCGCGTCGGCTCCCTCCACCTCGGCCAGCGCCACCGCGCGGTTGAGGGTCACCACGGGCGAGCTGTCGAAGGTCGTCAGCTGGTCGTAGAGGGCGAGGATCTGGCGCCACTCGGTCAGGTCGGCGGCGGACGCGTCCGAATGCACGGCGTTGATCGCGGCCTGGATCTGATAGGGACCCGGCGTATTCCGCCGCAGGCACCATCGCACGATGGCCTGACCTTCGGCGATCAGTGCGCCGTCCCACAAGGAGCGGTCCTGGTCGGGCAGTGGAACCAGCTCGCCGGCCGCGTCGGCGCGCGCAATACGGCGCGCCTCGATCAAGAGCATGAGTGCGAGCAGACCGAGCACTTCGGGCTCGTCCGGCATCAGGGTGGCGAGGACCCGCCCCAGACGGATGGCTTCGCCCGTCAGGTCCTCGCGCGCCAGACGGTCCCCGGCCGTGGCGGCGTAGCCCTCGTTGAACACCAGATAGACGACCGAGAGCACTGAACGCAGCCGGTCGGGTAACTCCGCGCTGCTCGGGACCCGGTACGGGATACCGGCATCGCGGATCTTGGCCTTGGCCCGGCTGATGCGTTGCGCCAGAGTCGACTCGGGCACGACGAAAGCGCGGGCGATCTCCCCCGTCGTGAGGCCGCCGACCAATCGGAGCGTCAGGGCGACCCGGGTCGGCGGCGCCAGGGCGGGGTGGCAACAGGTAAAGATCAGTCGGAGGCGATCGTCTTGCACCGCGAACGCCTCCTCGGGCTCGGTCCGCTCGTGGAGCAGCGCCGCCTGGGCGTGGCGGTCATCACGCGATGCCTCGCGCCGGAGGCGATCAAGGATCTTGCGCCGTGCCGTCGTGATGATCCAGCCGGCTGGGCTGGGCGGCAGCCCATCGACGGGCCAGCGCTCCGCCGCCACGACGAATGCTTCCTGGACACCCTCCTCGGCGAGATCGATGTCCCCGAAGGCGCGGACAAGCACCGAGACGGCGCGGCCGTACTCGTGACGGAAGACCTCCTCCACATGGTGGCCGCGCTCCTCCATGGTCCGAGACGGGGCTCAAGCCTCCGGGTTCTCCTGGAAGGGACGGATCTCGACCGCGTCCCCACAGGCGCGTGTCGCCTTGGCCGCCCAGGCCAGCGCGGCATCGAGATCGTCGACCTCGATGATCCAAAAGCCGCCGATCTGCTCTTTAGATTCGGTGAAGGGCCCGTCGGTCACCACGACCTCGCCACCCTCGTCCCGCACCACGGTGGCACTGGACGCGGGCTGCAGCCCGCCGGCGAAGACCCAGACACCAGTGGCCTGCAATTCAGCGTTGAGCTCGTCCACCAGTTCGTAGGCCCGCTGCGTCTCGGCCGGCGCACGTGGCGGGGCGCCCTCGATCATGGCCACACTCAACAGGTACTGCTTCATGGAGCAACCTTCCTTTCGGTCGTGCTCGAACGCGTCGCGTGCGGGTCAGGCGGCCTTGGAGTGGTACATCAGTACGACGACGCCGTCGTCGCCAACCGCCTTGACCTCCTCGAGGGAAAGGATCGTCGGTTCGCTCAGGTCGCCGAAGAGACGCTTGCCGCTGCCGAGGACGATCGGGAAGACCATCAAGCGATACTCGTCGACGAGCCCGTGCGCGACGAGCAGCCGGACCAGCGAGGCACTCCCGGCGACCAACAGGTTGCCAGCGACGTTCGCCTTCAGCGCCGTCACCTCGGTCTGGGCGTCACCACGGACGACCGTGCTGTTGTTCCAGGGGGCGTCCTCGTCCGTCAACGTATTCGAGACGACGTACTTCGGCATGCCGTTCATCTTGTCCGCGAAGCCCACCGGGTCCTCGATGGTCGGCCACGCCTTGGCAAAGCCCTGGTAGGTCACCCGGCCCAGGAGCATCGCCTCGGCGTCCAGCACCTCGTCGAGCTTGAAGCGGTCCCCGTCCTGCCCGCGATCGAACCGGAAGGACCACCCGGCGTTGCGGGTGCCCTCCGCTCCACCGGGGTCCTCCATGACGCCGTCGATCGAGACGAATTCGCTCACCACGATCCTGCCCATCACTACCTCCCTGTTCCGTCGCACCCGGCCGGGCGCCGGTTGTCACCCCCTGTACGAACGGCACCGGGCGAATTCGACACCTCTCACCAGATTTCTCGAGGTATTGCCGGAACGACACATTGGTCTGTGCGTCGGGGTGATGCTCGTATGTCTGTCACAACCCGGCACTAAGCCGGGTCTTCCATTCCCACACACCTTCAAGGTCCGATTTCCGCCGGAAGGTTCGCACCCTCATCCGTAGGGTGGGAATAGCGGTCCACCGTACGGGGTTGCTCAGCGGAGATCACAGACCGAACGCACTCGCACCTAGGAGTCCCATGCGCGGCAACAGTGCCACCACCCTTGAGATCGCCCCCGGTCGGAGCGTGCCTTCGTGGCTCGTGCTCAGCCTCGTCCTCGTCGGCCAGTTCATGGTCGTGCTGGACGCATCTATCGTCAACGTCGCACTCCCCTCGATCCAGCACGACTTGCACTTCACCACCTCGGGCCTGCAGTGGATCGTCAACGCCTACACGCTGACGTTCGCCGGCTTCCTGCTCCTTGGCGGCCGAGCCGCCGACCTGTACGGCCGCCGCAAGATCTTCCTCGTCGGCTTGGCCGTGTTCACGGCGTCCAGCCTCCTCGGAGGCCTGGCCCAAGACCAAGGGTGGCTCGTGGGCGCCCGCGCCCTCCAAGGCTTGGGGGCCGCCATCCTGGCCCCAGCCACCCTCACCATCCTGACGGCCACGTTCCCTGAAGGTTCGGCGCGTGCGTGGGCGCTCGGGGCTTGGAGCGCGGTTTCGTCCGCGGGGGCGTCCGCAGGGGCGTTGCTCGGCGGTATCCTGACCGACTTTCTCAGCTGGCGCTGGATCCTCTTCGTCAACGTGCCGGTCGGCGTCGTGGCGTTGGTGGCGGCGAGTCGCTACCTTCCCGAATCACGGGCGGACATGGAGCACCGACACCTCGACTTGGGCGGCGCGGTCACCGTGACCGGCGGGCTGGTGGCGCTCGTGTACGCGCTCGTCCGCACCGAGAGCTCTTCGTGGGGATCGAGCGAGGTCCTGCTCCCGCTGGCTTTGGGGGTCGTGCTCCTTGCGGTCTTTGTCGTGCTCCAGGCCCGCTTCTCCAAAGCGCCACTGGTCCCTCTGCGTATCTTCCGCTCGCGGTCGGTGACGGGAGGCAACGTGGTGATGCTCATGATGTTCGGCGCCCTGTTCGGCTCGTGGTACTTCGAGACCCTGTACATGCAGCACGTCCTGGGCTACAGCCCACTCCAAGCTGGCCTCGCCTTCTTACCGCAGACCGTGCTGATCGCGGTGGGGGCGCAAGTGACCGCCCGTCTCGTACCCAAGTTCGGCCCTCGCCCCCTCATCCTGACGGGGACGCTCGTGGCCGGAGCCGGCCTGGCCTGGCTGGCTCAGGTAACCACGACGACCAGCTTCCTGGGCGGCCTGCTCGTACCGTTCGTGCTGATCGGGCTGGGCATGGGGCTGGCGGTGACGCCCATCGCCGTCGCGGGCACCGCCGGGGTGGCACCACGCGATGCCGGCCTCGCCTCGGGCCTGCTGAACACCTCACGGACCGTCGGCGCCTCAATCGGGTTGGCCGCGCTCGCCACCCTCGCGGCGAACCGGACCGTGAGCGCGCTTTCGGGCAAGGTCGCCAAACCGGTGCACACGGCAACGGCGCTCACTGAGGGTTACACGCTGGCCTTCGGCGTCGCGGCTGGTCTTCTCGTGGCGACCGCCGTTGTCGCCATGGCGACTCTGCCCTCCCTGCGCGCAATCAACCAGGGCGCGCCGGCCCAGCCCGAGGTGCGCGCCCCACGGCTCGAGTTCGACGAGGTGTTCGAAGGCAGCTGAAGGCTGGCATCAGGTCGCCGCGGCGGGTGGCGCGGCCGCCCCTTTGGCGTTGATGGCGTCGACGATCAACTCGACCGCGTCATGGAGCCCTCCTTCGGTGTGCACGTCCAACAGACCGATGGCGTGCTCGATCTTTCGCCGAACGTCGAGTACGTCCTCGAAGGTTTTGGCGGCACGGGCGTCAGCGGCCCGGGCCTGGATGTTCTGACCGACGATGATGATGGGCAGCAACACCAGCTGGAGGAACGACGAACTGATCCACAGGATGAGGAGCTGGGTGGAGTGGATGTTGTCGGGTAACGAGACGAAGGCAATCGCCGCAAACAAGTAGGCCGCCCACATCGTGCCGACCAGGACCGTGATCCTCAACGCGACGGCGGCGTTGAACCGTTGCGCCAGGGTGTCCCTCTTCAAGAAGAAGCGGGTCCGGCCGTGCACGGGCATACCGTCTTTGGTGTAGCCGAACTTTGGCTGGTTCCCTTTGGTCGTCGTCATTGCCATCGCTCCTATGACTCAAGTGGTGTGCGGATTCTCACACGCACCTCCGACGGTCTTCTCGGAGCGGCAAAAGGTGTTCGTACGCGCGGCTGGGCGGTGCCAGTAGGACGTGGCGGCGAGGCCACTCAATCGGGAGGAGGTGCCACCTGCTCCATGAACTCGAGCCGGATGCCACCGGGGGCTTCGACGAAGGCGATCCGTCTCGTCCCGAACGATCCGCTCACGATCTTCGGACCCCAGAGGACAACATGGCGGGACAGCTCGGCGTCGAGGTCGTCCACGAAGAGGGCGGGGTGCAAGAAGCACTCGTCGGGCAGGTCACACGCCTCTTCGTAGATGGCCTGCGTGAACAGGGTCAGCGCCAGGACGCCGAGCTGGACGTCGGACCGCCGCCCGTTCTCCCAAGCCACAGGCTTGGTCACTACCGCTCCCGCGGCCTCGTACCACGCACATGCGGCCTCGAGGTCGGCCACCTTGACGGCCAAGTTCGCCAGGCCGGTGACGGGCATCAGTGCAACGGCGTGCCGTAGAGCGATCCGAGGTCCTCGGCGATGAGCTCGAGCCGCACACCATCTGGATCAGAGAAGTAGACCGAGACCTCGCTCTCGATCTGCGTGCTCACGCCCGCGTCGGCCAGTCGTTGCCGAGCGGCCTCCCATTGCTCGCGGCTCACCGAGATGGCGAGATGATGGAACCCTCCGAGGACCTCTGCGTACGGGCCGAGACCCAGATCCGGAAAGTCAAAGAACGCCAAGGTGTTGTTGTGCCCAAGGTCGAAGAAGAGATGGGTCGAACCTTTGTAGTCCCGGTTCTCGAACAGCTCGACCAGAGGGAACCCGAGCAGCTCTTGGTAGAACCGGACCGTACGCTCGACGTCCGAGCACAGCAGTGCCAGGTGGTGCACGCCTTGCGCCGTCGACCCCGGCCGGGCCGAGGTCGGCTGCAGGTACTTGGTGCGCAGACGTTCCCGCTCTGCGGCCGCAGCGTCGAGGTCGATAGTCATAGCCCGAGGAGCCACGATGCGTTCGCGCCCAATATGTTGGACCGCGCCGCCCCGGTCAAACCCTTCACGGCCCTTTCGGCCGCCGCCATCGGGTCGGCGACTCCTTCAGCGTGCGGCCAGTCACTCCCGATCATGTAGGTGTCGTCACCGACCCGGGGAACCAGGCGGTTCGGCATCTCATAGGGGAGGGCCGCCACCCGGACCTGCCGCATGAAGTACTCGGACGGGCGCAGGGACAGCCGCCGGTAGGGCTCGCCATGCCGCAACGCGTAGAAGTCGGATGCGCCATCGATGTGGAGCAGGAAATGCGGCACCCAGCTCGCGGTCAGCTCGACGACTCCCACTCGCAATTCGGGGAAACGCTCCAAGACCCCGTTCAGGATCAGATCGGCGAGCGCAACCGCCGGCGCCAGGTACAAGAAAATGGAATCGAAGAGCCGCTCGCCATCGTCGGGCTCGCCCTGACGCCAGGCCGGGTGCAGCGGGCTCTCGAACTCCGAGACATGGAACACCGGCGCAACATCGTGCTCGCTGAAGGCGGCCCAGATCGGATCGAAGTCGCTGTGCGAGAGCGGCTTGTGGTCCACCGGAGCCGGAGCGACCATGGCGAGCCGCACCCCGTCGGCATGGATCCGCGCGATCTCCTCGGCCGCCCAGGCCGGGTCGTGCAACATGAGGTGGGCGACGCCGAAAAGACGATCCTCACCATCGGCGCACACGCTGGCCACGAAGCGGTTGTACGCCCGGGCGTTGGCCCGCTGGGCCCCGCGGTCGGCGGCCAACTTCTGCTCCCAGAGCAGGCCGTAGTTCGGGAACAGGACGGCAGCGTCCAGGCCGAAATCATCGAGCGCGGTCAGGCGAGCACCCGCGGAACGGTAAGCCTCCGGCACTAAATCCTCGAACGACGCCGGGGCACGTTCGCCACGCAGACGACGAAGACGGTCGTCGCCGATGAGCGACGAGCGTTCTGGGATCGGGACCTCAATCGGGGTAAGGCGCTCGCCCCGCCAGGTCAGCCAGGGCCAGCCGCTCTCGTCGTCGGTGATCGCAAGCGCATCATCTCTGTGCGCCGGCTCGATGAAGTCGGACCAGGTCGTCCTCGACTCAAAGAGATGCTGGTCGACGTCGATAATCGGCAACGCCATGGACCCTCCCAAGCGCAGAGTACCAGCGCATCAGCGAATGCCTGCACGCAGCCCGTTGAGCCAGTCGTCGGCCGCTTGCCAGGCCGCGTCCGCCTGACGCCGCTGCTCGGGCGCGTGGGCGCCCGCGGCCGGGTATGACCCCAAGAACTTCACGCCGGCGAGGCTCGCATGGAGGTCGCGCAGGCAGTCGGCCACTACCTCGTCGGCGACATGGCCCTTGAGATCGATCACGAAGCAATAGTCGCCGAGCGCCTGCTTGGTCGGGCGTGACTCGAGCTTCGTCAAGTTGATGTTGCGAGCCGCGAACTGGCCCAGGATGCCGTGCAGGCTCCCGGGGTGATCCGCTCGTTGGAAGCACACGATGCTGGTCTTGTCGTGACCGGTCGGCTGGGGCACCCTGGTCCGCGCCACCAGGACGAACCTGGTCTGGTTGTCCGGATGGTCCTCGACGTCTTCGGCCAGGATGGAGAGCCCGTAGCGTTCGGCCGCCAACCGCGGTGCGATGGCGGCGCCATCCGGCACACGCGACTCGCCGAGGAGACGGGCGGCATCGGCCGTCGAATTCGCGGCCCGCTGTTCGGCGTTCGGCAGCGTCCTGGCAAGGAATTTCTGGCACTGAGCCAACGCGTGCGGGTAGGAAGACACGGCCCGGACGTCGTCCAGCGATGTGCCGGGCGGTGCCATGAGGTGCAGGTGAATGTCCATCACCACCTCACGCTGGATGTGCAGGTCGACGTCGTGGATCAGCCCGTCGATCGTTGCGCTCACCGTGCCCTCGATTGCGTTCTCAATGGGCACGAACCCGCCGTCGACCTCACCCCGGGCGACCGCATCGAGCACCGAAGTGATCGATGGGAGCGGCGTCAGTTCCGCCGCAGCGAGGTCCGGCTCGGCCAGCAGGGCTTCCTGCGTAAACGTGGCCTCCGGGCCGAAGTAAGCGATCGATGTCGCGGGCGGGTTCACGATTGGGCAGGATAGAGCAGGTCATGGACGACTCCTCGCTCCGCGCTCTCGTCGAACAGGTCGCCTCGGGCGAGTGCGCGCCCGACGACGCGGTGCGACAGCTGCGCCGACTGCCGTATGCGGACCTTGGTTTCGCTCGGGTGGACCATCATCGGGACCTGCGGCTCGGCCAGCCCGAGGCGGTGTACGCCCCCGGTAAGACCGCCGAGCACTGTGCGGCCTTGGTCGCGGAACTCCTGACCGGGGGCGATGGGCCCGTCCTTCTCACCCGGGCCGCTGACGAGCAGGTCAAGGCAGCGTCGACGGCGGGCGTCACGGCCGGCGTTGGTCCTGGTGCCGTCACTGGGGGTGGCGGCCTGGCCACGGTCGTGTTCCGTCCCGCTGGCGCTCGGGCGGGTCGGGTCGTCGTCGTCACAGCAGGGACGGCCGATCTGCCGGTGGCAGGGGAATGCACCGCGGTGCTGGCCGCACTCGGTTTCGCCCCATCGCTGCTCGTCGATTGCGGCGTGGCGGGCCTGCACCGCCTCTTGGCGGAGGTGGACACGATCTCGGCCGCAGACGTCGTCGTCGTGATCGCTGGAATGGAGGGCGCGCTGGCCAGCGTCGTTGGCGGCCTGACGCCCGCTCCGGTCGTGGCCGTCCCAACGAGCACCGGCTACGGCGCCGCCCTCGAAGGAGTGACGGCCTTGCTGAGCATGCTCTCGGCCTGTTCTTCGGGCATCACCGTGGTCGGCATCGACAACGGGTACGGCGCTGCGTGCGCCGTGGCCCGGCTCCTTCCATGAGCGCGCCCGGCCCAGCGTCGGAGACCACGGCCTGGTTCCATTGCTTCGCCGGGATCGCCGGCGACATGGCACTGGGCTCCCTCGTCGACGCCGGCGCCGACGCCGACGAGGTCCGCGCGATCCTCAATCGCCTCGCTCTTCCGGGCTGGGACCTGAGCTTCGAAGAAGGACTGCGCGGTGGCATCGCCTGCACCCGCGCCCTGGTCCGAGGGGACGACGACGTCGTCGTCCGCACCCACGGCGCCATCAGCGCCATGATCGAGGACGCGGCGCTACCCGCGAGGGTGGCCGAGCGGGCGCTGGCCGTCTTCGGGGCGTTGGCGGGTGTCGAGTCCTCGTTGCACCGGCGACCGGTGGACCAGGTGCACTTCCACGAAGTCGGCGGCCACGACGCCATCATCGACGTGGTGGGGACAGCGGCCGCACTCGAGGTCCTCGGGGTCGACACCGTCACGGCGTCCGCGGTGGCGACGGGGAACGGCACCGTGCGCAGCGCCCACGGGTGGCTGCCCAACCCCGCCCCGGCGACGGTGCGGCTGCTCGAGGAGGTCCCGACGTACGGCCGCGACGTTCGCCTGGAGCTGACGACACCGACCGGTGCGGCCATCGTGGCCACCCTCTGCACCTCGTTCGGCCCGATGCCCGACATGACGATCACGGCCTCGGGCTTCGGTGGTGGAGCGGGAGAGATGCCGGATCTGCCCAACTGCACTCAGGTGGTGATCGGCCGGAGGGCACTGCACGAAAGCGTCGGATCGGGCCAGCCCGCGCTGGTCCTGGAGACCAACCTCGACGATGTGACGGGCGAACAGCTCGGCTATGCAATCGCCGCCGCCCTCGATGCGGGCGCACTCGACGCCTGGGTCAGCTCGGTGACCATGAAGAAGGGGCGGCCCGGTCACGTCTTGCATGTGCTGGCGGATCCCACCCAGGTGGAGATGCTGCGACGCGAAATTGCCCGCGCGACCGGCACGATGGGTGTGCGTGCGCTGGCCGTCGAGCGCTGGCCCGTAGCTCGACAACTGGCGACCGTGATCGTCGACGGCATCAGCATCCGGATGAAGGTGACGAGCGGCCGCGTGAAGCCCGAGTTCGACGACGTGGCGCTCGCAGCCACGAAGACGGGGGCGACGCTGCACGAAGTGGCGAGCCGAGCGGAGGAGGCGTGGCGCGTGGCGCACGGTCGACCTCCCGGCTCGGACTCCTCCCCTGCCTGATGCCCAACCCCATGTTCCGCTACGACGGGGCGATGACCGATCTGATCGTCGCAGCGTGCCGGGAGCGGTTATCCATGGAACCGGTGTCCCTCGACTTCGGCGGCCTCGTCGAATCGCTTGACTCCGACCTGGCGGGTCTGATGCGCCCCGAGGGAAACGATGCCGCCGACGTGCTCGAGCTCTTCGTCGACACGCTGTCGAAGGCGGTCGTCTCGTGCGACAGCCCACGGTTCCTGTCGTTCATCCCGGCGGCACCGACTAAAGCATCGCTGCTCTTCGACATGTTCATCTCGTGCTCGTCACTCCACGGCACCTCGTGGCTCGAGGCGGCCGGCGTCGTGGTCGCGGAGAACCAGGCGCTTGCAGTGCTGGCCGAACGTGCCGGGTTCCCCGAGGGAGCCGGCGGCTGCTTCGTAGCGGGAGGCTCCGCCGGCAATCTTTCGGCGCTCATGGTGGCACGCGACACGGCGGCCTACCGCCGGCAGGCAGCCGCTCCGGAGCACCCGCTCGTGGCGATTGGTGAAGACGCCCACTCGTCGGTGGGCAAGGCGCTCCACGTCCTCGGTGTGGGCGCGCTGGCGGTGGAGACCAGAGACCATCGGTTGACGGGGGACGCGCTGGCAGCCGCGCTCCGAGACGACCCGCGCCGGGCTGACGTCATCGGCGTCGTCGCGACGGCTGGGACGACGAACGCCGGGATCGTGGACGATCTTGACGGCGTGGCGGACGTCGCCGCTCGGCACGCCCTGTGGTTCCACATCGACGGGGCGTACGGGGGAGCGGCCGCGCTCTTCGCGCCGTCGGTCCGGGCGCAGTTCACCGGGTACGAGCGGGCTGACTCGTTCATCGTCGACCCGCACAAGTGGCTCTTCGCGCCTTTCGACTGCGCGGCACTGGTCTACCGCCAGCCGAACCTGGCCAAGGCCGTGCACACGCAGGACGCGCAGTACCTCGACGTACTGCACAGTGGGAAGCCCGAAGAATGGAACCCGAGCGACTACGCGTTCCACCTGACACGGCGGGCGCGCGGCCTGCCGCTGTGGTTCTCCCTGGCGGTCAACGGGCTCGACGCGTATTGCGACGCGGTGGAGACGGGCCTCGCCATCGCGCAACGGGCGGCGGAAAGTATTGCGGCAGCGCCGCACGTCGAGCTCGTGCGCGAGCCCGGGCTCTCCATCGTGCTCTTCCGGCGGCTGGGATGGACCAAGTTGGACTACGAAGCCTGGTCCGCTCGCCTGCTGCGCGATCAGATCGGCTTCGTGACCCCCACCTCGTGGGAGGGTGAGACGGTGGCCCGCTTCGCCTTCCTACATCCGAACACAACGGTTGAGATGATCGAAGAGATCCTGGCCTCAATGTCCGAGACGTGACCAGGCTCGGCGCAGCACGATCCCCAACGTCTCGACGTCCTGGGCTCCCGGAATAGGCCAGGCCCCGTTGATGAGGAAGTAGGGCACACCGGTCACCCCGAGCTCCTGGGCCGTCGCTTCGTCGCGGCGCACCTCGAGCGCAGAGAGGTCGCCGTCGAGGACTTTGTCGGTCACCGCTTCGTCGAGCCCCGCGGCACCTGCAACCTCCCGCAGGACGTCGTGATCCGAGAGCAACCGCCCCTCGGCGAAGTAGGCACGGAACAAGCCTTCGAGGAGCGCAGGTTCGCTAGACGTGGCGCGGGCGGACTGGGCCAGCCGGTGGGCGTCAAACGTGTTGGCAAGGCGGACGCGCTCGAAATCGAACACGACCCCGACCTCCTGACCGAGCGCGGTCAGGCCCTGGTAGCGCTCCCGGATCTGGTCGGGGCTGGCGCCGTACTTCGCCGCCACGGCATCCACCATGCTTCGCTCTCGGCTGGCGGGCGCCCGAGGGTCGAGCTCGAAGGAACGGTGCACGACCTGGACCTCGTCCCCGTGCTCGAAGTCGCGCAACGCGGCCCGGAGCCGGGCTAGCCCCAACGCGCACCAGGGGCAGGCGAAGTCGGACCAGGCCTCGACGTCCACGCGATCCAGCGTAGGGCCGACAAGCGTCCGGCGCGATCGTCCATGCCCAGTCGGCCATCGACCAACCTTCGGCAGCCGCCATCAACGTCCGGGGGCAACTGGCCGAGATCGGACGCGGGCTCGTTCGTCGCCACGCATTGCGCGGCGTGCAAGCGTCAGGAGCCTGACATGCCGATCACTGGCTGGTTCAAGTGGATCGAGCCGGTCGAACCCCAGAACTGCGCGTCGCCGTACGAGAACACGCCGCCGTCGAGCGCGGTGAACCAGTACCCACCTCCGTCACCGGTGGAGGACATCGTGATGACAGGCTGGTTGAGTCGGAGCCCGCCGGTCGAACCGTAGAAGGGGGCGCCGTAGCTGAAGACACCGCCATCCTTGCCCACGAGCCAGTAGCCCCCCGTGGCGGGATCGACGGCCATACCGACGATCGGTGCGTTGAGCGGGAGGCCTGAGGCATCGCCCTGGAAGGTGCCGTCGCCCACCAGGACGTAGACCTTGCCGTCCGCCCCCACGAGGTACATGCCCTTGTCGTCGGGCGTCAGCGCGGCGCCGACGATGTCATTCACGTGGAAGCCGAAGAACGGCAGGTCACCGAGCTGGGGGACGTCGAAGTTCCACACCGAACCGTCGGATCCGATGATGTAGTACCCGTTGGTCGAGGGATCGCCGACGATGGCCACGACGTCCGAGACGTTGATGTTCTCAGCGGGCAATGACCCCAGATAAGGGGCGTCGCCGAAGGCGAAGACCCCGCCATCGGCGGCCACCATCCGGTACCCGTTCTCGTCATTCGTCGTCGCCATCCCGACAATTGGCTGGTTGAGTTTGATGCTGCCCGTTGAGCCGAAGAAGGGCCGGTTGTACGAAAAGACGCCCCCGTCGCGTGCCACCAACCAATACCCCTGCGGGGCCGACGGTGAGGACAGGTTTGACGCGGCGATCGGCGTACCGACCAGTTGGCTGAGCGACGGGGACGTCTGCGCGGTGACGATCGCGAATAGGCACCCGATCTGTTTCTGCTGCGCGGAGAACTCGGCCCAACTCGAGGTCGCGCTGTTGTACCACTGGAGCGATGACGCGGACCCGTAGGCGCAGACTGCAATGTCGACGCTCGCAAAGCCAGAGCCCGTTCCCAGCGCGACGTCGTCGTATACCCCGGTGGCCCCCACCGGGGTACTGGCGGTCGGGTTCGATCCGTAGTTCGCTGCCGTCACGGCACCAGCCCCATTGGCCTGCACGAACAGTTCGCCGGAGCTGACGACCACGTCGGAGTCGTGATCGGTGCCCGTGCCACTGACGGACTTTGTCGCCCCGTTGGGCGCCGATGGCGGTGTGACGTTGACGGTGAGCGGGCACGACGGCTTGCCAGTCGACCCGCAGTTGTTCGGATCGGACCCCGTCGTGGCTGACGTGTTCTCGAACGTGCCGGTCGTGTCGACGTAGATCCCGGTCACGGCGTCGACGCCGGCCGGCCCGTTCGTCGCGGTGCACGTGAAGGTCCCGCTGGAGTCCGGCGTCTCCGACCCGCACAGAAAAGTGTCGCCCGACGTGAAGGTCACCACGCCGGTGGTCACCCCACTCGATTCAGTGGTCACCGTCAACGTGTACGTCACGGTTGCGCCGTAGGTGACGATCGTGGGGTTCACGCTCACCGTCGCCGTGGTCGCTTCCTGAGCTGAGGCCGGGGCGGCGCCGAGAAGCAAGACGGCCGCCAGAGGGAGCAGCGCGGCCCCGAGAACCAAACCCCGGCGCATCGAGCGACGGACACCGAACCGTTCCATTGTGCGACCTACCCTTCTCCGCCCGAGTGCAGCGATTCTTGTCCCCACGGCATGCTCTGGCAAGGACTGACACGCATGTCAGCCGGCCGCAACGGCCGCCTCGAGGAGGGTCCCTGCGGCCAGCAACCGTTCCTCGCTGTGTGCGGGCCCGATCAGCTGGAGGCTGGCCGGGAACGGGCCGCCAGTTGGCACAGGCAGCGAGAGTGCCGGCACGCCGGCCAGGTTGACGGGAAGCGTGCAACGCGAGACGAGCAGATCGTCGCCTTCCTCGAGGGGCGGCGGGAAGATGGTCAAGGTGGGCGTCACGAGGAAGTCGACGCGAGTGAACGCACGCTCGAGTGTCGCCTGCCAGTCCCGCTGCGTCTCCCAGGCCACCCGCACCACGGCTTCGTCAAAGGACGAGCCGAGCTCCAGACGCGATCGCACGCCGTCGCCGATTCCATCGGGGTCCTCCATGACCAGCGCGCGGTCCGATCGCCAAGCCTCGACGATCAGCAGCAGGCCGGCGTGGGTCAGCGCGGCGTCCCACCCCGGCACCGCGAGCTCTCGGCTTTGCCAGCCGACAAGCGCGGTCGCTTCGTCGATGGCGGCGGTGATGGCCGGATCGGCCTCGATGGGCAGACGCCCCACCTGAATGTCGTCGCCCGCTCCCAGGCCCGCCGGGGAAAATCCCGGTTCGAGAAGCTGCATGCCGGTCACCAGCCCGGCGACATCGCGTGCCATGGGCCCGACGGTGTCGAAGCTCGGCGAAAGGGGCCAGACGCCGTCGAGCTGAATGCGGCCGAAGGTCGTCTTGAGGCCGGCCGTGCCACAACACGCAGCGGGGATCCGCACGGACCCGCCGGTGTCACTGCCGTAGGCCACGTCCGCCTCACCCGTCGCGACGGCGACGGCGGACCCGCTGGACGAGCCACCGGGCACTCGGGTGGGATCGAGCGGATTCACCGGCGTGCCGTACCACGGGTTGATGCCGGTGACTCCGAGCGCCAGCTCGTGCAGGTTCGTGCGGCCCACGATCCGCGCCCCGGCGGCCCGGGCCCCGGCCAGGCATGCGGCATCGCGCTCCGCGGGCTGAGCCCGCGCCGCTACAGCGCGGCAGCCGGCGGTCGTCGGCTCCCCCTCCATGTCGATCAGGTCCTTGACGGCCAACCGGACGCCCGGACCCGAGGTTTCGTACCGCGTGATGAAGGTCGTCATCCGTAGCTGCTCAGGCACTGCCCCACGCGGTCGAGGTCACCCCGCCCCGGCCGAGGTCGGCGTGGCTTCCTCGACTTCGAGCGTGGGGTCCTCCTGCCGGCCCCGCACGAGACCGAACAGCGCGACAACGCCCGCGAACGCCATGACCCCGCACATCGCGTAGAGCACGACCGACGTGGCGTGGGCGAAGTCAACCGACACGTAGTGCGGGATGGTTCCCGCCGTAGTGCCGCTGCCGCCCTGCTGTTGCTCGCTGACCTTGGTGGCCAGGGACGCCGGGTCCGGATAGCCCTTCTGACGAAAGGTCGTGGTCAGTTCGTCGCGGAAGTTGAAGAGCAGCACCGTCCCGAGCGCGGCCAACCCGAGGCTGGCGCCGAAATTCCGCACGGTTTGCGTGATCCCGGTGGCCTCGCCGTACGACAAGTTGGATGCCCGGTTGATGGCGTCGGTGTTCGCTGGTCCGATGAGCATGCCCATGCCAGCCCCGGCGACGACCACCCAGATCTCCTGCTTCGAGAAGCTGAGCGTCGTCACCTTGGAGGCCCAGAAGCCGTAGCCCACGGCGGCGACGGCGGCGCCGATCACTACTGCCCGTTTCGCTCCTTCTCGGTCCAGGATCCGGCCGCCGATCTGCGCCGCCACCGCGAAGCCGACAAAGAAGGCGAGCAGGAAAAGTCCTGCTTGCGATGCGCTCTTGTGCAAGGAGATCTGGGCGTACTCGCTGGCGAAAAAGAACGTCGGGATGAACGCGATCATCGTGACCAGCAGCACGAGGTTCTCGACGAAGAACGCGCGAATTTTGAAGATCCCGATTGCGATCAGCGGTGAGTCCGTCCGGAGCTCCACGATGCCGAAAAGAACGATGATCAGCACACCGACAACGATGCAGGCCCAGGTGGCGGGGTTGCTCCATCCCCACAGCGCCGACTGTTGCAACCCGAAGATGCTCAGGCCCACGCCAGCGGCCAAGAGGACGGCACCGCGGTAGTCGATCGGCGCCCGTTGGTACTCCGTCTTCGGCTTCGACAAGGCGATGAGGACGAGGGCGATGAGCGCCACCGGGACGTTGACCCAGAAGATGGCGCGCCAGGTCCACTGAGTCAGATAGCCGCCGAGCACGGGACCCAGCGCAGTCAGTCCACCCGCGATGCCGAAGAAGATGGCGAGCGCCTTGCCCCGCTCGCGCAGAGGGAAAGTGACGACGACGATGGCGAGGGCGGCCGGGAACATGATCGCACCCCCCGCCCCCTGGACGACGCGGAACGCGATGATCCACGCTTCGGCTGCGGAACCCTTGGGCGTCAGGCCGCACATGACCGATGCGCCGACGAAGACGATGACGCCGATCACACACATCTTGGTGTGGCCGAAGATGTCGGAAAGTCGGCCGCCAAGCGCGAACAGCGCGGCCAGGGCGAGCAGGTAGCCGTTCACGACCCACTGGACCGCGGTCGACGACAGCGACAGCTCGCGCTGAATGTTCGGCACCGCAATGGAGACGATCGTCTGGTCGATGAAGGTCATCGCGACCGCGAAAATCATCGCCGCCAGCACCCAGTTGCGCCCGTGGAACCCAGTCCCGCTCATGCTTCCTCCCCGAGTTGCCCGGCGCGACCATACCGGGCCGGCGCCCCGCAAGGCGGTGACACGAGCCGCGTCACGGCAGGCCGCAGGCCGTCCTATGCGTCACCGAGCGCCGCGTGTCTGCAAGGCTGGTGAGGGTCGAAGGGAGCACTCGTGGACGAGGAGAATGCTGCCCTGCTGCGACGGGCGTGGGCGGCGTACGACCGGGGCGACGAGGACGAGTTCGCCGCTTGCCTCACCGACGATTGGCGCGAGCACACCCCGTCGGGAGAGGTGGCGACGCTCGCTGACGAGCGCAAGACGATGGCCGCACACCGAGTGGCCTTCCCGAACAAGCACACCGAGATCCTCAGCCTGGTGGCCCAGGGGGACATGGTGGCCTGCTACTGCACGACATCGGCCGTGCACCGGGGGCCGTACTTCGACCTGGCGCCAACGGGGACCCGGGTCAGCGTCGACGAGATGATGTTCAACCGGATCGAGAACGGGAAGGTCGCCGAGACTTGGGTGATCACGGGCGGCCCGGGCTTCTACCGCCAGCTCACCGGCCGCGAGGCCCCCGAGGACCTCGACAACATGGGCTGAGCAGCCCGAGCCTGCGGTACGACTAACCCGCCCCCCCGGTGATCCCGGCGAGCATCTGCTCGAGAGCGGCCTGATCCGGGCCCATGAACGCGGGGGCGTCGGGGACCGCAGCGAGCGCGCCGAGGAGCCGCCCTAGCGACGAGCCGCGCGCGGCCGGGAGATGGCTGCTCAGGACCATGGTGGGGTCGAGCGCGCGCACGCGGTCGAGTTCCGAGGCGAACACCGCCCGGTCCACCTGGTGCAGCCACGAGGAATCCACGGTGGCCCAGAAGACCTGACCCTGGTGCAGCGCTTCGTCCGCCAGGTCCTCGGCGCATTCGGGTACCTCGTCCAACAGCGCCCCGAAACAGTCCGAGCTGAAGAAGATGCCCGAGCGCTCGTCGTACAGGCCTTGGGTGATCGGGTTGTCGAACGCTGGAGGCCGCACTGCGGTCAGAGTCCGGTCACCCACGTCGACGGTCTGTCCCGGATTGACCAGGTGCACGCGATCCATGGGTAAGGGCGCGGCCAAGCTCATGATCCCGACGCCGAGAAAGCTGGTCACCACGCGCAGCCGCTCGTTCTCCTCGAGCAGGCGCTGCAGCGAGCCGATGTGGTCGAAGTCGGTGTGGGTGAGCCAAATCCAGCGGAGATCTGACGGATCGATCACCGACCGCAATGCGACCATGAAATCGTCGCTCTCTCGCACCGCGCCGGTGTCGACGAGCACCGGCTCGTCGGCGTGGATCACAAAGGCGTTGATGGCGAGCTGGCCGAAGCCGGCGATGGTGGCGGTCGAAGTGACGACGTCAACGTCAGGCGCGGCCTTATAGGCATGCACTGTTGGATCTCCTCAGATATCGCAAGTGAATGGGGGTCAGTTAGGAAGCCGACGGCGTGGCTTCTTCAGGTCGGGTCCGCGCTTCTGCGACCACTTTCAGTCGCTCCAAAGTGGTGCGCATACCCGCCAAAAGCTGCTTGTGGCGATTGGTCGGGATGTCAAGGATGCGTGCCCAGGTGGGGATCCAGTGGACCTCGTAACCCTCCGTCACCCGGGTCCCGCTTGCCGTCGGCTCGAACCGATAGCGCCACAAGGTCGACTCTCGTCCGCCTTCATCGGTGATGAAGGCGAATTCCTTGCCGCGAGCCGCGGCGAGCACTCGACCGTGTCTCGAATAATGAATGTGGCGCCCGGGGCCGACGGCATTGTGACCGGTGAAGGTCGTGCCCTCGACCGGCACCGTGATCTCGCCCTCCCACTCGACGCTCTCGCATTCGGGGCTCCATTCCCCGATACGGGGGAGATCCGAAACCATGTCGTACAGCAGTTCGGCGTCCGCCTCTATGACCAGCTCGACGTGATCCTCGGTCAACCACCAGCGTTGGCTCTTCGGCGGCACGGGGCTCTCCTTTGTCGATCAGACTTCCAATGCCCATTACGTTACGACCATTAGCTTTACCTGTCAACCCTATTTTAAGCTATACTCCACTGTGGTGACACGGATGGAACAGACGCCGCCGAAGGCAGCCGTGAGAGGCACCGGACGGCCCGACCGAAGGGCCAGGCGCCGACAGGAGACGATCCATGAGATCCTCGCCATTGCCCGCGACGTCATGAACACCGAGGGCGTCAACGGCCTCAGCCTGGCGGAAATAGCGAGGCGTCTGGGCGTCCAACCACCGTCGCTCTACAAGTACTTCCCATCACTCATGGGGATCTACGACGCGCTGTTCCTCGAGGGGCAGCGCGAAAACCTCGAGGCGATGCGAGGTGGCATGGAGGAGGCCGAACCCGGGCTCGACGCGCTGATCTCCGGGCTCGAAGCGAGCGGTCGGTGGTCCCTGGCCAACCGCGCGGTGGCCGAACTCCTGTTCTGGCGTCCCGTCCCGAGCTTCGAGCCCTCACCCGAGGCGTTTGCCGTGAGCATCGAGATGGTGGAGCTCCAACGGGTCGCCCTCGCCGACGCGGTGGCCAAGGGCCAGCTGGGGCCGGGGGCAAACGACGAGGGCGCGATCTTTCTGGTGTCGACGCTCATCGCGGGAGTGCTCGGTCAGGCCATCGCCAACGAGCCGGAACTCCCTTGGGGCGAGGGACGCTTCACCTCGCAGTTCCCGGGCCTCATGCGCCTCTTGCCCGCCGCCTTCCCGTTGGAAGGTTGACGCTCGATTCAGCCGGGCGGGCCGATCGTGTAGCGATACACGTTGGTCTCGCGCGTCGCGAAGCCCATCCGTACGTAGAGCCGGTTGGCCGCGACGCGATCTGGTCGCGATGTGAGGTCAACGGTGCGCGCTCCGCGCGTTGCCGCACGGTCCAGCGCCGCCCGCACGAGTGCGGCGGCGACACCCTGTCCACGCTCAGCCTCGTCGACCACGACGTCTTCGATCCAGGCGCGCACCGCGGTCGGGATCTCGAAGGTCACCAGCGTCAACATGCCGACGACGCGATCGTCGTCGCGCGCCACAAACAAGGTCGCACCGGGATCGGCCACGATGCGGGCCAACGCGTCGTGGGTCGGGGTGGGTGATGACGACGAGAGCTGGGGTATCAGCGCGCCGACCGCCGTCACGAGGCCCGCGTCGACCGACCCGGCGGCCTCGACGACAATCACGACGTGGTCGAGCCGCCTCGCCACATTGGTTGGCGAACGTTGTCGTAGAGGACGTCGCGCCGCTCACCGTTCAGGGCGGCGAAGACGTGATCGCCCCACCGCTCTGAACCGACGAGCGGGTGCGGAAGTGCCTCGCGGGTGAACCACCCGACGTCGCGCGTTTCCAGTGGGTGCGGCGACAGCTCGCCGCCAACGGCGCGGCAGTAGAAGAGCAATGAATACAGCGGCACCCGGGTGAAGCCGAGGCGTAGTCCGTCCAGGACGGCGATCAGGCGGACGGGCTCGGCGATGATGCCGGTCTCCTCTTCGACCTCCTTCACCACGACCTCGGCCGCCGAGTATCCGACGTCGCACCACCCTGTCGGATAGAGCCAGATGCCCGAGTCGGCCCGCTGGATCAACAACAGCTCGCCCTTGTCGTTGCCAACGGCGGCACCGACCGCAACCTTCGGGGTGACGTAGCCAGGAACCCCTTTCCCGACCGTGTCCATCCACTCTTGGACGAGACCCTCCGCGTCCTCGGTGCCCGGCGCACCGTCGATCTCGCACCGGATGTCCGCCGCGACCTTGAGGATCTCCTCGAAGCGTTCCTGCTCGTAGAGGCTCTCCGTGAACCCGAGGCCGGTGCGCGCGATGGCCGCGAGCGACTCGCTCCAGCGCAGCAACGTCTTGAGGGGAACGGCGTGGTCGTCGGTGGGGTCCACGGCCGGTGACGCTACCGCGGGCGGTCCAGTGGGCCAGAATGGGGCATGCCGGTCAACGAGGATTGCCGCCACTACGTGATGCGGACGACGCCTCGCGGGGAACGCCTCGAGCGCTGCAAGGTGGACGCGAACGAGCCGCTCCCCTTCGCCTGCCCCGACGGCTGCGTCTTCTACGAGCCCCGCAGGGTGTCCTCGGCCGGCTGGCACGTGCCCCAGGACCCCGGCGGGGGCTGACCGGCACCGGCGGGAGCGGCCCTCCGGGTTGGATGCTCAGCCCTCGAGTACGTCCCCCAGCAGGTCGACGGTGATCCCCTCGCTGCGCAGCCAGTCGAGCGCCGCCTCGACCTGCGTCGCCTCGCCGTCGACCTCGCACACGATCCAGCCCCGGTGCTCCTCCACGTCGGCCCGCCGGATGTTGGGCTCCACATCGAATTGGCGCACCATGATGGCGAGGACGGGCCGCCGCACTTCCGACTCGGGGAACGTCAGCTTCACCTTGACCCGGACCGCGCTCACGGCGCGCCGCCCTCGCCCAGGAGCACCCGGTTCAGGCTGCCCGAGCGGAAGCCTTCGAGGTCCAGCGCCACGAATGTGAAGCCGGCCCGGCGCACTGCGGCCACCACCTCATCGCGTCGGGCGACCACCGCTTCCAATGCGCCCGGCTCGACCTCGATCCGGGCGGCGTCGCCGTGGTGGCGCACCCGGAGCTGGCCGAAGCCGAGTGTGCGCAATGCGGCCTCGGCCCCCTCGACCGCGGCCAGGCGCCCGAGCGTCACCGGCGTGCCGTAGGGCAGCCGCGAGGCCAGGCAGGCGGCGGCGGGCTTGTCCCAGGTGCGCAAGCCCAGCGTGCGCGACCACGACCGGATGTCGTCCTTGGTGAACCCGGCCTCGACGAACGGGAAGACCGCGCCGGCTCCGGCCGCAGCGGCCTGGCCCGGGCGGTGGTCGCCCAGGTCGCTGACGTTGACCCCGAGCACGACTGTGGCGTCCTCGCCGTGCGCCAGTGGCCCGAGCGCGTCCATGAGCGCTGTCTTGCAGCGCGCGCAGCGGTCCGCGCCGTTGGCCACGTAGGACGGGTCGTGCATCTCGTCGGTCGGCACGCCGACCCAGCGCAGGTCCCACTCCGCGGCGAGGGCGCGACAATCCTCCTCCTCCGCTCCGGCGAGCGACGGCGACAGCGCCGTGGCACACAGCACCGCAGACGACCCGAGGGTGTCGTGCGCCACCTTGGCCAGGAGCGACGAGTCGGCACCCCCGCTGAACGCCACCACGACGCGCCCCAGGTTTCGCAGCTCGTCGCGCAGGTCCTCGATCGACGCCGTCACCGCCAGGCCTGCCTCACGCGCCCAGCACGGTCAGCACCTCGTCGAGGCTTCCGACCATGCCGGTGAAGAAGGGGCCGAACTCGGCGTAGCGAGCCGACGCCTCGTCGAAGCGCATCTGGTAGACGCAGTCCTTGAGGTCGTCGGGGTGGACGCCGAAGAGCGTCACGCCCCACTCGTAGTCGTCGATGCCGGTCGACCCGGTGATGACCTGGAGCACCCGGCCGTGAAACGTGCGGCCGACCTTGCCGTGACCGAGCATCAGCTCCTTGCGTGCGTCGAAACCGAGGCTGTACCAGTTGTCGGCCTCGCTCCGGCGCTTGCTCATCGGGTAGAAACAGAACGCAGTCATGCCGGCGGGCGGCAGTTGGGGGAAGAGCCGAGCCTGGCGCATCTCCTCGGGGATCCCCGCCGCGTACTCGGACACCTCGGTCAGCGAGAAGTAGGACTGGGCGGGCAGCAGGCCGGATGCCACCGCCTCGGTCTGGAGCTGGCGCAGCCGCCACACGTCGGGACCGAGGGCCATGAGGCCGAGGTCGCCCTTGTGCCCGAGCAGCGCCGCCGGGACCACCTGGTAGCCGTCCGCCTCGGCGGCGCTCACACCCTTGCGCAGGGCGGGCGCGTCGAAGTCGGGGCCCAAGTGGCAAAAGAGGTGGAGGACCGCCCAACCGGTCGTCGGGGACAGAGCCACGCCGTCAGTGTAGAGAAAGCACGATGCGCCCGGCCTCACGACCGGGCGCATCGTTCAGCCTCGGGTTGGGGGTGAGGCGGCTATTAGTGAAACACCGCCCTGTTGCAACCCCGTGGCATCGGAGTGACAACGGACCCCACGACCGGTGACCGGTCGTGTCCGACCTGGTCGTTTAGTAGTCGTCCATGCCGCCGCCGGGCATGGCGGGCGCGTCTTCCTCGGGCTTGTCGACGATCACGGCCTCGGTGGTGAGGAACAGGGCCGCGATGGAGGCCGCGTTCTGCAGGGCAGAGCGGGTCACCTTGGCGGCGTCGATCACACCGGTCTTGAACAGATCCTCGTAGTCGCCCGTGGCCGCGTTGAGCCCGTGAGCGCCCTTGAGGCCGCGCACCTTCTCAACCACGACGCCGCCCTCGAGGCCGGCGTTCACCGCGATCTGCTTCAACGGCTCCTCGACCGCCCGGGCCACGATGCGCGCCCCGGTGGCCTCGTCGCCCTCGAGCTTCTCGGCGCCCTCGAGGATGGCGGTCTGAGCCCGCAGCAGGGCGACACCACCACCGGGTACGACGCCCTCTTCGATGGCGGCCTTGGTTGTCGACACCGCATCCTCGATCCGGTGCTTCTTCTCCTTGAGCTCCACCTCGGTGGCGGCTCCGACCTTGATCACGGCCACGCCGCCGGACAGCTTGGCCAGGCGCTCCTGGAGCTTCTCGCGGTCGTAGTCCGAGTCGGTGTTCTCGATCTCGGTCTTGATCTGGTTGATCCGGCCCTTGATGTCGGTCTCGGACCCGCCGCCTTCGACGATCGTCGTCTCGTCCTTGGTCACCACGACCTTGCGGGCGGAGCCGAGTAGGTCGAGCGTCACGTTCTCGAGCTTGAGGCCGACCTCTTCGGTGACGACCTGGCCACCGGTGAGGATCGCGATGTCCTGAAGCATGGCCTTGCGGCGCTCGCCGAAGCCGGGGGCCTTGACGGCAACGGAGCGGAAGGTCCCGCGGATCTTGTTCACGACCAGGGTGGCAAGAGCCTCGCCCTCGACGTCCTCGGCGATGATCAGCAGCGGCTTGCCGCCCTGCATGACCTTCTCGAGCACCGGCAACAGGTCGCGTACGGCGGTGATCTTCGAGCCCACCAGAAGCAGGTAGGCGTCCTCGAGGACCGCCTCCATGCGCTCGGGGTCGGTCACGAAGTACGGGGCGATGTAACCCTTGTCGAAGCGCATGCCCTCGACCAGGTCCATGTCCATGCCGAAGGTCTGGGACTCCTCGACGGTGATGACGCCGTCGCGGCCGACCTTGTCGATGGCCTCGGAGATCATCTGACCGATCTCGGTGTCGGCGGCAGAAATGGAGGCCACCTGGGCGATCTGCTCCTTCGACTCGGTCTCCTTGGCCAGGCCGTGGAGCGAGCCGACGGCCGTCTCGACGGCGGACTCGATGCCCCGCTTGAGCGACATCGGGTTGGCGCCGGCGGCCACGTTGCGCAGGCCCTCGTGGACCATGGCCCAGGCCAGCACGGTGGCCGTCGTCGTGCCGTCACCGGCCACGTCGTCGGTCTTCTTGGCGACCTCCTTGACCAGCTCGGCCCCGATCTTCTCGAAGGGGTCCTCGAGGTCGATCTCCTTGGCGATCGAGACGCCGTCGTTGGTGATGGTCGGGGCGCCCCACTTCTTGTCGAGCACCACGTTGCGGCCCTTGGGGCCGAGGGTCACGCGCACGGCGTCGGCCAGCTTGTTCATGCCGGTCTCGAGCCCGCGACGGGCCTCCTCACGGAAGGCAATGATCTTGGCCATCTGGTTCTATTCCTCCATTAGCACTCTCGTCGTCTGAGTGCTAACGGTACCCACCTTAGGGGCGAGGCGCAAGGGCGGCGCGCGCGGAGCGCCGTGCTCCGGGGATCAGCCCCCAGCGACGGCGGGGACGATGGAGAGCGTCTGGCCGTCGGTGCAGGCAGTGGCGAGGCCGTCGAGGAAGCGGACGTCCTCGTCGGCGAGGAAGACGTTCACGAAGCGGCGCAGGTTGCCCTCGTGGTCGAAGAGGCGCTCGGCCAGACCGGGGTTCGCTGCGTCGAGGGCCTTGAGGACCTCGCCCACGGAGGTGCCTTCCACCGCGAGCTCGCCGGCGCCGCCGGTGAGGGTGCGCAGCTGGGTGGGGATGCGGACGGTCACGCTCATCGGGTCGTCGTCTCCTGGTCGAAGTCGAAGGCGGCGTCGAACGCTGCCAGGGTGGGGGTGATGGTCGCCGTCGGGCCGCTGCCGGCCGTACCGGTGAGCGCCTCGACGGTCTTGAGGCCGTGCCCGGTGACCAGGGCCACGACCCGCTCGTCGCGTCGGATGGCGCCCGAAGCCGCGAGCTTGCACAAGGTGGCGATGGTTACCCCACCCGCCGTCTCGGCGAAGATGCCCTCCGTGCGGGCAAGGAGCCCAATGGCGTCGATCACCTCGTCGTCGGTCACGGCGGCGCAGGAACCGCCAGACTTGCGCATTACCTCGAGGGCGTACCACCCGTCGGCCGGGTTCCCGATGGCCAGCGACTTGGCGATGGTCTTGGGCTTCACCGGCCGGATGGCGTCGTTGCCCTGGAGGAAGGCCGTGGCCACGGGTGAGCAGCCCTCGGCCTGAGCGCCCGAGACCCGCACCGCAGGCTCTTCGGGCAGCAGCCCGACCTTGCCCAGCTCGGCGAACCCCTTGGCGACCTTCGTCAGCTGGCTGCCCGAGCCGATCGGCACCACCACGTGGTCCGGTGCCTGCCAGCCCAACTGCTCGGCGATCTCGAAGGCCAGCGTCTTGGAGCCCTCCGCGTAGTAGGTCCGCACGTTGACGTTGACGAAGGCCCAGCTCGGGCGCTCGCTGGTCAGCTCGGCGCACAGCCGGTTCACGTCGTCGTAGGTCCCCTCGACGGCAATGACCGTCCCGCCGTAGACTGTGGTCATCGTCACCTTGGCCGCCTCGAGGTCGTGCGGGATCAACACCACCGAGTCCATGCCGGCCCGTGCCGCATGGGCGGCGACGGAGTTGGCCAGGTTGCCCGTCGAGGCACAGGCCGCCACCTTGAACCCGAGCTGGCGGGCCTTGGTCAGTGCGACGGAGACGACCCGGTCCTTGAACGATCCGGTCGGGTTGGCCGTGTCGTCCTTGATCCACAACTCGCCCAGCCCGAGCTCGGCGGCCAGACGGTCCGCTCGGATCAGCGGCGTGAACCCGGCGCCGAGGTCGACCGGCGTCTCGTCGACGACCGGGAGCAGGTCGCGGTAGCGCCAGATGGTGCGCGGCCCGGCCTCGATGCGCTCCCGGCTGACCGTGGCCGCGATCCGCTCGTAGTCGTAGGCCACCTCGAGCGGCCCAAAGCAGTAGTCGCAGACATGCAGCGCTTCGGCGGGGAAGGCACGCTGACACTCACGACAGCGCAGCCCTGTAACGAAATCGACCATCGGTCCTCCTCATCGGTCGGGCATTGGCACCTGGTGCTTCGCACTGGTTGCCGCGACGTCGACGGGCCCGTCCCTCAGTCGCTCTGGATGATGGGATCAATGGTAGCCCCTGCGGCCCGGCCGTCTCAACGCACCCTGCCTGCTTGAATCGGGGACGTGGCACGCACGTTCTCCCACGGGGAGTTCCCGACGAGCCTGGTCCTCGAGGCCAAGGCCCGGACCGGCCGGACCGTCTCGGTGTGCATTCCCGCCCGGGACGAGGGCTCCACGGTCGGCTCGGTGGTGCGGGCCGTCGTCCAGCCCTTCCTGGTCGGGCACGGGGGCAACGGCCTGGTCGACGAGGTGATCGTGGTCGACGACGGGTCCCGCGACGACACCGCCGTCCAGGCCCGCGAGGCAGGGGCGCGGGTGGTGGCGGGACCCGGAGGTGCCGGCGGGAAGGGCCAGGCCATGGCCACCGCACTGGGCGCCGCGTCGGGCGAAGTGATGGCCTACCTCGACGCCGATGTCGCCAACACCACGCCGGCGTTCGTCACCGGGCTCCTCGGTCCCCTTCTCACGACCGATGACGTGGCGCTGGTCAAGGGCTTCTACACCCGTCCGCTGCACGACGACCCGACCGGGGGCGGGCGGGTGACCGAGCTGGTGGCGCGCCCGGTGCTCGAGCTCCTCTTCCCCGAGCTCTCCGACGTGCGCCAGCCCCTGGCCGGCGAGACCGCCGCGCACCGCTGGGTCTTCGAAAAGGTGGGTTTTGCCGACGGCTACGGCGTCGAGCTCGGGCTGCTCATCGACGTGGCGCAGGCGCTGGGCGCCGACCGCCTGGCCCAGGTCGACCTCGGCGAGCGGATCCACCGCAACCGGCCGCTGCACGAGCTGCGGCCCCAGGCCGTGGACGTCCTGCGGGCCGCCTTGGCCCGGGCGCCCGCCTCCTCGCTGCCGCGCCGCGCGTGAGCCGCACCATCGTCGTCTCCAACCGCGGGCCGCTCACGTTCCGTGCCGGGGCCGACGGCGCGCTCGTCCCGGTCCCCGCCGGCGGCGGGCTCGCCTCCTCGCTGCAGCGGCTCCTGGCCGGGAGCGGCACGACGTGGGCCTCGGTGACGATGGGGGCGGCCGACCGCGAGGCCGTCGCCCAGGGGCGCATGCACGTCGACGGGCTGGACCTCGTCCCCGTGGTCGTGGACGACGACACCTACCGACAGGCCTACGACGTCGTCGCCAACACGACGCTGTGGTACGTACACCACCACCTCTTCGACCTGCCGAACCGGCCCCGCTTCGACCGTCACTGGCGCAGCGCCTGGGACGGCTACCGGGCCTACAACCGCGCCATGGCCGACGCGGTCAGCGAACGGGCTGGCGACGGCGACATCGTGCTCGTCCAGGACTACCACTTCTCGCTGCTCGGGCGAATGCTGGCCGAGCGCCGGCCCGACCTACGCACGGCGCACTTCTTGCACACGCCCTTCGCCGCACCGTCGATGCTGGGCGTGCTGCCCGACGACGTCGTCGCCGAGCTGCTCGACGGCATGGCCGGCTACGACGCCTGCGGCTTCCACTGCCACAAGTGGGAGGCCGAGTTTCTCGCCTGCTACGCCGCGGCGGGCCGCGCGGCCCCACGCACGTTCGTGGCGCCGCTCGGGCCCGACGCCGACGTGCTGGCCGAGGAATCGGCCTCGCCCGAGTGCGCGGCCGCGGCGGCGGCGTTGACGGCAGAACTGGGCGGGCGCCGCGTGGTGGCCCGGACCGACCGCATGGAGCCGTCGAAGAACATCGTGCGCGGGATGCTCGCGTTCGAGGAGCTGCTGACCGTGCACCCAGAATGGCGCGGCCGGGTGGTCCACCTCGCCTTCGCCTACCCGTCGCGGCAAGGGTTGGCCGAGTATCTCGCCTACGCCGCCGATGTGGAGCACACGGCGGAGCGGATCAACCATGCCTTCGGCGCGGCGTCCGACGGCTGGACCCCTATCGTGCTGTCGCTCCAAGACGATCGGTCGCGCTCGCTGGCCGCGCTGACGCTGTCCGACGTGTTGCTGGTCAACCCGGTGCGCGACGGGCTCAACCTGGTGGCCAAGGAGGGCCCGCTGCTCAACACCCACGACGGCGTCGTCGTGCTGTCGCGCGAGGCGGGTGCGTGGGAGGAGCTCGAGCTGGGCGGCGGTGGCGCGCTCGGCGTCAACCCGTTCGACGTGGCGAGCACGGCCGAGCTCCTGCACGTCGCGTTGACGATGGAGGCACCGGCGCGGGCGGCGCGGGCGGCCGCCCTGCGGGCGGCCGTGGAGGCGCGGACCTCCGCCGACTGGTGGGCCGACCAGCTGGCGGCCGCTCAGGACTGAGAGCTCGCGGCCTCGGCCAGCGCGCGCAGGAGCGCGACGGCCCCGGCGGCGCCGGCCACCGTGAGGTCGGCCTGCTCCGCCACCTGGCGCGGGCTCTCCGCGTCGACCGCGGCGACGCGCACCGTGTCCAGCGGGCGGCCCCCGGGCCCGGTCAGCTCCGCGAGCGCCGCGAAGGCGGGCAGGTCACCGATGTCGTCGCCGAACGCCGCCGCATGGTCGAGGCGGCCGGCCATCTGGGCGGCGAGAGAGCGCACCACCGTGCCCTTGTCGACGTCGAGCGGTGGACGCAGTTCGCGTTCGTGACGGCCCTCGTGCACCAGCAAGCCGTGCGCGGAGGCGACTCGCTCGGCGAAGCCCAAGACCCAGTCCTTGTGCTCGGGAGCGCGCCGCCAGTGCAGCGTGACGGTCAGGCCCTTGGGCTCGACGTACACCCCCTCGGGTGCCCTGGCGGCAGCCTCGCCGACGACCTGGTCGATGACCGCGGCCCAGGCATCGTGCTCGGGGCCCCCGAGCGCGCGCTCGAGGCCGTAGAGGCCGGCCAACATCAATCCCGGAGGGGAGCCGAGCACCTCGGCCAGGAATGCGGTCGGGCGGCCCGAGATCACCGTCACCAGCGCGAACTCGGCTGCCAACTCCCCCAGGAGCACGGGCACGCCGGGCAGCGGCACCGCGTCGCGCGGGTCGGCGACGATGGCCGCGAGCGTCCCGTCGAAGTCGAGGAAGAGTGCGCTGCGCGCGGGTGCGGCGGCCAAGGGCTCGAGCGCGGGCGGGAGCGGCGCGCGGGCGGGAGCGGCCGCGTCGGCCGGCGTCAAGAGCCGGCGGTCGCCAGGTCCGAGCCGATGACGACGACGACGTCGATGCCGGTCGCGCTGCTCACCGGGGTGGCCGTCGTGAGCGGGAGGACCTGCGTCGGCTTGACCCCGATGGTCGTCGCGATCGTGGCCGCCGCCTGTTGCTGGCCCGACGCGTAGTAGACGGCCGACGTGGCCTCGGTGGTGGCGGCGTCGATGGGTGTCTGCATCATCCAGCCGCCGGCGCCGATGACCGTCGAGTAGTGCGCGGCCAGGCCGTTGGTGCTCGTGGCGTTGGCGACGACGACACTCACCGTGCTGTGGGGCGCCGTGGTCGTCGTGGTGCTCTTCGAGGACCCGTGCCCGTGCTTGGCCGTGGTCGTGGTGGCGCCCCCGGCGGCGGTGGTCGTCGTAGCGCCGGCGACGGTGGTGGTCGTCGCCCCGCCGGCGACGGTGGTCGGCGGCACGGTGGTCTGCGCGCTGCTCGGGCTCGTGGTGGTCGGGCGCGTGCCGACGGCGACGAGGATGGCGACGGCCACGACGAAGACGACCAGCACGGCGGCCGCTCGTGCGGCCTTGAGCGAACCCGTCGTGCCCCCGGAGTGCTGCGGCCCGTCTTCAGGCATACGTGCGATTCATTTCGATCAAGCCTGCCGTGCCGCCGCGGTCGGTGCAAGCCTTTCCGCTGGTCAAAGGGCGTCGCGACCCTCGGGGTAGTCTGAGAGCTGCGCCCGAGTAGCTCAGTTGGTAGAGCACTTCACTTGTAATGAAGATGTCGCGGGTTCGATTCCTGCCTCGGGCTCCGCACGTGGGTTTGGTCCTGTGCCCGGTGGGAAAAGGGCGCGGAGCAACGGATTCGCTGGGAGGCGCCAATGCTGTCTGACTTCAAGAAGTTCGTCTTGCGCGGGAACGTGGTCGACCTGGCTGTCGCCATCATCATCGTCGGCGTCGCGTTCACCGCCATGGTGACGGCGTTCGTGGCCGACCTGATCACGCCGCTCATTGCGGCGATCTTCGGCAAGCCCGACTTCTCGAACCTTTCCTTCACGTTCCACCACTCGACGTTCAAGTACGGATCGTTCGTGAACACGGTGGTCTCGTTCCTTATCATCGCGACGGTGGTCTTCTTCGCAGTGGTCCTGCCGCTCAACGGGCTGATGAAGCGCATGAACCTGTTGCCGACGGAAGAACCAAAGCCCAAGACGCGCGAGTGCCCTCAGTGCCTGAGCGACATCCCCGTCGCGGCGCACCGGTGCGCGTTCTGCACGTCGGAGGTGCCGGCGGCAGCCTAGCGACCGGCCGCACGCTGGCGCGCCACCTCGAAGCACGCCACCGCGCCCGCCACGCCGACGTTGAGCGACGGCAGCGCGCCGTGCTGGGGGATGGACGCCAGCGCGTCGCAGCGGCGGCGCACCAACGGCGCCAGCCCCTTCTCCTCGCTCCCCACCACGAGCGCGACCGGGCCCTCACCCAACGGCAGCTCGTAGAGCGACTGGTCCGCCTCGCCGGCCAACCCGATCGACCACACGCCAAGCTCGCGCAGCTCGTTGAGTGCGGTGGGCACCCCACCCACCACCGCGAAGGAAAGGTGTTCGATCGCCCCGGCCGCCGTCTTGGTCACGGTCGCCGACAGCCGCGCCGAGCGGTGGCGCGGCAACACGACGCCATTGACTCCGGCACACTCGGCGCTGCGCAGGAGTGCGCCCAGGTTGCGCGGGTCGGTGATGCCGGCCGCCACCAGCAGGAACGGCGCGCCGCCACCCTTCCCCGGGCGGCACAACTCCTCCAGCGAGACCGGCTCGAGAGGCCGGGCCAGGGCGACCACGCCCTGGGGGGCGTCGGTCCTGGCCTGCGCATCGAGCCGCGCCCGCGGCACCGTCTCGATCGGGATCCGCAACCGCGTGGCCAGCTCCTCAATCCGGTCGAGCTGGGGTGAGGGGTCCTGGTCCTCGGCCAGGAGGACCCGGCGCACGCTGCGGCGCCCGACCGTCAGCAGCTCGAGCACGGCGCGACGGCCCTCGACCTGGTCCCCTCCGAGCTCGCCCAGCGGCGCACCGCCCGTCGAGGCGCGCCGCTGGCGCGGGGCCTGAGGCCCCTGACCCTGTCCCTGGCCGCGCCCGCCGCGCGTCGGGGTGCGCGGAGCGGGACGGCGCGAGCCGCCCCGGGGCGTCCGGCTCATCGCTGCTCCATCAGCACAATGGCCATGCACGCGATGCCTTCGGCGCGCCCGAGCGCTCCGATGCCCTCGGCGCGGGTTGCCTTGACCGATACCGGCGCCCCGACGACGGCGGCGAGCTGCGCCACCATGGCGTCGGTGTGCGGCGCCAGGCGCGGCGTGTCGGCGACGATCGTGCAGTCGGCGTTGGCACACGCATAGCCGTGTGCCGCGGCCAGACGGACGACCTCGGTCAGCAACGCGACGCTGTTGGCGCCTTCCCACTGCGGGTCCGTGTCGGGGAAGTGTTGGCCGAGGTCACCCAACCCGACCGCGCCGAGGATGGCGTCGGCCAGCGCATGGCACACCGCGTCGGCATCGCTGTGGCCGGCCAACCCGCGGGCGCCGTCAATCGCCACACCACCGAGCACCAGGGGGCGGTGCGGGTCGTCAGAGAAGCGGTGGATGTCGATGCCCTGGCCGACACGCATCGTCACGTTTTCCGCCTCGCCAGGAGGCGCTCGGCCGTCGCCAGGTCGTCGGGGGTGGTGATCTTCAGGTTGCCGGAGTGGCCCGGCACCACGCGCACCCGTCCACCCGACGCCTCGACGAGCATGGCGTCGTCGGTGACCGACGCCGCCACGCCCTCTCCACCCTGGGCGAGGGCGTGGGCGGCTCGTAGGGCGGTGGCCCCGAACGCCTGGGGCGTCTGCACCGCGACGAGCGCGGCGCGATCGAGCGTGCTCGTCACGTTCATGTTCTCGTCCACCACCTTGATGGTGTCACTCGGGACCAGGCCGGGCACCACACCGTCGACATCCTCCGCGCGCATTGCCTCGAGGACCGCGTCGAAGAGCGCGGGCGGGGCCAAGGGCCGTGCGGCGTCGTGCACCACCACGACGTCGGCCTCGGCCGGCACGGCGTCGAGGCCGCAGCGGACCGAGTCGGCTCGAGTAGGCCCTCCCGTCACGACGGCGTCGGCGCCAGAAGCAGCGTCGGCCGGGGCGTCCTCCGGCAACACCAGGACCACGCCGTCGGAGACGCGGCGACAGGCGTCGACGGCCCACTCCAGCACTGGGCGCCCGCCCAGTGAGGAGAACTGCTTCGGCTCGCCGAAGCGCCGGCCGGTCCCGCCCGCCACGACGATCGACCACACCCGCGCCCCGGTGCGACCGGACCGGTCGATCAGGTCAGCGCCTCGTTCAGACGCTCTTCGGCCGTCTCCTCGTCCACGTTCAGAGCGAAGGTCAGCTCGGAGACGAGGATCTGGCGGGCCCGCTGCAACATGCGCTTCTCACCCGCGGAGAGGCCCTTGTCCTTGTCGCGGATGGAGAGGTTTCGGACCACCTCGGCCACCTGGTAGATGTCGCCCGAGCGCAGCTTCTCGGAGTGGTTCTTGTAACGGCGGGACCAGTTCGTCGGCATGCGCGCCTCCTTCTTGCGCAGCACGGCGAAGACCTCCTCCACCTCCTCGTCGTTGATGACCTCGCGCAGCCCGACCCCCTCGGTGTTGTCTGCCGGAACGTTGAGGATCAGGTCCCCGTAGGCGAGGCGCAGGACCAGGTACTCGCGCTTCTCGCCGAACGCGACCTTGGTCTCACGCTTTTCGATGACGGCGGCCCCGTGGTGGGGGTAGACGACTTTGTCTCCGACCTTGAAGGACACAGGACTCACGACTCCTCGGGTGGATCTCATGCACCCGCGCAGGCACACGGGCGTGCGGGCGTTGCTGAAAGAGAGGCTGTCTGGACGGGGCCCGGACCGTCCGACGGCGGGCAACCATTTTACCAGACGGTGGGCTTATTCGTAGCGCTCGAAGATACTGGCCTCGACCAGGCGGGCCAGGCCGTCACGGATGTGCCGCGCCGTAGCGGCGCCGATGCCGTCTACGGACTCGAGCTCGGCGGCCGAAGCCGAGAGGATGTCGGGGAGCGAGCCGAACCGAACGACCAGGCGGGTGATCAGTGTCTCGGAGAGCTGCTGGGGCAGGCGGTGGAGGAGCCGGTAGCCGTGCGGCGCCAACGCCGCGTGCAGCTCGTCGTTCGAGGAGGGCAGGTCGAGCGCGCCCACCACACTCGGCAGGTCCATCAGGTCGTCGGCCTCGAGCGAGCGGAGGCGCGCGATCCCCTTGGCGTCGGTGTAGTCCAGCAGGACCAGGGTCAGGCTCTCCTCGACGCCCGCGCTCAACTCCTCGGTCTGTAGGTGGATGAGCCGGCCATCGGAGCCCAGCTCGACCAGGTGACCCTCGATCTCCTCGGCAATCCGGCGGACCATCTCGCCCGGCTGCAACACGGCCACGACGTCGCGCACCGACACCGAGTCCTCCATCTCGAGCCGCGTGAGCGTGGAGAGGGCGTCGTCGTAGCGGGCACGGAAACGCTGCAGGGTGGACAGGGCCTGGCTCGAGCGGTCGATCAGCCAGCCCGCCGTCTGGGTGGTGTGCTTGCGGTCGTTGCGGTAGACGGCGATGGTCGCCATCGCCTCGGACACCGCGATCACCGGGACGTCGATGGAACGGGCGACGCGCTCGGCGGTGCGGTGGCGCGTGCCGGTCTCCGAGGTCGTGATGGATGCCTTGGGGACCAGGTGCACGTTGGCGCGGGCGATGCGCGAGGCATCGGACGCGAGGATGATCGCGCCGTCCATCTTGGCCAGTTCGGACAGCCGTTGGGGGGTGTACTCGGCGTCGAGCAGGAAACCGCCGGTGCAGACCGAGAGCACGGCCGGGTCGTCGCCGACCACGATGAGAGCGCCGTGTTTGGCCTGGAGGATGCGGTCGAGGCCTTCTCGCAGCGCGGTGCCCGGGGCGATCAGGGCCAGCGCGTCGTTCAGCGGCTGGCTGCCGCCGGGAGCGTCGACCACTCGGGCATCGTACCCGGCGCGCCCGCCGTTCCGGCCCGCCCGGACGCCGTGACCAGCGCTTCCGCCAAGGTACGCACCCCGTGGACGGCCATGCCCCGCGGGGCCACCGATGACGCACCGTCCGCTAACGACGCCGGCACCAGCGCCCGCACGAAGCCGGCGCGCCGTGCCTCGGCGAGGCGGCGCTCGGCCTCGGGCACCGTGCGCACCTCCCCGGCCAGGCCCAGCTCGCCGAAAGCCACCAGATCCGAGGGGACGGGCACGCCGTTGACGACCGACGCCATGGCGAGCGCGACGGCAAGGTCGGCCGCCGGCTCGGTCACGGACATACCGCCCACTGCGGCGACGAAGAATTCGGTCGAGGCCGGGACCTCGACCTCGGTGCGGCAGGCCAGCAGGGCCCGCAGCAAGTTGGCCCTCGACGGGTCGATGCCCAAGGTGTGCGGCCGCGCCGAGGCGCCCCCGCTGCCGGGCCCGAGGAGCGCCTGGACCTCGACGAGCAGGGGGCGCCGTCCCTGCATGATGGGGACCACCACGCTGCCGGGGACGCCGGCCATGCGGTCGCCCAGCATGAGCGGCCCCGGGTCAGGTACGGCGCGCAGGCCGTCGTCGCGCATCTCGAAGATGCCCACCTCGCCGGCGGGACCGAACCGGTGCTTGACCGCGGTGAGCACGCGCAACGCATGGTGGCGGTCGCCGTCGAAGGAGAGCACGGTGTCGACCAGGTGCTCGACTGCCCGCGGACCGGCCGGGTCGCCGTCCTTGGTGACATGCCCGACCACCAGGAGCGGCACCCCGCTCGACTTGGCCAGGCGGGTCAGGCGCTCGACGCACGCTCGCACCTGGGCCACGCTGCCGGCGGGCTGGCCCAGGGCAGGATCGGCTACCGACTGGAGCGAGTCCACCACCACCAGCGCGGGGCGGTGACGCTCGGTCGCCGCCTCGATCGCCTCGAGATCGGGGCCCTCGAGGGCAAGCAGGTGCGCCGGCACCCGGCCGAGCCGGGCGGCACGCCCGCTCACCTGGGTGAGGGACTCCTCCGCCGACGCGAGCAGCACGTCGGAGCCGCCGGCCGCGAGTGACGTGAGGACCTGGAAGAGAAGCGTCGACTTGCCGATACCGGGGGGGCCGAAGACCAGCGTCACTGATCCGGCGACGACGCCGCCGCCCAGCACCCGGTCGAGCTCGCCGACACCGGTCGGGAGCGGCTTCGCCCCTTCCGTCGACACCTCGCGCAGCGCTACCGGCGTCGCCTGCGGCAGCGAGCCAGCGCCCGACCGCGCCCGGGGGCGCGGCGTCGCAGGGGCGAAGGTGTTCCACTCCCCACAGCTCGGGCAGCGACCGACCCAGCGCAGCGAGGTCGCCTCGCAGGCCGCACAGAGAAAGAGGATGTCGGCGCGGGCGCGCGAGGGCAGGACGGTGGTCATGACGGCACGGTACGGAGGGGGTGTCACAGCCGATCCGTGCCAGGCTCGACGGATGGACGCGCCCGGGAGCGCCGCACGCGCCGAGTGGGCGGCACAGCTGGGCGATGACGTCCTCCGCCGCCGGCTTGTGGCCACGCTCTCGTGCCTCCACGAGGTCGAGGTGCACGCACCCGCTGCGCCGCCCTTACGCCTACGGGGCTGGGTCCGCGTCGCGGCCTGGAACGCCCAGCGGGGCCACCGTCCGCACGAGGCCGCCGCCGTCCTGCGCGCCAGCGGCGCCGAGCTCCTGCTCCTCTCCGAGCTCGACTGGGGCATGGCCCGCACCGCCAACGCCGACACGACGCGCGACCTGGCGGACGCCCTGGGCGCCGGGTACGGCTCCGCCTACGGCGTCGAATTCGTCGAACTCCGCCTGGGCGGCGCGGACGAGCGTGCCGCGCTCGGGTCGGGCGGCGACAACGAGCTCGGGCTGCACGGCAACGCCATCGTGACCCGCGCCACGTTGGGTGACGTCGCCGCCGTCCGCCTCGACGACGGCGGGCGCTGGTTCGGCGGCGATTCCCCCGAGCCCCGCGTGGGCGGGCGCATGGCCCTCGTCGCCACGGTCGACCTTGATGGCACCGCGGTCCGGGTCGCGTCCACCCACCTCGAGAACGTCACCGACCCCGATGGCCGCGCTGCGCAATTCGAGATGTTGCTCAGCGCGCTCGGATCGGGCCCGGCGCTCATCGGCGGCGACCTCAATTCGTTCGGTACGACCTTCGACGAGATCGTCGAGCCCGCCGTCACCCACCGCCTGCACTCCGAGCGCGCGCGTTTCGTGTGGCCGGTGGCCCACGAGCCGCTGTTCACCGCCGCGGCCGAGCACGGGTTCAGCTGGGAGGCCGCCAATGTGCCCGAGCCGACGACGACGCACGGGCCGCTCAAGATCGACTGGCTCCTCACGCGCGGGCTCGACGTCGCGTCGCCCGCCGTGCTCGACGCCGGCCAACTGTCGGACCACCACGTCGTGGTGGCGAGTGTCCGGCTGGCCCGGTGAAGGCTGCGGTCCGCTCGCCCCGACCGGGCGAGGAGGAGGCCATCCTCGCCGTCGTCTTCGCCGCCTTCAGCAGCCCGGGACGCGCCGGCGACGAGGAGGTCGACATCGTGCGCGGCTCGTGGGCCGCCGGTGGGCCTGAGGACCGCATCGAGCTCGTGGCGGACATCGACGGGGCGGTGGCCGGCCATCTGATCGCCGTGCCGGGCCGTTTGGATGGCCAGCCCACCTCGGTGGCCGGTGTCGCCCCCGTATGCGTCGCGCCGGCCCAACAGCGTCGCGGCGTCGGGTCGGCCCTCATGGGGGAACTCGCACGGCGCGCCGCGGACCGGTGCTGGCCCCTCCTCGTACTGCTGGGCGAGCCCGCCTATTACGCGCAGTTCGGCTTCGAGCCGGCGGGGCCGCTCGGGCTCATGTACGCGCCGGCCGGCCCTGATTCACCGCACTTCATGGCGCGCGGGCTCGACGACTACGACGCGGCGTTCTGCGGCACCTTCAGCTATTGCTGGGAGACCGGCTGATTGCAGCTGACTGACTTGAGCCCGACCGACGCCGGGGCCCGCCCCTTATTCGGGGTCGGCGCCCGCGCCCGCCAGCTCGAGTGGCGGCGGTTCGATGCCCTCGATGGCCTTGAACGACAGCTGCGGGCCCTCGCCCTCGATGGGCGATTCCTCGACGTCGATCACGACGGTCTCGCCAACGCGGAACTCCTTCCACAGGATGCGCTCCGACAGCGGGTCCTCGACCATCTGCTGGATGGCCCGGCGCAGCGGCCGCGCCCCCAGCTGAGGGTCGTAGCCCTTCTCGGCCAACAGTGTGCGGGCCGCCGGCGTCAGCTCGAGGCCGATGCCCTGGTCCGACAGCTGCTTGATCGTGCGCGACATGAGGAGGTCGACGATCTCGGTGACCTCGGCCCGCGAGAGCTCGTGGAAGACGATGACCTCGTCGATCCGGTTGAGGAACTCGGGGCGGAAGTGCGCCTTGAGCGCCTCGTCCACCTTGGCCTTCATGCGCTCGTAGGTCACGGCCTCCGACGTCTTGGCGAAGCCCATGTTGGACTTGCGCAGGTCGGCGGTGCCGAGGTTCGACGTCATGATCAGCACGGTGTTCTTGAAGTCCACCGAACGACCCTGCGCGTCAGTCAGGCGACCGTCCTCCAGGATCTGGAGCAGCGTGTTGAACACGTCGGGGTGCGCCTTCTCGACCTCGTCGAAGAGCACGACGGAGAACGGCTTGCGCCGAACGGCCTCGGTGAGCTGGCCGCCCTCTTCGTAGCCCACATAGCCGGGGGGCGAGCCGACCAGGCGGCTGACCGTGTGCTTCTCCATGTACTCGGACATGTCGAGCTGAATGAGCGCGTCCTCGTCGTCGAAGAGGAACTCGGCCAGCGTCTTGGCGAGTTCGGTCTTGCCGACGCCCGTCGGGCCCAAGAAGATGAACGACCCACTGGGCCGCTTGGGGTCCTTCAGGCCCGCCCTCGTGCGGCGGATGGCGCGGGAGAGCGCCTTGAGCGCCTCCTCTTGTCCGATGACCCGCTTGTGGAGCTCGTCCTCCATGCGCAGGAGCTTGGCGGTCTCCTCCTCGGTGAGGCGGTAGACGGGGATGCCGGTCCACGCAGCGAGGACCTCGGCAATGACCTCCTCGTCAACCACATCGAAGAGGTCCACGCCCTCGGCCCGCAACTCGGCCTCCTGGCTCTCCTTGATGTCGAGGCGCTCCTTCTCCTGCTCGGCCAGCTTCTTGGCCTGCTCGAAGGCACCCTTCTCAATGGCGGTCTCCTTGTCGGCGCGCAGCCGCGAGATCTCCTCGTCGAGCTTCTTGGCGCTCGGCGGAGTGCTCATGCGGCGGATGCGCAGACGGCTGCCGGCCTCGTCGATGAGGTCGATCGCCTTGTCCGGGAGGTAGCGGTCGGCCAGGTAGCGGTCGGCCAGGTTGGCCGCGGCGACGAGGGCCTGGTCGGTGATGCTCACCGCGTGGTGCGACTCGTAGCGGTCGCGCAGTCCCTTGAGGATGTCGATGGTCAAAGCGACCGAGGGCTGCTCGACCTTGACCGGCTGGAACCGGCGCTCGAGCGCGGCGTCCTTCTCGAGGTGCTTGCGGTACTCGTCGATGGTGGTGGCGCCGACGGTCTGCAGCTCGCCCCGCGCCAGCATCGGCTTGAGGATCGAGGCGGCGTCGATCGCGCCCTCCGCGGCACCGGCGCCCACCAACGTGTGGATCTCGTCAATGAACAGGACGATGTCGCCACGGGTGCGGATCTCCTTGAGGACCTTCTTCAACCGCTCCTCGAAGTCGCCGCGGTAGCGGCTGCCGGCGACGAGCGCGCCGAGGTCCAGCGTGTAGAGCTGCTTGCCGGTCAGCGTCTCGGGCACGTCGTTGGAGACAATGCGCTGGGCCAGGCCCTCGACGATGGCGGTCTTGCCCACGCCGGGCTCGCCGATGAGGACCGGGTTGTTCTTGGTGCGGCGCGACAGGACCTGCATGACGCGCTCGATCTCTTTTGCACGTCCGATGACCGGGTCGAGCTTGCCGTCCCGGGCCAGCTGGGTCAGGTTGCGGCCGAACTGGTCGAGCACCGGCGATCCGCCGGGGCTGTCGCCAGAGCTCGAGCCCTGACTCGCACCCACGGACTCCTTGCCCTGGTTACCGGACATGAGCTGGATGACCTGCTGGCGCACCCGGCCCAGGTCGGCCCCGAGGCTGACCAGCACGGTGGCGGCCACGCCCTCGCCCTCGCGCACGAGGCCGAGGAGCATGTGCTCGGTGCCGATGTAACTGTGGCCGAGCTGCAGCGCCTCGCGCAGGGACAGCTCGAGGACCTTCTTCGCGCGCGGGGTGAAGGGTGGGGAGCCGCTCGGCGCGGTCCCGGCCATACCGATGGTCTCTTCCACCTTTTCTCGCACGGCCTCGAGAGAGATCCCGAGCGACTCGAGGGCCTTCGCCGCGACCCCTTCGCCTTCGTGGATCAAACCGAGGAGAATGTGTTCGGTCCCGATGAAGGAGTGATTGAGCAGGCGCGCTTCCTCTTGCGCCAGCACCAATACCCTCCGTGCCCGGTCGGTGAATCGTTCGAACACCCTGACCGCCTCTCCTTGCTTCTCTTGCTCTTGAGTGAAGTGTACCTGGGGCCTAAGTCTGGACAGGCCGCAGGTCGCCAAATCCCTGATGCCTTGGGAGGGGAACCTCCCGCCTCCGTTTTTCCTGCGCCCCTCCGACCAGGCGGTTGTCGTCTTTCTGGGACCGTGACCTAACGTTCTAGGGAGTGAACCCGTCGGAGGCCCTCGGCCTGCCCCACCTGCAAGAGGGACTGCAGCGTCTCGAGCCCCTGCTCACTGCGTCGGTGGTCACCGGCGACGGGTTCCTCGATGAGGTCACGACCCACCTGATCGCAGCCGGCGGCAAGCGCCTCCGCCCGCTGCTCGCCCTGGCCACGGCGACGGGGGGCGAGCGGGAGCCGACCGAGGACGACCTGATGGGCGGCGTGGCGGTCGAGCTCGTCCACCTGGCCTCGCTCTACCACGACGACGTGATCGACGAGGCCACCATCCGGCGCAACGTCGAGAGCGTGAACAGCCGTTTCGGGAACCTGGTGGCCATCGTGGCGGGCGACTACCTCCTGGCGCGCAGCGCCGCCATCGCGGCCAGCCTGGGCACCGAGATCGCCGCGCTGCTCGCCGAGACGCTCGGGCGTCTCTGCCAGGGGCAGGTGACCGAGGTGCGCTCCGCCTTCCAAATTGGGCGCAGTCGAGATGACTATTTCGCCTCTATAAACGGCAAGACCGCCGCCCTCACCGCGGCGTCCTGTCGCATCGGGGCGCTCACCGGCGCTCTGCCGAGCAGTGAGGTCGAGGCCGCCACCGAGTTCGGCCGTTGCTTCGGCATGGTCTTCCAGATCCGCGACGACATCTTGGACATCACCGCCACCGACGGCCAGCTGCAGAAGCCCGCCGGCCAGGACCTGGCCGAAGGGATCTACACACTGCCTGCGCTTGTCGCGCTCGAGGACCCCGACGCCGGGCCCGACCTGCGCGCGCTGTTGGGCCAGCCGCTGGCGCAGCCCGAGCGGGAGAAGGCCCGCGCCATCGTGATGACGTCCAACGGGATCGCCGCCGCGGTGGGGGCGGCGCGCTCCTACGTCGAGGACGCGCAGGCGGCCACCGCCGGGATCGCCCAGCCCGACCTGCGAGCTGGATTGTCCCGCCTGGTGGCCGAGCTCCTCGTCGACCTACCCGGCTAACGCCGTCCGCCGGCACCCGCGAACGACGTGGGTGTCACGACCGGACGAGGACCAGCGACCGCGTTCAGCTGACGGCGCCGGTGCTCCCCGACGAGCTGGTCGAGCCGGTGGTCCCGCACTTGGCCTCGATCTTGGCCAGCCGGGCGTTCACCTTCGACTCTCGGTTCTGCACCTTGGTGATCCGCTTGGCGATGCGGTTCGCCACCTTGGTGTGCCCGGCGGCCTTCGCCTTTGCCTCGCGGGCCTCGGCCTTGGGCAGCCGGGCGTTGACCTTCGTCTCCAGCTTCTCGATCCGGGCCTCGACCTTGGCTGCCTTGGCGCACACGGTGGCCGACGGGGTGCCCGTGCCTGTGCCGCTGCTCGGGGTCGCCGCACCGGCGACGCCGGCCACGCCCAGTGTCAGCGCTCCGGCCACAGCCGTTCCTGCGATGATCCTGCGCAACATGATCCTCCTTGGACCTCGGTGCACCGTGCGGCGCACCGGCCGCCCCTCGACGGCACCCCTCAGTCTGAGGCCGAGATGTGAGGAACCTGTAAGGGCGGGGTGAGGAATGTTGCCGCAAGCGAAGAGACTGTGAAGGACGCGGCCCGCTTCAGCCCCGGTCGGGTCGCAGCGTGGGAAAGGCGATGACCTCGCGGATGTTGGCCACATCGCTCAGCAGCATGACGAGGCGGTCGACGCCGAGGCCGAAACCCGACGTCGGGGGCAGCCCGTACTCGAGGGCGCGGATGTAGTCCTCGTCGATCTCGGGGGACTCCTCGTCGTCGCCGGCGCGCGCCTTTGCGGCCTGCTCCTCGAAGCGGGCGCGTTGGTCGTCGGGGTCGGTCAGCTCGGTGAAGCCGTTGCCGAGCTCGCGCCCGGCAACGACCGGCTCGTAGCGCTCGACGAGGTCGGGCCCGTCGCGATGGCGGCGCGCCAGCGGCGACACCTCGGCTGGATAGTCGATGACGAACACGGGCCCCCAAAGCTCGGGTTCGGTCGTCTTCTCATAGATCTCGAGCAGGATCTTGCCCGGTCCCCACCCCTCCTCGACCTCGATCCCCACCTCGCCCGCGACCCGGGCCAGCTCGGCGCGGGGCGTGCGCACGTCGATGGTGAAGCCGGTCGCCTCGCCGATCAGCTCGGCCATCGTGGCGCGCCGCCACGGGGTCGTCAGGTCGAGCGCGCGCCCGCCGTAGGTCAGCTGCATCGTGCCCAGCACGTCCATCGCCAACCCCGCCACCAGCTCCTCGAACACGACCATGGTGTCGCGGTAGTCGGCGTAGGCCTGGTAGAGCTCGAGCATCGTGAACTCGGGGTTGTGCCGCGGCGAGAGGCCCTCGTTGCGGAAGATGCGCCCGATCTCGAACACCTTGTCGAAGCCGCCCACGACGAGCCGCTTGAGGTAGAGCTCGGGCGCCACGCGCAGGAAGAAGTCGGTGTCGAGCGCGTTGTGGTGGGTGACGAACGGGCGCGCCGTGGCACCGCCCGCGATGGGATGCAGCAGTGGCGTCTCCACCTCCACGAAGCCCTTGTCCCACAGGCGCCGGCGCATGTGGCGGACCACGTCGCTGCGCAGCTGCATGATCTGGCGGCTGCGCTCGTTGGCCCACAGGTCGACCTCGCGCTGGCGGTAGCGCATCTCGGTGTCGGTCACCCCGCGCCACTTGTCGCCGAAGTTGCGCCGCGCCTCGGCGAGCAGCTGCCACTCGGCCACCTTCACCGACAGCTCGCCTCGCTGGGTGCGCACGACCTCGCCCACCGCCCCGACCCAGTCGCCCAGGCTGAGCTTGGCGAACTCCTCGAACTGCGCCGTCCACTTCGTCCCGGCGAACAATTGAATTGACCCCGAATTGTCCCGCAGCTCGGCGAAGGCGAGCTTGCCCTGGGGCCGCGAGAGCATGATGCGGCCGGCCACCGCAACCGTGACGCCGGACTCGTCGCCCGGGGCGAGCGCCGACCACCCCTCGACGACCTCGGCCGCCTGGTGCGTCCGCTCGAACCGGTACGGGATGTCGGGCGAGGCGTCGCTCACGAGTTGACGTTGCGCTCGTACACGATGCGCAGGCCGTGCAGGGTCAGCCAGGGCTCCACGTGCTCAATCGTGTCCGAATACGGGGCGATGAGCGAACTGAAACCGCCGGTGGCCACCACGGTGGACGGCCCGAGCTCCTCCATGAAGCGCCGGGCCAGCGCGTCGACCAGGCCGGCGAAGCCGTAGAGCGTCCCCGACTCAATCGACTCGACGGTCGAACGGCCGATGACACTGCGCGGCTCGACCAACTCGACCCGGCGCAGTGCGGCGGCCTGCTGGTAGAGCGCGTCGAGGCTGATGGCGACGCCGGGTGTGATGGCCCCACCCAGGTACTCGCCCTTGGCGCTGATGGCCTCCACCGTCGTCGCGGTGCCCATGTCGATCACGATGCACGGCCCGCCATAGAGGTCGTACGCGCCCACGGCGTCGGCGATGCGGTCGGCGCCGACCTCCTTGGGGTTGTCGTAGAGGATGGGCATGCCGCTCTTGGTGCCGGGCCCGAGGACGACGCATGGCACCTCGGAGAACCAGCGCGTCGCCATCTGGCGCAGCTCGGTCGTGACGTGCGGCACCGACGAGCACACCGCGATGCCGGTGACCGAGGTCGCGATGTCGAGGCCCTCGAGGTCGAGCAGCTGGGTCAGGAGGACGGCGTGCTCGTCGGGCGTGCGCGTGGGCACGGTCGAGAGCCGCCAGTGGTGGCTGAAGCCCGCGGGCGCTGTGGGGTCGCGCTCGGTCCCGATGCCGACGCCCACGCTTTCTTCGATCACGGGCACCGTGCCGGTGTCGGCGCGCGTGTAGAGACCGATGACGGTCTCGGTGTTGCCGACGTCAATGACGAGCAGCACGTTCAGCTCTTCCCTTCGTCGCGTCCGTTGCGTTCGTCGCCCGGCGAGGGGCCGGTGCCGCTCGTCCAGACGAGGTCGAGCCCTAGGTCGAGCACGGGCGCCGAGTGCGTGAGGGCCCCGACCGAGATGCGATCCGGTCCGGCCGCCGCGTAGGCCCCGATGGTGTCCAGGTTCACCCCGCCGGACACCTCGGTGAGGATGGGCCCCGGCGCCTCGAGGTGGGCCATCCCGACGGCCTCGACCACGGTCGCCGGGTCCATGTTGTCGAGCAGCACGGCGTCCGCACCGGCGCGTGCGGCCTCGGCCACCTGGTCCAGCGAATCGCACTCGATCTCGAGCAGGCGACCCGGCCAGAGCGAGCGGGCCCGGGCCACGGCGTCGGTGATGGTCGTGCCGGCGAGATGGTTGTCCTTCACCAGCACGGCGTCGGAGAGGCCCATGCGGTGGTTGGTGCCGCCCCCGGCGCGCACGGCCGCCTTCTCCAAGAGGCGGAGGCCCGGGAGGGTCTTGCGCGTATCGAGCACCTGCACGGAGGGGTTGGCCCGATGCGCCGCGGCGACGAAGCGCGCCGTGAGGGTGGCGATGCCCGAGAGATGGCCGAGGAAGTTGAGCGCCGTGCGCTCGGCAGTCAGGATCGGCCGCAGCGGGCCGGTCACCTCGAGCACGGTGTCGCCGGGCTTGAGCTCGTCGCCGTCGACGGCGTGCCAGACGACCGTGAGCGCGGGCCCCACGCGCCGGAAGGCCTGGTCCGCGCCGGCGCGCCCGGCCAGGATGCCGTGCTGGCGCGCCCGCAGCGCGTAGTGCGCCGTCGCCGACTCGGGGACGAGCGCGGCGGTCAGGTCGCCTTCGGGCCCGAGGTCCTCCGCCAGGGCGCGCGTCACCGCATCGCTGACGGCGCGGGTGTAGGCCTCGTCGGCGTCCGCGCTCACCGGTCCGCCCCGGGCGCCACCGCTCGCGTGGCCGGCTGGGCGGGGACGCCCAGCACCAGGCGGCGGCGCCAGGCGGGGTCGGTCTCGGGGTACTCGCGCCGGGCGTGGGCGCCGCGGCTCTCGGTGCGCTCGAGGGCCGACACCAACAACGCGTCGGCCACCTGGAGGAGGTTGGCCAGCTCGCCGGCGCGTACCGAACCGCCGGGGTCGCCCAGCGCGCTCGCCACCTCACCGAGCGCGGCGCGGGCGCCGCCCAGGGAATCCGCGCTGCGCACCACGCCCGCGCCGCGGGTCATGGCGCGCTGCAGGACGTCGCGCAGTTTGGTCACGTCGGGCGCCGGGGCGGGGGTCGTCGGCTCGCTCGTCGCCCTGCCGCGCCGGACGACAACGGCGCGGGCCGGCAGGGCGGTGGACCCGATGCCGTCGAGTGGCGCGACGCCGAGGACCGTGCGCAGCGCACCGCTCGCCTCGGGCCGGTCCACCCCGGCGGAAATGTGCTCGGCCAGGCGGGCGCCGAAGACCATGCCCTCGAGCAGCGAGTTGGAGGCCAACCGGTTGGCGCCGTGGACGCCGGTGCAGGCGACCTCGCCCACGGCCCACAGCCCGGGGAGGGCGGTGGCGCCCCAGAGGTCGGTGACCACGCCCCCCGAGAGGTGGTGGGCGGCCGGCGCAATGGGCAGCCAGTCCTTCTGCGGGTCGAGGCCGATGGAGACGAGGGAGGCGGCGATGGTCGGGAAGCGCTGGGAGAAGCGTTCGAGCCCGGTCGCATCGAGCCACAGGTGGTCGACGCCCTGGGTGGCCATGCGCGCCGCCATGGCCTGGCTCACCACGTCGCGCGGCGCCAGCTCGTCGACGAAGCGCTCTCCCTCGCGGTCGCGCAGGAGCGCGCCGTGCCCACGCAACGCCTCGGAGAGCAACGGACGCGGCATCGCCGGGTGGTGCAACGCGGTCGGGTGGAACTGCACGAACTCGACGTCGCCCGTGGGCACCCCGGCGCGCAACGCCATGGCCACGCCGTCGCCCGTCGATTCGGCGGGGTTGGTCGTGACCGAGTACATCTGGCCGGCGCCGCCCGTGGCGAGCACGACGTGGGCGGCCCGGATGGCGACCGGGGCGGGGCCCTCGCCGGCCTGGTGCGGCGGCAGCGCGGTGACGCCCACGCAGCGGCCGCCCTCGACGAGGAGGTCGAGGGCGAACCAGCCCTCGAGGACGGCGCTGGCCGAGCGGTAGGTGGCGTCGACCAACGCGCGCTCGACCTCGGCGCCGGTCGCCGCGCCGCCGGCGTGGACGACGCGCGGGCGCGAGTGCCCGCCCTCTCTGGCGAGAGCGAGCGACCCGGTGGCCTCGCGGTCGAACACGGCGCCCAGCGCAATGAGCTCGTGGACCCGCGCCGGTCCCTCGTCGACCAGGATGCGCACCGCCTCTTCGTCGCAGAGGCCCGCGCCGGCGCGCAGGGTGTCGGCCAGGTGCAGGTCGGTCGAGTCCTCGTCGCCGCCGAGCACCGCGGCCACGCCGCCCTGCGCCCAGCGCGTGGTGGACTGCGACAGCGCGCCCTTGGTCAGGACCCCGAGGGAGAGCGATGCCCCGGCCGCCGGGACGGTCTCGGCCAGACGGACGGCGGCGGACAGCCCGGCGACGCCGCTGCCCAGGACGAGGACGTCGAAGGGTCCGGGGCGCTCCCCGCCCCCCGGGCTCACGCCGGTTCGGTCAGGGGCGCCAGCTCGGCATCGAGACGGGCCGACGCCTCGTCGATGACCCGGTTGCGCGCGTCGACGTGCACGACGCGGGGCACGTAGGACTCGAGCTCGGCGCGCTCGTAGTCGCCGTAGGTGATGACGATCACCTTGTCCCCCGGCGCGACCAGGCGGGCGGCGGCGCCGTTGAGGCAGATCTGGCCGCGCTCACCCTCGATGGCGTACGTCTCGAAGCGCGCGCCGTTGTCGATGTCGAGGACGGCAACCTGCTCGTAGGGGAGGATGTCGGCGAGCGCCATGAGCTCGGTGTCGATGGAGACCGAGCCGACGTAGTTGAGGTTGGCTCCCGTGACGGTGGCGCGGTGGATCTTGGACTTCATCATGCGGCGGCGCATCGGCTCACCCGATCCTTTCGAGTTGGCGGACCTGTGCCGCGTCGTGGTCGCTGGGGGCGTGTTGGTCGGCGGGGGTTGGCGCCCCAGTTGGTGTCTGTACATCTGTGTGTCTCTCGGTGACGGCACGGGTGCCGGTCGAGCCCGGGGCGCCCTCAGCGTCCTCGGCGCCCTCGAGGGCCGCGCTGTTGTCGATGAGGCGCACCGGGACCGGGCCGAGGAGGCCGGCGATCAGCAGGCGCACGCCGGTGGGGTCCTCGATCACTGCGACCTCCTCGAGCGTGGCGGCATCGACGGCGACGGCGTAGTCGAGCTGCACGAGCGGCTCGCTCACCGCCACGGCGCGCATGGCCCGGGCCACGGCGGCGCCGTCGCGCTCCCCACCGGCGACGGCGGTGCGGCCGGCGGCCAGGGCGCGCGACAGGGCGAGGGCGCCGACGCGCTCCGCCTCGGACAAGCGCACGTTGCGACTCGAGAGGGCGAGGCCGTCGGGCTCCCGCACGATCGGGCAGCCGACCACCTCGACCGGGACGCCCAGGTCGGCGGCCATGTGGCGCACGACCGCCAGCTGCTGGAAGTCCTTGAGGCCGAAGTAGGCGCGGCAGGGTCCGGCGACGGAGAACAGCTTCGCCACCACGGTGGCCACGCCGTCGAAGTGCCCCGGGCGCGAGGCGCCCTCCCAGGCGTCGCTCACGCCGCGCACCGTGACCGTGGTCGCCGGCGGCGCGGGCCACGACGGGTACATCTCGGCGACGGTCGGGGCGAAGACGACGTCGGCGCCCGCCTCGGCGCACACGGCCAGGTCGTGCTCGAGCGTGCGCGGGTAGCGGGCGATGTCCTCGGGGTCACCGAACTGCAGCGGGTTGACGAAGATGCTGACGACGACGACGTCGCACTCGGCGCGGGCCCGGGCCACGAGCGAGGTGTGCCCGGCGTGCAGCGCGCCCATCGTCGGTACGAGGCCGACGGTGCGGCCGGTGGCGCGCGCCGCATCGAGGCGGGCGCGACAACCGGCGGCGGTCTCGATCACGTCGGGGGCCACGGCGGTCGCCGCTCCTAGACCGTCGCCGGGACGGTCGTCGGCATGGTCGTCGGGACGGTCGTCGGCATGGCCATCGGCACGGTCTCGGGGTCGGCCACCTGCGCCGGTGCGCCGGACCCGGCGAGCTTGGTGGCCAGGGCGGCGCCCGCCTGGTAGCCGGCGCGCTCGGACTCGGGCAGCGCATCGAGATGCCGGCTCAGGGTGGCCCAGTCGCCCCGGCGCGCCGGCCCGGTGAGGGCGTCCTGCGCCCCCAGCGCGGCGACGTCGTCGACGGCGGCCCGGGTCAACGGCAGGAAGGACTCGAGGTCGAGGCCGACCCCGGCGGCGACGCGCTCGACCTGGCCGAGCAACGCCACGATGTGGTTGGCCGCGATGCAGGCGGCGGCGTGGTAGGCGGCCCGGTCCTCGTCGGCCACCTCGACCGTGCGGCCGCCGAGCGCGGCGACGATCTCGTGGGCCTGCGGCGCCCCGGCGACGGCGAAGGTGACGCCCGAGCACAGCCGGGCGGCACCGACCTCGCCGTTGGGCAGCGGCACGAGCGGGTGCACGCCCGCCCGGAGCGGGTGGGCGCCCAGCGCATCGGGCCCGAGGGAGCCCGACAGGTGGACGACGGTCGTCGTGACCACCGGCACCACGGCGGCCGCCACCTCGGCGATGGCGTCGTCGGGCGTGGCGATGACGAGGACGTCGACCCCACGGGCGGCGCCCGACAGGTCGTCGCCCCGGCGCAGGAAGCCGGCGAACGCCCAGCCGCGCGCCGACAGCGCGGCGGCGAGCGAGGTACCGGCACGGCCGGGACCGATGATGCGGATCGTGTGCATCTGACCTCCTTCGGCGTTCCAGCCCCCGAGGGGTGCCGTTCGCCTACAGACGGTGAGAAAACGTCGACTACAGCCTACCCACACGGACGACCTCGCCACCAGAGGCCTCCACCTGGGCCGATGTGACGAGGTCGGGGGCCAGGTCGGCCAGGGGGGCCACCACGAACCGGCGTTCCCACAGGCGGGGGTGGGGCACGGTGAGGTCGGGCTCGTCGACCTCCTCCCCGTCCACCCACAAGACGTCGGCGTCGAGGGTCCGCGGCCCCCACCGTTCGCGGCGCACCCGCTGCGCCGCGGCTTCGAGGGCCTGGCCGCGCTCGAGCAGGGCCCGGGGCGTCTCAGCCGTGTCCAGCTCGACGACGAGGTTGAGGAAGTGGTCCTGGTCCGGCGGGCCGCCGACGGGCGCCGTCTCGTACAGCGGCGAGACGGCGACGACGTCACCGCCGGCCTCGAGACCCTCGACGGCGGCGCGCAGGTGGGCGCGGCGGTCGCCGAGGTTGGAGCCGAGCCCGATGAAGGCCCGCCGGGAGGGCCGGGAGGGCCCCGTGGGCCCGGTCGTCAACGGGCGCGGCGGACCCGCACGCCGGTCGAGGCGACGTCGAGGGCGAGGGGCGGGCGCAGCTTGCGCACCGTCACCTCGACCGCCTCGAGGCGTGGGTCCACGATCAACAGCGCGCTGGCCAGGCGCCCGGCCAGGGCCTCGAGCAGCTGGTAAGAGCGGCCGCCGACCACGCCGGCCGCCGTGTCGGCCAGCGCGCCGTAGTCGACCGTGTCGGCCAGGTCGTCGCTCTGCTGGGCCGCTGCCATGTCGACCCAGGCGGTGATGTCGACCGAGAAGGGCTGGGCCCGCTCCCGCTCTTGGGGGAGGACCCCGTGGATGCCGGTGACGCGCAGGTCGCGGATCTCGATGCGATCGCTCACCGGCGGGTTCACCGGGCGCAGGTGGTCACGACGGTCGGGACGGTCGCGGGCGGGCGGGCATGCCCTCCATCTCGGCCAGGAGCTCGCGTCCGGGGGCGCCCATGGCGTGCCCGCAGACCTGCTCGACCAGGGCCACCGCCTGGGGCAGGTTGGCGATGCGCCCCGACCACACCAGGTAGCCGGCGACGACACCCATGATGCGGTCGCCCAGCTCGTCCTGGTGCATGAGGATGCGCAGGCCCGCGGCGAGGGACTCGTCGACATCTTGGAAGCAGGCGGCGAGCACGGGGCGGGGGTCGCCGGTGCGCTCGAGCGGGTAGTGGGCCCAGGCCAGGCCCTCCTCGTCGTAGGCGGCCAGGTTGTGCGGCGACGGGAGCAGCGAGATCACCCGCCCGAAGCCCTGGACGCGCAGCCAGATGATCTCCTCCTGCCGGCGCACGCGGCGATGGTTGAGCGAGAACCCGCCGGGCCGCTCGCTCACGGCGAGATGGTCCTTGATCACCCACGTGAAGTTCCGGGGTGGGATCCCCGCCGCCCACTTGCCCTTCATGCGGCAGGACCATACAGCCGGGCCACCTGCACCGTGGCCGCCACGTCGTGGACGCGGACCATGCCCGCGCCGGCGACCAGGGCGGTGGCGGCCGTCGCCAGCGATCCGGCGACCCGGTCCTCCACGGCGGCGGGCGTGGTGGTCACCGTGCCGCCCTGCGGGGCCGCGGCCAGCAGGCCCAGGAAGCGCTTGCGGCTGGCGCCGACGATCACGCCGGCGCAGCCGGCACCGGCGGCGGCGTCGGCCAGCTCGCCCAGGTGGCGCAGCAGCGAGAGGTTGTGCGCGATCGTCTTGCCGAAGCCGATCCCCGGGTCGACCCAGACCTCGGCGACACCGGCCTCGAGGGCGAGGCGGGCCCGCGCCAGGACGAAGGCCGACACGTCGGCCACGACGTCGTCGTAGCGGGGGTCGTCCTGCATGGTCCGGGGCTCGCCCCGCATGTGCATGGCCACCCAGCCGGCGCCGGCGGCCGCGGCCACTTCGTACAGCGAGGCGGAGATGTCGTTGATCAGCGTGGCGCCGGCGGCCACCGCGGCGGCGGCGACCTCGGGCTTCACGGTGTCGACGGAGAGGCGGACGCCGCGGTCGGCGAGGGCCCGCGTAGCGGCCAGGGCCTCGATGACGGGGACGACCCGGGCCAGCTCCACGTCGACGGCGACGGGCGCCGCGCCGGGGCGCGAGGACTCGCCGCCCACGTCGATCACGTCGGCCCCGTCGGCGGCCATGGCGATCCCGTGGGCGACGGCGCGTTCGAACGTGTCGTAGAGCCCACCGTCGGAGAAGGAGTCCGGCGTGACGTTGAGGACCCCCATGACGAGGGGGCGGCGCCCCGGCGGGGCCGGCGTCATGGCAGGGCGGTCGGCACCGGGCTCAGTGGCCCCGGATGAACTGCATGGCCTCCGCCCGGGTCGCCGGGTCCGAGCGGAACAGCCCGCGCACCGACGAGGTGACGGTGAGCGTCCCGGGCTTCTTCACGCCGCGCATCGACATGCACAGGTGCTCGGCCTCCAACACGACGAACACGCCGCGCGGCGAGAGCACGGACTGGATCGCATCGGCGATCTCGGTCGTCATGCGCTCTTGCACCTGGAGACGGCGGGCGAAGCCGTCGACGAGGCGGGCGAGCTTGGAGAGCCCGGTGATGCGGCCGTCCTCGGCCGGGATGTACGCGACGTGGGCCCGCCCGAGGAACGGCACGAGGTGGTGCTCGCAGAGGGAGGCGAAGGGGATGTCGCGCACCATGACCATCTCGTCGTGCTCCGCCGCGAAGGTAACCTCGAGGTGCCGGGCCGGGTCGTCGTGGAGGCCGGCGAAGAGCTCCTCGTACATCGAGGCGACCCGGTCGGGCGTGGCGATCAGCCCGTCGCGCGACGGGTCCTCGCCGATCGCCTCGAGCAGCTCGAGCACGGCCTTCTTCACGCGGTCTTGGTCGACGCTCATCGTCCGACGCTCATTGTTCGGTTCCCTTGTAGCGGTGGACGCCGCGGAGATTGCGGTACCGCTCACCCACATCGAGCCCGTAGCCCACGACGAAGTCGGGCGGGATGGTGAAGCCGACATAGCGCAGCGGGATCTCGACGCGCTGCTCGCCTTCCTTGACCAACAACGCGCAGATCTCCAGGCTCTTGGGCTGGCGGGAGGTGAGATATTTGCGGAGGTAGTTGAGGGTGAGGCCGCTGTCGATGATGTCCTCGACCACGAGCACGTGCCGACCCAGGACCTCGGAGTCGAGGTCCTTGACGATGCGCACGACCCCCGACGTCTTGGTCGCGCTGCCGTAGGACGAGACGGCCATGAAGTCGACGTCGACGGGCAACTCAATCGCCCGGCACAGGTCGCTCAGGAAGAGCATCGCCCCCTTGAGCACCGCCACGAGCAGGGGCGGCTCGTCGGCGTAGTTCTTGGTGACCTCTGCGCCCAGCTCGGCGACCCGCGCCGCCAGCGCGTCGGCGCCCACGAGCACGGGGCCCACGTCGGGCTCGGCCCAGGTCGGGACGCCCGTTCCGGCCTCGTTGGTCACCGCTCCGACACTACCGGAGGGTGCTGGGATCACCGTCAGCCGCCCGTGCGAACGCCGCACCCTCCGGCCACCCGAGAGCTCGGTGCCGACGGCCTGGCCGGCCGCCACGGCGAGCACCCGATCGACCTCGGCCAGCGAGGGGGGGTGGGCGGAGGCGCCGCCGGCGGCATCGGCGGCATCCGCGGCATCGGCGCGCAGCCAGTCGCGCAGGGCGCGGCGAGCCAGCGGCCGGGGGCTGGCCGCGACGAGACGGGCGTCGGCCGGGTCGGGCACCGCCTCGGCGGCCAGCTTGTGCAGCAGCGCGACCTCGTCGCGCAGCACCCCGGCCTGGCGCGCCAGGACCGGCACCGGGTCGCGCCCGGCGACCTCCGCGCAGAGCGGGAGCAGTTCGTGGCGGACGCGGTTGCGCACGAAGGCCGGGTCGCGGTTGCTCTCGTCGCAGACCGGCACCAGGCCGACCTCGCGGCAGAGGCGATGGGTCTCGTGCCGGCGCAGCGCGAGCAACGGGTGGCGGAAGCCCGGCGCCATGCCGGCGAGCCCGTCCGCCCCGGCCCCGCGCAAGAGGTTCAGCAAGATCGTCTCCGCCTGGTCGTCCATGGTGTGGCCGGTCGCCACGCCGGCCGGCAGCACCGAGAAGCGCGCCGCGCGCGCGCGGGCCTCGAGGTTGGGCCCGGGCGCCACGGCGACCGTCCGGCCCTCGAAACGCGCCCCCACGGTGGCGGCGGCGGCGGCCACGACGTGCGCCTCGGCGGCCGAGCCGGCGCGCAAGCCGTGGTCCACGTGGACGGCGGTGACGTCACAGCCGGCGGCGACCGCGAGCACGAGGAGCGCCAGGGAGTCGGCGCCACCCGACACGGCGCACGCCAGCGGGGTCCCCGGAACCGGGAAGGTACTGCGGGTCAGGAGGTCGTCGACGAGCTGGGCGGGCGAGGCGGAAGATGCCGAAGATGCGGGCGATGCGGGCGCAGCGGTCGGGGCGGGGTCCTGGTCCCCCTCAGGCACCGGCTCGCGCCACCCACAGGGCGGGCTCGCGGATCTCCTCGAGCGTGGGCAGCCACTCGGGCCCCTCCCACACCCGCGCCATCAGCGTGGCGCCGCCGGTCGCCTCCACCGACTCGACGAAGTCCTCCCCCTCGGCGTACTGGCGCATCTTGGCGTCGAGCCCGAGCAGCTTGGACATGAGCTTGGTGAGGCCCTTGGCCTGCGATCGCCGCTCGTGCAGCACGCGGGCGAAGTGCTCGGCCCCCGGCACCTCCGAAGCCCCGGCGCGGTTCATCGTGACGTCGCCGTGCCCCTCGAGCAGGCTCATCATCCCGCTGATCCTCGAGAGCGCCACCCGCTGTTCGGGCGTGGCGAGGAGGGCGAGCACGCCGGCTCCCCCGTCCTGCAGTGAGTTCCGCCCGGACCGGAGCTCGGTCGTGACGCGCTTGACGACCTCGGCGAAGTTGGCCGGGTCGCCCGAGAGCGGGCCCAGCAACTCCGACACCAGGCCGACGAAGTGGTCGCGCAGCCAGGGCACCGCGGTGAACTGCAGGCGGTGCGTCACCTCGTGCAGCGCCAGCCAGAGCCGGAACTGGCTCGGCGCGAAGCCGTACTGCGTCTCGACGCCCACGATGTTGGGCCCCACGTAGGAGACGAGGTCCTGATCGGCGGGGCCCTCGTCGTCGATCAGCAGGTCGTACTGGCCGAGGACGCGTGTCGCCATGTACGCCAGCATCAGGCCGAGCTGCATGCCGGCGATGCTGCGGCCGATGGCGAGGGAGGGGCCGCTGATCTTGGCGCCGCGCTTCTCCTGGAGCTGCGCGAACGCGGGGCCGACCAGGCGCTCCATGGAACGGACATTCGCCGCGGCCCAACCGGGCCGGTCCGTCACCTTGGCCCGCGCCTCGCCGTGCGCCGAGCGCAACCCGGTCGACTCGGTCACGAGGAGCTCGGCCTTGGCGGTCAGCTCGTCGAACTGGCCCTGCAGCCGCGACGAGCGGTACGAGGCGGGCGCCGGCTTCAAGATGAGGGCGCCCGCGGCGACGCGTTCGGCCAGGGCCCAATCGACCATGGCGCGGCTGGCCGACGGCGGCGGCGGGGTCGCGCCGGCGGGGGTGAGGTCAGTGCTTGGTGTCGTGCTGCCGGCTTTCTTCGTGGATCGCCGCGGCCACCCGTTCGATCAGGCTCTGGGGCACGCGGTCCTTGCACCGGTTGGCGATGATCCGTCGCAGGTCGGCCTCGAACTGCGCCGCCCCGCCGCACGGGCCGCACCAGTCGAGATGGACGCGGATCTCCTCACGCCGGACTTCGGTGAGCTCACCGTCGAGATACGAGTAGAGCTCGTGCACCGCCTCGACGCAGTCGACGGACGCGCCGAACAGCCCGCTCGTGTCCACAGCGGGGCCCCCGTCGGTCTCGTTGTTCTTGTGCTCGTCGTCGTGCTGCTGCACTTCTCGGCTCATTTCCTCAGCCCCCTGGCACGCTGCTACCCACGAGCCCCCTCGCTTCGGCTACGTCGTGCAACGCCTTCTGGAGCGCCTTTCTTCCCCGGTGAATCCGGCTCATGACCGTCCCGATCGGCACGTCGGTGATCTCCGAGATCTCCTTGTAGCTGAAGCCCTCGACATCCGCGAGGAGGACGGCCATGCGGAAGTTCTCGGGCAGGGCCTCCAGCGCGCCCTTCACGTCGTCGTCGGTGAAGCGCTCGAGCGCCTCGTCCTCGGCCGAGCGGCCGGGATCGCTCCCGCCGGAGCCGGCCAGGCGCTTGTAGAGATAGAGGTCTTCCACGTCCTCGACGTCGGAGATCTCGGGGCGCCGCTGGGCCGCCCGGTACGAGTTGATGTACGTGTTGGTCAAGATCCGGTACAGCCAGGCCCGCAGATTGGTGCCCTCCTGGAACGAGCCGAAGGACCGGTACGCCTTGAGGTAGGTCTCTTGGACCAGGTCCTCGGCGTCGGCCCGGTTGCGCGTCATGCGGAGCGCCGCCGAGTAGAGACTCGGCATGAATTCCATGGCGACTTCGGTGAAGGTCGCCTGATCTGCCATGGGTTCCACCCTATCCACCCGGAGATAGGGTCTTCCGCCGTGACGACCGCCCCGCCGGACCTCGGGATCGACCTGCTCAGCGGCGAGTTCTACGGGCGGGAGCCCCACGACGCCTACGCCTGGATGCGGGCGCACGCCCCCGTCTACTACGACGAGGCCAACGACCTGTGGGCCGCCGCCAGCTACGCCGCCGTCAAAGCGGCCTCGATGGACACCGAGTCCTTCTCCAACGCCGGCGGCATCCGGCCCAAGTTCCCGCCGCTCGCCATGATGATCGACTTCGACGCCCCCGAGCACGTTCGCCGGCGCCGCCTCGTCTCCGAGGGCTTCACCCCCAAGAGGGTGCGGGCCATGGAGGACAAGCTGCGGCTGGTCTGCGACGCCATCTTGGACCGGGTCTGCGAGCGGGGCAGCTGCGACTTCGTCAAGGACATCGCCGCGCCGCTGCCGCTCATCATGATCGGCGACATGCTCGGCGTGGCACCCGAGGATCGCGACGACCTGTTGCGCTGGTCCGACGACATGCTCAAGGGGCAGGGCTCGCCGGACCCGACGGCGCTGGACAAGGCCGCCCAGGCGTTCGTCGAGTACACGCAGTACATCCACCCCGTCCTCGCCCAGCGACGGGCCGCCCAGCGGACCGACGACCTCGTCGGCGTGCTGTGCCACGCCGAGATCGACGGCGACTCGCTCGATGACGACTCGCTGGTCCACGAGACCCTGCTGATCCTGATCGGCGGCGACGAGACGACCCGCCACGTCATCAGCGGCGGCGTCGAGGAGCTGCTCGCCCATCCCGACCAGCGGGCCAAGCTGGCGGCCGACCCGGCCGGCCTCATGCCCGGCGCGGTCGAGGAGATGCTGCGCTGGGTGTCGCCGATCAAGAACATGGCCCGCACGGCCACCCGCGACGTCGAGCTGGCCGGTGCCCAGATCCGCGAAGGCCAGGAGATGCTGCTGCTCTACCCCTCGGCCAACCGCGACGAGGCGGTCTTCGACGACGCCGAGCACTTCGACATCACGCGCAGCCCCAACCCCCACCTGGCCTTCGGCTTCGGCGCCCACTTCTGCCTGGGCAACCAGCTCGCGCGCCTGGAGCTGCGCGTCATGGTCGAGCGGCTGCTGGCGCGCCTGCCCGACCTGCACTTGGCGGTGGACCGGGCGGCCCTGCCCCGCCGCGCCGCGAACTTCATCTCGGGCATTGAGGCGATGCCTGTCGAGTTCACCCCGTCGGCGCCCGTGGGCGCCGGCCCCGTCTGATGGCCGGACCCGGAGCGGGGGGCCTCGCCGGCTGGTCCATCCTGGTCACCGGCGGGGGCAGCGGCATCGGGCTCGCCACGGCCGAACGGCTCGCCGCCGACGGCGCGCACGTCACCATCTGCGGCCGCACGGAGCAGAAGCTCGCCGACGCCACCGCGCGCATCGCGGCGGCGGCGCGCGACCGTGCGACGGCGCGCTACGTCGTGGCCGACGTGACGGTCGAGGAACAGGTGACGGCTGCGGTGGCGGCGACGCGCGAGGCCACCGGACGCATCGACGGGCTGTTCGCCTGCGCGGGCGGGTCCCTCCACATCGGATCGGTGCTCACCGCGGAGGTCGCGGCCGTGCGCGCCACCATGGACCTCAACCTGATGGGCTCGGTCATCTGCGTGAAGCAGGGCGGCGCGGCCATGCAGGCGCAGGAGGTCGACGCCTCCCGCGGTGGACGCGGCGCCATCGTGTTGATGTCCTCGGGCGCCGGGCGCTTCCCGCACCCGCACCTGTGGGCCTACGGGGTGTCGAAGGCCGGCATCTGCTTCCTGACCGAGACGGCCGGCGAGGAGCTGGGCCAGCTCGGCATCCGGGTCAACGCGGTGGCCCCGGGGATCATCGACGACGAACTGATGTCGTTCATCACGGCCGGCGGGGCGCTGCTCGACGACTACCTGGCCCAGATGCCGCTCGGCCGCGTCGGCACGGTCGACGACGTCGCCTCGGCCGTCCGCTACCTCCTCGGCCCCGAATCCTCCTTCGTCACCGGAGAGACGCTCGGCGTGGACGGGGGCCACCACCTGCGCCGAGGGGCCGACTACTCGTTGCTGTTCGGGGGCTGACCCCGGCGCTCCGCCCCGGGGTCGCAGGAACGGGGCGGTCCCCTGCGCGCTGTGTACGCGCCGAACCCGGCGCCTCATGCGGCGGCGTATACGCGGAACTCCGGCGGTCGCTCTCACGTGTATATGGCCTTTTCCTTCCCGGACTTGTTCCTTCTCGAGCTTGCCATCCTTAAGCGAAATGATTACCGTTACGGTTATGGGATCCAGGCACGCACCACACCGCTTCGCCCGCCTCGGCCTCGGCGCCGCCGCAATCCCATTGGCACTCGCAGGCTTGGCGGCCTCATCGACCGCTCCGGCGGGCGCGCAGGCGACGCGCGTCGAAGTCGTGGCGGCGGAGAACTTCTGGGGCAACATCGCGGCCCAGATCGGAGGGGCCGACGTCCAGGTGACCTCTCTCATCACCAGCCCGACCGCGGACCCGCACCTCTTCGAGACCAATGCGCAGGACGCTGCCCTGCTGGCTCAGGCTCAAGTGGTCATCGAGAACGGGGCCGGCTACGACACGTGGATGGGCTCGCTCTTGAGCGCGGACGGCGGCCAGCCGCGCATCGTGAACGCGGCTTCGGTGCTCCATGTCACCGGTAGTGATCCAAATCCGCATCTCTGGTACAACATCCCGCGCGTACCAGTCGTTGCCGCCGCAATCGCCAGCGCCCTCACGAAGGCAGCCCCGCATGACGGCTCTACGTTCATCAAGAACCTGGCCACCTTCGATGCGTCGCTCAAGCCACTTGACGCGACCCTGGCGACAATCAAGCAGCGCTTCCACAACGTCTCGGTGGCCTACACCGAGCGTGTCCCCGGCTACCTGCTCGCGGCAGCGGACCTCGACGTCAAGACGCCTCCCGGCTTTGCTCGGGCGATCGAGGACGGCACGGACCCCGGCGCCGCCGACACCGTGGCCATGCGCCAGCTCCTGACGAACCACGACATCAACGTCCTCCTCTACAACGTGCAGACGGTGACACCCGTGACCACACAAATGCGCGCCTTGGCCAAGCAGCACGGCATCCCAGTGGTCGGGGTGTCCGAGACAATGCCGACCAACGCATCGACCTATCAACAGTGGCAGGAGTCCCAGTTGACCGACCTCCTCCACGCGCTGCAAGAGAGCCGGAGCCCGTAGACAGTGGCTGTCCCACGCGTCGAGCTCGAGCACGCGACCGTCCGCTTCGGTCATCGAACTCTGTGGTCCGACTTGGACCTTTCGGTCGCCGACGGCGAATTCGTCGCCGTGCTCGGGCCGAATGGAACCGGGAAGACGACGCTCCTGAAGGTATTGCTCGGCCTCGTCCCTCTCTCCGAGGGGGTCGTCCGCGTGAACGGCAAGGTGCCCTCACGGGGCAACGCCGACCTGGGCTATATCCCCCAGCAGCAGGCCTTCGACCGCTACCTGCCGATTCGCGGCCGCGACCTTGTCCGATTCGGGATCGACGGCCACCACTGGGGAATCCGCCTGCACAGCCGCGCCATCAGGCGGCAGGTCGACGCGGCACTCGAGGCCGTCGGGGCTGCCGGGTACGCCGATGCACCCGTCGGGCTGTTATCGGGCGGCGAGCAGCAGCGACTCCGGATTGCGCAGGCACTCCTCAGCGACCCCAAGGTGCTGCTGTGCGACGAGCCGCTCCTGGCGCTCGACCTGGCCAGTCAGCGCGCCGTGACCCGCCTCATCGATCACCGCCGGCGGGAGGCGGGCACGCCCGTTCTGTTCGTCACCCATGAGATCAACCCCGTGCTGCCCTACGTCGACCGCATCCTGTACCTGGTGCGCGGGCGTTGGGCCATCGGCACGCCGGCCGAGATTCTCACCAGCGAGCGCCTGAGCGACCTGTACGGGATCGAGGTCGATGTCGTGAGGGTGCGGGATCGCTATCTGGTGGTCAGCGCCGAGGACGAGATGCCAACCGAGCCCGGTGCGCATGCGCACCACGACCACGCGCACTGACCGGCATGGGTATCGGCTACTACCTCCAGTTCCCCTTCGCGCAGCACTCGCTCGAAGCGGCCTTTCTGGTGGCCGTCAGTTGCGGACTGATCGGCCCGTTCGTGATCACCCGCACCATGGCCTTCGCGGTCCACGGAGCCAGTGAGCTCGCCTTCACGGGCGCCGTCGCCGGGCTCCTCGTGGCCGACAACCCGGTTGCCGGCGCGCTCGTCGGTGCGCTCGTGGTGGCGGGCCTGATCGGACTCCTCGGCCAGCGCGCCTCAGAACGCGACTCGACCATCGGTGTGATCCTGGCCGCCGGCCTCGGGCTCGGCGTCTTCCTGCTCGGCTATTACCACGGGTACGCCAGCGAGGCTCTGAACATCCTCTTCGGCAATATCTTCGGCGTCAGCACCAGCCAGATCATCCTGCTCGGGATCATCGCGGTGGCCGTGGCTCTCGCGCTGACCGTGATCTGGCGGCCCCTGCTGTTCGCGTCGGTCGACCCCGACGTCGCCCGTGCACGTGGCGTGCGAACCGGCGTGCTCGGCATCGTGTTCCTGTTCGTGTTGGCGATCACCGTCACGCTGGCGGCACAGGTCGTCGGCACGCTGCTCGTCCTGAGCCTCGCGATCACGCCGGCGGCGTCGGCCCAGCGGCTGAGCGTGAACCCCGTCGTGGTCACCGTGCTCTCCATCGTCATGGCGGTCGTCGCGGCCGACGGCGGCATCTTGTTGAGCTTCCAGTTCGCCAGCGTGAAACCGAGCGTGCTGATCGTGGCAATCAGTTTCGGTTTCTACTTGCTGGCCCGAGTCCTCGGCCCAGTCCTGACCGTCGCGCGGCAGCGCAGGGCGGACGCCCCGGAACTGGCAGAGTTGACCCATGGCTGAGCGTTCGGATCAACTCCCTCGACCAAGTCGCCAGACGCGCCAGGGCCAGGCGGTGCTCAACGTCGTGCTCGGCTCGGAAAACTTCCGCAGCGCGCAGGACATCCATGCCGAGCTGCGTGCAGCCGGCGAGACCGTCGGCCTGACCACGGTCTATCGGCACCTCGCGCTGCTCACGGAGGAGGGGCGGCTCGATGCCTTGCAAACGGCCGATGGCGAGCTCGTCTACCGACGCTGCCACAGCGACCAGCACCACCATCACGTCGTGTGCCGCCAGTGCGGGCGGGGTTCCGAGGTGGAGCTGCCCGACTTGGAGCGCTGGGCCGAGGCCACCGCGACGGACCTCGGTTACACCGACGTCACGCACACGGTGGAGATCTTCGGCGTGTGTGCCGACTGCCGCGTCGCAACTCGGGAACGGCAGCCGACAAGCAGCTAGCCCTGCTCTTGCTGCCCCAAACCTTTGCGCAGCACGGCACGAATCTGCTCTGCGTCCAACTCCGAGAGGACCCTGGTCAGCTCCGCGTCCTCCACCGTCGCAGTACGGCCGCCCAATTTGATCTCGAACCACCGCGGCGGGCCGAGGGCGTCACTGGTGCCCTCCAAGGGAACTTGCTCGAGCGCGTCGGCGATGGCGCGCTCGGTCACCCCGAGACGAGCCAGGACCTGGGCGCCTTGGGACTCAGGATCAGCGGCGATCGCCACGAGCAACTGGCCGGTCCCGATCGACTGATCGCCGGCCTCCACCTGGGCGCGGCCCACGGCTGCATGCAGAGCCGGTGAGCGGGCAGACCGCTCGCCAGACGCCCCGGTCGCGTACTGCACGGCGCGGGCGCGGAGGAGTTCCGGATCGGCTTGAAAGAGGGTCGGGGCGAGGGACTCGTCCTTTCGCAACAAACCCAGGAGAAGGTGCTCCGTCCCGATGTAGTTATGCCCGAGCTGCAGCGCTTCGCGCAGCGACAGTTCGAGCACCTTCTTCGCCTCCGGGGTGAAGGGGAGCCGCTCACCCGCCAGCGCCGCCCCCGCCGGAAACGCAGCGAGGACTCGATCGCGGGTGGCTGCGTAAGTGACACCGAGGTCGGCCAGGGCACGGGCCGCCGCTCCATCGTTTTGCAACAACCCGAGCCCGATGTGCTCGGGCCTGATGAAGGGATGCCCAAAATCCCGGGCCTCCTCCTGGGCCACCACCAGGACCCGACGAGCTCGGTCAGTGAACCGTTCGAACATGTAGGGATGATACGCACCCTGTCAAGACACTGATAAATGATAGGGTCAGCCACCATGGCAGACGAGCAGCCCGAGGAGGCGTCGACGTCGCCGAGCGGCATCGACTGGGACGACATGCTCGACCAGCTCACGGAACAACCCACCGAACCAGGCTGGGTGACGCTGGAAGAGGCATCGTCTGCCGCCGGCGTGGCCCGCTCCACCCTGCGCTCGTGGTACCGGGCGGGCCGCATCCCCTCGCGCATGATCGTGGGCCCACACGGCCCGCAGCGGATGGTGCCCCTCGACGCGGTCTTGGACCGGGCCTTTCGCTCAACGAGGCTGCGCCGCCAGATTGAGCAGGGCCGCTCGCTCGCCGCCGAGGTCGACCGTCTACGTCAGCGCGTCGAGGTGATGGAGCGACTGCTCGGGCTGCGCTGACTCGGCGGGTCGAGCCGGAACGGCCTGTTCTCCTAGGCCAGCTGGAAGAGCCCCGCGTCGATCACCGTCTCGCCGCGCTGGGTCTCGGTGCGGAACCGGTACGCACCCTTGGACTGGTCACCGATGTCCCAGACCGAGATGGTGAGCGCGTCACCCGGCATGGTCGGCTTCGAGAAGCGCGAGCGCATGGCGCCAAAGCGCGCGGGGTCCGACCCGCAGACCAAGTGCAAGAGCGCGCGCCCGGTGAAGCCGTAGGTGCAGAGCCCGTGGAGAATCGGGCGGTCGAAGCCGGCCCGCTTGGCGAAGGTGGGATCGGAGTGCAGCGGGTTGCGGTCACCGCTCAGCCGGTAGAGCAACGCCTGGTCCGGACGCGTCGTGTACGTCACGACCTCGTCGGGCTCACGCGTCGGCAGCGGCTCGCCGGCCAGCTCGCTCTCGGCGTCCCCTTCGGGATTGCGCGGCCCACCGAACCCGCCGGCGCCTCGGATGAACAACGCGGTGCGGGTGGTGAAGGCCAGTTGGCCCGTGCCGGCGTAGCGCGACTCGCCCTCGAGCACGACGAGCCCGGCCGACCCCTTGTCGTACATGCCCGCCACCGACGAGGTCACCACAACGGTGCCCTCGGGTGGGATCTCACCGTGGAGGCGGATCCCCTGCTCACCGTGGACGAGCATCGCCGGGTCGAAGTCGCCGAGCGAGCTCCGTCCGCCCCCGCCCTGTCCGATGATCGTGGTGAAGGTCGGCAGGACGCGCTGGGTGACACACTGCGAGTTCTCCGTCGTCAGGTCCAGCTCGAAGCCGGTCGGATCGAGGCTGCCGGCCCCCACGCCCAAGGCGTAGAGCAGGGCGTCCTTGGAGGTCCAGGATCGCTCGACGGGTTCCGACGTCGACCCCACTGCTTCGGGATTCAGTGCCATCTCTCCACACCTCGCTTCTCTATCACGTTGTTGACGGTATTTAATGTTACATAGATATATGTCATACTTGTCAAGTGGCACCGAGCGCACCGAGCGACACCGAGCACCTGACGATCGACGAGCTTGCCGCGGCCGCGGGGACGACCGTCCGGCGTGTGCGGTCGCTCCAGACCCTGGGGCTCCTGCCGCATCCGGAGCTGCGCGGGCGGACCGGCGTGTACGGACCCCTCCACCAGGCGCGGCTCGCCGCCGTCCTCCAGCTCCAAGATCGGGGCTTCTCGCTCGAGTCCCTCGGCGTCCTCTTCGCCGCCCTCGATGCGGGACGGTCACTGGCCGCGGTGCTCGGCGTGGCCGAACCGGCGACGGCGACCCCGGCCGGCCAATTCGAGACGCCAACCGACACGGCTGAGCTCTACGGCTTCGCCGACCTCGAGCCGGCCGGCGCGTTCGGGCGCCGGGGCCGGCGACCATTGCTCTCGCTCGTCCCGACCACCATGTGGGACGAGAGCGAAGCCTCCTGAGCCAAGGTCCGGCCGCCGGGTCGATTCCGGCGGCACCGATCCGGCGACTCGATATGGTCAGGCTCGTGCCCGACGCCGAGCTGCCGCTCCTGCGCTGGGTGGATGCCGCGCACACGGGTGCGGATGTCGCGGTGACGACGCGGCACGGCGGCGTGTCGCCGGCGCCGTACGACTCGCTCAACCTCGGCCTGCACGTGGGCGACGACGTCGCCAACGTCGTGACCAATCGGCGCCTCGCCGCTGGTGCCTTCGGCACCGAGCTGTCCCGGCTGGTGTTCGCACGCCAAGTGCACGGGGCCGGCGTTGCGGTCGTGAGTGGTGATGACGCCGGCCGCGGCACGTCGGGCGAGGACGACGCGGTCGCCGACACCGATGTGCTCGTGACCACCGCGCCGGGGGTCACGTTGATGATCATGGTCGCCGACTGCGTGCCCCTCGCCCTCGTCGACCCGGTCGCCGGTGTGCTCGCCACAGTGCACGCCGGGTGGCGTGGCACCGCAGCCGGCGCGGTCGGCGCGGCGCTCGACGCCATGGTCGAGCGGGGCGCCCGCCGCGCCCGGATCCGCGCCGCCATCGGGCCGGCGGTCGCGCCGGAGCACTACCAGGTGACCGACGAGGTGTCGCGCGCGCTCCACGAGGCGGTCGGCCCGGTGCCGCTCGACCCGGCGGTGGCGCGGCCGGACGGTCCGGGGCACTGGCTCGTCGACCTGGTGGCGGCGAACCGCCAGCAACTGCGGCTCGGCGACGTCCCGGCCGAGCACATCTACGACTGCGGCGTCACGACGGCCGACGAGCGCTTCTACAGCGATCGAGCGGCCCGTCCCTGCGGGCGGTTCGCCCTGCTGGCGCAGCTCGCAGGCTGAGCATGCGCCAGGCCACGCCCGGGCGAGGCCGAGGTGGGCCGTAGCATGGGACCGCGGCGCGAAGGCGCGGCACCCCCTTTTGCGCATGTCAGCCCCCGACCAGTTCCGCTACGACGGCGTCAGCATCGACCAGGCGTCCGGGGTCGTCACCTGCCGGTATTCGACCCAGGCGCACGCCTTCACCGAGCGCTATTCGTTCGGGCCGGGGGGCGACTGGGACGACCCGGCCGTCCGGGCGGCCGTGCGCATCTTGTTCTTGTTGGCGGGCGTCTCGTACTACAAGGCCGTGGCTGCGCCGGCCGTCGACCTGGGCGAGCACGCCAGCACGGCCGAGGAGCGCGCCTTCCTCGCCCGCTACTACGTCGAGGGCCTCGGTGAGTTCGCCTACCGAAACGGCCTGGACCTGCGGGACCTGCAGGTGGTCGGACCGGATGCCGCGCCGGGCTCCGAAGCTGCCGCGCCGGGCGCCTACGACCCCGAGCCGGGACGCCCCCTCATCCCCTTCGGCGGTGGCATCGACTCCATCGTGACGGTGGCCGCGCTGGCCGGCGAACATCCGGACACGGCGCTCTTCGTCGTGCACCCGCCCGAGGACCGGTTCGCGGCGATCGAGGACGCGGCGGCCGTGACCGGGTTGCCGGTCGTCCACGTGGCCCGCGAGATCGACCCCCAGGTGCGGCGCTCGGACGAGCTCGGCTTCTTGAACGGGCACGTCCCGGTGACCGCCGTCATCAGCGCGGCGGCGGTCGTCGCGGCGACGCTGCAGGGGCGCGACGCGGTGGTGCTGTCCAACGAGTGGTCGGCCTCGGTGCCCACGTTGGTCGTCGACGGTGTCGCCATCAACCACCAGTGGTCGAAGGGCGACGAGTTCGAGCAGGCGTTCGGGGAGTTCGTCCACGACTCCGTCGGCCCGGGGCTGTCCGTGTTCTCGTATCTCCGCCCGCGCACCGAGCTGTGGGTCGCCGAGCGGTTCGCGCGCCTGCCCCCGTACCACCACGCCTTCCGCAGCTGTAACCGCGCCTTCCACCAGGATCCGATGCACCGGCTGGACCACTGGTGCGGCATCTGCGACAAGTGCTGCTTCATCGACCTGATCCTCTCGCCGTTCATGAGCCGCACCGAGCTCGAGGCGATCTTCGACGGGGCCGAGCCGCTGGAGAACCTGGCCAACGAGGAGAAATTCCGCGCCCTCCTGGGGCTCGGTGACGACGCCAGACCCTTCGAGTGCGTCGGCGATATTGAGGAGTGCCGGGCCGCGGTGCTCCTGGCCGCCGAGCGGGCGGACCGCGCCGACAGCGCGCTCGTCCAGTCGTGGCGCGACGAGGTCGCTCGCGTCGCGCCGGCACCCCCCGCGGACGCGGCGGCTCTCCTGACGCCGCGGGCGCCGCATCACATCCCGGAGCGCTATGCGCCAGCCGATCTCCTGGTCCGCGCTCGCTGACGCGTCGGTCGGCGTCTGGGGGCTGGGCGTCGAAGGGCACGCCAGCATCCGCCGGCTGGCGGTCATGGGCTTGCGGCCGTCGTTGGTGGACGACGCGCCGGCGGCGCCGGAGCTCGACGGGCTCGCCGTGCTGGCCACCGCCGACGACGGCCTGACGGCCCTGTTGGGGTGCGACGTCGTGATCAAGAGCCCGGGGATCAGCCGTTACCGGCCCGAGGTCGCGGCGCTCGAGGCGGCCGGCGTGCCGGTCTGCGGTGGCCTCGGGTTGTTCGTTGCGGAAGCGGATCCGTCACGGGTCGCGTGCATCACCGGGACGAAGGGCAAGAGCACGACGACGGCGATCGCCGTCCACCTGCTCACCGGGCTCGGGTACGACGCGCGCGCCGGCGGCAACATCGGCCGCCCGCCCTGGGACCCCGACGAGAAGGGTGACCCCGACTACTGGATCGTCGAGACGTCGAGCTTCCAGGTGCCTGACCTGGCCGTCGCACCGCACGTGGTCGCGGTGACGTCGCTGTCGCCCGACCACCTCAACTGGCACGGCACGGTCGAGCGCTACTACGCCGACAAGCTCTCGCTGTGCACCAAACCGGGCGTCGAAGTGGCGGTGGCCGACGGCTCCGACGAGCGCCTACGGGCCCAGGCCGCCTTGATGGGACCGCACGTCCAGTGGGTCAACGCCGAGGAGGTGGCGCGCGACGCCGGGTGGTCGTCCGCGCTCGGCCTGGCCGGCCCGCACAACCTGCGCAACGCCTCCATCGCCCGCGCCGTGCTCGTCGGCCTCGGGATTCCGGGCGCGGCGGACGACGAGGCGCTGGCCCGGGCGGCTGCCGGCTTCGACGGCCTGCCCAGCCGATTCCGCTCCCTCGGCCGGATCGGCGAGGTCGAGTTCGTCGACGACGGCCTCTCGACCAACGTGCTGCCGGCGCAGGCCGCGCTCGCCGCCTACGCCGACCGTCCCGTCGCGCTACTGGTGGGCGGGCACGACCGCGGCGTCGACTACGAGCCGTTGGCGCGAACCGTGGCGGAGCGCACGGCCCCGACGCTCGTGGTGACCATGCCCGACAACGGCCCGCGCATCGGCGCGGTCGTGCGCGCCGTGAGCGACGGGCGCGTCGAGGTGGTAGACGCCGACGACCTGTTTGCCGCGGTCAACGCCGCCTTCGCGTGGGCCAAGGGCGGCGGCATCGTCCTGCTGTCGCCGGCCGCACCCAGCTTCGGGCGCTTCGGCGACTATCGAGAGCGGTCGGCTGCCTTCGCCGAAGCGGCGGCGCGGTACGGCACGCTTAGCTGAGGAACGTCAGCAGGCCGCGCCTGCGGGCGCCAGCTCCTCGCGCTCGCTGAGGAAGAGCCACCACGAGTCGGCCGAGACGATCGCCGCCGCCTGCACCAGGTCGGGGTCGGCGCCCAGCTCGGTCAGTGCCTCCATGGACCAGCCGGCGTGGTCGACCTCCTGGGTGCTGTGCACGTCCCAGAACTGCGTGCCCTCCGCGCTCATGCCGTAGTGGCGCCGCAGCCCTTCCGACTTGGACGCGGCGATGTCGGCCGCCTGAATCTCGTAGGCCGCCACCATGGCCAGCGCCGCCGCCGGGTCGTGCGCCGCCGCCGTGCGCACGAGCGCCAGCAACGCAGCGGTCGAGGGCGTGGCCGGTGCATCCGGCGCGGCTCCGGCTGCCTTGGCGAAGGACTCGAACAGCTGGACGTGCGGCTCGGGCGACCCGAGCTCGTCCGACAGGTTCGCCTCCACAAGCGTCCGCGCCCGGCCTTCGGGCAACGCCGAGGCGATCGCCGACAAGGTCACGGGGAGCTCGCGCTCGATGTGCCGATACTGCTCCGCGTAGGCAGCCAACTCGCCCTCGGAGAGGGTCCCGGCTTCCCAACGACGGTAGAAGGGGTGCGCAAGCAAACGACGTCCGACAATCGCCTCCGCCAGCACCTCATGGATCCGTTGAGTGTGCATCGGCGCACTGTATCCGCTCGGGCGGGAGCCCACTTCGGGCGGGCGGAGGGAGAGGGCGGCCCACCTCCGGAGTGTGCTCAGCCTGGCGTGTTTCCGGGTGGACGGGCCTCTGAGCTGGGGTTGCGGCGCTGAGGCGATGCGGCGGGTCTGGCCGGTTGTCCGGCGAGTTCAGATTCCCGTCACATCCGCCCCGCTCTGGCGTGATCAGGCGGTGGCCGGGCCCGAGCGTCGCGTGGCGCGTCGTGACCGCAGGTTGCGGTTCTTCATGCGGTTGCCGCAGACGGCCATGTCACACCAGGCGCCGCGGCCGGCGTGGGAGCGGTCGTAGTAGGCCCACTGACAGTCTGGATTGCGACAGGCCTTGAGCCGGGACCAGGTCCCGTCGCGCTGCGCATCGCGAATGAGGAGGAGCAGGGCCGTGCGCAACGGGGGCGCCCCCAGCTCGGGCTCCAGCTCGATGCGCCCGTCCTCCGCCACCACCCCACGGAACAGACACCCCTCAGCCAGGGCGGCGACGGCGCGGCGTTCCTCGGCGTCGGGCGCCTCCCCGCTGGCGTTGCGCACCAGGAGCGCCCGAATCGCCTCGCGCAGCACCCGGGCCCGTTCGAGGTCAGGCGCCCCGAAGGCGCCCTCGACGAGCCCAGCCTCGCCCAGCCAGCGCGTCGCGGTCGCCAGGTCGTCGAGGAGGTCGACGCCGGTGTCGCCTTCCCAGGTGTTGACGAACGACTGCACCAAGAGGAGCGGCATCGGCGCCGGCTTCGTCTCTATCTCGGGAACCCATGCGGGCAGCGCCATCACCCCACTCTATCGGCGGTGACCATGAAATAGAGTTGACTGGTCATGCCATGACGCTCATACTGGATTTCGTGGTCATGGCAGCCCTGTCGTGACCCGCCGGCGTGACGGTGGGAGGACCGATGATCGTGCTGCTCGAAGACGAGGGAGATCTGAGTGTGCGGCGCGTCCGCTGGCGCGAGCGCCTCGCCTCCCGCCTCCGGGTCTCGGAACTGGATGCGGCACTCGCCGCGGGGACGGCACCAGAGTCGAGCGTCTCGCTGGCCCTGCACGCCGAGCACGTGTCGCGCCCCGCCCAGCGTCACCTCCTGGCGCGCAGCCTGCGCCGGATTTCGGCCCTTTCCGAGGCCCCGGCGACCGGACGGCGTTCGGTGCCGGTCAACCGCGTCGCGGTGCGGCACGCCCGCCATGAGATCGAGGCTGTCGCGGACCGCCTGACGTCCGAAGGGCCCGTCGACGTGCAGGGCGTCGCCAGGCTGAGGGCGCTGCTGTCTGACGGGAGTGGTCCCCTTTATCGCCCCGTCGAGGCGGGCCGCCTCCAGCGCGAGCTCGTCACCGTCCGGTCGGCCATGGCCCCGGAGTGGTGAGGTCCCGAACGTTCTCCCACGCGGACGCCGCCCCGTGCGGTGTCACGGAGCTCAGGGGCCCGACATCCCCACCACCGGCCTGTTCAAGGCGATCGACCCGGTGGATCCGTAGAACGACGCGTCCCCGTAGGTGAAGATGCCCCCGTCGGACGCGACCAACCAGTAGCCGCCGCCGTCCGGTGTCCTGGCCATGCCGACCACGGGGCGATTCAGCGGCAGTGAGCCCGCCGAACCGTCGAACGAGGCGTCGCCGTAGTTGAAGATGCCGCCGTCGGACGCGACCAACCAGTAGCCGCCGCCGTCCGGTGTCGCGGCCATGCCCACGACCGGCTTGTTGAGCGGGAGCGAGCCGGCCGACCCCGAGAAGGTGGCATCGCCGTAGGTGAAGATGCCGCCGTCGGATGCCACCAGCCAATAGCCGCCCCCGTCGCGCGTGGTGGCCATCCCGACGATGGGTGCGTTCAGATGGAGTGAACCGGCTGATCCGTGGAAGGACGCGTCGCCGTAGCTGAACACGCCCCCGTCGGATGCCACCAGCCAATAGCCGCCCCCGTCGGCCGTCGGCGCCATCCCGACGATCGGCTTGTTCAACGCGCCGCCGCCCGCCGAGCCGAAGAAGTTGGCGTCGCCGTAGGTGAAGATGCCGCCGTCGGAGGCGACCAGCCAATACCCCCCGCCGTCGGGGGTGGCCGCCATCCCGACGACCGGTTTGTTCAACGGGAGCCCACCCATTGAGCCGCAGAACGGGAGGTTGCCGTAGTCGAAGACACCACCGTCCGACGCGACCATGAAGTAGCCGTACGGGTCGGCCGGCGCCGTGCAGGGCACCTGCCCGTTCACGCTGGGCAGCGTGATCGGTGCGGCGAAGAGCCGGCGCGCCGCGCCACAGCTGTAGTTCGTGCAGCCGGCCGTACCACCCTGCCAGGCCGCGTAGTCGATCCACCACGAGCCGCCGGCGTCGGAGAACAGCGCGCCGCCGCCGGGACCGAGCGCGGTGCCGTACGAGGTCAGGATCTGGCTCTGCGCACCACACGGGCCGAGCGGTCCGCGACACGAGGTGATGCCTTCCGAGTAGCTGCTGCTCTGGTAGTCCCCTGCCGAGAAGAGGAGGTAGAAGCCTCCGCCGGCCGCTTGCATCGAGGGATCCTCGACCGTGGTCTCCCAGGGGTAGGCAACGGTGTCGTTGTAGAGGAGCAGGCTCGGCGAAGTGCCGGGTGCAAAACCGGTGCCCGAGGCGTTGAGCTGCTGGGACCAGATCGAGGCGGGGGCCGCCGACCCGCCGTCGTTCTGCTTCCACACCAGATAGGCGAGACCGGTGCTCGGATCGACCAATGGTTCCGGGTCGATCGACCCGGAACCCTGACATAAGAGGGGCGCGTTCGACGTGTCGCTGAATTGGACACTGGTCGGCGAGATCGATGCCGCCGTCGCCGCCGCGAGGCAGTCGAATCCCGTGTCGCTGGCGTGACCCGCCTGCGCCGCGTCATAGAACATCACCCAGTGCCCGCCGTACTGGACCACGCCGGGCGACGTTTGCGTATTCGCCTGTTCCCACCCAGAGGGACTCGGGAGCGCGCTGGAGCCGAAGCAGCTGTGGGTGTAGGGGCCGTACCCCGAGTTGGGCGAAGACGAGACGAGAGCGGCGATGTTGTTCCCCAGGGCGTTCCCGGTCGTGAAGGCGTAGTAGGAACCGCCGGAGTACACGACTTGGGGGTCGGCGGCGTCGCCGCTGCCCGCGAAGTTGTAGGCGGGTGTACCGGTGGCGCAGTCGGGCGGGAAGAAGGCCGGGCTCGCGCCGGGAGCGACGGTCACCGCGTGGGGTGCTCGCGATCCGTTCGCCACGCCGGGGGCCAAGGCGAGGTCCGCGGTGAAGCTGATCACGATCACCAGAGCACACGTTGCGGTCATCGCCACGGCACGCGCGCGCAAACCGGTCCGAATTGCGGTCGTCATGCTCCGTCCCCTTCCGCACCGACGCCTGGCGTGGCGTCGGTGCCCTGCTCCCCACGAAGTATGGCGGAGCGACGCGAGGGTGGCAACGCAATGTCGTCGTCGTACCCTATGGAGGAATGGAGGAACTCCGCTGGACCAGTGCCGTGACGCAGTCCCGACTGCTCCGCGACGGCGCGGTCACATCAGAGCAGCTGTGCCAACAGTCGATCGACACCATCGAAAGGCTGAACCCCCTCCTCAATGCGGTGGTGATCCCGCTCTACGAACGAATGGGCGCAGGCGTGCCCATGCTGCTGAAAGACGCCGGACAAGAGCTCGCGGGGACTCCGCACTGGGTCGGTGTCGCCGCGCTACGAGATGCGGGGGTCGTCTCAAAGGAGACGACAGAACTGGCCACCCGGTTCGAGGAGGCGGGGTTTTGCGTCGTGGGCAAGGGGGCGTGCCCTGCGCTGTCGAACGGTGTGACGACTGAGCCTCCCGGCTTCGAGCCCACGCGCAATCCCTGGGATCTGTCGCGCAGTGCGGGCGGGTCAAGCGGAGGGCCCGCCGCGGCAGTGGCGTCTGGAATGGTCCCGATCGCGCACGGGTCGGACGCCACGGGTTCCCTGCGGTGCCCCGCTGCACTCTGCGGAGTCGCGACCTTGAATCCAACGTCTGGTCGGATCAAGGGTGTGCCGCCAGCCGGTCAGCCGCCGAGTTCCGTGTGGCGCGATTTCGTTCTGGCCCGCCACGCGGAGGACTTGACCGCCGTCTTCCGTCACCTCGTTCACGACCATGGCCCGCGTGGGCTCGGTCAGCTCCGAGTCGGGCTCCTGGACCACGATCCCGAAACGGGCTTGCCCGTGCATCCCGAGTGCGCCGAAGGCGTGCACGTTGCCGGTCGCCTCCTCGAAAGCCTCGGCCACGGTGTGGACCTCGCGTGGCCCGAGGCGCTGCATAGTTTTTGGTCGCACGCATCGAGTCCTCTCACTGTGGTGAGCGACGCCGCCCGACCACCTGTGCGTCGGTGGCTCAACGATCGATTGGGGCGCGAGATCGGCGAAGGCGAACTCGATCCACGGTTCTTTGCGGCCGTGGCGCGCGCGAATTCGCGGGATGCGCAAGAGGTGCGGGACGCCGAATCCGCACTTGAAGGAGCGGGGTGAAGCCTGTATCTGCGTGGTGGGCTGACTTCGATCTGTTGGTCACGCCCGCCACGTTTCAACCGGCCTGGGCTCTCGGCTCAGAATCAGGATTGGTGCAGATGGGAACTCTGTTGGCGCCCTTCAGCCTCTCTGGACAGCCGTCCCTTTCCTTACCTCTTCATTGGAGTGCTGAGGGCCTTCCCATCGGCGTGCAGCTCGTCGGTGCCATGGGAAGCGACGAGCTGCTGCTGGAGTTGGCCGAACAGTTGCAGGGTGCCTTTGACTGGACCGCTTTGAAACCGCCGACGAGCTAGTCATTCGCCTTCTCGACGAAGCGGCCCTCCCGACCGTTGGGCACGCGTCAGTACTCGTCCGGCGGGCTTCCAATGTTCCCCAGGAGCACCAGGAGGATGATGATCCCGAGGCAGATGCCTCCGACCCAAAGGTCATCCGGGGTCAACATCCGCGGTGGGCAGCATGGCCACCCCCTTCAAATCGACGGCATAGGCTCTGTAATCAGATGATTACATCGGCCGAAGGAGAGGCGCAAGCCCCGACTCGGGAGCGGTTGCTTCGAGAGGCCCTGCGGCTCTTCGCCAGCCGGGGCTTCGCCGGCACGACGGTGGGGGACATCGAAGCGGCGGCGGGCCTCCAACCTCGCCGGGGGGCGCTCTACCGACACTTTCCAAGCAAGGTCGCCTTGCTGGAGGCGGCGGTGGGCCGAGTGACCGCCTCGGTCAGTCAAGGCGAGGTTGAGTTCACGGACATTCCGCTCGACGATCCCCGAGGCACCGCTCTTCTCGTGGGACGTTTCATCCTGACGAATCTCGACATGCAACGTGACCTGACCCACATATTCGAGCGAGATGGTGCGCGACTTGCGAAAGTGCGCGACGAGTTCCGGGCCAGTTCTGATGCCGGCTTCCGTGCCGCCTCCGGCGCATTGCGCCAATGGGCGCTCGCCGCCAACCTTGCTGTCGACACCGAGGCCTTCGCCGTTGTGCTGATCGGCGCACTTATCAACTTTCGGCGATCAACCTGGACACTGGGCGGAGCGCCGATGGGACTCGACGACGATCGATTCCTCGAAGGATTCGCCACCGTCTTCTCCGTGCTCGTCGAGCAACATCGGAGTCCGTGACCTTTCGCGACGGGTCGTTGGTCAGCCGACGCCGTGTCTGAACGCGATGCTCATCCGGGGGCCCGCTGCCTTCACCTTCGGGACGCTGTGCTCGAAGCGGCGCTGCGTCTGGCCACCGGTGACGAGAAGGTCGCCCCGACCGAGCTTGCACGCGCGCGACCTCCCACCACCGTGTGGGCGCAGCAGGAACGTGCGTGGCTCTCCGAGCGACACGAGGGCCACGACGGGATCCACGATCTCGGGGGGTATGCGGTCGCGGTGCCAGGCGACGCTGTCGGCGCCGTCGCGGTAGAGATTGAGGCCCGCCGAGTCGAACTGCACCTCGTAGCGGACAGCGACACGCGAGCGTCCTCGAGCCACCGGGACGCCGCAGCGGTCTGCTCGTCGATCCTCCGCCAGGAGGCGAGCCGTGGCTCGTCGACCTCGCGGTCGTACATCCAACGGCGCCTCTGGCTCCAGCCCACGTCACGGAGCAGCTCCTCGAAGGCCCGGTCCGAGCCCGACAGCCAGCCCGGGCAGTGGTCCACCCAGGAGTCCGCGTCGAGCTGGGTTCGTTCGAGGCGACAGAAGGACACGTCGACGACGGTGCTCTGGCCCGCCCACAAGGACGGCTGCCAGGCGACGGCTGGTGCGCTCGGAGAACTGCCCACAGCCGACCGTTGTACCGGGAAGGCTCGGACAGCCGATCGGAGAGCACCTCGTGGGCGAGTGCCCTGAATGATCGACGGCACAGCTCTCCGCCGAGCGTCTCTTCGTAGGAGAACCCTTTTCCGGCGGTGAGCTGGACCTTGGTTGGATGGAATGGAGAGGTCTTCACGTTTGGTCTGAGCTGGACTGCCGTCCCTTCATTCCGGACTCACCCACGGGTTAAGGCCCTGTCGCCCACACCGAGGGCGTCCTCTCAGCGTTTCCAGCGTGGATCGGCGTCGACAAGGGCCACGCTGAGG
>DASXEK010000083.1:0-3603 GCA_036490155.1 Acidimicrobiales bacterium | reverse complement strand
GCCGAGGAGCTGCTTCAGCCCGAGCTGCACGGTGTAGAGCGGCGACGACCCGCCGGTCGACACGAGCGGCCACAGGTACTGGTTCCACGCGCCGAGGAAGGAGAACACGGCCAGCGCGGCCAGCGACGGGCGCGCCAGCGGCACCGCCACCCGGGTCATGAAGCGCAGGTGCCCGTACCCGTCGAGCTGGGCCGCCTCCTGGAGGTCACGCGGGATCTGGAGGAAGGCCTGGCGTAGCAGGAAGATACCGAACCCGGTCGCCAGGAAGGGGATGGACAGGCCCTCGTAGGTGTTGAACCAGTGGAACGACGTGACCGTGTCGAGATTCGTGATGAACGTCACCTCAAGCGGGATCATCAGCGTGGTCAGGCAGACGACGAACAGCGTGCGCTTGAAGGGGAAGCGGAGGAAGGCGAACGCGTAGGCGGCGAGGATCGAGGTGACCAGCTGCCCCACCACGACGATGCCCGTCATGATGGCCGAGGTCGCCATGTACTTGTCCAGCTGGCCGTTGGTCCACGCCGTGACGTAGTGGCTCCACTGGGGGTGGGTGGGGAAGAGCGGCGGCGGCTGGCGCACCAGCTGGTCGGGCGGGAGCAGCGAGTTCACGATCGTCACGTAAATCGGGAACAGCACGATGATGGCGAAGACGGTGAGGAGCGCGTAGCTGCCCAACGAGCGCAGCCGGCGCCGCGGCCGGCGCGGTGCCGGCGGGGCGGGCGCGGGGGCGTCCGGCGAGGGCGCCGGCGGCTCGGGTGGCGGCGCCTCGCCCCGGCCCAGGACGTCCTTCACGACGAACGTCCGGTCGCGGGTACGCGCGTCAGCGGGCATAGCTCACCCGTCGTTCGAGGAACCGCAGCTGCAGGAGCGTGAGCCCGAGCGTGATGAGGAACAGGACCGTGGCCATGATGGCGGCCGCGCCCGGGTTGTTCTCGATCTGCAGGGTGTTGACGATGTCGTAGATGAGGACGTTCGTGTGCAGGCGCACCGTGTTCGGCGGCCCGATCAGGATGTCGATGGCGCCGAAGGACTGCATGGCGTAGATCGTGCTCACGATCAGCGCGAAGAAGATGGTGGGGGAGAGGAGCGGCACCGTCATGCGCCAGAAGCGCGACCACGCGTTGGCGCCGTCGATGCGCGCCGCCTCGATGAGCTCGTCGGGCACCGACTGCAGGCCGGCCAACATGATGATGAAGGCCAGGCCGAGGAATTGCCAGATGGTGATGATGGCGACCGCGGGCAACGCCCACGTCGTGCTCTCGAGCGTGGGCGGCGTGGGGTTGATGCCGAGCCACGGCAGCAGGCCGACCACCGGGTTGAGCAGCGTGCCGAACACGACCGAGGCGACGGCCACCGACGAGACGACCGTCGAGGAGAAGATCACCCGGTAGATCGCCATGCCCTTCAACTTGCGGTGCGCCGTCACGGCCAGCGCCAGCCCGAGAATCAGGCTGATCGGCACCACCAGCGCGACGAAGATCAGCGTGGTGATCAGGCTCTGCGTGAACTGGGTCGACGTGATGGTGGGCACGATCTGGTGCAGCCCGACGAAGTGCGCCGGCAGCCCGGGCACCGGCGGCGTCTCGTAGAGCATCAGCTTGAAGTTGCGCAGGAAGGGATAGAAGGAGAAGACGCCGAAGAGCGCGAGCGCCGGCAGGAGCAGCAGGTACGCCAGCGCCGCCTCCTTGCGCAACCGGGTCCGCAGGCCGTGCGGGCGCGCCGCCGCCCCGCCCGCGCCCGACGCCGTCAGAGCACCGCCGGGCTCCGGCCCGCCGGGCCCGGTGGCCGTGACCGCCGTCACGACGGCCCCAGGCGGACCCCGGTGGCCGCGTCGAAGAGGTGGTACGCCCGCGGGTCGGCCACCACGGCGATGCGCACGGCCTCGCCGATGGCCGGCTTGGGTGCCGCGGCGCCCTGGCGCACGATGATCCGCATCCCCGTTTCGGTGTTGCAGATGACGTGGGTCTCCGCGCCGAGCAGCTCGACGATAACGACCGTCGCCGCGATCGAGCCGTCCGGGGTGAGATGCACCGCCTCGGGCCGCACGCCGAGCACGACGTCGGGGCCGGCGCCCCGCACGACGTCGGCCACCTCGGGCGGCAGCGACACTGACGCGCCGGGGAACGCCACGCACAGCGTGCCCCGCGCGGTCTCGGCCTCCGACCCCGGCGCCCCGCTCTCCACGAGCATCCCCTCTATGAGGTTCATGCCCGGGCTCCCGAGGAAGTGCGCCACGAACGCGTTGGCCGGCCGCGCGTAGAGCTCCTCGGGCGGCGCGACCTGCTGCAGCTTCCCCTCGCTCATGACCGCGATGCGATGCCCCATCGTCATCGCCTCGACCTGGTCGTGCGTCACGTAGAGCGTCGTGGTCGACAGCCGGGTCTGCAGCTCGACGATGTCGGCCCGCGTCTGCACGCGCAGCGCGGCGTCGAGGTTCGACAGCGGCTCGTCCATCAGGAAGACGAGCGGCTCGCGCACGATGGCGCGCGCCAGCGCCACCCGCTGGCGCTGGCCACCCGACAGCTGCGCCGGCTTACGCCCGAGCATCGTGCCGAGGCCGAGCGTGTCGGCCGCCCGCTTGACCTTCATCGACCGCTCGTCCTTGTCGATGCCGCGCTGGCGGAGCGGGAACTCGATGTTCTTCGCCACGCTCAGATGCGGGTAGAGCGCGTAGCTCTGGAAGACCATCGCCACGTCGCGGTCCTTGGGATCGACGTCGTTCACGATCCGGTCGCCGATGCTGATGGTCCCCTCGCTCAACTGCTCGAGCCCGGCCACCAGCCGCAAGGCCGTCGTCTTGCCGCACCCCGAGGATCCGAGCAGCACCAGCAGCTCGCCGTCGGGCACCGACAGGGTCAGGTCGTCGACGGCGACGGTCTCGCCGAATCGCTTGGTGACCCCCTCGAAGCTGACCTGTGCCAACGTCCTTCTCCCCGCCGTCGTCGTCCCGGGCTCAGTCGGCCTGCCGCACGGTAGCGGGGCAGGCGGTTCTCGTCACGGAATCCGCCGGCTCGCCGCCCGGGCACCGAGCCCGCCGGCGTGATCGATCTGCGAACAAGCAACGACGCAAGGGTGATCGTGTGCAGTGCGCCACCGGTGCCTTCCGCCGCCGCCGGCGCAGCTCCCGTTCAGGAGGCCGGGATCTTCCAGCCCATCCCCTCGGCGATCTCCTTGCACGTCGGGCACAGGCCGTAGCGCTTGGGGTCGCGCCCGGGTACCCACTCCTTGCCGCACAGGGCCCGCACGGGCGTCGCGTTCACGATGCCCTCGACCACGCTCGGTCCCGCCGAGACGTACTCGCCCTTCTGCTCGCCCTCCTTGGGCGTGTAGCCCTCCAGCACGATGTGGGCCATCCGGTCGTGGTCCCCCTCGTCGAGCTCGGCTCGGGGCCGGGCCGGGGCCAGGGTCGTCGTGCCGGACTCCTCGGGGGCCAGCGACGCGCTGATGGGCCGAACCACGTCCCTAGGAGACTGCTGAAGTAGGGGCATCTTCAGCAGGTTTCTGGTCGACGTCGCTCCTCACGATGACGCCGGTCTTTTGTGGTGGTCCCTTGACTGGCGAAACGGGTGGTCCCATGTTGGTGGCGAAGCCGTGGTGAGAGGG
>DASXEK010000067.1:0-108616 GCA_036490155.1 Acidimicrobiales bacterium | reverse complement strand
ACCCCGGAGGGCTGGGCCAGCTCGATCAGGCCGCCCGCCGTCATGCCCGACTCGAGGCTGAGCTCACCCGAGCCCGTCATGCCGCCCTCAGGCTCGCCGAGACCACCGCTCGAGTACATGAGCACGGCGACCCGGAGGTAGAAGTAGGCCGCCACGACCGCCGTCACCATGGCGATCGCGGCGAGCGGAATCGCGGCGCTCAGTGAAAGACCGGCTGGCGCGTTGCTGCCGGGATCGATGGCCGCGAACACGACCTGCAACTTGGCCCACAGGCCCGTCGTGAACGGTGCGCCCGCCTGCGCCAACAACAGCACCGCAAAGGCGAGCGCGAGCACGGGCTGGCGCCCGGCCAGGCCGCGGTAGCGCGACAGGTCGTGGTCGCCGTCGCCGAGGCGGCCGAGGTAGGTGAGGACCGCGAAGCTGCCGATCGTCATGAGCATGTAGGCGAAGAGGTAGTACAGCGACGCACTGGCGCCGCGCGTCGTGCCGGCGACCACGCCGAGAAGGATGAAACCGGCATGGTTGATCGACGAGTAGGCCAGCATGCGCTTCACGTCGCGCTGGCGCAGCGCCACGAAGGCGCCGAGCACCAGGGACAGCACGGCCACGCCATAGATAATCGGCCGCCAGTCGGTCGTCACCACACCCAGCGCGGAGAAGAGGACGCGCAGCATGGCGGCAAAGGCGCCCGCCTTGGCCACGGCGGCCATGAACCCGGTCACCGGTGACGGCGCGCCCTGGTAGACGTCGGGCGTCCACATATGGAACGGCACGGCCGCCACCTTGAACGCGAAGCCCACCAGCAACAGCGCCAACCCCGCCAAGAGCAGCCCGTTGGACAGCACGACGTTCTTGGAGAGGAAGTCGGCGATCTGGGTCAGGTTGGTCGAGCCGGTCGCCCCGTAGGTGAGGGCGATGCCGTACACGAAGATGGCCGACGAGAAGCCGCCCAGGATGAAATACTTGAGCGCCGCCTCGCCCGACGCTGCCCGCCGGTAATTGAAGGCCGTCAGGACGTACAGGGCGATGGAGAGGATCTCGAGGCCGAGGAAGATGATGATCAGGTCGTTGGCCATGCCCATCAACATGGCGCCCGAGGCGGACACCATCGCCAGGACGTGGAACTCTGCGCCCTGTACGCCCTCGCGGCGCAGGTACCCGTCGGCCACCAAGGCGGTGATCAGCATGGCGATCGCGATCAGCATGGTGATGAACACGCTGAAGCCGTCCATCACCACGGCCTGCTTGATATAGGTGTGCGCCCCGTGGTCCTGCACGTCGGTCCACTGCCAGATGGCAATCCCGAGCGCGCTCCCCGAGATCACGACGGTCGTCGCCGTCGACAGCCCGACCCGCAGCGGCCGCGACACCAAGGACGCCAGGCCGAGCAGCAGCACGGCGCCGCCGATCATGATGATGGGCGGCAGGATGGCCAGCCACCGGATCGGGGGCACGGTGATGGTGTTCGAAGCCGCGGCGGCGTGCGTGGTCGCCAAGAGCGTCGCGATCATTTGACGCCCTCCACGCCCTTCACGGCCACCGTCGGCTGGGTCTGTCCCGTGGACGACTCGACGTGCGCGATCAGCTGCTGGACCGACGGGTTGATTCGGTCGAGCACCGGCTTGGGGTAGACGCCGAGGAAGACGATGAGGATGATGAGCGGCGCCATCACGGCCCGCTCCAGCAGGGCAAGGTCGCGCGTCTTCTCGTCGGCCTCGCGGGGCTTGCCGTGGAACACCTGCTGGTAGGCCCAGAGCAGGTAGACGGCGGCCACGATCACGCCGAGCACCGCCACCACGGCCCACCAGCGATGGGTGATGAAGGTGCCCGAGAGGACGAGGAACTCGCTGACGAAGCCGTTGAGGCCCGGCACCCCGATCGACGCCATCATGACCACGGTGAAGGCGCCGGCCAGCACCGGCGCCGCCTTCTGGAGCCCGCGCATCTCACCGGCCTGCCACGTCCCGCGCCGCTGGTAGATGAAGCCGATGAGAATGAACAACGCGCCGACGATGAGGCCGTGGTTCAGCATGAGCAGCACGCCGCCGGCCAGCCCCTGGCTGCTGAGCGCGAGGGTGCCCAGCGCGATGAAGCCGATCTGCGCCAGAGACGAATAGGTCACGAGCCGCTTCAGGTCGCGTTGCGCGCACGCCACGATGGCCCCGTAGACGATGCCGATGACCGCCAACGTGAGCAGGATCGGCGCCAAGGTGCGGGTGGCCTGGGGGAAGAGGCTCAGGTCGAAGCGGATGATGCCATAGGTACCGATCTTGGCCAGCACCCCGGACAACACCACCGAGCCCTCCTCGGGCGCCTCGGTGTAGGCGTCCGGCGACCAGGTGTGAAACGGGAACAGCGGGGCCTTCACGGCGAAGGCGGAGGTGAAGGCCAAGAAGAGCAGCACGCCCTCGGTCCCGGTCAGGTGCGTCTGCATGAGGGGGCCGAGCGAGAACGTCAGATAGCCGTACTGCGACTGGTGGATGAAGGCGAGGGCCAGGATGCCGACCAGGAGGAAGGCCGATCCGAGGAAGGTGTAGAGGAAGAACTTGATGGCTGCGTAGGCGCGCCGTTGGTGCCCCCAGCCGGCGATGATGAAGTACGAGGGCACGAGCGTCAGCTCGAACATGAAGAAGAACACGATGAGGTCGAGGGACAGGAAGCTCCCCAGCACCGCCGCCTCGAGCAACAGCAACCAGGCGAAATAGACCCGGCTGTTCTCCCGGTTGCGCCCCAAGATGATGGTCAGCGGGAACAACACTGCGGTGAGCAGCACCAGGAAGATGGAGATGCCGTCGACGCCCAGGTACCAGTGCACGCCGAGCGCGGAGCCGGTGTAGTCGTGGTCCGACACCAGCTGGAAGCCGCCGTCCTGGACTTTCATGACGACCAGGACCGCGATGGCAAAGCCGAGCGTCGCCAGCGACGCGAGCAGCGCCAGGGCGTAGGAGATCTCTCGGTGCAGCCGGCGGTCCAGGCCCAGCAGGCCGAGCGCGGCCGCGGCGATGGCCGGGATGAGGATCAGCAGCGTCAGGAAGGGGACTTCGTGCCTCATCCCCACCACGTCCTGCTCAGCATGAAGGCGATGATCAGGGCCATCCCGAGCGCGATGCCCAGCGCGTAGTTGCGGGCGTAGCCCGTCTGCAGCCGCCGGGCCGCGGTGCCGGTGAGCTTGGCCAGGTGCGCCGTGCCGTTGACCGCGCCGTCGATGATCCGGGCGTCCACCACCCAGGCGAAGAACGTGGCCAGGCGCTGGCTCGGCTTCCCGATGATCGCGTCGTAGAAGTCGTCCCAGTACCAGACCCGCTGCAAGAATTGTGGCTCGAGCGCCGGCTTGTCCACCTGGGCGCCCCGCCACAACGAGTAGGCGACGATCACGCCGATCAGCGCGGCCGCCGTGTCGGTGAGCGCCAAGGCCCACTCCGCCCCGCTGCCGAGGTTGTTGCTGTAGAGCGTGCCGGCGAAGACCGGGGCCAGCCAGCTCTCCAGGTCGTGCGAGTGCACCCAGGGCAGGTCGAGCACCCCGCCGAAGAAGGCGAAGAAAGCGAGGATCACGAGCGGGAGCCGCATGACCCACGGGGACTCGTGCGGCGCCCCCACGGCGGGCTCGCCCTGGGGACCGGCCTTGTCGAAGCGGGGCTCCCCGCCGAAGGCGAGGATCTCCAAGCGGCTCATGTAGTACGCGGTCAGCACCGCCGTGATCAGCCCGATCGCCCAGAGCGGCTTGTAGTGGGCGAACGCGTTGTCGAGCACGTCGCCCTTGGCCCAGAAGCCCGACAGCGGCGGGATGCCGGCGATGGCCAGGAAGCCGACCGTGAAGGTGACGGTGGTCCACTTCATGTAGCGGCGCAGCGCGCCCATGCGCTTGAGGTCCTGCTCGTCCTCGAGCCCGTGGATGACCGAACCTGCCCCGAGGAACAGGAGGCCCTTGAAGAAGGCGTGCATCACCATCAGGAAGATGGCGGCGACGTAGGCGCCGGTGCCGACCGCCAGCACCATGTAGCCGATCTGCGAGACGGTCGAGAAGGCGAGCACCTTCTTGATGTCCTGCTGCGCGCAGGCGATGGTCGCGGCGACGAACGCCGTGACGGCCCCGATGATCGCGATCACTTCCATGCCGTCGGCGGTGAGGTGCAGCAGCGGGTTCATGCGACACAGCAGGTAGACGCCGGCCGTGACCATGGTGGCGGCGTGGATCAAGGCCGAGACCGGGGTGGGGCCCTCCATGGCGTCAGGGAGCCAGTTGAACAGCGGGATCTGGGCCGACTTGCCGGTCGCGGCCAGCAGGAGCAGGAGCACCGCCGCCGTGGCCGTCCCGCCGCCCAGGTGCGAGAGCTGGCCGAAGACGCCCCCACCCGGACCGCTCTCGTACTGCACGGTCCCGGTCTTCTCGAAGATCAGGAAGATGGCGACCAGGAACCCGGCGTCCCCTATCCGGTTGTAGATGAACGCCTTCTTGCCGGCTGAGGCCGCCGTCTCACGCTCGAACCAGAAGGCCACGAGGAAGTACGAGCAGACGCCGACGCCCTCCCAGCCCACGAACGTGAGCAGGAGGTTGTTCGCCAGCACCAGGAGGACCATGGAGAAGACGAAGAGGTTCAGGTAGATGAAGAACTTCGAGTAGTCCCGGTCGCTCTTCATGTACCCGATGGAGTACAGGTGGATGAGCGCGCTGACGCCGGTGACGAACATGCACATGGTCATTGACAACGGATCGACGAGCGTGCCCACGGGCACGCTGAGGCCCCCGGCGCTGAACCAGGTGAAGTACTCGTGCACCACCACGCGGTGGTCCCCCGGGAGCTGGATGAGCCCCGCCAGCACGATGCAGGCCACGACGAACGCGCCACCCACAGCGGCGGTGCCGACCCAGCCGGCGACCGGGTCGCCCAGGCGGCGCCCGAACGTGACGAGGAAAAGGAACCCGGCCAGGGGCAACAGCAGCATGAGATACGCGAGATGGACCACGGGTCAGCCCTTGAGCGAATTCAGGTCGTCGGCCACGGTCGTGCTGCGTCGTCGGAAGTTGGTCACCACGATGCCGAGGCCGACCACAACCTCGGCCGCCGCCACCACCAGGACGAAGAAGACGACCGCCTGCCCGCCGATGTCGCCCAGCATGCGGGCGAAGGTGACGAAGGTGAGGTTGGCCGCATTGAGCATCAGCTCGATGCACATGAACATGATCAGCACGTTGCGCCGCACCAGCAGGCCGATGGCGCCGATGGTGAAGACGATGGCGGCGAGGCCCAGGTACCAGGCTCCGGAGAGGCTCATGCGGACAGCTCGCTCTGCGACGCGTCTTCGGGATCGGCGTGCACCGTCGGTGGTCGGCGGGCCAGCACGACGGCGCCGACCACGGCGATGACGAGCAGGGCGGCGGTGGCTTCGAACGCGAACAGGTACGTGGTGAACAGCTGCTTGCCCAGCTGGGCCGGCTCACCCGACGGCGAGGAGAGGCTCTTGGTGACGTGTCCCTGAATCGGTCCGACGACCTGCCGGGCGCCCGTGACCCAGTGCGCCGTGGCCGCCATGGCGAGCACGCCGCCGAGCGTGATGACCGAGAAGATGATGGCCAGCGGCCGCTGGCCGCCCAGCGGCTCAACGGTGATGTCCTCGGCGCGGTCGACCCCGAGGAACATGATGACGAAGAGGAACAGGACGACGATGGCGCCGGCGTACACGATGATCTGGACGGCGGCGAGGAAGTCCGCCTCCTGTTCGATGAAGAGGACCGCGACGCCGAAGAGCGTCATCACGAGGCTGAGCGCGGCGTGCACGGGGTTGCGCGAGGTGACGACCCCCACCGCGCCCACCAAGATCACCGCCGCCGAGGCGGCGAAGACCAGGATGTCGGGCCAGGTGGGGCGCGTGGCAGCCAGGAGCAGGTCAGGGTGGAGCATGGGTCAGTCGCTCTCCCCGTAGAACGCCTTGTCCGCCTCGTGGAGCTCGGCGGCCGCCTCCTGCTCCTTGGCGTCGGCCTTGGCCGCGCCCTCGTGCGCCTTGGCCGCCTTGCGCGTCGCACGGAGCTCCTTCATGCGGCCGCGCATCGCCTCCATCTTCTTGCGGTTGCGCTCCGCGCCCTTGCGGGCCCGCCACACGCGGCCCTGCATGCCCCGGTGGGCCAGCGGGATGTCCTGGTCGAGCAGGTGCGCTTCGAGCACCTCGCGCAGCGGCTTGATGCCGGTCGCCTCGTCGTTGCGGCGACCCGACTGGCCACCCTCGGGGGCGCGGACGCCGTAGCCGAGCTCGCCCGACCATTGCACCTCGCCCTCGTAGGCGGCGTTGCCCGACGGGGAGGTGGCGCGCATCCAGCCCGACGTCATGGCGTCGTCGCCCTCGCGCCAGTCCTCCCACGGCAGCTTCTTGGGCGTGCCGTCGTCGTTCACGACCAGTTCGTTCTTCGTGTAGATGGCGTCCGAACGGTTGGTGAAGGAGAACTCGAAGAGCTTGGACTCGGTGATGGCCTCGGTCGGGCAGGCCTCGACGCACATGTCGCAGTGGATGCAGCGCAGGTAGTTGATCTCGTAGACGTAGCCGTAACGCTCGCCGGGCGACACCGGGTGGTCCGGCGGGTTGTCGAGGCCGCGCACGTAGATGCAGTCGGCCGGGCACACACCGGCGCAGAGCTCGCAGCCGATGCACTTCTCCATGCCGTCCTCGTAGCGGTTGAGAACGTGACGGCCGTGCTGACGCGGCTGCTTGGGCTTCTTCTCCTCCGGGTACATCGTGGTGACCCGCGGGCGCGTCAGGTGCTGGAAGGTCAGCTTGAAGCCGCCCAGGAACGAGAGCTGGTCCTTGATCTCGTCGCCGACGCCCACTACGCCTCACCTCCCGGGATCGGCTCCAGCGGGGCCAGACCCGGCCGCGATGGGCGCGTGACGCGCCCGCCGACCGAGGGGATGAGCACGTCCTCCTCGCTGCGGCCGGCGCCGAGCTGCGTGGCCCGCACCAGCAACGTGGTGGCGATCAGCATGACCGGCACGAGGATGAGGCCGGCCCAGCCCCAGGCGACGATGGCGGCGACGAGGAGCAGCCACCCCAGCGTGAGGGGAATGAGACGCTTCCAGCCGAGGTCCATGAGCTGGTCGTAGCGCAGGCGCGGCAGGGCGGCTCGGAACCAGACGTAGACGAAGCAGAAGGCCGCCGTCTTGAGGAGGAAGTAGATGATCGGCATGTAGATGGTCGCGCCCGGGATGTGGAAGATGTAGCCGTTGGGGCCGCCGAAGAAGAGCGTCACCACGATGGCCGACATGGTGATCGTGTTCATGAATTCGGCCAGGAAGAAGAGCCCGAAGCGGATGGAGGAGTACTCGGTGTGGAACCCGCCGACCAGCTCCTGCTCGGCCTCGGTCAGGTCGAACGGCGGGCGCGTGAGCTCGGCCGTGATGGCGATCATGAAGAAGATGAACGGGAAGATGCCGAGCCGGATCAGGTTCCAGTTCCAGAAGCCGTCGGACTGCGAGGCGATGATGGCCCGCGTCGAGAGCGAGTGGCTGACCAGCACCACCATCACCGTCGTCATGCCGAGCGCGGCCTCGTAGGAGATCACCTGGGCCGAGGCGCGCACCGAGCCCAGGAGTGGGTACTTCGAGCCCGACGACCAGCCGGCCAGCATCACCCCGTACACGGCGATGCCCGACATGGCGAGCACGAGCAGGATCCCCATCGGCGGGTCTGCCACCTGGAGCTCGAACGTGTGGCTGCCGATGGTGATGACGCCGCCGATCGGCACCACGGTGAACACGAGCACGGCCGGGATCACCGAGAGGTATGGCGCCAGCTTGAACACGAACGCGTCGGCCCGGTCGGGCAGCAGGTCCTCCTTGAAGACGAGCTTGGTCCCGTCGGCGATCGTCTGCAGCAGGCCCCACGGCCCGGCGCGGTTGGGCCCGATCCGGCTCTGCATGTCCGAGATCACCTTGCGCTCGAACCAGATCATGAGCGCCGTCGCCACCAGCAGCGCCACGAACGCGACGAGGCACTTGATGATGACGATCAGCCAGACCTCCCAGTTGAGGCCGATGTTGAACAGCGGATCGCCGCCACCATTGTCCGCGCTGTGGCCGAGCACGTTCGGCACGTTGGTGGCGGCGGCGTGCACCGCGTTGGCGAAGAGGGCCGCGATCACACCGACTCCATCCGGACGTCGGTCACGAGCTGGCGGCTGTCGATGAGCGTGGCGGCCGCGTTGCCCGGGCTCTCGGCGCTCGGGACGTTGAAGTCGATGGCGACACACCCGCGCGGCACGCCGTCGTCCGACTCGGCGGCCAGGACGAGCTCGCCGCGCGCCGAGCGCACCTTGACCCGGTCCCCGGTCACGGCGCCGAGGCGGTCGAGGTCGTAGGGGTTGGCCCGCGCCACCAGCGCGGGGACGAGCGGCGTGAGCGAGGGCGACCCGGTCATGGAGCTGCCCGCGTCGTAGAGGCGGCGACCGGCCACCAGGCGCAGCGTGTAGTTGTCGGCCTTGGGAATGCGGAGCGGCTCGGCCCCGCCGACACCGGCCACGGTGAGCAGGGGCGGCGGGCTGCCACCCAGGTCCTTGGTGTGGGCCAGGGCGTGCGGGGTGGCGCCGGTGCCCACGCGGGGCGGGGCCCCTTGGCGCTCGACGGACTCGACGCCCGGCAACGCCACCGGGTCGATCGGCTCCACCTCGGCCTGGCGCCCGGCGACGTCGCCCAGCGGCACCACAAGGCCGTCGTGCGCGGCACCCGACACCATGACGTCCTCGGTCAGCCCGAGATACGCCGGCGCGGTCATGGCCACCTCGGCCGTCAGGTCGGCCAGGCTGGTCACCCCGAGGTCACCGCCGAGCGCCGCGGCCACCTCGGCCGCGATCATCCAGTCGGGCCAGGCGAAGCCGGGCGCGCTGACCTTCGGGCCGAGCCGGGTGACCCGGCCCTCGAGGTTGGTCGTCGTGCCCGGGCGCTCGTGCGCCACCGCGCACGGCAGCACGACGTCGGCGTAGGCGTCGACCGACTGCGACGGGTGGCCGGTCACGGCGACGACGAAGTGGCCGCCCGACAACGCCTTCTTCGCCGCCACGTGGTCGGGGAAGTCGCTCAAGGGGTCCGAGCCCAGCAGGATCAGCGCTGTCACGGGCGCGGTGTCGGCGCCGCCCGCCTCGCCCGACGACTCCCCGGCCATGGAGGCCAGGATGTCGGCGGTGGAGCGACCGGGCGCGGCCGGGACCGAGCCCCAGGCGGCGGTGAAGCGGTTGCGCCCGGCGTCGAGGCCGACGCGACCGGGCAGGATGCCCGGGGCCAGGCCCATGTCGAGCGCGCCGAACACGTTGCCGCGGCGCAGCGCGGGAAGGAACTTGGCCTTGGGGAGTGCGGCCGCCAGCGTGCGCAGCGCCTCGGCCGTCACCTCGCCGGACTCGGCGTACGACGCCCGCCCGGCGATGATGACGACGCCGTCGCCGGCGGGGTGGTTGGCCAGGAGCGCCCGGGCCGTATCGAGCGCGGCCAGGTCGAGCGCGGAGCCCTCGTGGTGCGCGCCCAGCGCGGTGACGGCGGCAGTGTCGCCCGTCAGCGCCTTGGCGACCAACGGCGCGTCGCCCGGGCGAGTGGACAGGACCGCCTTCGCCGCGGGGCTCAGCGCGGTCGGGGTCGGCCCGATCTCGATGAGCGCGGTGCCGCCCTTCACGACGGCCTCGCGCAGCCGGAGGAACAGGACCGGCAGCTCCTCGCGCAGGTCGCCGCACAGGCTGACCAACAGCGGTGCCGAGGCCGCCTGGTCGATGGTGGCCCGGGGCAGCCCGAGCACCAGGTCGGCGGGCAGGCCGTCGCCCAGCTGCGCGTCGACCGAGTCGGTGCCGATCACACCCTTGGCCAGTTTGGCCCAGGCGTAGGCCGACTCGTTGGTCAGGCGGGCGCCGCCGATGACGGCGACCGCGTCGGTGCCGCCGGACTGCTTGGCGGCGGTGATGCCCGCCGCCGCCGCAACCAGGGCCTCGCTCCAGCTGACCGGGACGAGCTCGCCGGACTTGCGCACCCGCGGCTCGATCAACCGGCCGTGCTCGAAACGTCCCGTCTCGGCCGCCTCACCGAGGAACTGGCCGCGGCTGACGCCGAGGCTGACCACCTGCGACGCGGTGGCCGGCGCGACGTCGACCGCCTCGTCGGCCACCTCGCGCGGCAGCGGGCCGGCGTCGACCTCGTCGCCGTTGACCGACTCGTAGGTGAAGCGGCCCTTGTCGCACAGCCAGCCGTGGTTGACCGGCTCCGTGTCGATGCCGAGCAGGCGGGTCAGGCGGTTCTGCGAGGACTGCACGGCGACCCGGCAGCCGACGGCGCAGGTGGTACAGGTGGACTCGACCTGATCGAGATCCCAGGGGCGAGCGGTGAAGCGGTACGGCGTCGCCGTGAGCGCGCCGACCGGACAGATCTGTACGGTGTTCCCGCTGAAGTACGACTCGAAGGGCTCGGTCGGGAACGTGGCCACCTCGACTCCCTCGCCCCGGCCGGCGAAGTCGATCTGCGCCTCGCCCGCCACTTCGTCGGCGAAGCGCGTGCAGCGCGCGCACTGGATGCAGCGCTCGCGGTCGAGCAGCACCAGGTCCGAGATGGCGATCGGCTTCTCGAAGTGGCGCTTCTCCTCGATGAAGCGGCTCTCGCCCGGCCCGTAGGCGAGCGTCTGGTCCTGGAGCGGGCACTCGCCACCCTTGTCGCAGACCGGGCAGTCCAGCGGATGGTTCGCCAGCAGGAACTCGAGCACACCGTCCTGGGCCTTGCGCACCCGGTCGTTGGCGGTGTCGACCACCATGCCCTCAGTGACCTCGACGAAGCACGCCGGCGTCAGCGTCGCCCCGCGCGGCCCCTCGACGTCGACCAGGCACATGCGGCACATGCCGACGGGATCCATGCGCGGGTGGTAACAAAAGCGCGGGATGTAGGTCCCGGCGCGCTCAGCCGCCGCGATGATCAGCTCCCCCTTGCTGGCCGTCACGGCGCGGCCGTCCAGCGTGAAGGTGAGCTCGTCGGTCTTCTTGGTCTCGGCGGTCTTCGGCGTCGAGGCGGCCGTGTCAGTCAAAGGGGCACCCCCCGTCCTTGACGTGCACGAGGAACTCGTCGCGGAACATGCGGATGCCCGACGCGATGGACGAGGGGATCGAGGGCCCGAGCACACAGATGGTGGTCTGCTGCGGCGGCCAGGCCACGCCGGGCGAGATGTTGTCGCAGAGGTCCATGAGAAGGTCCAGATCTTCCTCGCGCCCGTCCCCGTTCTCAATTCGGTACAGGATGCGCTCGAGCCAGCCCGACCCCTCGCGGCACGGCGTGCACTGCCCGCAGGACTCCCGAGCGAAGAACTTGGTGATCCGCCAGGCCGCGCGCACCACGCAGGTGTCCGAGTCCATGACGACGATGGAGCCCGAGCCGAGCATGGAGCCGGCGTCGCCCACCTCGTCCTGGCCCAACGGCAGGTCGACCTGGTCCGGGCCGAACCATGGTGCCGAGACGCCGCCGGGGATGAAGGCCTTGAGCTTGTTGGAGCCGCGGATGCCGCCGCCGAGCACCGGCGCGTAGATGAGGTCGCGGAAGGTCGTCTTGACCATCTCGAGCTCGTAGTTGCCGGGGTTGCGCACGTGGCCGGCCAGCGCGAACAGCCGGGTCCCGGTCGAGCGGCCGGCGCCGAGGGCGGCGAAGGCGGCCCCGCCGTTGTGCACGATCCACGGGATGTTGGCCATCGTCTCGACGTTGTTGACCACGGTCGGCTCGCCGTAGAGGCCGATGGCGGCGGGGAAGAACGGTGGCTTGATGCGGGGGAAGCCGCGCTTGCCTTCGAGCGACTCGAGCAGCGCCGTCTCCTCGCCGCAGATGTAGGCGCCGGCACCGGGGTGGACGACCACGTCGAGCGAGAAGCCCGAACCGAAGATGTTGGCCCCCACCGCACCGTGGGCGTAGGCGTCGTTGACGGCCTGCTGCAGGCGCTCGAGCCCGAGGGCGAACTCGCCGCGCAGGTAGATGAAGGCCTGGCTGACCTGCAGCGCGTAAGCGCTGATGAGGACGCCCTCGAGGATCTGGTGCGGGTCACCCTCAATCAGCATGTGGTCCTTGAAGGTGGCCGGCTCCGACTCGTCCCCGTTGATCACCAGGTAGGTGAGCGGGTTCTTGCGCAGCATCGACCACTTGCGCCCGGCCGGGAAGCCGGCGCCGCCCCGGCCCAGCAGGCTGGCCGCGTCGACCTCGGCTGCCACCGCCTCGGGCGTCATGGTCAGCGCCTTGCGTAGCCCGGCGTACCCACCGGTGGCCAGGTAGCGCTCCAGCGTGTACGAGTCGTCGTAGCCCAGACGCGCCGTGACGATCTTGGGTGGGTCCGTGATCGCCATCAGGCCTTCTGCTCCCCGGCCGCTGCGGCGGCGGTGGCGCGTGCCCCGCGGGCCTCGGCCTCCTTGGCGCGCTCGGCGACGATGGCGGCGCAGTCGGCCTGCAGGCCCACGCTGCGCCGCACCCGCACCAGGGTCCCGTGCGCCGGCACGGTCTCGGCCAGGCGGCCGGCGCGTAGGTCGTCGAGCAGGGTGTCGAAGCTCTCGGGCGTCTGCGCCCCGACGTAGCGGTGGTTCACCTGCACGCACACCGTCTTGTCGCAGTCGGCCAGGCACTCCGCCTCATGGAGCGTGAAGACGCCGTCGATCGTGGTCCCGCCGGCCCGCACGCCCAGCGTGGACTCCGCGTGCTCCAGCAGCTCGAGCGCGCCGCCGAGCAGGCAGGCGATGTTCGTGCAGACCGACAGCACGTAGGTCCCGACGGGCTCGGTGTGCAGCATGTCGTAGAAGGTGGCCGTGCCGCGCACCTCGGCCGCGGTGACGCCACACAGCTCGCCGATCTCGCTCATGGCCTCGGGGCGGAGCCAGCCGTCCTGCTCCTGGGCCAGGTGGCACAGCGGGATGAGCGCCGAGCGCGGCTCGGGGTAGAGCGCCACGAGCTCCTCGGCCCGCTCGCGGATCTCGGGGTGGAGGTGGCTCACCGGTCCACCTCGCCCATGATCGGGTCGACGGAGGAGATGACGGCCACGGCGTCGGCCATCAGGCCGCCGCGCAGCAGGAGCGGCAGGCACTGGAGGTTGACGAAGCTCGGGGCCCGGATGTGCATGCGGTAGGGCTTGGAGGTCCCGTCGGACACCATGTAGCAACCGATTTCGCCCCGGGGCGACTCCACCGCCACGTAGACCTCGCCCTCGGGCACGCGGAAGCCCTCGGTGAAGATCTTGAAGTGATGGATGAGCGCCTCCATGCTCTCGTCGATGCGCGCCCGAGGCGGCGGGGTGACCTTGCGGTCCTGGACGCGGTAGTCGCCCGGCGGCATCATCTCGGCAATCTGGCGGATCATGCGGATCGACTCACGGATCTCGTTCAGGCGGACCGAGTAGCGGTCGAAGTTGTCGCCGTAGCTCCCGACGATCACGTCGAAGTCGAGCTTGTCGTAGGCCAGGTACGGCATGGTGCGGCGCAGGTCCCAGGGGACGCCGGTCGAACGCAGAATGGGCCCGGTGACCGAGAGGGCGAGGGCCTCCTCGGCCGAGATGTTGCCGACCCCTTCGGTCCGCTCGCGGAAGATGGGTTGTCCCGTCAGCAGCTCGTCGTACTCGTAGCTGCGCGCGAGGATCGTGTCGCAGATGATCTCGATGTCGTCCTGCCACCCGTCGGGCAGGTCGGCCGCCACTCCGCCGGGGCGGATGAAGTTGTGGTTCATCCGCTGTCCCGTCGTCTTCTCGAAGAAGGCGAGCACCATCTCGCGCTCGCGGAAGCCGTAGATCATCATCGATGTGGACCCGAGGTCCATGCCGTTCGTGGCCATCCACAGGAGATGCGACGACACCCGATTGAGCTCGCACATCAGCATGCGGATCCACGTCGCCCGCGGCGGCATCTCCACACCCAACAACGCCTCGGTCGCCAGCGAGAACACCAGCTCGTTGGCCAGCGGCGAGAGGTAGTCCATGCGGGTGGTGTTCGTGCACCCCTGGACGTAGGTGAGCTCCTCCCCCGTCTTCTCCATGCCGGTGTGCAGGTAGCCGATGACGGGCTTGGTGCGCAGCACCGTCTCGCCGTCGAGCTCGAGCATGAGCCGGAGCACCCCGTGCGTCGACGGGTGCTGCGGGCCCATGTTGATGATCATCGTCTGGTCGTCACGCCGCTCGATGTCGATGTCGCCCGGGTTGACGTAGCCACCCTCGGCCAGGCGCAGGACGGCGCCCACCTCTGCGCCCAACTCCCGGTCCCCCGTGGTGCGGCGGGTGTGCAGCTCCTGCGCCCCTTCGGACGTCTCGGCCACGAAGTAACGCTGCTCCTCCGCCTCACGGTGGGCACGCTCGGAGCCCTCGAGGCCGAAGCCCTCGCTCCCGGGAGCCGGGCCCGGGCTCGGCGCGTGCTCGCCCGGGTCGTCGCGCTCGTTGTCGTCGCTCATCGCGGCCCGGGGGCTTCCTTGAATTGCACCGGCACCCGCCCGACGCCGTAGTCCTTGCGCAGCGGGTGGCCCTCCCAGTCCTCGGGCATGAGGATCCGGGTCAGGTCGGGGTGGCCGGCGAAGATGATGCCGACCATGTCGAAGGCCTCGCGCTCCATGGCGTCGGTGCCGGGGTAGACGTCGAAGAGGCTGTCGACCACGGGGTCCGACTCGGGCACCTGCACCCGGACGCGGACGCGCTGGCGCATCGACATCGACACCAGGTTCACGACCACCTCGAACCGCTCGGGCGTGACACCCTCGGGCAGCGAGCGGCCCGGATGGGTGAGGTAGTCGACCCCACACAGATCGGCGCACAACTCGAAGCCGGCGTCGCGAAAGGCGCCGACCATGCGCTTGTAGGTGTCGCGGTCCGGGAAGGCCAGCTGGTCGACGAGTCGGTCGGGCAGGCGAGGCACCTCGGGCAGGACGCCCGAGGGCGCGGCCGCCGGCGCGGCGGTCGGGGCTGCGTCGCTCACCGCGGCGTGGCCACCCGCACGGCGTCGGGCACGGCCGGCACCCAGCCGCCCGTCGCCTGCTCGCCGGCCGCGACGGTGGACCCGGGGCGGCGCGTGATCTCGCCGGTGCGGATCTTCTCGTGCAGCGTCAGGATGGCGTGCAACAGCGTCTCGGGCGAAGGTGGGCAGCCGGGCGCGTAGACGTCGACCGGCACGATCTGGTCAACGCCCTGCACGATGGCGTAGTTGTTGAACATCCCGCCGGTCGACGCGCACACGCCCATGGAGATGACCCACTTGGGCTCCATCATCTGGTCGTAGACCTGGCGGAGCACCGGGGCCATCTTCTGGGACACCCGGCCCGCCACGATCATGAGGTCGGCCTGGCGCGGTGAGGCGCGGAACACCTCCATGCCGAGCCGGCTGATGTCGAAGTCGGCCGCACCGACCGCCATCATCTCGATGGCGCAGCAGGCCAGCCCGAAGGTGGCGGGCCAGACGCTGTTGCGCCGGGCCCACTTGACCATGTCCTCGAGACGCCCGGTCAGGAAGTTGTGCTGGAGGTCTTCGATGCCCATCTCAGGCCGCCTCGTGTGGGACCGAGCGCGTCGCGCTGATGCGCGAGATCGTGGACTCCGACGTGCGGCTCGGCATGCCCGGCTGCAGCGTCTTCGGCGGGCCCCAGGTCAGGGCGCCGTTGGAGATGAGATAGACGAACGAGACGAACACGACCGCGGCAAACACGATCACCTCGATGAGCCCGAACGTCGCAATCTGGTGGAAGATGACGGCCCAGGGATAGAGGAACACGATCTCGATGTCGAAGATGATGAAGATCATCGACACGAGGTAGAAGCGGACGGGGAACCGCTGGGGTGGTTCGACGTTGGGCACGATCCCGCACTCGTACGGCGCGAGCTTGGCGGCGCTCGGCTTCTTCTTCGGCGCGAGCATCGCGGACGAGACAAGCGAGAAGACGGTGAAAAGGAGGCCGAGCAGCCCCAGGATCAGGATCGGGAGGTACTGGTCCACTGTGATCCGTTTCTACCATGGGACCCCTTCGGCAGGCACATCCGCGGCGCTGGTCAGAGACCCCGGCGTCGGACCTACGATGCCCTCGTGACGCCTCCCGACGCGACCCCACCGCCCGACGCTCCGAAGAAGGCGGCGCGGACGGCTAAGGATCCCGCGAAGAAGGCGAAAACGCAGGCGACGGGGTCGAAGGCCGCGGCCTCCAAGGCGGCGGCGCCAAAGGCGGCGGCGAAGAAGGCGGGGGGGTCGAAGGCGCCGGCCAAGAAGTCGACGGGCCGCAAGGCGGCAACCGGCGGCGGGGCAACCCCGGCCGCCGCGCTCCGAGCGCCGGCAACGCCGGCAACGCCGGGGGCGGGCGAGCACGTCCACGACGTCGTCATCGTCGGCGCCGGCCCGTCGGGTTCGTCGTGTGCCTACTGGCTGGCCGACGCGGGCTGGGACGTCGTCGCGGTGGAGAAGAAGGTGTTCCCGCGCGAGAAGACCTGCGGGGACGGGCTGACGCCACGGGGGGTGCGCCAGCTCGCCGACATGGGGCTCGAAGGCGCCCTGGCCGGATCGCACAAGTACACGGGGCTGCGTGCCTTCGGCTTCGGCAACTCCATCGAGATGCAGTGGCCGGAGCACCCGCACTTCCCCGCCTACGGCTACACGATCACCCGCCACGACCTCGACGGCCTGGTGGCGGGGCGGGCGGTCGAGGCCGGCGCCACCCTCCTGCAGGGAACCGAGGTCGTCGGCGTGGTCGTCGACGACGCAGCGCCTGCGGCGTCGCCCCTGCCGGCGCTGGCCGGCGTCACGATCAAGGAGAAGGGGGCGACGGGCACCCGGATGATCAAGGCCCGCTACGTGGTCGTGGCCGACGGCTCGAACTCTCGGATCGGCCGGATGCTGGGCACCACACGACGCCGCGACCTGCCCCTGGGGATGGCGCTGCGCGGCTACTACCGTTCCGAGCGCCACGACGACCCCTTCATCGAGTCGCACCTCGACATCCGGGACTCCGACGGCAACGTGGTCCCCGGCTACGGCTGGATCTTCCCTATGGGCGACGGCCGCGTCAACGTCGGTGTCGGGCTCCTGTCGACCGAGCAGCGCTGGAAGGGCGTCAACACGAGCACGCTCATGGACACCTTCGTCGACTACGCACCCCCGTCCTGGGGCCTCAGCCCCGAGACGAGCCTCGGACCCCCAACCGGGGGCAAGCTCCCGATGGGGCTCTCGGTCGGCCCGCGCGTCGGGCCCAATGTCGTGATCGCCGGCGACGCGGGCGGCGTCATCAACCCGTTCAACGGCGAGGGCATCGCGTACGGCTACGAGACGGGGCGCCTCGCCGCAGCCGCGCTCGGCCACGCCATGACCGGCGCCGGGTCACGGGCTCTCGACGAGTACGACCGCGAGCTGACCGCCGCCTACGGCCCCTATTACAAGGTGGCGCGGGCGTTCGTGCACCTGATCTCGCACCCCGAGGCGATGCGCGTCTGCGTCAACCTCGGCATGCGGTCGGACCTGTTGATGAACCAGCTGCTGCGGATCATGGCCAACTTGATGCGCCCGGACGCGGCCGGCCCGGCCGAGATCGGCTACCGCGCCATGGAGCTGGTCTCGCGCTTCTTGCCCGACCCAGACGTCCTGGAGAGCCCGGCCGCCTGAGGACCGGGGGCGGCTCCTCCACCGATGAGCCGATGCCAATAGGTCCTTTGGCCTATTGGCTTGTCTGAAGGTCGACCGTACGCTCGAGTCTCGAGCAAGCCGCCGTCTGCGGGCGGTAGGCGGTCGAAGCGTGGCCGCGTCACGAGGGGGATTGCATGGGGGCGTCGCCTGTTTTGGACGTGATGCCCGCGCGGTTTGGAGCGGATCTCGTCGGGGAGCCGCAGGAAGCTGCGGGTCCAGCAACATTCCCACCGTGGCTCTCGCGGCTGTCCCTGACGGTACTCACGGTTGTCGCCGCCGCCATCAGGGCGCCGGGTCTCACGAGCCTCGGTCTCTGGCGGGACGATGCCTGGGTGGCGCTGTCCTCAAAGGTGGGCATCGGTACGGCCGTCCACATGTGGGTGACGGCGCCAGGTTTCTATTTCATTGAGCGGGGTCTCATGGGCCTGCGGCCCAACTCGACCTGGTGGGCGCAGCTGATCCCACTGGCCGCCGGCATCGCCGCGGTGCCGGCGACGTACTGGCTGGCCCGCACCTTTTCGCTGGGCCGGAGGGTCGCGCTCATGCTGGCGTTGTTCGTCTGCGTCAGCCCGGTGACCGTGATGTACTCGACCAGGGTCAAGGAGTACGGAGCGGATTTCTTGCTGTCATGCCTTCTCCTGTGGTGCACAGAGGTGGCACGGCGGCGGCGCACGGATAGCCAATACCGATTACTGGCTGTCATTTCGGTCCTGGCGTTTGTGGTTTCCGCCTCCGTTGGGCCCGAAATCGCAGCCACGTGGACGGCGTTGGCGCTGCTGTCAGGAACGTGGGAACACCTGCGCCGACACGTGCTGCCAGTCGCGATCGTCGTTGCAGTCGGATGCTGCGCCATCGCGGGAACCTTTTATCGACACCTGTCGCCCTACATCGGCAAGCCGTGGATCGGCTGGTATGTCGTGCACACGTCGCCGACGGCATTCATTGGATCGGTCGTCGTGACGCTGTGGCGACTGTTCGGGGATCTCTTCGACGTGCCTCGGTGGTCTCCCACATTGGATCTGCTGGTCTTCATTGGCTTCTGCGGTCTTCTGGTCGCCGGTTTGTCTCGCGGTCGGGCCATGCTCGCGCCAGCGTGCCTCGTGGTCGCCGCTCTTGGGTCCAGCGCGATGGGTGTCACACCGCTTGGGACCGGAAGGACGGACGAATATCTCTACCCGGCTCTGCTGGTCCTCGTCGGCTCAGGTATCGCACGGGTCGCATCGCCTGTCCTGTCATCGATGTCTCGTGCCACCCGATACGCGACGTTCGCGGTGGCGGTCCTCGTCGGCGCTGTGATGGTGGCGCACGCCTTGGTGTCGGCGCCTCCCTACCCCGGCGTGAACGTTGGCCAGCTGGCCGCGGAGGTGCAGCACGCTGAACAACCAGGCGATCACGTCGTCGTGGGGGAGCTGATGCGGTACCCCTGGGCTCTCTACGAGGACCGCACTCCGCACATTGAGTTCGGTCCCGACTGGAGCACCGGCTTCACCGTTGTGAGTACCGATCCCAGCACGTTCATCGTGCCGTCCGAGCCCTACGAGGGCGGCTCGCGGCCGACGCAATGGGCAGCCCAGTTGTCCACCAACCGGAGGTTGTGGTTCGTGGGCACCTCGCCGCACCCGTCGAGCCCGACGTACAAAGCCCTGCGGCGGTTGGGATGGCGTCCGGTTCGGACCCTGCGGGCTCCGGGTTGCGCCGCGATCCTGCTCCAGCGATCCGACCTCAGGGGGACGTAAGGGCCCTCCGAAGCGCCTCGGCTTCTCCCCGCAAGACCCCCGCGGGAACCTCCGGCGTCGCAGCCCGGTCGAAGGCCTCGCTCTCGAGCGGTCCGCCGGCCCGGGCATCGTCAGCCGGGCGCGGCACGAGGTGCACGTGCAGGTGGGGCACGCCGTTGCCCAGGCTGAGCCAGTTCATCTTCACCGGGCGGGTGCGCGCGGCGACGGCACGTGCGACGTGGGACACCTCACTCCAGAACCCCGCGGCCTCCTCGTCGCTGAGCTCCGTCGGCTCGGCCACGTGTCGTCCCCTCCAGACGACGTAGGCGTAGCCGGGCCGCACGGGAAAGCGGCCCAGGTAGGCGTCCGACCACCGGCCCTCGAAAATACGCACCCCGAAAGGCGTCTCGTCGGCCCCCGGCCCGCACATGGGGCAGCCCTCACCCCGCACCAGCGCATCGAAGTCGGGCGCCCAACGTGCGTCGCTCACCCCGAGAGTCTGCCAAGCCGCCCGGACGTCGTCTCGCTGACGTCCCCGTCGGGACCAGAACTTCAGCCGCCGAGACCGGCGGCCACGTCAGCAGCCGCGGCCGCGGCCGCGTCGACCACCTGCGCCAACACGGCGTCGTCGTGGGCGAGGCCGGGGAACAGCACCTCGTAGGGACCGGGGGCCAGCGCGACGCCGCGCCGCAACATGGCGTGGAAGAAGCGGCGGTAGACGCCGTTCTCGGCCAGGGCGTGCGCGCCCGTGTAGGCGGCCGGCGGCGCGATCGGGCCCGCCGCGGCCGGCGCCACGAACAAACCGACCAGCGGACCCACCGCCGGCGCCGCCACGGCCAGGCCGCCCGAGGCGATCGCCGTCTCGAGGTCCTTGGCGAAGACCGACACGCGGGAGCCGAGCGCCTCGTAGTCGGCCGGCCCGACCTCGCCGAGCACCGCGAGGCCGGCCGCCGTGGCGAGCGGGTTCCCCGACAGCGTGCCCGCTTGATACACCGGCCCTGCGGGGGCGAGCGCGGCCATCAGCGCGCGCGGGCCGCCGAACGCACCCACGGGCAACCCGCCGCCGATCACCTTGCCGAAGCACCACAGATCGGGGCGCACCCCCGTCCATCCCGTCGCACCGTCCACCCCAAGACGGAAGCCGGAGATCACCTCGTCGAAGATCAACAGCGCGCCGGCGGCGTCGCACGCGGTGCGCAGGCCCTCGAGGAATCCCGGTGCCGGCGCCACCAGGTTCATGTTGGCCGCCACCGGCTCGACGATCACGCACGCGACGCGCTCGTCGAGCGCCGGCACGACGTTGTACGGCACCACCTCGGTGTCAGCCACCGCCCCGGCCGACACGCCCGCCGAGCCCGGCAGGCCGAGCGTGGCCACGCCGCTCCCGCCGCCGGCCAGCAGCCCGTCGGAGTGCCCGTGGTAGCAGCCGTCGAACTTCACCACCCGGTCGCGGCCGGTGATCCCCCGCGCCAAGCGCACCGCGCTCATGGCCGCCTCCGTGCCCGATGACACCAGGCGGACCTGTTCGCAGCCGGGCATGCGCGCACAGATCGCCTCCGCGAGGAGGACCTCGCCCGGTGTCGGTGCGCCGAAGGTGGTGCCGCGCCGTGCCGCGGCCGACACCGCCGAGGTGACCGCCGGGTGCGCGTGACCGAGCAAGACCGCGCCGTAGGACTGGACCAGGTCGATGTACCGCGTGCCCTCGGCGTCGGTGACGTAGGGCCCCTCCCCCGAGACCACCGTGTAGGGGGTGCCGCCGACCGAGGCGAACGAGCGCACCGGCGAGTCGACGCCGCCCGGGATCACGCGCTCGGCCCGCGCGAACCACTCGGCGTTGGACACGGGCTCCGCCGGGTCAGCCACCGAGTTCCTCGGCCACCTCGGCCGCGAAGTAGGTGAGGACGAAGTCGGCTCCGGCCCGCTTGATGACCGTGAGCTGCTCCAGCGCGACGGCCGGCCCGTCGATCCACCCGGCCGCCGCCGCCGCCTTGATCATGGCGAACTCGCCGCTCACGTGGTACGCGGCCAGGGGCACGTCGACCGCGTGGCGCGCCGTCGCCAGGATGTCGAGAGAGGTCATGGCCGGCTTGACCATCACCATATCGGCGCCCTCGGCGACGTCGAGTGCGATCTCGGCCAACGCCTCGCGCTGGTTGCGAGGGTCCTGCTGGTAGGCGCGGCGGTCCCCGCCCCCGGCGATGGTGACATCGACGGCGTCGCGGAACGGGCCGTACAGCGCGGACGCGTACTTGGACGCGTAGGCGAGGATCGCCACCCGCTCGTGCCCACTCCCGTCAAGGGCGGAGCGAATGGCCGCCACCTGCCCGTCCATCATCCCGCTCGGCGCGACGACGTCGGCGCCCGCGTCGGCCTGTGCCACCGCGACGCGCTGGTACAGCTCGAGCGTCTCGTCGTTCAGCACCTCGCCGTCGGGACCCAGCACGCCGCAGTGCCCGTGGTCGGTGTACTCGTCCAGGCACAGGTCCGCCATCACGACCAATTCGTCACCCACGGCGTTGCGCACGGCGCGCAGCGCGACCTGCACGATCCCCTCGGGGTCCCACGCACCGCTGCCCCGGGCGTCCTTGCGGGCGGGAACGCCGAAGAGGATCAGCCCGGGCAGGCCGAGGGAGACCAGCCGCTTCGCCTCGACGACGAGCGAATCAATGGTGTGCTGCACCTCTCCCGGCATGGACGGGATGGCGCTCGGCGCGTCGGTGCCCTCGCGCACGAACAGCGGCGCCACGAGGTCGTCCACGCCCAGGCGCGCCTCGGCGACCAGGCGGCGCAGCGCCGGGGTGCGCCGCAACCGGCGGAGGCGGCGCGCCGGGAAGCCGGATGCGCCGGGATTCGCGTGAGCGTCGGCCTCGGCCATGGCGACCAGCCTACGAGCCGGCCGCCGATCCGGATTCCGGGAGCGAGCCCGGCCCGGCGTGCCCGAAGTGGTCGGACAGCTCGTCCACGATCCCTGCGGTCGAGGCGCTCCAGGCCTCGTGGACGCCCGTCATGCTCGCCTCCCTCGCCGTGGCGGCAGTCGTCGCCCCGATGCAGACGACGTGCGCGGGCACCGGCACCGCCTCCCCCTCGGGCGTGCGCAGGCCGAGATACGCCCGCACCGACGAGGGCGCGGTGAGCACGAGGGCGTCGGCGTTCGCCACCCGGGTCAACCGCTCCGGATCGGGCGCGACCGCCGGCACCGTGCGGTAGGCCTCCACCCGCCGCACGTCCCATCCCTTGCGCCCCAACCCCGCGTCGATGGTGTCCGGGGCGATGTCGGCGGACGGGAACACCACGCCCCGCGACTCGGCGGCGGACGCCGTCGGGAACTCCTCCACCAACCCGCGCGCGCTGTGCTCGGCCGGGACCAGGTCGGGCTCGATACCCGACCGGCGCAACGCGTCGGCCGTCGCGCTCCCCACCGCGGCGACGCGCACGCCGCCCAGATCCCGGGCGTCGTGCAGCTCGGCCATGAAGCGGTCGGCGGCGTTGACCGACGTGCACACGACCCAGCGGCACTCGTGCACCGTCGCAGCGGCCGCTCGGAGCGCGACGCCTCCGTCGGCCGGATCGACCTGGCGCGTGAGCGGCAACTCGATCGTGGTGGCACCCGCCTGTTCGAGTGCGTCGACCAGTGCGGCCGCCCGCTCCCCCGAACGCGTCACGACGACCGTGCGGCCCGACAGGGCACCTGTGTCGGCCGCGACCGCGCCGCGCGGCGCCAGCGCCGCCACCGGGCCCACGACGATGACGGCGGGTGACTCCAGATCGACGCCCGCCAATTCGGCGAGCGTCGTGTGCACCACCTGCTGGGCCGCAGTGGTCGCCCGGGCGATGACCGCGGCCGGCGTCTGCGGCGACCGCCCGCCCGCGACCAGCGCGTCGGCGATGGCGGCCCGCGTCGACATGCCCATGAGGATGACGAGGGTGCCACCGGCGCGGGCAAGCACCTCCCAGTCCGGCGCCTCCGCCTCGGCCCCCGGTGCGCCGCCCACTCGCCCCGTCACGACCGTGACCGACGAGGCGACGCCGCGGTGGGTCACCGGGATGCCGGCCACCGCGGGCGCGGCGAACGCGGACGTCACCCCCGGCACCACCTCGAAGGGGATGCCGGCCTCGACGAGCGCTTCGACCTCCTCGCCGCCGCGGCCGAAGACGAAGGGGTCGCCGCCCTTGAGACGGACCACCACCGCGGCCCGGCGGCCGTGCTCGACCAGCAGGCGCGCGATCTCCTCCTGGCGCTCGTCCTGGTCTCCCGAGCCGGCCTCTGCGCCCGGCGCCGGGTCGGGCCGCTTGCCGACGTCAATCAGCTCCGCCGAGTCCGCCGCCAGGTCGAGCACGGCCGGGCTGACGAGGCGGTCGTGGAGGACCACGTCGGCCCGGGCCAGGAGCGCGGCCCCGCGGCGCGTGAGCAGGCCGGGATCGCCGGGTCCCGCGCCCACCAGGTACACCGTCACCGCGCCGCGCCCCGGCCCCAGCCCGCCGCCACGGATCCCCCGGCGTCGGGGTCGAAGCCCTCGATCGCCGCGCCCCCGCCGTCGAACAGCGCCTGGGCCACCGCCGCACCGACGGTCTCGGGGTCGTCGCCCTGCCGGCTCAGCCGGACCATGGTGTGGCCGTCCGCGCTTGCCACCAGACCCGAGACCCGCAGCGTCGGCTCGCCCGGGGCCGGCCCCGCCGCCGCGTCCGCCTCCTCGGCGTAGGCACCCACCGGCACCGAGCAGTTCCCGCCGAGTGCCGCCAGCACCGCCCGCTCGGCGCGCAGCGCGCGGTGCGTGGCGGGGTGGTCGATCGCGGCCAGCAGGGCGCGGGTGCGCTCGTCGTCCGCCTGGCACTGCACGCCGATGGCGCCCTGACCCGCCTGAGGCAGGACGTCCATCGGGTCGAGCACGTCGCTCACCTGGTCCAGCCACTCCAGACGCTCCATGGCGGCCACGGCCACGACGACCGCGGTGACCCCGTCCCGGCCGGCGGCGGCCACCCGCCGGGCCATGTTGCCGCGCAGGTCCGAGAACACCAGGTCGGGTCGCAGATAGGCGAGTTGGGCGCGCCGCCGGGCCGAGCCCGTAGCGATCAGGGCGCCGGCCGGGAGCTCGGCCAGCCGACAGCCGACCAGCGCGTCGCGGGCGTCGGCCCGCGGTGGTACCGCGCCGAAGACGAGCGACGCCGGCATGACCGAGGGCATGTCCTTGGCCGAGTGGACCGCGGCGTCGGCGCGCCCGTCGGCGACGGCCGCCTCGACCTCGGCGACGAACACGCCCTGCCCGCCGATCTGGTCGAGGGGCACGGACCGCTCCCGGTCGCCCCGCGTGCGCACCACGACCGGCTCCACCTCGAGGCCCGGATGGGCGGCGCGCAGGAGGGCGGCCACCGTATCGGCCTGACGCAAGGCCAGCGGCGAGCCCCGGGTGGCCAGGCGGATGGCGCGGACGCTGCCGCCGGCGCCGGCAGTCCGAGGGGATCCCATCGGTGCGCGCCTACAGGTCGAAGAGGATGCGCAGCGCTTCGACGAGGCGCTCCCCGCGCGGCGTGCCGGCGGTCTCCTTCAGCAGCATGGTCGGCTCGTGGAGCATCTTGGCCAGGGCGGCGCGTGTCGCCTGGTCCACGTGGTCCCACTCCTCTTCACTGAGGTCGGCCAGTTGCGCCCGGTGCCGCTCCAGCTCGGCGACGCGCAACGATTCGAGCCGCGCCCGCAGCGACGAGATGATCGGGGCGGCGCCCCGCTGGCGACTCGCGCTGCGGTAGCGGTCGACCTCGGCGCCCACGATGCTGCGCGCGGCGACCGCCTCCTCTTGGCGGTCGCCCAGGGCCTGGGCCACCGACGCGCTGAGTGTGTCCATGTCGAGCAACGACACGCCGTCGAGCGCCGCGACGGCCGGGTCGACGTTACGCGGCACCCCCAGGTCGATCACCCGTAGCGGCGCCGAGACCCCGGCGAAGTCCCCGAGCTCGAGTACGTGGGACTCGGCCGCCACCGCGGTCAGCACCACGTCGGCGTCGGCCAGCTCGGCGGCGACCCGCTCGAGCGAGGTCGCGCGCACCGCGAAGGGGGCACCGACGACGTCGCGCACGAGTTCGTGTGCCCGCTCGGGCGAGCGGTTGACGACGACGACGCGCCGCGGTGCCTCTCCGGGGCCGAGGTCAGTCAGGGCACGGAAGACGCCGAGGCCCATCTCGCCTGCACCGACCACCACCACGCGCGCGTCGCGCAGCCCGGCACCGTCCGCGCCCTGGGCCACGGTCACCGCGGCGTAGGCGAACGAGGTCGTCCCCTGGCTGATGCTGGTCTCGGTGCGGACACGCTTGCTGGTTTGTAACGCGTGGCGGAACAGCGCGGAGAGGACCGGGCCCGTCGTGCCCTCCTCCTGGGCTCGTTCGAAGGCGCGCCGCACCTGGCCCACGACCTCGGTCTCGCCGGTCACGACCGACTCGAGGCCCGACGCGACGGAGAAGAGGTGGGAGGTCACGTCGTCGTCGAAGCGGATCATCGCGTGCAGCGACAGCTCCTCGACCGAGACGCCGGACTGGTCGGACAGGACGTCGTAGATCTCGGCCACCGCGTCGTGGAAGCGGTCCACCACCACGTAGACCTCGGTCCGCAGGCAGGTCGAGAGCACGACGGCCTCCTGCACGTTGCGCCGGTGGCTCAGGGCGCTCAGCGTCTTGTGCAGGTCCCTCTCCGCGATCGCCGTGGCCTCGAGAAGAGGCAGTGGGGCCTGCGTGTGCTGCAGGCCTATGACGACGACGGACACGGTGCATCCTCCTGGGTGAGAACTCAATTCTGCCGGTCTTGCCGCCCGGCGTGCCACTCGCCTGCTCGGGCGGGGTCAGGTTGGGGTCAATTCAGGGTCCGGCCGGGGTCAGGCCAGGTCTTGGGGGGGCGACATCCCCACCGCCCGGATGAGCGGGACTCGCTCGTCCTCACCGCCGCCCGCGCGGGTGGTGGCCTCCTGGCGCGCCCGGTAGAAGCCGAGCACCTGCAGCTCAATCGAGAGGTCGACGTAGCGCAGGTGGACGTGCGGCGGGACGTGGAGCACCCGCGGGGCGAAGTTGAGGAGCGAGGTGACGCCGGACCGCACGAGCAGGTCGGCCACACCCTGCGCCGCCCAGCCGGGCGTCGAGATGACCCCGATGTCGGGGCACTCGGCGCTGCGGAGCGACGCGATCTCGTCCATGTGGCGGACCTTCATGCCCCGGATCTCCTCGCCCACCACCGCCGGGTCGACGTCGTAGAGCGAGGTGACCTGGCAGCCGCGAGAGGCAAAGCCGGCGGAGTTCGTGAGGGCGCGGCCCAGGTTGCCGATGCCGACGATGGCGACCGACCAGTTCTCGTCGATGCCGAGCGCACGGTCGATCTGGTCGATGAGGAAAGCGGGGTCGTAGCCCGAGCCGCGTGTCCCGAACGAGCCCAGCAGTGAGAGGTCCTTGCGGACCTTGGCGGCGTTGACGCGGGCCAGTTCGGCCAACTGCTCGGACGAGACGGTGCGCAGGCCGGCGCGGACGAGCTCCGTCAGGATGCGCTGGTACACCGGCAGCCGCAGCACCGTGGCCTCGGGGATCCGCTTGGTCATGGTCACGGGCGGCGCGTCCGACGCCGCTGAATTGGGCGTTGCGGTCTGTTCCTCGCTCACTGCGCTTCGATGGTACCGAGGAGCGTTGCAGCAACACCAAACCGGGCGACCAGCCCACCACCACCTACCAGGCGAGGATCAGCAACTCACCGGCCACGACATTGAGCCAGCGCGCCGCCGAGGCCTCGCCGGCCACGACGGCGAGATGCCCGTTGGCGTCGACCAGCAGTCCGAACTCGCCCTGTTTCAGGTCGCCGAACGCCTCGACGCAGCGCAACTGCACCCCGTCGGGGACCAGCGAATGGGGCAGGCCGTCGAGGTACTCGCGGCCCGACTCCACCCTCGCCGCCAACGCAATGGTCCCCGATGCCGGGATGCCGGCCACCCGCGCGTCGGCGACGGTCGCCGCCAGCTGCAGGTTGCCGAAGTGGTCGACCCAGGTCACCTCGGCCCGGAGGCAGGCTCGGCCGTCATGCAGGCGGCCCTGCTCGACCACGCCGCCCATCAGCCGCACCAGCGACTCGGGATCGATGGGCTCGCCGAGGTCTGCCATTGGGGTGCCGACGCACAGGCTGGCCGCCGCCGGCGCGAAGACGTCGCGGCCGTCGAAGGTGGCGCCGCGGTCGGGCGGCACCGGATCGCGCCGCAGCTCGACCGCGGCCGCGATGGGCGCCTCGGCGACCGACTCCGCGGCCGCCACCAGCAAGCCGTTGTCCGGGCCGACGAAGGACATGCGTCCTCCCCCCGGCAGCGTCACCGCGAGGCCGACGCCGCGGCGCACGGTGCCGACGCCCGGGTCGACGACCCCCAGCACGACCCCCTCCCCGAGATGCGGCACGGCCCGCATGAGCGTGTGGCTTCCGGAGCGCACGTCGAAGGGCGGGATGTGGTGGGTGAGGTCGATCACGGTCGTGCCCGGCGCCCGCGCCGCGATGACCGCGTGCACCACGCCGACGAACTCGTCCTCGGTCCCGAAATCGGAGAGGAAGAACACCGTGCCCGGCGGCCCGCCCGGCGGCCGAGGAGGCTCGGACGGGCTCGGTGGGGGCATCGCCGCGTGCTCGGCCCCAGCTCAGCGCTGCAGGTTGCGGGAGCGTTCCGTGGCGGCCGCCACCGCCTCCATGAAGGCCGAACGGACGGCGCGGGTCTCGAGGGCGCGGACGCCGGCCGCGGTCGTGCCCGCCGGCGACGTGACGTCGGCCCGCAGCGCCGCCGGGTCGCGCTCGGTTTCGGCAAGAAGGGCCGCCGAGCCGCGCATGGTCTCGACCACCAGCGTGCGGCTGACGTCGCGCGCCAGGCCCATTTGCACCCCCGCCTCAATGAGCGCCTCGGCCACGAGGAAGAAGTAGGCGGGGCCCGAACCCGAGAGCCCCGTCACCGCGTCGAGCAGGCGCTCGGGCAGGCGGACCACCGTGCCGAGCGCCGAGAGCAGCTGCTCCGCCCAGTCCAAGTCGCCCGACCGGACGAAGGACCCGCCCGCCATGGCCGCCACGCCGGCCCCGATGAGCGCGGGCATGTTGGGCATGGCACGGATCACCGCCGGCTCGCCGCCCAGCGCGCTCTCCAGGCGCTGGCAGGGCACGCCGGCCACGATGGAGAGCACCCGTCGCACGCCCACGCCGCTCACGCCGAGGGCGCGGCAGGCCGCCTCGGCCTGGTCCGGCTTCACCGCCAGCACGGCGCCCGGCAACGGCATCCCCTCGCCACCCTCGCCGACCCCGCCGCCATCGGCCCTCTCGTCGAGCACGCCCGGCTCGGGCGCACCGAGCGTCCGCAGGCCCGGGTAGAGGTCCTCGAGCTCGGCGCGGCGCTCGGCCACGGGCTCGATGACGGTGACGAGCGACGGGGCGATCGAGCCGCGACCGAGCAGGCCGCCCAGGAGGGCGCCACCCATTTTTCCGCCGCCGACGATCAGCAGGTTCGACACCCGCGCGACGATACCGACCGCAGCTTCGCGCCGCCGGAAAAGCCGAGGCGCCCCGAGTGGGTACCCCTTAGCGGCGGGGCCGGCGCCGGTAGGTCGAGGGATACCCCAGGGTCATGGCCGTCGGGAAGTTGTCGTCGGTGTAGACGACCGACGCCCCGGCGATGCGATCCAGCTCGTCGTCGTCGATCAGGCGGGCGGGCACCCGGCCCACTAAATACACGGCGTCCTCGGGCCCCAGCGCGAACCACATGCCCAGCAACGCGGTGTTGCGCCGCAGCAGGTAGGCGTAGACCTCTTCCTTGTTCTCCTCGGGGGCGGGCATGAACTGCGCCTCGTGCCACAGCGTGCGTTGCTTGAGCGTGAGCCAGACGGTGATGAAGTCCTTCTCGTCACCCTTGAAGCGGAGATACCACTGAAACGACGCGGTGCGGTCGGTCACCTCCTGGCGTTCGGCCGCCACCAGCGGCCCGTCCGCCTCGAGCTCCCGCTTGGTCCAGGCGTCGATGCAGGCGACCGCCGCCGCCATCTCCTCGTCCTCGGGCAGGTCGATGAGCGGCACGGGCAGCGGCGGGCGGGCCGGTCAGCCGCTCAGTCGCTCAGCCGCACTCGACGAGGCGGCCGGCGGCCAGCTCGTCGTGCAGCTCCACCAGCGACGCCGCGGCGGCCCGCCAGGTGTAACGCCGGGCCCGCAGGACCGACGCCGTCGACAGGCGCTCGGCCGCCAGCGGCTCGTCGAAGACCCGGCGCACGGCGGCCGCGTAGGCGCCCGGGTCGGGCTCGTCGACCAGGAATCCGGTGTGGCCGTGATCGACGAGGGTGGTGAGCCCGCCCACCGCCGAGGCCACCACCGGCGTCCCGCACGCCGCCGCCTCGAGGGCGACGAGGCCGAAGGACTCCGAGCGGCTGGGGACCAGGCAGACGTCGGCGGCTCGGTAGTACGACGAAAGCAATTCGTGAGGCTGCGGCTCAATGAAATGCACGAACTCGCCCACCCCGCGGGCGTCGGCCACGTCGTGCAGGCCCTGGAGCGACTTCTCGCCGTGCGGCCCGCTCGGCCCGCCGACCACCACGAGGCGGTACGGCTCGCCGCCGGCGGCGCGCAACTCGGCCAGCGTCTCGATGGCGACGTCGGCGCACTTGAGCGGCTGGATCCGCCCCACGAACAGCAGGAGGCGCCCGTCGAGCGGGAGCCCCAGCGCCCGGCGCGCCTGGGGACGGTGCCCCGGCCCGAAGAACGCGTGGTCCACCCCGGGCGCCACGATGCGGATGCGCCCCGGCTCGCCGCCGTAGAGCGACGCGATCTGGTCGGCCTCGACGGTGCACGACGCCAGCACGGCGTCGGAGCACTCGATGATGGTCGCCTCGGCCTCGGCGCGCCGGTGCGGCATGTCCGCCTCGACCTCTTCGGGCATCGACTCGGCCTTGACGCGGTCGAGCGTGTGGAACGTGCAGACGAGCGGCAGGTTCAGCTCGTGCTTGATCACGTGGCCCGACAGCCCCGACAGCCAGTAGTTCGCGTGCACCGACGTATAGGGCAGCCCACCGCCCTGGGTGCCGCCGGACCCGGTGGCGGCGGCCATGCGCCCGAGCACATTGGCCGTGAACTCGTCCACCACGGCAGGCAGCGACTCCTTGGGCACGCACTCGAGCGGGCCGGCCCGCACGTGGTGCACCCGGAGGCCCGGCTCGACCTCGACCACCGGGGGCAGGTCGGGCGACCAGGCGCGGGTGAACACGTCACAGGCGACGCCGGTCCGGGCCAGGGCGGCGGTCAGCTCGCGGACGTAGACGTTCATGCCGCCGCCGTCGCCCGTGCCGGGCTGGGCCAAGGGCGAGGTATGGAGAGAGAGAACCGCGAGCCGACGCATGCCGGACGGAAGCCTACCGGCGGTCGGTGAAACGCCTCCGGACACCCGGGGCGCCGCCGGGCGCCCGGGGCGGGTCGCTCAGGCGGTGGCGACCTGGTCGGGCGTGGTCGAGGTTGCCCCTGGCGACGTCGTGTCGTGCGCCTGGTCGGCGGGCACGTCGGCGACGGCCGCTTCGGCGGTGCCGCGGGGGGCCTCGTCGTCGTGCTCGCGGCGGAACGAGAGGTAGATGCGCACCAGCGCCTGCTTCTGCTCCTCGCTGATGGTCTGGTCGGCCATGATGGCGCGGGTCAGGTCGGGGGCACCGACCGGGGCCTCGAGGATGCCCGCCTGCACGTAGAGGGTCTCGGCGGAGATGCGCAACGCCTTGGCGATCTGCTGGAGGATCTCGGCCGAGGGCCGGCGCAGCCCGCGCTCGATCTGGCTGAGGTACGGGTTGGAGATCCCGGCCAGCTCCGAGAGCCGGCGCAGCGAGAGCCGGGCCGTGCCCCGCTGTTCACGGATGAAGGACCCGAGGTCGTGCCAGCGGTCTTTGGGGTCCGTGCTCACTCTTGCAAGCGTACCGCCGCGCCGACAGGGCCAGGGGTTGCCGCCGCGCCGGCGGGCGGCGGACCAGGGCGGTCGGCTGCCCTGGGCTGCCCTGAGGCAGACACGTTCCCGACCTGCTCGCATGGCAGTTGGTCTTCGGTTGGATTTGGGGGTGCTTCGGGTATGGTCCAGCACGCAGCACCCACACCACTCCCGACACCACCCCACGACAGAGGAGACGCCATGGCCGAGTACACCCTCCCCGACCTGCCCTACGACTACGCCGCGCTCGAGCCCCACGTCTCGGCCCAGATCATGGAGCTCCACCACGACAAGCACCACGCCGCCTACGTGACGGGGGCCAACCAGACGCTCGAGAAGCTGGCCGCCGCACGCGACAAGGACGACTTCGGCGCCATCGTCGGGCTCGAGAAGACGCTCGCCTTCCACATCTCGGGCCACGTCCTGCACTCCATCTTCTGGAAGAACCAGAGCCCCGACGGCGGTGACAAGCCGAACGGCTCCCTCGGGTCCGCCATCGACGAGAACTTCGGCTCCTTCGACAAGTTCAAGGCGCATTTCACCCAGGCGACGTCGACGATCCAGGGCTCGGGCTGGGGCGTGCTGGCCTACGAGCCGCTCGCGGGCCGGCTGATCGTGGAGCAGGTCTACGACCACCAGTCCAACGTCGGGCAGAGCTCGGTCCCGCTCCTCGTCTTCGACGCCTGGGAGCACGCCTTCTACCTGCAGTACAAGAACGTGAAGGCGGACTTCTTCGCCGCCCTGTGGAACGTCGTCAACTGGCCCGACGTGGCCGCCCGGCTGGACGCCGCCAAGGGGCTCAAGGTCGAGGGCTGACAGCTCCTCGAGCCCGGCGGTTGCCGGGAAGTGCTACTCGTCGAGCGAGAAGTGCTGCTCGCAGAAGCGGTGGGTCGGGTCGCGGTCGAGATCGGCATCGAGAATCGGCGACCCGCAGGTGACGCAGGTCCCGTAGGCGCCGGCGCTCAGACGTTCGAGCGCCTGGTCGACGCCATCGAGGACGGCGGACGAGCGGGTCAGTTCGGACTCGTAACGCTCCTCCACAGGGGCAGGGTACCCTCCGTCCACCCCCTGCGGGCCGTTTAGAGGGCGGGCCTGGGGGGCAGAGGTAGCGCAACCGCTATGCAAAGCCCGACGATCCCGGGGCACGAGCCCGTCTCGGCGACCCAGGAGGCTGGGCCGGCGGACTCCGCTGCCAGCGCAGGGGGCACGAGCGTCACCCAGCGGTTCCCGGCGGCCGGCGTCTCGGTCGGGCGGGCCCGGCGGTTCCTCATCGAGCACCTGCCGGGCGGTTGCGAGGAGGGCATCGACGTCCTGGCCCTCATGCTCTCCGAGCTGGCCACCAACGCGGTGCAGCACGGCGACACGGCCTTCGAGGTCGACATCACGGTGACCGAACAGGCGGACGGGCGGTGGGCCCGGGTCAGCGTCAGTGACGAGGCCCCCGGCTTCCCCATCCCACAGGACCCGGCGGAGGACGCACCGCACGGACGCGGCCTGCGCATCGTCGAGTCGCTCGCCGAGGCCTGGGGGATCGAGATCCGGCGCGACCAGCCCGGCAAGACGGTGTGGTTCACGGCGCGGCTCGAGCCGGCCGGCCCGGCGGGCAGCGTGGCGGCCGCGGTGCGTCGGGAAGAGGAAGCAGGGCCCCGGGTGGGGGTGGCGACTGCGGCAGCAGCGGACGCGGCGCTCGCCGCCGAGTCGTGGCCGCTCCCCGGGGTCCGGGCCGTGCTCGACGGGCTGGGCGACGCGGTCGTCGCCTCCGACGAGCACGGCGTGATCCATTACGCCAACGTGGCGGCCGAGGAACTCACGGGTTGGCCCCACGGCTCGCTGCGCGGGCGCTCGGCGCTCGACCTGGTGCCCGAATCGATGGTCGTCCAGCTGCGCGCGGGTTTCGGCAGCTTCATGCGATCGCGGGCCGACGACCTCGTCGGGCGGCGCCTGCCGGCGGTGATCAAGCGGGCCGACGGCTCCGAGGTCCACGCCGAAGTCGTCCTGTCGATGTTCGAGCATCCGCTGGCCGGCCGCGTCATCGTCGGGATCTTCCGTCGGCGCGACGACCGCAGGCTGCAGCGGTGGTCCGAGCTGACGAGCGAACTGCTGGAACTGCTGGCCGGCGCACCGATCGACGACCCCCCGGCCGAGCGGCTCCTCGCCACTCTCGGCCGCCGTCTCGACTGGGACGTCACCACGCTGTGGACGCGCAGTGGCCGCGAGACGCTGGTGTGCCGCCACGTGTGGACGCGCTCGCTCACCGCCGCCCCCTCCTTCGCCGAGGAGAAGGCGGCCGATCCCACCAGCGGGAGCGACGGCCTGCCGCGCTGGGTCATGGAGCACGGCGAGCCCATCTGGGTGGCGGACCTGGCGCACGACGAGCGCTTCGCCGGCGACGCGCTGGTGCGGCACGGGCTCCAGAGCGCGTATGCGTTCCCGATCCGCTACCGAGGCGAGTGCGTCGGGATCGTCAAGATGCTGAGCACCCGGCCGCGCGAGCACGACCTCTCGGTCGTCGAGCTGATGGACGCCGTCGGCGGGCACCTGGGTGAACTGCTGCATGCGTCGGCCCAGGCGGCCGAGCGCGAGCAGCTGGTGGACGAGCTCCTCGAGGAGCGCCGGCGCACCGAGTTCCTCCTTCTCGCCGCGCAGGTGCTCTCGGAGGTCTTCGACTACCGCGACATGGTCACGCGGCTCGCCCAGGTCGCGGTCCCCGTGCTCGCCGACCTCTGCATCATCGACATCGCCGAGGAGGACGGGCAGGTTCGGCGCATGGCGGCGTGGCACGCCGACCCCGACAAGCGCGCGCTCACCGAGGAGCTGCGCATGGCATACCCGCCCGACCCAGAGGGCCTGCACCCGATGGTCGAGGTGATGCGCAGCGGACGGTCCCGCTGGAGCGACTCCATGAGCGAGGAGTTCTTGCGCGAGACGAGTCGCGACGAGCGCCACTACGAGATCTTGCGGCTGCTCGGGTTCACCTCGTACATGACGGTGCCGCTCGGCAGCGGGGGTAACGAGGTGATCGGCACCGTGACCCTGGTCTCGGCCGGATCGGGCCGCCACTTCTCGGAGAAGGACCTCGGGCTGGCCGAGCAGCTGGCCACGCAGGTGAGCTCGGTCGTGAGCCGCGCCCGCGCCTATGAACGCGAGCGGCGCATCTCGCACGAGCTGCAGCGCAACCTGCTGCCCGATGCCATCCCCGAGCTCGCCGGCTGGGACGTGGCCGCCCGCTACCTGCCCGCCGCGGTGGGCATCGAGGTGGGCGGCGACTGGTACGACGTCGTGCCCGTGAGCGACCGCCTGGTGGCGCTCGTGGTCGGCGACGTCGAGGGCCACGACCTCGAGGCCGCCCGGATCATGAGCCGGTTGCGCCACACACTGGGCCTCGTCGTCCTGGAGGAGCAGGCTCCGGGCAAGGCGCTCGAGCGCCTCAACCGCGTCGCCCTCTCCGGCAGCCAGCCCCGGCTGGCCACCGCCCTCGTCGGCGTGCTCGATACCGCCACCGGCGTCATCACGTTCTCCTCGGCCGGGCACCCCTCGCCGGTGCGGATTGAGGACGGGCGGGCGCTCGAGCTCGTGGTGCCACCCGGACCGCCCCTCGGCGTCCAGCGCTGTCACTACAAGGACCACGAGTACCAGCTGGACGAGGACTGCCTGGTCATGTTCACGGACGGCCTGGTCGAGCGGCGCGGCGCCTACCTGGACGACCGGCTCGCGCTGTTGGAGTCGTCGCTGCGTGCGGCGGCGACCATGGAGCCCGGCGGGGTGACCGACTTCGTGATCGACGCCATGACCGCGGACGAGCGCATCTCCGACGACGTCGTCGTGCTGGCGGCGCGACGGGCGCCCGTCCGGCCCGGGGGTCGGGCCGGAGCCTGAGGCCTGAACGAGGGGCTGAACGAGGGGGCTGAACGAGGGGCTGACCGTGAGAGTGGTGGCCGCTTCCTAATGTGACGGTGTGCAATCCGAGGCCCCTCTTGCCGCCCTGCTCGGCGCGCACGTCCCCGTCCCCTGCGTCGACGGCACCGAGCGGCCCTACCGCGACCTCGACTGTGCGGCGTCGACGCCCGCCCTCGAGACGGTGGCCCAGCGGGTGTCCGAGTTCCTGCCGTGGTACTCGAGCGTCCATCGCGGCGCCGGCTACAAGTCGCGGCGGGCCACCGCTGCTTACGAAGCGGCCCGCGACAGCGCGCACCGCTTCGCCCGCCGGCCGGCCGGCGGCTCCGATGTGGTCGTCCTCGTCCGCAACACGACCGAAGCGATCAACCACGCGGCCTACCGCCTGGGCCTCGGTCCGAGCGACGTGGTCGTGACGACCGTCGTCGAGCACCACGCCAACCTGCTGCCGTGGGCCCGGGTGGCCAGGCGCCGCTGGGTCGAGTGCGGCTCCGAGGGCACGTTCGGCGTCGACGACGTCGTGCGGGTGTTGGACGACGGCCCGCGGCCCGCCCTGCTCGCGCTCACGGGCGCCTCGAACGTCACCGGCTGGCTGCCGCCGGTGGAGGAGATCTGCGCCGCGGCGAGTGCGCGCGGCATCCCCGTCCTGCTCGACGCGGCCCAGCTCGCACCCCACCGGCCGCTGCCCACCGGGCCCGACTTCGTCGCCTTCAGCGGCCACAAGCTCTACGCGCCCTTCGGCGCGGGCGCGCTGATCGGACCGCGCGCGACCTTCGAGACGGGCGACCCCTTCCTGGCGGGCGGGGGGGCCGTCGACCTGGTCGACCTCGACGAGGTCATCTGGACCGAACCGCCCGAACGTGAGGAGGCGGGCTCGCCGAACGTGGTCGGCGCGGTCGCCTTCGGCACGGCCATGGACGAGCTGGAGCGGATCGGCTGGGACGCCGTGCGGGCGCACGAGGCGGCGTTGTGCACCCAGCTCTACGACGGTCTGCGGTCGATCGCCGGGGTCCGGGTGCTCGGTCCGCCACTCGACGGCGCGCACGCGGGCGAGGACCGGCTCGCCGTCGCCGCCTTCACCGTCGACGGCATGCACCACGCGCTCGTAGCGGCGCGGCTCAGCGCCGAATTCGGTGTCGGCGTCCGGCACGGCTGCTTCTGCGCCCACCCCTACCTGATCCGCCTCCTCGGCGTCGGCAGCGCGGGGCTGGCCCAGGCGCGGGCGGCCGTACAGCGCGGCGACCGCAGCGGCATTCCCGGTGCGGTGCGCGCCAGCTGCGGCCTGGGGACGTCGAGCGACGACGTCGAGGCGTTGCTCGACGCGTTGGCGGCGCTCGCCTCCGGCCTGCCGGCGCCCGTCGACTACGTGCAGGACCGGGTGACGGGTGACTACTGGCCCGCGGGTGAGTCGCCGGGCTGGGCCTCGGCCGACCGGCCTCTGGGGGCGGCGTGCGCGCGCGGGTGAGGCGGGCGCAGGGCGGCCGGCGGGGGCGGATGCGGGTCGGCGCCATGGTGCTGGGGGCGCTGGCACCGGCGCTGGCGCTGGCGGCGTGTGGAAGCCCCGTCGGCAGCACGTCCGTCCGCTCCGTGGCCTGGGTGACCACCGGCGCGTCGGTGACGCTGCCGGGCATGGACGTCACGCCGGTGGACCTGCACACGCACCGTCTCGGGGCGAAGGTGCCCGTCGGCAGCCTGCCCACGGCGCTGGCCTATACGGCAGGTGACCACGCGCTCCTCGTGGTGACGCAGGGCGACGACACGCTGCACGAGATCGACCCCACCACGCACGACGTGATCCACACGGCGACGGTCGGGGTCGAGCCCGACGCCGTGGCGTATGCGCCGGGTGGGACCCACGGCGCGGGCATCGCGCTGGTGGCCAACCTGGACTCGGACACCGTGACGCCGGTCGACCTCGGCACGTGGCGAGCCGGCCGGCCGATCGCGGTGGGTTCCGAGCCGGTGGCGATCGCGGTCTCCGTGCCGGCGCCCGCATCGGGGCCGCCCACGGCGTTCGTGGCCAACTTCGGCAGCGACACGGTGACACCGATCGACGTCGGCACCCTGCAGGCCGGTGCGGCTATCGCGGTAGGACCGGGTCCCCAGACCCTGGCCGTGGCGTCAGGACAGGTCCTGGTCGGCAACTTCGGCAACGCGACGCTGACGCCGATCAACGGCACCACGCGCAGCCCGGGCGCCGCCGTGGCGCTGGGGCTCGACCCAACGGGGATCGCGGTGGCCGCGTCGGGGGCGGTGGCCTACGTGTGCGGCGGAACCGGTCTGGTGCCGGTCACCGTGGCCGGCACGGTCGTCGGGACCCAGGTCGCGCTGCCCGGCGCCGCCCAGGGGGTCGGGTTGAGCGCCGACGGGGCGACGGCGTGGGTGACCCAGCAGGCCGGGGGGTTGGTCCCGGTGACCCTGGCCACCGGGAAGGTAGGCAGGCCGCTCCACCTGGGCGGGCACCCGTCGGCCATCGTCATCGGGGCGGGCTGAGCGGACCGGCGGGCCGGCGGGCGGCCGCGGCGGCGGCGCGGTCAGATGCTGTAGACGGCGCGGGCCCGGAAGCGCAGCGGCCGCTCCGTCAACTCCTCCATGTAGTGCGCCGCCCAGCCGGCGACGCGGGCAACCGCAAAGATGGTGCGCCCGCTGTCGGGTGGCATGCCGGCGCCCCAACTCAGTGCGGCCAGCGCGAGGTCACAGTTCGGCAGCGGCACGTCGTGCGCCGCAGCCAGCGCGATCACCTCGTGCAGCACGGCGCGCTGCCCGTCACTCAACGTCGGCTCGGCCGACGCAAGCAACGCGCCGAACCGGGGGTCGCCGCTCTTGTAGACGGTGTGGCCGAAGCCGGGCAGCCGACCCTGCTCGCGCAACACGGCATTGAGCGCGCGTTCCGCGCCGTCACGCTCCGCCACGACGAGGAGCTCGTAGGCCATCTGGCTGGCGCCGCCGTGGAGCGGGCCCGCCAGCGTCGTCAGCCCCGCCAAGAGGGCGTCGTACGGATCGGATCGGACCGACGCCGCCACGCGGACGGCGACGGTCGAGGTCGCCAACTCATGGTCGGCCAGCAGCACGAGCGCGGCGTTGACCGCGTCGGTGGGTACGGCGGCGGAGGACGTCGTGAGGCGGGCGGCCAGGCGCGCCGCGATGGAGGCGCGGTCGTCGTCACACGGTGAAGGCGCCACTCCGACCGCGTCGGCGAGGGCGGCGGCCGACCGGCGGGCCGCCCGCACCACCGCGGCCGGTCGCAGGTCGGAGCGGAGGGGGTCGCGGGCGCCGCAGAGCACCAGCGCCCAGCGCATGCGGTCGAAGGTGTGGCGCAGCGGGCACTCGCCGAGGTCGGGCGTGCTCCAGTCGCCGCCGCCCTCGGCGCCCTCGGACTGCCAGAGGAGCTCGGCCACCTCCTCAAAGCCGGCGCGCACGGCCAGGTCCGTGGCGCGCTGGCCCCGGTAGAGCGGCCCGAGCTCCTGGTCGAGCTGCGTCACGCCGGTCGTGATCGTGGCGAGCCGGGTGGCCGTCTGGCGACCCCCGCGGCTGCGCACGGCCAGCGCCTCGACGTCGGCCAGGTCGAAGAGGCTGCCCCGCCGGGTCGGGTCACGGTGCGACTCAAGCAGCCCGCGGCTGACGTAGGCGTAGAGGGTCGGCACCTTCACGCCGAGCCGGCGGGCGGCTTCCTCAGTCGTGAGCAGCCGGTCCATGCTCGAACTTTATATTGACTTGATCAACGTTTACAATCGGCCGGGAAGGGCGGCATAGTGGGTCGCATGGAAACCTTCGTGCGAGACCTCATGACGTCGCCGGCCGTGACCTGCTCCGCCGACGTCACGTTGGCCGAGGCGGCCGGCGTGATGCAGCACGTGGACACCGGCTCGGTCGTCGTCACCGACCACGGCAAGGTCGTGGGCATCCTCACCGAGCGGGACCTGCTGCGGGCCGCGGTCGGGGCGGGTGATCCCCGACGCGAGAAGGTGGCGCTCTGGATGACGGCCCGGCCCGACGTGCTCGGCCCCGACGAGCGGGTCGACGCGGCGTGGGCGAGCCTCACCTCGCACCACTACCGCCACCTACCCGTCGTGGACGGTGACGAGTGTGTCGGCGTGGTCTCGCTGCGCGACCTGATGGGCGTGGCGCGCATCCGCCCCGCCGGCGAGACGAGCGGCGATGTGCCGGCCGGGCTCGAGGGCGTCGTCGTGGCCGAGACGACCGTCGGCGACGTCCGCGGGCAGGAGGGCTTCTTCCACTACCGGCAGTACTCGGCGGTCGACCTGGCGGAGCGACGCTCGCTCGAGGACGTGTGGCATCTCCTCTTCCGGGGGGAGCTGCCCGATGCAGTCGCCTCGAAGGCGTTCGCCGACGAGGTGCGCGCACGGCGCACCATGCCGCCCGGGCTCAGCACGTTGCTGCCCGCGCTGGCCCGCCGGGGCGCTCCCCTCGAGGTCCTGCGCACCGCGGTCTCGGTGCTGGCGTCCGAGCTCGAATGGCGCCCCACCCACGACATCGGGGCCGACGAGCTGGCCGACCAGGCCCTTGGGTTGTGCGCCGTGGTACCGACGATCCTCGCCGCCGCCCACCGCCTGCGCGAGGGCAACGAGCCGCTGGAGGCGCGGGACGATCTCGGCTTCGCGGCCAACTACCTATTCATGCTCACCGGCGAGGCGCCGACGGAGGAGCATGCCCGCGCGATCGAGCAGTACATGATCCTGACCATCGATCACGGCTTCAACGCCTCGACGTTCACCGCCCGCGTGGTCACCTCCACGGGAGCCGATCTCGGATCGGCCATCGTGGCGGCCATCGGCGCGCTCTCCGGGCCGCTCCACGGCGGCGCACCGAGCCGCGCCCTCGACATGCTCGACGCCATCGGGACACCCGAACGCGCCGAGGCCTACGTGCGCCGCGCCGTGGAGAACGGCGAGCGCATCATGGGCTTCGGCCACCGCGTCTACAAGACGGACGACCCGCGCTCCCTCTTGTTGCGCGGGGTCACCGAGCGGCTCGGCGGGCCGCTGGTCGAGTTCTCCCAGTCGGTCGAGCGCACCACGGTGCAGGTCCTGGCCGAGCTGAAACCCGGGCGACAGCTCTACACGAACGTCGAGTTCTACGCGGGTGTGGTCATGCACACCTGTGGCATCCCGCGCGAGATGTTCACCCCGACGTTCGCCGCCGGACGGACCATCGGCTGGTGCACCCATGTGATGGAGCAGGCCGCGCACAATCGCCTCATCCGCCCGGCGGCCCGCTATGTGGGACCCCCGCCCCCGCAGCCCGTGCCCGCGGCGGGCTGACGACGGGGCGGGCTCGCCGGCTCGCCGGGGGGTCGCTCGCCGTCGGCCCGGGCACACCCAAAGGAATCCCGACTAAACTGGTCGGGTATCGGATCCTGCTGGAGGGCCCGGCGGAGAGGAGGTCGACGCAACGTGATCGCCACCTCGGACACCGCGCGCCGGCCCAGCCGGGTGCGGTCGCTCCTCTCTTTCCCCAACCCGGTCAACGAGGTCTCGGCCCGGCTCGTGGCGGCCGGCGTCGTGGTGATGGCGGTCCTCACCATCGCCTTCGACCTGAAGTGGCTGACCGCCGTCATCGCCTACGGCTTCGTGGCGCGCGTCCTCACCGGTCCCACCCTGAGCCCCCTCGGCCAGCTCGTCACCCGGGTCGTCACGCCGCGCCTCGGCGTGGCGCCGCGCCCGGTCGCCGGCCCACCGAAGCGCTTCGCGCAGGGCATCGGCGTCGCCTTCTCGGTGACCGCGTTGGTCCTGACGGTCCTGGGCTACTGGTCCGCCGCGCAGCTCGTGCTCGGCCTGCTGGTGGTGGCAGCCACGCTCGAGTCGGCGTTCGCCATCTGCCTCGGCTGCATGACCTTCGGCATGCTCATGCGCGCCGGCATCGTGCCCGACGAGGTGTGCGAGCGCTGCAACGACATCTGGGCCACGCCGCACGGCGCGGCCGTCTGAGCGCGCCGCGGCTCAGTTGTCGTAGACCAGGACGCCGCGGATGTTCTTCCCGTCCCTCATGTCCTGATAGCCCTGGTTGATGTCGCCCAGCTTGTAGGTGTTGGTGATCATCGAGTCGAGATCGAGCTGGCCCTCGCGGTAGAGCTTCAACAACTTCGGGATGTCCGAGTGGATGTTGGCCGAGCCGAAGATGCTGCCCACCACCTGCTTCTCCATGATGGTGAGCTGCATCAGGTTCATCGTGACATCCATCTCGGTCATCGGATGGATGTTGGTGACGACCACCCGTCCACGCTTGGCCGTGAGCCCGAGGATCGACTCCATCATCGATCCCTGCCCGATGCCCATGGCACAGATCACCTTGTCGCACATGCGGCCCCACGTCTCGCGCTGGATCAGCTCGAACGCCTCGTCGACCGACGCGGCGGTGTGGGTGGCGCCGAAAGATGGGGCCAGCTTGCGCTTGAGCTCCACCGGGTCGATGGCGAAGATCATCTCGGCCCCGGCGAGACGGGCGCCCTGCACGGCGGAGGCTCCGATGCCCCCGATGCCGATGACGGCCACGTAGTCGCCCGGACGCACGTCCGCCGCGTAGACGGCCGATCCCCACCCTGTGGTGACGCCGCAGCCGACGAGGCAGGCCTTGTCGAGCGGGATGTCGTCGAGGATCTTCACGCACGACGCCTGGTTGACCACCGTGTAGGGGGCGAAGGTACCGAGGCAGACCATCGTCGCCACGTCCTCCCCACGGGCGTGATGCCGAATGGTCCCGTCCATCTGGCGGCCGCCCATGAGGATGGCACCAACGTCGCAGAGATTGGAATGCCCCGTGGCGCACGAGGGGCACTTGCCACAGGCCGGCACGAAACCGAGCACCACGTGGTCGCCGGGCTTGAGCTCCGTCACCCCGGGGCCGACCTCCTCGACCACACCGGCGCCCTCGTGGCCGCCGATCATGGGGAGCGGCACGGGCATGTCGCCAGTGACGAGGTGCTCGTCGGAGTGGCACATGCCGGACGCGGCGAGCCTGATCAGCACCTCGCCGTCTTTGGGCGAATCGAGCTGGATGGGCTCCACGATCCATTCTCCGGGGCGCTCCCACAAGATTGCCGCTTCGGTTTCCACTGTGCCTCCCCAGGGTGTGGCGCTATGGCGCGCTCGGTACGCTACCGGCCGCGCGCTCGCCAGCGCCTACCGGCGGGCGCCGCTCCAACTCCGCCTATCCGGCGCGCCGGGTGCGTCGCGTGAGAAGCCAGGCGGGATAGAACACCCACCAGAGCAGCGACATGGCCGCCGCCACCGGCAGCGCGGCCAGGGTCAGCACGCCGAGGTGCAGGGGGGCCGGGAGGCCGGCGAGCACGCCGGCCGGCGCGGCTTCCGTCAGCGAGCGGGCCCGATCGACGTCCATCGCAAGCAGTTCGTCGGGTGCGTAGGGATAGAGGTTCTGCTGGTGGCGGCCGCGCCTGAACGCGCGCACGGTGCGACCCGGACACACGAAGAACCCGCCCAGCAGGCCCGCGAAGTCAAGGACCCACGCCGCGCCGTAGCGGCCACACCCGCCGCTCGCCAACTCCCACGCGCTGATCTCGAGCTCGCCCTCGCGATCGGTGCGGTACCCCGAGACGAGATGGTTGAGGTCGTGAATGCGCACGGCGCGCTTGCGCGACCGCGTGTTGGGGATCGGGTACGGCATCGGGCCCACCTTCACCACCGCGAAGAGCTCCGAGTCGCCCGCGTCTGCTGGGAGGCCGCTGGCGCGCAAATGCTCTTGGAGCACCGTCGCCATCGTCGGGGTCGAGCCCGCCGCCGTCATGTCGGTCCCACCCTGGCAGAGGTCCCGACCAGGCGACAAATCGGGTGCGTATGCTCCGGCCGGGTCCTGCTCGCGAGGAAGAGGTGCCATGGCGGACACAGGCCAACAGTCGGTCGAGGTACACGGCGGCGAGCTGCACGTGACCCGTTTCGGCTCGGGGTCGCGCGCCGTGCTCGGCATCCACGGCATCACCGCATCGTCCATGTCGCTGGCCGTGGTGGCGCGTCACCTCGGTGACGACATCACGCTGCTGGCCCCGGACCTTCGAGGACGCGGCGCTTCAGCCGGTTTGCCGGGCCCCTACGGCATGCGCGCCCACGCCGAGGACTGCGCGGCGACCATCCGCGCGCTGTGCGAACCGCCGGTCGTGGTGCTGGGCCACTCCATGGGTGGCTACGTGGCGGTGGTCCTGGCGGCCACGCATCCCGAGCTGGTCGAGCGACTCGTGCTGGCGGACGGCGGCCTGCCGCTGCCGCTGCCCGACGACGCGCCCGACGACATCGACCCTGACGAGGTCATCGATGTCGTGCTGGGACCGGCGATCGACCGCCTGACCATGGTGTTCCCGACCGAGGAGTCCTACCTCGACTTCTGGCGGGCCCACCCGGCGATGGAGGAATGGAGCAGTGACGTCGAGGCCTACCTGCGCTACGACCTCCGACCGACGGAAGGCGGGTACCGGTCGCGCGTCGTCGAACCGGCGGTGCGGACCGACGGCGCCGAGCAGATGGTGGCGCCTGACCTGATCCCACAGTCGCTCCGCGCCGTGGGCTGTCCCATCCGCTTCATCGGCGCGCCGCGTGGCCTCCTCAACCAGCCGTCGTCGCTGATCCCCGACGAGGTCGTGCGGCACTGGCAGGACGAGCTCCCCGACCTGCGCGCCAACGTCGTCGATGACGTCAACCACTACACGCTCGTCATCGGCGAGCGCGGTGCGGCCGAGGTGGCGCGCGCCGTGCGGGACGGCTGACGCGCACGGAACCTCAGTCGCGGAGGGCGACTTGACGGTCGAGACCGGTTTCCGTCCGGCCTTGGTCCCCTATCCGAACCCCGCCACGTTGCTCGCGGTCGAAGAGACCTGTTGGAGATGGATCCCCACGTCGACCGGGAGGGTCTCGACGCGTCCAGTGCCTGTTCCCAACTGCCCGTTGTCGTTGCCACCCCACGCCCACAGGTGTCCGGAGCGGTCGATGGCGTAGCTGGCGTAGCCGCCGGAGTTCACCTTCACGAAGCGCACACCGGGCGGCGTGTGCACACGGACCGGCGTGGTGGAATTCGTCCTGGTGCCGATGCCGAGTTGGCCTTTGGTGTTGTTCCCCCAGGTCCACACCGAACCGTCGCGCAGGATGGCGACGGTCTGGCCATTCGTCGGTCCACTGCCGCCCTGGAACACCTGGGAGGCCGGCCCCGGCAGGGCAACCTTGATCGGCGCAGCGCTATCGGCCGAGGTTGCGTTGCCCAGCTGGCCCGCGGCGTTGTAGCCCCAGTTGAAGTACGAACCATCCGCCAGCAGCGCACCCGAGCCTTCCCACGAAGAGGTGAGCGCGGTCACCTTCTCGCCGCTCGGCAGACCCACGACGGGTGTCGGCGCTGCACTGGGAGCCGTCGACCCGTTCCCCAGCTCGCCGGCGTCGCCCCCACCGCAGGCGAACACCGTGCCCTTCGAATAGAAGAGTGCGTGCGTCCGCGCCCCCGTCGCCAGCGTCACGTCACTGAGAGGGAGTTGCTGAGGGCGCGTCTCGATGAGACCAGGCAGGCAGAGATCGTGGTCGCCATTCAGCCCCCAGCCCCAGACGTGTCCGGTCGAGTCGATGGCCAGCCCGGCGTCGAAGGGCATCGGGTTCGGCAGGGCGACGATCCTCACACCAGCCGGGAAGGCGACCTTGACGGCGCGGGTCTCGTAGGGCGTCTGGCGGCCGTCGCCGAGCTCCCCGTAGCTGTTCACGCCCCACGCGAACACCTCGCCGTCCGAGGTCAGCGCGTAGCTGTCCGAGTTCGAGGTTGCGATCTGCACGATCGTCCCGCTGACGCCGCCCACCCGAGTCGGCCTGGCGAGCTCGAGTTGCGCGATCTTCCCCTGATTGCCGACGACGCCCCACCGATACGCGGTGGTCCTGGTGGACGGCGTGCTTGGCGCGATCCCACCGCAGGCGGCCAGGACGAGCCCGGCCACCGTCGGCACGACAAGCACGGCCGTCCAGCTACGCCTCATAGTTCCATCGCCACACAGTCGATCATGCGCTTGTGAGCATTCGATGTGGGTCGTGTTCGGAAGATGTGTACCTCCAAATATGGCGGCGGAATACGCCACAATGTCCGTGGTGGAGCGCCGACTCATTTGGTACGCCTCGTACGGGTCCAATCTCGATGGCGAACGGTTCGCCTGTTATATCGCCGGTGGTCGCCCTCGCGGAGCGAAGCGGACACACGCAGGGGCCCGCGACAAAACCCCGCCGCTCGACACGGTCGCTCTCAAGATCCCGTACCAGCTGTACTTCTCCGGCGAGTCGAGGCTCTGGGGTGGCAGCCCGGCCTTCCTCGACACGAAGCCCGTCGACGGGGTTGTCGGCCTGGCGCGGGCCTACCTCATCGGGTGGGCGCAGTTTGAGGACGTGGTGGCCCAGGAGAACGGTCGGCCGTCGGCGCCCATCGAGATCGAGGATCACGTCCTGGTCCCGGGCTTCTCCCGGCAGATCGGGTCGGGGCGATATGAGAACCTTCTGTGCACCGGGCGCCGTAACGGCCTGCCGGTTGTGACGTTCACTGCGCCCTGGTCACTCCGCGACGTGACGCCCGGAGCCCCGTCGGCGGGCTACCTCGCAATGTTGATCGCCGGACTTCGCGAGGCACACGATCTGAGCGACGAGGAGTTGACGAACTACCTCGGCTCAGCTCCTGGGTGCTCCCGGGACGCGGTGCTGGACACGTTGGGCCGGTCGCCAGATCAGTGATGCGGCGCCCTTCCCGTAGTCCGTCCAGCTGGGGCTAGCCCCAGAAGATGCAGGTGGGGTCTTTGTCGATCTCGGCGAGGAGCTCCCCAACAGTTCCCGGATCGATGAAGTCGTAAAGATGCCAGCGACTATTGCGGTCGGCCCAATGGAGGGTCCACCGGGCGGTTGCGCGGTCGAAGCGGAGCTGACTGATGGGCTGGCGGGTCCACTCCATGCCGTGCCCGTCCCACGGCGGCCGACACTCGAAGAGGGTGACCGATTTGCCGCGCACCCCGACCTCCACCCGCACCTTGCTGCGGAGCTCCGGCGGTATCCTCCCCTCGCAGAACTTGCGGATCCTGAGCAGGTCGAGCTCGGGTACGGCGCCCATCGCGCCACCGTAGATTGTCGACGTCACCCGATCCAAGTAGGGATCCGTCTTGCCCATCCTCCGCCAGGTCTCGGAACGGCCACGATCCATTCAAACCCCGAAGACCAGCGATCGGCTCTGAGGGCGTCCAATGACCCGGGCACTGTCCGCGAGGTGTGGTGGGCCGCCCGGGTCTCGATCCCGGCACCTTGGGATTAAAAGTCCCCTGCTCTTCCGGATGAGCTAGCGGCCCGCAGGTGCAAGATAACGGACCGGCGTAGGTCCGAGAAGCGTGAGGTGCGTTACAGCATCAGCCGATCGACCCGAGCCGAGGTAGCACGGGCGCCCACGTCTCTTGCAACCAACGCGTCGGCTCCGCGCCCGTCGAGCGCACGACGATCGAATCCACCCCGGCAGCGGAGAATGCCTCGGCCTCCCGAAGGATGACGTCCGGCGCGGCGTCGTCCGCGATCGTCATCAACGCAGTCACCTCGATCGCCTCCGGATTCCGGCCCACCTCGGCGCAATGGCGGTGCAGCACATCGACCTTCTGCCTGACCGTCGCCGCATCGCCGATGATGTTGCAGGCATCGGCGTACTGCGCCACCAATCGGAGGGTCTTGCGCTCCCCACTTCCGCCAATCAACAGCCGGGGCCGGGGTGCGCTGACGGGTGGAGGTGAGCAGAGGGTCTCTTCCAGCCGATAATGCGCGCCTTCGAAGGGGCCGTTGTCGTCGCTCCACATCTGGAAGCAGATCTGGATGGTCTCTTCGAGTCGTTCGTACCGCTCGCGCAGCGGGGGGAACGCAACTCCCAGCCCTCGATGCTCTCGCTCGTACCAGGCGGCGCCCAAGCCAAGCTCGGCGCGTCCCCCGGAGAGAACATCCAAGGTGGTCACCGTTTTGGCCAGAAGGCCGGGATGCCGGTAGGTGACCCCGCCGACGAGCAGGCGGAAACGCAACCGATCGGTTTTGCCGGCGGCAAAGGACAGGGTGGTGTACCCCTCGAGCATCGGTTCTTCGGCCGGCCACATCAAGTCCATCTGGAACCAGTGATCCATCACCGAGAGCGTGCGCACTCCGATGGTGTCTGCCGTCTCGGCCAGCGAAGCGAACGTCGAACCGATGGCGCCGGCACCGCCGGGCCAGGTGAACCGCGGAACGTGGACGTCGAGCTGCATGGGCTCCTCCCTGGTGTGTTAGGCGCAGGGTAGTGGGCTGTGCGCCTCCTCGGTTACAGCGGCGGAGCCGGCACCTGCCCCTGCGCCATGGCAGCCAGCTGCTCGACGGTGAACGGAGGGTCGAAGAGGGCGGTGTCACGCTGGCGAGAGCGGAACAGGTTGACGATGTAGTTCATCCGGTCCCCGAGGTCGCACCAATCGTCCGCACCGGAGGGCTGGCCCGTGCCGCGGGTCCGGTCCCAGCTGGCGACGACCTCTTCGGCTGGTGTCCCCACCAGGTCGCGCAGGGCCGGAGGGAACAGCACGCCGTCGATGGGTGGGACGTCGCGCCGGAGGTCGAAGGTCTCCGCCGCCGTGACCAGTTGCATGATCGCCTCGGTCAGGGCGACGTCCCAGGCCTGGTCGAGGGCGGTGCAGACGTCGTCGGTAAGGTGGTCGAGCACTCCGCGCACTTCGGCACTGGGGAGATGACTGAGCAGATCCTGCTCCACCACCTCCCTCAACGTGTCCGAGATGGGTGCGTTCAACGCACTTTGAATCGCCGACTGCAGGCGCTGCTGCTCGTGGGAGACCGCCAGGGTGTTGGCCGCCAGGATGAGGGCGGCCCGGTCCTTGGCGGAAGTGAGCGCTTGCGCGTAGGCGTTGAAGGCGCCCCGGACGGGGGTGGTGTCGACCCCGGAGCGTTCGAGCGCCGACAACGCCGGCGTCAGAGCCGTGAGCAGATCGTCGGGCGATGAGACTCCCGGCCCTCGGCGCGCCGCGATCAAAGTGCCGAAAAGCGGAGCCAACTCGGCGAACACCAGCACGTTCCCCGCCGCGATCGCGGTCGAGACGTCGGCGGTGACCTTCTCGACGGCACGGCCCAAGGGCTCGTGCGAGAACAACAGCGTCCACGCGTGTCCAGCCACACCCTCGCGCAAGGTATGGAGCGCCGCCCGGGTGATCTCGTTGTCGAAGAGCAGGCGCTGCGCCTTGGCGGGCAGGAGCTCCTTACGGATGGTGGCGCCGGCGGTCTTGGAGGCCCAGACGGCGAAGGCACACCACGTCGCGTCCTGGCCAGCACCGGAGTCGCGCAACTCGATGGCCAATTCGTGATAGCGCTGAGTGATCCAGAGATTGCGCAGGACGGGGTCCGTCATGGCAGCGATTGCGTCGTTGGAGGGCGGCTGCCGCGGGACGGAGGGGGGCAGGTCCCAGCGTGCTGCCAGTCCGGTCGGCACCGCGAAGGCGGGCCGGCCGCCGAAGCGCTCACCTTTCACCGCGAGCGACAGCATGCCGAAGCCGACGCGGTCGGAGAGGGCTCGCAAGAACCGCTGGTGCAGCCACCCGACCGACAGCGTGCGGCTTAGATCCGCCATCGGGGCGAAGAGGTAGCGAGTCCAGTCGGCCGGGGGCACGCCGATGAGGTCCGCCGTGTGATCCCCGACGTAGTACCGCACGGTCGCCGCCGGCAGGCCACGCAGTCCCGGCGGGCTCAAGCGCGACCCCTGCGCCAAGAGGGCTGTGGTCAGTGCGTGACCCGGGTCGCTGGCGCCAAACTGCCGGCGACGGACGATTGGCATGAGGACCGACGTCTGCGCGCGGGTAAGCGGCAGCAGATCGGGCCGGATCCCAAGCAGGTACCCGACGTACGACCAGGTGTGCAGGTAGTCGTCGGCCTCCTTCTGCGAATACTTGACGCCGGTGCGGTCGAAGACCTCGAACACGATCTCGGTGAAGGTGAGGAGGGTCTCGAGGAGATCTTCCTGATTGATCGGCGTCCCCCACTCGGGGTCCCAGTGCACCCGGGGGTCGTTCTCCACAAGCCAGCGGACGGCGGCATGCATCAGGCGGACGTGACGCACGTCGGAGAAACCCGATTTTCCGTGCTCGAGACCTCCTGGTTCCATGATGTCGAGATGAAATTGTGCTGTCTCGTTGAGCCGGCGCTTGGCATCGGTCTCGAGCCGCGCGGTGAGCCCCAACACCTGCACGCCGCGCCAACAGGCGTACGCCGAGGGCAAGGCTGCCGCGTAGAGGGCGGTGAACACGTGCGAACCCCAGCCGGCGAAGCACTCCTGTCCGGCGGCCACCCGGTCGGGATCCAGCCAGTCGGGTCGGTCGACGTCTCCATCCAAGAAGGAGGCCAAGTCGCTATCTGCGACTTCGTGTTGCTGGACGACGAGCGTCCGGAAGGCGGACGTTGCATCGCCCGTCCCGCGGAACAGCTCGCTGACCACGGCATCGGCCGGCGGATCCCCATGGCCGCGCAGGCTGTCGAGGAAGTCGTCGCTCCAATCAGGAATGGTCATTGTGATTCGATGACCTCGCGCGCCCGGTCCAGGCTTTGGCTCGGACCACCCGATGCCACATCCTCGATGCATGCGGCGAGTTCTTCGCGTACACCGTCAGATGCTGAGGAGTGTCGAGCCCAACTGGTGAGCGCCCGCAGCTCCAACATCTTGGCCCCTTGCCGTCGAGCCAGATCCACAGCGGCGCGGAAGTCCTCGTCTGCCTCCGCTGATCCCGCCCGGACCCGTCTCTCGCCCCGCGCCCGGAGGATCTCCGCTTCACAGAAGCGCTCTCCGGTCGCATTCGACGTCTCGATAGCGGCGGTGAGGACGGCGATGGCACGCGCATCGTCCACCCGCTCGTCGTCGGCGCTCAGCATCTGAAAGTACGGTCGCAGGAACGGACCAGGGAGCTCGGGCTCCTCGATGCCCTCGCCAGCCCACCACTGGAACGACCGCGCCCACTGCTTCCACTGCCGCGTGCTCACCTCGTCCGCGACGTGAAGAGCCTCACTCGACAGCTTGAGCACGACCTCACGCTCGCCATCGAGCTGAGCCATGATTGCGGCCGTCACGGCGGCAACGGCCTGAGCCTGAGGCACCCGGCGTTCTGTCGTGCTGTGCAGCACATCGTTGGCAATCTTCCACGCTTCAGTGGAGCGCCCACGTAACCAACACGCCAGCGCGGCCGCGATACGAGGGGCCGCCAACACCAACAGCTCCACCGAGAGCGTAGGCGGCAGTTCCTGCAAGCTCCGTTCCAGCGGGAGACCGCGCGTGGCGTAGGAAGTGCGCATCTGCTCGAGACCCTCTCGAATCATTCCCTGCCAGATCCGCGTCGTCGCCTCGTAGGTCGTGATCAGCTGGAGGGTCCATTCGTCGTTCAGCTGGAGCGCTTCCTTGCGGGCTTCGGCCAAGATGGCATTACTGGTTCGGTACTCGGCACTCGCCTGCCACCACGGGATGAGGATCATGTAGTTGCGCAGCAGGATCTCGCGCTCCCCCAACCGGCGGGCGAGCTCCTCGACCCGACGTGACTCCTCGAGTGCCTCGGGTGAACTCTGGTCGACGGTCGTGAGACACATCACCAGCCGGCTGCGGGACTTCAGCTCGGTCAGCTCTCGGTCGTCCTCGGGCAGCTGATCGACGAGGGCCAGCACCGCACGCTCATGACCTGCGGCTTCCCTGAACCGGGCGTTCAGGCGTGCGGTATGGGCTGCGTTCTTCCAAAGTGGCACTGCCTCCACCGCGCGTCCCGCCGCGCCCAGGTGGTAGGCGGCAATCTCAGGGCGTACGACGGCACGGCCCGAACTCACGAGCATCTCTCCGACGGCGCCATGGATGCGAGCACGGTCGGCTCGCAACACCGATCGGTAGGACGCCTCGTGGAAGAGGGCGTGACGGAATTGCAATTCCTCCACCTTTCCGGTGGGCTCGACGACGGCGTGTTCGCGGAGTCGCTGGAGGTTGGCGTCGAGCTCGGGCCCTTCAAGTCCCGTGGCCGCGATCAAAACCGGGCGATCGAACGTGCGGCCGATGACCGATGCGGCCTGAGCGACACGCTTGGCGTCGCCGCCGACTCGGTCGAGCCGCGCGGTGATGACCTCTGACAGCGTGGTCGGAAGGGCCGAGCCAAGACTCTCTGGGCCGTCCGCCACGCCCCGGGCCAGCTCTTCGAGGAACAGCGGCACGCCCTCAGACCGCTCGACGACGGCAGCGCGCATCTCACGAGTCAATCGGTCCGACTCCGGAAGTTGCTCAATCAGTGCGCGTGCATCGTCGCCGTCGAGGCCGGTCAGGGCGAACCGCCCGTCAGGCTGGATGTGCTGATGATCTTCGATTTCAGGTCGAGCACTCATCGCCACGAGTACCGGGGCGCTGCCATGGGCAATCACGTGTACCGACTCCAACGTGCTCGGGTCCGCCCAGTGCACATCCTCGACGATGAGGAGGAGTGGTCCACTGCGAGCGAGATCCTCGACCCAGTCCGCCGCTTCTCGCGGCGTCGCCGGAAGCTCCTCCATCGCCTCTCCGAACGGGTGCAGCGGGCTCAACACCATCCGGCGGCTGCACAGAATGGTCAGGACGGTGTACCCACGGGACCCGAGCTCGTTGCCGAACTCGAGCAGAAATCTCGACTTGCCGATCCCGGGCTCACCCGAGACCAACGCGAGTCTTCCTGACCCGCTTTGGACGGCCTCCCAGTGCTCGTTCAACCATGTCCGGGCCTCCGTACGTGGAATAAACGCATTGAGAGGACCGGCTTCGAGTCGGTGCCGTGCCCCGCTTCGCTGGAGCACTGCGAACGCGGGAACGGGGTCGGAGATGCCCTTCAGTTCGAGGGAGCCGAGAGATTCGAGTTCGAAGTACCCGGCGACCAGTTGCGCCGTGTCGCCGCTGATGACGATTTGGCCCGGGTTGCCCACGGCCTGCAACCGAGCCGCCATGTTCGGAACCTGACCCCAGACGTCAGGCAGACGTCCCTGACCACCAGCCGTGACAGCCGCGACGAGCACTTCGCCGGTGTGGATGCCCGCCCGGGCCCGGAGATCGCCGATGCCAAGGGCGGGCGGGAGCGCGACGCCCAGCACTTCGATGGCCTCGGTGATGTTCATGGCGGCCGCCAGGGCCTCCCGGCTCGCCGACTCCGACGCCTCGGGGTAGCCGAAGTAGGCGACCGCGCCATCACCCTGGAACTGCGCGACGACGCCACCATGCGCCGCCACGATCTCGGCGACCTTGTGCTGGTAGGAGTTGAGCACCTCGTGCCAGTCCTCGGGATCGAGCGCGGAAGCGAGTTCGGTCGACCCGACGAGGTCGGTGAAGACGACAGTCAGCTGCCGTCGCTCAGTCGCCTGCGACGCAGACGTCATGGCACAGAAGACTTCGCCAGACGCGAAGCACCGCCAGGCCCTCTAGGGCTTCTTCGCACGTTTCAAATCTACGTCTGCCCAGGCCGGAGGAACAGTCCCCAATGGGTCTCGTGCCCACCGCACGACTGGGGCGCTCGGCCCGAGGAGCCCTCACCGTCCCACCCGCGATGGGGCTCGGGGTATCTAGGCTGTCGTCATGAAGGCCGGGGGGTCCAAAGGTGTCGCGCTGCTGATCCTCGTGGCCTCAGCTCCGCTTCTGATCGGCTTCGCCGCGACGGGCGCCGGCGCGCAAGACACGACCACCACCACTGCACCGCCCACCACGACCACCAGCACCACGCCGCCCACGACAACGACGACGGCGGTGCCAACCACCACGACCACGAGCGCGCCCGTCACGACGACCACGCGATCGCACGAAACGACGACGTCGACCACGCACCCGACGACCACCACGACGACGGCAGCCACGGCGACATCAAGCTCTTCACCTTGGGGCTGGGTCCTCCTCGGCGTCGTGATCCTTCTCGCCATTCTGTTGGTCGTCCTTCTCATCGCCCGAACGAAGCGCCAGGGACGTGAGGCGAACTGGCACCGATTGACGCTGCCAGCGGTGACGGCAGCCGAGCTCGCGCGCGACCTTGTGTTGTCACAAGCCGAAACGGATGACGCGCAACGGAGGGCCAGCGTCTCCGTCCAGGTTGACGAGGCGGTCGCGGGTCTTGCACGCGCCGCCGCGTCGGCGCCGGACGACACGCACGCCGCAATGTGCACGAGGTGTGCCGAGAGCCTTCGGGGACTGGCCTTTGCCGTCGAGGCAGATCACTTGCTGCGCTCCGGAGGCGGGCGGCCGACCGGCGAGCAGCTTGCGGCCGCCGACGCCGCTCGACGCAACCGCGCCGCAGAGCTCGAGGCCGCCCTGCGGGACCTCAAGACAGCGCTGGCGCCGTCCAAATAGCCTGCCCGCACTCGCGGTGAGCAGGTTCGACAGCGTCGTGACGCCGTGCTTGAGTGGGACGCCGTGAGCACTTCTCGACGGGTCCAAGGAGCGGGACTGTCCCTCTACGTGACCGAAGCGGGCGAACCGGAACGGCCGACGATCCTCTTGGTGCACGGGTTTCCCGACACCAGCGCAGTGTGGGACCCGGTCGCCGAACGCCTCGCCGGCTCGTTCCACGTCGTCAGATACGACGTGCGGGGCGCGGGCAAGTCGGATACACCGGGATCCCGGACTGGTTTCGCCCTCCCCTTGCTCGTCGATGACATGGCCGCCGTGGTCCAGGCGACGAGTCCCGACGCTCCCGTCCACTTGGTCGCGCACGACTGGGGATCGATCCAGGGTTGGGAAGCGGTGACCACGAAGGCGCTGGCCGATCGTTTCGCCAGCTACACCTCGATCTCTGGACCCCCGCTCGACCACGCCGGACTGTGGGCTCGTCGTCATCGCACGCTGAGGCTCCCGGACCTGGCGCGATCATTCCGACAGGCTCTGCACTCCTGGTACATCGCGTTCTTCCACCTACCCCTCGTTCCCGAGCTCATGGCAAGGAATAAACGAGCCACCGCCTTATGGACTCGGGCCCTGCATCGAATTGAAGGTGCACCGAGCGACGACCGCTGGCCGGCTCCGACCTTCGCCGCCGACTTTGCCCACGGGGTCGAGCTCTATCGCGCCAACGTGCGCAGCCGGATGTTGCATCCTGAGGCACGGCACACCGACGTCCCGGTGCAACTGGTCATCCCGCTGCGGGATCGATATGTGACGCCCGCCCTGCTGGACGGGCTCGAAGAGTGGACGTCGCGCCTGTGGCCCCGTCCGGTCGACGCGGGGCACTGGGTGATCCGCACGAATCCCGACGTCATCGCCTCGGCTGTCGAGGAGATCGTCGCCTTCGTGGACCAGGGGGCCGAATCTCCGACTTTTCAGGTTGACCGCGCGACGGGCTGAGTTGGAACCCGGAAACCCCTGGAGTACGACCAGGATCACCGGCGTCGAGTGCCTGCCTGATGACCCGCCTCGATCCTGAGCTCTGTCATGAATCGGCAGGTCAGCACCACACCCCGGCCGGGCAGGAGTGGCGCGCTACCGTACGCCCACATGGCGCAGATCCGGGTGGTGCTCGCGGAAGACAACGCCCTGTTGCGGGAGGGTATCTCGCGCATCATCGAAGGGGAGTCCGATTTTGATCTGGTCGGTCGCGCCGCCGACCTGCCGGAACTCCTGAGCCTGATCGAGAGCGAGTCGCCCAAGGTGGTGGTGACCGATATCCGGATGCCTCCGACAGGAACCGACGAAGGGATCCAGGCCGCATCGTGGCTGCGCGAGCACAAGCCCGATGTCGGGGTCGTCGTGCTCAGCCAGTACAAGACACCGTCGTACGCCCTCTCGCTTCTCGAAACCGGGTCCGCCGGTCGTGCCTACCTGTTGAAGGAGCAGGTCGCCGGAGCCGACGAGCTCGCCCAGGCCATCCGCATCGTCGCCCAAGAAGGCTCCATGATCGACCCCCAGATCGTGGACGAGCTCATAGCGGCCAAGTCCTCGCGCCGGAAGTCCGATCTCTCTTGGCTGACCCCGAGGGAGTCCGAAATCCTGGGCGAGATGGCCACCGGCAAGAGCAATGCCGCCATCGCCGCCTCACTGCAGGTCTCCGAGCGCGCGGTGGAGAAGCACACCAACTCGATCTTCTCCAAACTGGGGCTGAGCGAGGAGCGCGACGTCAACCGCCGCGTCAAAGCCGTGCTCGTCTATCTGAGCGACCCCGGGGGAGGGTGACACCACCCCCACCAACCGTGTGGCACCACCAGGGTGACCGGAGCCAATCCGGCGCGAAAATGGACGCATGAGCGATCGCCTTCCGGTCCTGATCGTTGACGATCAGGCCCCGTTCCGGTCGGCCATGAAGGCCGTCCTCCGGCGGACCACTGAGTTCGAGCTCGTCGGCGAGGCGTCCAGTGGGAGCGAGGCGGTCACACTGGCGGAGCAGCTGAAGCCAGCACTCGTCCTGATGGACATCAACATGCCGGAGATGAACGGGATCGAGGCCACTCGCACCCTCGTATCCCAGCAGCCAGGCGTCGTCGTCATTCTCTGTTCCACCTACGACGCCGGCGACCTCCCTCCCGAGGTGGCGACCAGCGGCGCCCGCGCCTATCTCAACAAGGAGCACCTCGGCGCCGACACCCTCCGCCGGCTCTGGGAGGAGCGGGACGAGCAAGGGTTCTCCTCCGTCTAGTTGGTCGCGCCCGCTCAGACGAGGGGCACCGAACCGCGCACGACGGAGCCCTTGCCAATCTCGGACTCCCAGCGCACCGTGCCGCCGATGGCGCCCAAGCGGTCCAACATGTTGATGTAGCCGTGGCCCTTTTGCGCCCGGTCGGGGTCGAAGCCGGGGCCGTCGTCGGACACCGTGAAGAGCAGCCCGCCTGCCTCTTCCCAAAGGCGCAGCTCCACCCGCGCGTCGGGGGCGTGCTTTGCCGCGTTCTGCAGTGCCTCGAGGCAGCAGAAGTACACCGCCGCCTCGGTCTCGGACGGGTACCGGCCGATTCCTTCGGTCGAGAGATCGACCGGCAACGGGCTCCGGTTGGCCGCGGCGCGGAGCGCTTCGACCAACCCGCTGTCGACGAGCAATGGAGGATAGATCCCGTGGGCCAGCTGTCGCAGCTCCTGAATCGTCTCCTGGACTTCTCCGGCAAGTTCGTCGAGCATCTCGAGACCAGCGTCGCTGTCATCGACGATGATGTCCCGGGCCAGCCGCAGGTTGACGGCGAGAGCAACGAGGTGCTGCTGCGCACCGTCGTGCAGATTCCGTTCAATGCGACGCCGTTCGGCATCTCCGCTCGCAACGATACGGGCTCTTGATTGACGCAACTCATCCGCCTGCTTGCGGACCTCGTCGAGGGTGGTCTGCAGCGCGGTGTCCAGCTGGGAGTTGTGCAGTGCGAGCCCCACCTGCCGAGCCAGGTCCGAGAGAACACGATCGTCGTCCTCGGAAAATCCGCTCGCCTGTGACGACCGCTCGACGACGATCAGTCCGAGCAACTCTCCCGCGTGACTGACCGGAGCGACGCGGATCTGCTCCTTTTGGCGGCCGGCCAGGAGGGCGGGCAGCCAGATCGACGCCCAGGCCGTGCCCGACACCCCGGCGCGGGTGACCACGGGTCGCTCCCTTGGAGAGACGACGATCGAACCCGGTCCCAGGTCGGGCACCGAGGCCGTGCGTTCGAGCACCTCCCCTGCCCCCGTAAAGACTTCCGCGCTGGTGAGCGTCATGGTCTTCCGCAGCGATTCCGCCAACTGCAACAACAGCTCGTCCATGGGGATGGCCCGGGTCAGCCGGCTCCCAAAGGTCCGGAGCACCTCGTCCGGCGCCTCACGAGCCCCATAGACGAAGCGCGTCGACGATTGCAGGAACCTTTCACGGACGGGAACGAAGATGAGCGCTGCCACACCCGACGCCACCATGGAGAGGGCCAGGACCTCCTTGTCACCCGTGGTCTTCGGTGCATGGCCAAGGCCCAGCACCAGAACGAGGTAGATGGCGGACACGACGATCACAAACCCCAAGACCGCGAGGACCTGCACCAGGCCCCGGCTCCCGTGCGGCGCCAGGCGTCGGCTCTCGCTGGCCAGGAGTCCCAACGGGACCAGGACCGTCCCTGCAGCGGCGACGGCGCCGAGGGGCCCGGGCCACCCGACGAGCAGATGAAGCACCGTCGCGCCAAGCGCAACCGTCACGGCCAGCGCCACGCCGATACCGAACCACTGCATGCGTTCGCGCCGGTGTCCGATGGACGCGATGTAACGGACACGCATGGGAGCAAGCACCAACACGGCCGCAATCGCCCAGCTGATGACGCCGTCAAGCACCGTGAAGGAGTGATGCGTCGCCACGAGCCCGACGCCACCGCCGAGTGCGGCCACGTAGACGACTCCGACGGCGCCACGCCGTAGAGAATCGTGGAGGCGACCATCGGGAAGGGCGAGCAGGAAGTGGAACGAGATCGCCGTGACGAGGACGGCGGCCAGGGTCGCCACGTCTCGCACGCCGGCCGAAGGGTGCAGGGTCGCCGCCTGACGGCCAGCGGTAAGAGCCACCATGGCAACGAACGCGTCGATTGCGGCGAGGAGATGGAACGGTGACAGGTTGCTCCCGGCGCGTTCCCGCCCACGCGTGTCGACAAATCCGACGACGGCCCAGACGACGGTGAGGCCGAAGGCAGCGGCGTCGACCGGCGCCATGCCGCCGGGCACCACGACGCGCACACCGACAACGACACCGCCGATCGTCAATCCCAGCAGCACCACGTGGAGCAGCCGGAACCACCCGAGAGCCGGAGCGCCGGCCTCGGCATCGACGACAGGCGGCGACTCCGCCACTTCGAGCTTCACGTCACCCGGCACGGTCACAGACGTCGCCCTTCGTCACCCTGCTCAGGACTGCACGGCGACCGGGACGTCCGAGTCCTCCGCCGCCTCCATGCGCCCGTCGCGCATCCTGACGATGCGGGCGGCGGCCGACGCGACACCTTGATCGTGGGTCACGAGCAGGATCGTCTGTCCGCCCGCGTGGAGCCGACTCAGGAGCTCAACGACCTCCTGCCCGCCCTCTGAGTCCAACGCCCCAGTGGGTTCGTCCGCCAGAAGCAGAGTGGGCTCGTTGGCCAGGGCGCGCGCGATGGCGAGCCGTTGGCGTTGACCGCCCGAGAGCATGCCTGGCACCGTCGCTGCCTTGTCGCCGATGCCGAGGAGATCCAAAAGATCGCGCGCCCGACTCTCCGCCATCTTGCGTTTCCGTCCGGCAATCACGGCGGGGAGCGCGACGTTCTCCAACACCGTCATCCCTTCCAGCAGGTTGAAGAACTGAAAGACGATGCCGATGTGACGCCGCCGCATTTGCGACAGCTCGTCTTCGGTCCGCCCCGTGACCAGCTCGCCGGCCACGGTGATGGTGCCCTCGTCCGCCACGTCCAGTCCGGCGATCAGGTTGAGCAGGGTCGACTTCCCGCAACCGGACGGACCCATCAGGGCAATGAAGTCTCCCGACGGCACGATCAGGTTGGCACCCCGTAGGGCTCGAACCGGTGCGTTCTCCGCCTCGAAGGTCTTGCGAACCTTGTCTATGACTAAGGCATCCATGTCAGATTCCTTCTTTCGCCGCGCCACCGCCTGGGTATGCGCCTTCCACCAGTTTGTATGCAATGACCGGGGTCTCGCGTCCCTTGACCAGCTGGGGAGGGAGGGCCACCGTCGGCCGAGGTGATCGCCACGCCTCGACCGTCGCCTGCGAGACCACCGTCTCCCCTGCGTCCGCCAGCTGCTGAAGCCGTTGGGACATGTTCACGGTGTCGCCGACGAGGGTGTACTCCAGGCGCTCCTCGGAACCCAGGAGCGCTGCCGCGGCCTCGCCCGTCGACAGTCCGAGCCCGAGACCGAAGGGGGGAAGGCCTTCTGCCCTCCACCGGTCGTTGATGACCCGCTGGTTCTCGTGCATGGCCTGGGCCGCCGCAACGGCCCTGTCTGCGTGATCCTCCTGCTCGAACGGAGCGCCGAACACCGCCATCACCGCGTCTCCGACGAACTGCATGACGGTGCCGTTCTCGCCGAGAATGGCACCGTTCATGGCGGCGCGGTGGATGTTGAGCTGCCCGGCCAACTGGGAAGGGTCGGCGTGTTCGGCGATGCTCGAGTACGAGCGGATATCGCTCATCAGCACCGTCACGATGACCCGCTCGGTCTCGCCCAGTTTCCGGCCGTCGCGGCGAAGCTTCTCGGCCAACCCACCGGGCAGCAGTCGTGACAACGTCTCTCCCTGCTCTTCGCGGTCCACGATCGCCTGATGGAGAAGCCGCAGCCGCTGCAGCGCACCCTCGGTCCCGGCCGAGACCCCCTCGGCCAGCTTCACGAAGACCGCCTCAACTTCGGCGTCGACCGCTTCGGGCGGCAACCCTCGGGCCACGGCAATGGCCTTGATCGGTTTGCCCTCAGCGACCATGGCAAGCAGCGCCTCCTCGGCCGGCGACAGGCCTCCGTGGGTCGTCACCGGTCGGACGAGGGCGTCAACGATGGCTGGGTCGAGCGCGTTGCCACCGCTGGCCACGGCGCGAATCGCGTCGACGAGTTGGTCTCCCTGGGCAATGTGGTCCTTCAGGAGGTAGCCGTAGCCGGCTGAGCCTTCCGCCAGAAGCGAGACCGCGTACTCGGGGTCGTCGTACTGAGAAAGGATCACCACACCGGTCCCCGGGTGGCGCTTTCTGACCTCCTTCGCCGCGTCGATGCCTTCCCGGTTGAACGCCGGGGGCATGCGGATGTCCGTGACCAGAACCTGAGGCTCCAATTCCCTGGCCCCGTTCACGACCTCGTCGTAGTCGGCCGCCACCCCCACGATGCGCAGGTCCTTGTGCCGCTCGATCAGGGCCCGCACGCCTTCGCGGACGATCAGGTTGTCGTCGGCCAAAAGCACCGAGATCGTGCGGGGCCCACCCGTGTCGTCAACCATTGACTCAGTTCTCACACACCTGGAGATGGACGAACAGGTGGGGATCACCCCGGCAATGGTGGTGTTAGGCACACCCTTGGACGCCTGTCACCACACTCGTCATGCGGCATGCTCCGGGCGCACCCTGGACCCATGAGTACCGACAGGGCCACCCGCCACGAAGCGGTCGTCACCTCGCTGTCGTGGATCCCCACTGAGGCGATCGAAGGCGCCCAACGCCTGGCGTTCGACTCTGGCATCACGCACTACGACCCCCCGCCGCCGACGGCGGGTATGGATGTGGAGCGTCTGCGCGACGAGGACCGCTTCCGCTTCGCCAACGAGCTCCGGGCGTTCATCTCGGTCGACCCCTCCGGGAAGATCGTGGACTGCGGCTACTCGGGACGTGGGCTCATGGGGACGACGCTCGTGAATCTGAGGGCGCTGAAGCACCGCTTCCAGGCCGTGCAGCTCCCCACCATCCAGCATGATCCCGAGCGTGGCGAGGGATGGGTGCGCTTCGTCCAGACCTGTGGGGGTCGCACGGGTGTCCCCGCGCCGCGGCCCGTGCGCCGAAAGCCCTTCGTGCAGTGGCAGGCGCCCCTGGTGTGGACGACACTCTCGCTTACCCTCCACGCGGACGGCCGGTCGGAGCACGCGCTCATCGGCGCGAGCAAGTTCCCCCGCCACTGGGTGTACGACGACGACAACAAGCTCTCGCACAAATCGGGGTTGACGGACTTCAAGGACTGGTACCGAAAGTCCTTCGGCAAGCACAGCCCGTGGGGCGACGAAGACTCCGAGGCGTTGGTCGCAGCAGTTGAGTCGGCCCTCGAGACATTCCTCTCCGCTCAACTGATGCAAGGCGGCGGCAAGCGGCACGTCGAGCGCTTCCCCGCCGGGACGACCCTGTTCGAGGAGGGGGAGCCGGGTACCGAGGTCCTGCTGATCCTCGACGGGATCGTGCGGGTGGAGCGCGGAGGCGAACGCCTCGCCGAATATGGGCCGGGCGCCTTGCTCGGAGAGCGGGCACACCTCGAGGGAGGAGTTCGTACCTCGAGCAACATCGCCGTGACGCCCTGTCGAGTGGCCATGTTCGAGGCAGAACTCATCGAGCGCTCGCATCTCGAGGAGCTGTCGTCCGGTCATCGCCGCGAGGACGCCGCGCGAGACTGATTCCGTGCGCGTGTCCTTCTGCGGGACCCGAGGGTCCACGCCAGCACCCGGTCTCGACTTCATCCGTTACGGCGGAAACACGTCATGCGTCGCGGTGTCGCATGACGACGATGCCGGACCGTCGCTCCTCCTCGACGCAGGGACCGGGCTGCGACGGGTGCAAGAGCTGCTCGGCGAGCGCCCGTTCAAAGGGTCGCTCCTCGTGACGCATCTGCACTGGGATCACGTACAAGGCCTGCCATTCTTCCCATCGGGCGATCGCGTGGGATCACACGTCAACCTCCTGCTTCCCGCAGAGGATCACACGAGCGCGGCGGACCTCCTGGCCCGCATGATGTCCCCACCGTTCTTCCCGATCGGTCCTTCCCAGCTTCGTGGCGACTGGGAGTTCGGCTTCGTTCCCGAGGGCGCCTTCGAAGCCGAGGGCTTCTCGGTCGTGGCCAGAGACGTTCCCCATAAAGGAGCCCACACCGTGGGATACCGGGTGAGTGACGGCCGCACGTCCGTGGCGTACATCCCGGACCATTGTCCGACCGCACTCGGGACGGGACCCGAAGGCATCGGCGTGTACCACGAGAGTGCGCTCGAGTTGGCGTGCGGGGTGGACCTCTTGATCCATGATTCGCACCTTCGCGCAGAGGAGGTGGCGGCCGAAGGATCGTTCGGGCATGCCGCAGCCGAGTACGCCATGCGGCTCGGCGAACTGGCAGGGGCGCGACGGGTCGTCCTGTTCCATCATCGCCCGGAGCGCACGGACGCCGAGGTCGAGCGCACACTCGCCCGGTTCGCCGAGCGCGACCTGCCGGTCATCGCCGCCGAGGAAGGCCGGACGGTCGCACTGTGAGACGCCGGTGAGGCGATCCGATGCGACCGTGGTCGGAGCCGGACCGAACGGGCTCGTCGCGGCCCTCACACTCGCCCGTGCCGGACTGAGCGTCGATGTCTACGAGGCAGCCCCGGATGCGGGCGGCGGTTGCCGCACTGCCGAACTCACGCTGCCGGGATTCCGCCACGACGTCTGCTCGGCCGTGCACCCACTGCTACTGGCCTCACCCGCGTTCCGTGACATCGACCTCTCATCTCGCGGGGTGCGACTGCTGACACCCGCGGTGGCGTTCGCGCACCCACTCGACGGTGGCCGCGCCGCCAGCGTCGGCGGGACGGTGGCCGACGTGGCCGCGTCGCTCGGAGCGGACGGCGAGGCGTATACGCGCGCCTTCGGCTCGCTCGTGCGAGACGCCGACAAGATCCTGCCCGTCTTCCTCGGCACGATGCGTTCCATGCCGCGCCACCCGATTGCGGCAGCCGGTTTCGGGCTTCGCGCGTTAACCTCCGCGCAGGCAATGGCCGGCCAATTCCGGACCGAGGAAGCTCGCGCACTGATCGCGGGTGCTGCCGGGCACTCGATGCTGCCTCTGCATGCGCCGCTCTCGGGCGCGTTCCCGCGTCTCTTCGGCGTCCTGGCACACCGCTACGGCTGGCCCGTCGTGGAGGGTGGGAGCGCGGCCATCGTCGACGCCCTGGTGGCCGAGCTTGTGTCCCTCGACGTCCGGATCGAGACGAACTGCCTGGTCAAATCGCTGGCCGATCTTCCACCGGCGCCGACCGTCGTCCTCGACGTGACGCCGCGCCAGTTGCTCGAGCTCGCCGGGGACCGACTCCCACCGCGATACGCCCGGGCGTTGTCCCGGTATCGCTACGGGCCTGGGGTGTGCAAGGTCGATTGGGCGCTGGACGGACCAGTTCCCTGGGCGGCGCCGGCGTGTCGCGAAACCGTCACTGTGCACGTGGGCGGCACCTTCGAAGAGGTCGCGCGGAGCGAGACCGATGTGAATGCAGGCCGGCATACGGAGCGCCCTTACTGTCTCGTGGCGCAACCATGCGTGGTCGATCCGGGACGCGCCCCAAAAGGTCAGCACACGCTATGGGCGTACTGTCACGTCCCGAACGGATCCGACGTGGACATGACCGATCGGATCGAGAAGCAAATCGAGCGGTTCGCTCCTGGGTTTCGCGACCTCGTGCTCGCTCGTTCGACTTCGACGGCGACCGCCACCGAAGCGCACAACCCGAGCTACGTCGGCGGTGACATCAGCGCCGGCGCCGTGTCACTGCGTCAAATGGTCTTCCGCCCGACCGTCCGATGGAATCCCTACCGCACCGCACTCCGTGGCGTCTACCTCTGTTCTGCAGCGACTCCGCCAGGTGGCGGCGTACACGGCATGTGTGGCCAGGGGGCAGCACGGACGGCACTCCACGACCTTGGAGGTCACGGAGGAAGTCGTTCGAGCCACTGAGTGCTGGTAGGGCGCGATTGTTGCGCGCCCAGTCGCGCTATCGCGACGACGTTGGTGGTGGTGGTGGTGGTGGTGGCACGCAAGAAGACGGTGTGGTCGCATCCTGTCGCCCCGTGCTCGGATCTGCATCAATGAGAGCATGTTCACGCGCGCACAAGTCCCTTGGCGAACCGATGCACCGCGCCGCGCCTGGCGCTCGACCGTCCGACGTGTGGCGGCCGTCGCGGTGGCGATCGGAGCCGGCACGGCGACGTTGGCTGTCCTGCCCGTCACGGAAGCCTCGGCCGCAACAGCAACGGCCGCCGGGTCCGTGATCTCGGCCGAGCCGAGTTCCTACGGCACAGTCCTCATGGTGGGATCCGGCCAGTTCTCGGGCTACACACTGTACGAATTCAGCCGGAACACCCCCAGCGGGTGCACCACGACCGTCCAGACGGTGGGCAACCAGTCCCTGTCGTGCACCGGGTCGGAGACAGACCCCACCGCTGACTGGCCGGCTCTCACGACCGTCGGGAAGCCGGTCGCCGGCCCGGGGGTGAACAAGCACCTCCTGGGCGTGGTGTATCGCAAGGACCTCGGAGCGGACCAAGTCACCTACGCGGGTCAACTCCTCTACATGTTCGACCCAAAGCCCGATCAGTTCACGGGCGTGAACTTCATGGAGACAGCCGCTCCGCTACCGCCTTGGGGCGGCGTGTGGTGGCTGGTTGCGGCCAAGAACGGCCTCCCGGCCGTCGGTCCCATCCCGATCTCCACGCAGAAGCAACCCAACGGCGCGACCGTGCTCGCGGCCGCGATGTTCCAGGGCATGGGCGCCATTCCCGTGGTCGTCTACAGCTACAGCAAGGACCCGAACGGTCACAGCACTTGCACCGGCGCCTGTGCGGTGACCTGGCCTCCGGTGCTCACCACGGCGGCGGTTCAGGCGGGCGCCGGTGTGACAAAGAAGTCACTCGGTGAGATCCGCCGCGCCGACGGCACCCACCAGCTGACGTTCGACGGCAAGCCGTTGTACTTCTACTCCGGCGAGGTGCCGCAGCTCGACCCCACGACGGGCAACCCCTTGAACCCGGCAACCGTCGGGACCGGCAACGGCCTCGCAGGCCCCGGACACCAGGGAAAGTTCACCGTGGTGGCGGCGGCCTCCTAAACCGCTCAGTCGGCGAAGCGCGCCACGAGCGCATCGCCCACACGTCGCACCGTCTCGGCGGTGCCGGTGGGCATGTTGAAGATGAAATAGTCGACGCCGGCGGCGGCGAGCTCATCGACCTGCGCGACGAGTTCGTCGGCCGTCCCCACGTTCGACGTCGACGGCTCCTCGCCGGTGACCTGCCGTAGGAAGTCCTTGGTGGCCGTCGTTTCCTGTTCGTTCTCGGTGAGCACCAGGGTGGAGAGCCGGCTGACGGTGACTGCGGAGGGGTCGCGGCCGACGGCAGCGCAGTGGCGGTGGAGGACCTCCACCTTGTGGGCAATGGTCGGCGCGTCACCAAACAGGTTGCACATGTCGGCGTACTGGGCCACCAGGCGGAGCGTCCTCTTTTCGCCACCGCCACCCACGAGGATGGACGGACCGCCAGGCTGCACCGGAGCAGGGATGTTGTGGGCTTCGTGCGTACGGTAGTACGTGCCATCGAACGTCGGCGCCGAGCCGGCAAACATGGCCCGACAGATCTGGAGCGCCTCTTCGAGGCGATCAAGCCGCTCACCGGCGGGTGGAAAGTCGAAGCCCAACCCCTCGTGCTCGACGTCGTACCAGGCCGCCCCTATCCCGAGGATGGCCCGGCCGGCACTGATCACGTCGAGGGTGGTCACGATCTTGGCCAGGTGCGCCGGATTGCGATACGTGACGCCCGTCACCAACGCGCCCAGGCGTACACGGGAGGTGCGGGCGGCGAGCGCGCCGAGCAGCGTGTACGCGTCGAGCATCGGCTGGGAGGGACCGCCCATCGGCGGCAACTGGAAGAAGTGGTCCATCACCCACACCGAGTCGTACCCGGATTCTTCAGCGGCGTTCGCCCGCTCGACGACCTCGTCGAAGAGCGCGCCCGGCGCGCCGTCGGTGAAGTTGGGGATCTGGAGACCAAAACGCATGCCGGCAAGCTACCTGCGCGATTCCGCCACCGCCCGGCGAGAAGCCACCGGACCGGTCGGGGTCAAGAGGCGGCGGTCCCGGCGGCGGCGAGCGCTTCGGTGATGCTGGTGATGAGGCGGCGCGCCGACTCGGCACTCAGCTCGACGGCCACCCGCGCACCCGGCCCCTTCGCCGGGTCCGTGAAATCGATATTCAGCGTGTGGTCAAAGGGCGCGTGGAAGGGATGGTCGAAGTACACCTGCGCCGACGTGACGTTGAACCACCCCTGGGCGCCCTTCGCGCTGCCGGCAATGTCAGTGGGAACGGTGAGATACGAGCACATGGGTCAAGCCTCCAGGTAGGTGCCGAAGTATTCGAAGATGCGTTGCCAGCCGTCGACGGCGGCCTCGGGCCGGTACGCCGGGCGGTCGACCGAGAAGAACGCGTGGCCGGCGCCGTCATAGCGGACGAATTCGTAGGACTTGCCGGCGTTCTTGAGCGCGGCCTCTAGCTCGTCCACCTGCTCGGGATTGGGAAACTGATCGTCGTTGCCGAAGAGACCGAGCAGCGGGCAGTGGAGGTCTCCGGCACGGTCGACCAGGGGCGTCACCTTGAGCGGGAAACCGTCGGGCACCGTCCCGGTGACGAACGCGCCGTAGCAATCGACTGCGGCGTCGACGGGCAGACTTATGGCCGTGAGGAAGGCATGGCGTCCGCCCGAGCAGTAGCCGATGACGCCGGCCTTGCCGTTCGAGGTCGGGAGCGCGCGTAATGCTTCGATAGCGACATTGGCGTCGCTGACGAACTGCTCGTCAGCCACGCCCCCGGCCTCCCGGGTGGCGGCCGCGGCATCGTCCGGATCCACATCGAGCCCCTGGCGGGCGTAGAGGTTGGGACAGATCGCGTTGTAGCCGCGCGCCGCGAACCGCCGGGTGATCTCCTTGGTCGACCAGTCCCAGCCGGGGAGATGATGGATCACCAACACGCCACCGAACGGGCCGTCACCGGCGGGCCGGGCCTGGTACGCGTTGATCGGAGCGCCGTCGGCGCCGGTGAGGATGACGTTGCCGGCGCTCAGCGCTTCTTCGGGTGCTGCCACAGGGAACCCCTTTCGTGTCGTGTGGGCGATTTCCCTGACCCTATGCGGGCCGTGCACGGGGTGAACAGGCGGCAACGGCCGTCGACCGGCAAGATGTGGCCCGTGCGGCGCTGCGGAGGGTGGAGACGGATGCTCGGCGCGCTGGTATCGGTCGCGTCGTTGGCCTCGGCGGTGGTCGTCACGGGTGGCAGCTCGGGCGCCGGCGCGGCGGTGCCCGCCGTGCGGACCGTGCTCGGCCCGGGAACGCTCGACTCGCCAGGGGCGCTCGCGCTCGATGGCGCCGGGGACGTGTTCGTGGCCGATACGGGACATTGCCGCGTCCTCATGATCCCCGTGCACTCCGGCCACTCGTATGGTGTGGCGCTTTCGGCCGGCCATGCGGTGACCATTGCGGGCGGCCACTGCGGGGGTGCATCGATGGGGCACCCCACTGGCCTGGCCGTGGACGTGACCGGCGACGTCTACGTCGCCGAGGCGAACGCGCAACGGATCCAGGTGATCGAGCCGTCCGGCGCCGTCGCCAACGTGGCCGGGACCGGCAGGGCGGGCGACAGCGGCGACGGGGGCGTGGCGACGTCGGCGCGGCTGAACGAGCCGACGGGGGTCGCGGTCGATCGCAGCGGCGACGTCTTCATTGCCGATACGGCCAACTGCAAGGTCCGGGTGGTGGCCGCGGCGGACGGCGAGCTCCTCGGCCAATCGCTCACGCGCGACCACATCTACACCGTCGCCGGGACGGGGGTGTGCGGCAGTGCGGGGCAGGGCGGGCCGATTGCGAGCGCGCAGTTGTTCGACCCGGTGGCCGTGGCGGTCGACTTCGCCGATGACCTGTTGGTGGCCGACCAGGGTGACCAGTCGGTGCTGTTGGCGACGGAGCAGACGGGGACCTACTACGGCACCGCCATTGCCGCCGGCAACATCGGCCTCGTCGTGGGCGGGACCGGGAGCTACGGGCCCTATGTCGCCGATGGGCTCGCGGCCACCAGCGCCGGGGCCGAACTCAACGACCCCCGGGGCATCGCCCTGGGGCCCACCGGTGCGCTCGTGCTGAGCGACGGCTTCATGCATGTCATCCGGATCGTCCCGGCCCAGTCGGGCAGCCCCTACGGCCGGGCGATGACGGCGGGGAACCTCTACACGCTCGCGGGCGCGCTCCCGGTGAAGACGGCGGCCGGTGACGGCGACGGGACGCGCTGGGTGCTGACCCGCATGGGCACGCCCACCGGCGTCGCGGTGACGAAGGGCGGTGCCGTGGTGTTCTGCGACGCGGCCACCGGCACGGTGGTGAGGATCGGGTGAGCGCAGGCCGGTGCTCCTTCGGCCGCCGCGCCTTCCTCGGCTCCGGCGTCGCCCTGTCCGCCGGGGCTGTCGCCGCCGGGGCCCTCGATGAGGGGGCCGCGCCGGCAGCCGCTGCGGCGCGCGCCACGAGGCGGTCGGACGACGTTGCGTCCAAGGCGGTTCCTGGAGGGCCGCTGCGAGCCGGGTCCCTGACGGTCAACGGCCTCACCACCGCGGTGGGGATCGACCCGGACGACTGCCAGTTCGCCTGGACGCTCCGCTCCGGGGGGCGTGGGGCGATGCAGACCGCGTACCGGATCGCCATCCGCCGCACGGATGCGGGTCACAAGGGTCAGGTCTGGGACAGCGGCACGGTGACGACGGCCCAGCAGGCCTTCGTGCTCTACGGCGGGCCCACCCTCGAAGGCGACGCCGCCTACGAGTGGACCCTCCAGCCGCGGGGCAACGCAGGGAAGTGGGGACCAGTCTCGGCATCGATGGCATTCACCACCGCGCTCCGGACGGCGGACTGGCAGGCCCAGTGGCTCCAGCCAGCCGGGGCGTCGGCGCAGCCGGACCGCGTCACCTACCTGCGGACTGAGGTCACGCCGCCGGCCGGCCGCCTGCGGCGGGCAACCGCCTACCTGTCGGCGGCGCACACCTACCGCCTCTTCCTCAACAACCAGGCCGTCGACGCCTGGCCGAGCTTCTCTTACCCCGACGAGCAATACGCCCGCGCGGTCGACGTGACGGGCGTCGTCCGCCCCGGTCGGCGCAACGCGCTCGGAGTCCTGCACCGGTGGTACGGCGGCGGCCAGGGTCGGCCGGCCTCGTCGCCCGGTCTCCTGGTCCAACTCTCGCTCTGGTACGCCGACGGCCGCCACGTCGTCTTCGGGTCGGACGACACGTGGCGCGAACTCCCGGCCGAGTGGCTTCCCTCCGCCCAGCGGAACTCCGACGGCGGTGACTTCGTCGAGTGGATCGACGGGCGCGCCCATCCCACCGGGTGGTCGGGTCCCGACTACGACGACCGCGCCTGGGCGACCGCCACGGTCATCGGGCCCGTCGGCACGGCGCCGTTCACGCAAATGTACCCCCAGCGCACTCGGATAGAGGAGCACATGGTGTCGCCTGTGCGCGTCCACACGCTGCCTGGTGGCGCCGTGGTGGCCGACTTCGGCGCCGTCTACGCGGCGCGCCCACGAGTGGAGTTCACGACCGGTCAACCCGGTGTCACCGTCACGGGGCGTGTCGGCTACCTGCTCGACCCCGGCGGGCAGGTCTCGACGCTGCACGGGACACAGGAGACGAACCTGTCGTTCTCCTACATCATGGGGTCGGGCGCGCAAGCCTTCGAGGGCTTCACTTACTGCGGCTTTCGCTACCTCCAAGTCGACAACCCGGGCCAGCCTCTCGGCACGCACCAGCTGGTGGCGATCGCTCGGCACGCCGCGATGCCCGACGAGCCGATGGCGACGTTCTCGTCGGGGAACCGGACGCTCGACGCCGTGTGGAGGCTGAACGCCCGCTCGTGCCTCTACTGCAGCCAGGAGCAGTTCATCGACACCCCGACCAGGGAGAAGGGACCCTTTCTCTGGGACGCGGCGAACGAGTCGGAAGGGGTGATGCGCGCCTACGGCGAGCAGAACCTCACCTGGCAGGCGCTGCGTGACGTCCGGCGCGGCCAGCAGCGCTATTGGCCCGACGGGCGGGTCAACGCGGTGTACCCGAACGACGACGGCGCCCGCTCCTTTGGCACCTCCACGGCGCGTTATCCCGAGTGGCTGTGGCGCTACTACGCGTCGACGGGCGACCGGGCCACCGCGGTCCTCTTCTACTCCTCGGCCAGCCAGGCCGCCGCCTGGCTGTGGTCGGCCCGGCAAGCCGGCACCGGACTGCTCTATGGCCTGGCCGACCAGAGCAACGGCGACCCGGTCTACGGCTACGACCTCGCTGTCGCGGCGGACACGGCGAGCAATGCCCTCGCCGTCAACGCGTTTAGCCGGGCCTCCCAACTGGCCGAAGTTGCCGGCGATCAAGCCGGCGTTGCGCTCTGGCAGGCCAGGGCCGGGCAGCTGGCGACGGCCATCAACGCCACGCTGCGCCGGTCCGACGGCATCTACGTCGACGGGGTCGAGGCCAGCGGCGCGCAGAGTGCTTCCGCCTCCCAGGAGGCGAACGCCCTCGCCCTGGCCTACGGCGTCGTGCCGGCGGCGGACAGGGACCAAGTCGGCGCGTACACGGCGAGCCTGGGGATCCACCTCGGCCCGAACCACGGCCTCGAGCTCCTCCGCGGGCTGACCGCGGCGGGCCGGCCCGATGCCGTGGTGCGGACGCTGACCGACCGCTCGGTCCCGGGCTGGGCCCACATCGTCGCGGCCGGGGGAACCTTCACCTGGGAGGTCTGGTCACCGAGCGATCTGATCGGCGACTCCATGTCGCACGGGTGGGGCTCATCCGCCCTCGTGGCCATGCAAGAGACGCTCCTGGGCGTGTCCTTCAGCGCCCCCAACCCGGACGGGACGATCAGGCTCGCCGTCGCGCCACCGCTTCGCGGCCTGGCCCGGGCTGCGGGCTCGGCGCCGACGGTCGCCGGCCCCGTCACCGTGGCCTGGCAGCGGACCGGACGCGGAATGACGGTCGATCTCACCGTGCCGGCGAATGTGACCGCCCAGGTGCACCTTCCCGCGACCTCGACGTCACGCGTGCGCGAGGGTGGCGTTGCCGCCCACGCTTCGCCCGGCGTGGTGGTGCGCTCCTTCGGTGACGGGCTCGCGATACTCGAAGTGGGGAGCGGGAGCTACCGGTTCACCAGCAGCTGATCACCGTCGCTGGGCACCGCCGTGGCCACCGGATCCTGCATGCCGCGCAGCGGAATGGTGCCGTGGTCCTGCCAATGTCGTGACTCCTCGCCCGCCGCGTCGACCGCGGCGGCTGACGCCAACACCCGGCCTGGTTCGGCCTTGGCCGCATCCGTGAGCCTGGCCGCCTCGTTGACGGGTCGGCCGACGACCGTGTACTCGAAGCGGCTGAGCGTGCCCACGTTGCCGGCGACGACCTGGCCCGTAGAGACACCAATGGCGGCATCGAGCTCGCAACCTTGCAGCCGGGCTCCGAGGAGGCGGGCGCTGCGCAGCGCGAGCGCCGCGTGGTCGCGCCGCTCGGCCGGAACGCCGAAGACGCACAGGCAACCGTCCCCCTCGAACTTGTTCACCCACCCGCCATTGGCATCAACCTCAGTGACCACGGCGTCGAACAGGCGGTTGAGGACGGCGACGACCTCGGCCGGCGGCCGGCGCTCCGCCAGCGCGCTGGAGCCGACCAGGTCCACGAACAACACCGACGCCTCTTGGATATCACCGCCGAGCTCGACACCGCCATCGAACGCCTGCCGGGCCACGTCCTGTCCCACCTGGCGACCGAGCAGGTCCTCGAGTCGCCGTCGCGAGCGCATGGCGTCGACCATGCTGTTGAAGCCCGCTTGCAAGGTGCCGAGAGCGCCCGGCTGCGTCACTTCGACCGTGTGGTCGATATCGCCGTCGCGTACCCGTTCGAGCCCGCGGCGAACCGACTCGATGGGCTCGGCCACGGACCGCGCCACCAGGACAGTGGTCACACCCCCGATGAGCAGGCCGCAGATGGCCATCACCACCGTCGGGACCGTTTGCGAGAACTCCTCACCGGTGGTGGGCCGCAACGGGATAATGGCAAGGAAGAAGAGGGGGACCGCCGACCCCACCGCCCAGGTCACGACCAACCTGGGCAAGACGCCGACCGAACGCCGCGTGGGTAACGAGGTCGCAAAGGCGTGGACGTAGAGCACGCGGAGCGCTCGCTCGGATTGGAGATACACGACGGCGCCAAAGGTGAACCCGATCAGGGCGAACGTAAAGACGTAGCCCGCATCCTGGAGCTGGCTGACTCCCGAGAGCTCATTGCCGATGGTGCCGAAGACGAGGATCACGGCGTTGGCACCGACGATCCACCCGGCGGCGCGCGCGGGCAGGCGCACCAGGTTGTTCTGCTGCTCGGCGGTGATCGGTTCGCCCTTCACAGCCCAGGCCTCGTGGGGCGCCAGCCAGCGCCGCAACATCAGGTTTCCGACCAGCAGGATCAGCGCCAGGTAGCCGAGCGATTGTGCGACGTTCGAGAAAATTTGATCGGCCCAGGGATAATCGCCGAATCGGGGCTGCCAGAGCGCGAGGTAGACCGAGAGCAGCAGGGCAATCGGCGCAGCGACCAGCGCGCCACGCCGCAGGATCCCCCGTCGGACCCCGGCGAACTCGGCCGCTGAGAGGCCCGCCACTGGGATTGGAGTCTAGGTCCACCGCGTCGCACGGCCCTGCTCGGGGACGACGCCGGCCCTCTACGTGGAACAGGTCGTGCCCGAGGCGGGCGTGGTGCCCGACACGAAGTACGTCTGGACGTAGTCCCGCACGCACGCGCTGTAGAAGTACGCCACGTGGTCCACGCCGTCGCGGGTCAGGAGCACGCCGCGACGCAGCTCGTGCGCCACGCTGACCGCCCAGGCGTAGGGCGTGGCCGGGTCAGCCGTGGTGCCGACAACGAGGATGGGCGGTGAGCCGCTCGCGCTGACCGGCCCGGGCGTGCGAGTGGGCGGCGCGGGCCAGACGGCGCACGAGGCCTCGCCCCACGCGAGCAACGGACCAAAGACCGGCGCCGAGGCCTTGAGAACATTGGCGAAGTAGCTGTAGGCCCCGAGGTCGTGCGACACAGGATGGTCGAGACAGTCGATGGCGACGGCAGCGTCGTTCCCGTTGGACGATCCGTTCTGGTTGTAGTGGTCCGACATCGCGACCACCTGGGTTCCGTTGCCGGCGGCATCAGTGGCCAGCGCGTCGCCGAGCTCGGGCCAGTCCGCCTGCGAGTACAGCCCGTCCAAGAGGGCGTCGTAGAGCTCACCTGCCCCCGCCGTCCGACCGTCGCCCGCCGGAACGGGGGTCGCCGCGCTCGAGGCGATCTGCGCCAACAACGTGGTGGTGGGATCGGCGCCGGTCTGCCAACCGCACGCGCTCGTGCCCGCACACCACGAGAAGAACGACTGCAGCGAGGCCTCGAAGCCATCTGCCTGGCCCTGTGACATCTGGTTGAAGGTCAGAGCGGGGTCGATGACGCTGTCGAGCACCATGGCGCGTACGTGGGTCGGGAACATGGACGCGTAGGTCAGTCCGAGCAGGGTGCCGTAGGACTGGCCCATGTAGCTGAGCCCGCTGTCCCCCAGCGCGATGCGCAAGCGCTCCATGTCCCGGGCCGCGTCGACCGTCCCGACGTAGGGCAGCACCGTGCCGCTGGCCTTCTGGCAGGCGTCGGCGTACTGCCGGAAGCTGGCGATCATCGCGGACTCCGCGCTCGGCGTCGTCGGCACGGGGTCGGGCAACGGCATCGGGGGGCTGTCCGGGTTCTCGCCGCACGTCACCGGGTCGCTGCGGTCCACGCCGCGCGGGTCGAACATCACGATGTCGAAGTCATCGAGCAAGCCAGGGGTGAGCACGCTGAGTTCGTTGGCCATGTCGTCGACGCCGGAGACGCCGGGGCCGCCGGGATCGATTACGAGCGAGCCGATGCGGTCGGAGGGGACGTCGGCCGGATGACGGACGACGGCGACGGAAATCGTCTGCCCGTTGCCCGGGTCCGTGTAGCTGAGCGGCACGACCAGGCTCCCGCACTGTAGGTCGCCGTTGCAGGGGGTCCAGCTCATCGGAACGATGGGCGGATTGGTCACCGGCAGTGGCGAGGTGGTGGTCGTGGTGGGCGGCGCCGTCGTCGAGGTGGCTTTGGGAGGGTGGCGGCTCGCCCCGACCGTCCGGTTGGTGGCGCCGTTCCCACAACCCGCCAGCGCCGTGATCCCCAAGAGCGCCGCAACGGCCACGGCGGAACCGGCGGGCTTCCTCCTCACACGGGCCAGGTTCGCACGTCCACACGCTGGAATTTCGGCGCGACCAGTCGATGGCGACCTTGCGCCTCGGCGGTGACTCCACGCCGCCTACGTCCCTGCTCTTCTGGTTCTCTCCCGGCGGAAGCCAGCAGGGCCACCCCGTAGGTACCCGGACCCAGACCACCGGTCGCCGCATATGCGTGCGCGCGAGAGACCTGCGTGCAGCGCGCCGCGACCGTTCCCCTGTCACACGGCAGAGAAGGATCGGAGCCAGGAGTGCCACCGAACGCGAACGACAGCCCGGGAGACGGCCTCCACCCGGGCACCCCGGGCGCGTCGGCGCGGGCCCGCTACGCCGGGCTCCGTCGGCGCGACGACCGGCGCCGCCGCGAGGTGTTCGGGCGTCTCGCTCCGATCGTCGCGTCCTTCATGGGGCCGAAGCGCTCGACCGAGGCGTGGGCGTGGGGCGCCGAGGGCGAAGAGCGGGTCGGCGCCCTCCTCAGCCGGGTCGTCGGCGACCGCGGCGTGCTGCTCCACGACCGGCGCATCTCGGGCAGCCGGGCGAATCTGGACCACCTCGCGATCGTGCCCTCCGGGGTGTGGGTGATCGATGCCAAGCACTACCGCGGCCGGCTCGAGCGCCGGATGGTGGGCGGTTGCTTCACCTCCCGCCCGGTGCTGTACGTGGGCCGGCGGGACCGTTCTGCCCTGATCACCTCAGCCAAGCGCCAGCGCGCCGAGGTGGTGCCGCGCGTCACTCCCGACGTCACCGTCCGGGCGGCGCTGTGCTTCACGGGAATAGAGACCAACCTCTTCGCCCGCCCCTTTTCCCTCGACGGGGTCCTCGTCACGTGGCCCAAGGCCTTGGCCAAGGCGCTGCGCGCGCCGGGGCCGCTCGACGCCGACCGTCGCCACGAACTCGCCGTCGCGCTCGGGCGTGCCTTCCCGCCCTACGCCCCCTCGGGCACCTCCCACAGGCCCACGGGTGCCGCTCCGAGCGCGTAGTGGCCGGGTAGCCGCTCGCCCGCCATGGCGCGCTCCATGCGCTGCTGCATGCCGGGCAACAGCGTCCCGTCACGAATCATCTGCATGAACAACGCGCCCGCGTTCCCCACGTCGAAGAAGTCACGCTGCCACGACCATTGGAAGTTCCCTCCGTAACGGAACCAGCTGCCGCCCAGGCCCGCAATCTCGTAGTTGGTGCCGTCCGCCCGCTGCGCGTTGGCCACCTGCTTCCACAGGCCGAGCACCTCGCCCTGGGCCTCGTCGATGAGCACCTTCTGGTACGGGTACGTCCAGCCCTCGAGGCCGGCCATCTCGAGGCCGAGCGCGATCTCGCGGATCTGCTCGCGCCCCACCACCATGAACTCGTCGTTGGGGCCGACGTTCCAGCCGTAGGTCGCGTCCTCGGTGTACAGGTCGGCCATGTGGTGCCAGTCGCGCTTCGCTTCGCCCCGGCGGTTCACCTCCAGCCAGCGCTCCACCATCTCTTCCAACTCCGCACGTGGGTAGGCGGGCATCGTCAGTCAGTCCTCCTCGGTCTCGACAATCGACAGGGCATGGGTCGGGCAGTACTTCACCGCCAGCTCGACGGCGGTGCGCAGTTCCTCGGGCGGCTCGGGCAAAAGGACCGTCAGCGCCCCCTGCTTCGAGACCGAGAAGACATCGGGTGCCTCGCCCTCGCAGGCCGCGTGCCCCTGGCAGAGGTCGCGGTCGACGACGATCTTCATATCCGGGATTCCCGTCGCCGGTAGCGGACGCGACACGGCTGCTCGAGCTGCACCACCATCTTGGAGTGGTCGTTGCGGTAGGAGTCGAGCGGTTGGGCCGCCGAGAACTCCCATCCCGCCAACAGCACGGAGAAGATCGCCTTGAGCTGCATCATGGCGAAGGCCGCGCCGACGCAGCGGTGGCGGCCGGCCCCGAAGGGGATCCAGGTCCACGGGTTGGCCCGGTCCTCCTCCCGCGGCTCGAGGTAACGCGCCGGGACGAAGGCGTCCGGGTCCGGGAAGTCCTCGGGAATGCGGTTGCAGATCGCCGGGCTGGCCCCCACGAACTTGCCGGCGGCGATGCGGAAGTCCCCGTACGTCAGGTCCTCCATCGCCACCCGCAGCAGCAGGATCAGCGGCGGGTGCAGGCGGAGCGCCTCCTTGAGCGAGGACTCGAGCCGCGGGATCTCGCGCAGGGCCTGGAAGCTGACCTCCGACCCGTCGGCGTACAGCTCGTCGAGTTCGGTGCCCACCGCCGCCAGCTCCTCGGGGTGTCGGAGCAACTCAATCAGCGTCCACGCCGCCGTGCCCGACGTCGTGTGGTGCCCGGCGAACATCATCGAGATGAACATGCCGGTGACGGTGTCCGCGCTGAAGCGCAACGACCCGTCCTCCTGCTTGATCGACATGAGCACGTCGAGCAGGTCGGCTTCGCCTTCGGGCGGCGGTGGGCCGGCGGCGCGGCGGTCCATGATCCCCTGCACGAGCTCGACCAACGCCACCCGCGCCGCGTCACGGCGCCGGAAGCTCTCGATGTCGGCGTAGGGATCGACGTACGCGATGGGGTCGGTACCGCGCTCCAGGTCGTGGTAGAGCTGCGCGAACCGACCGTCGAGCTCCTCGCGGAAGCGACGGCCGATGAGGCAGGCGGACGACGTGTAGATCGTCAGCTCGGCGAACCAGTCGAGCAGGTCGATCTCGCCCTCCTCGTCCCAGCCGGCCACCATCCGCTCGACCTCCGCCGCGATGGTCGCGGCGTGCCCGCGCATGAACTTGTCGCGCAAGGCCTGATTGTGCAGCATCTCTCGCCGCCGCTCCGGGGGGGCGTCGAAGACCACGCCCTGGCCGAAGATCGGGGTCATGAAGGGGTAGGCCTCGGCCTGGTCCAGCTGTTCCTCGGGCGCCCGGAAGTAGAACTCGTTGGCGTCCGCACCGGTCAAGAGCACGATGTCGTGGTCGCCGATCGTGAACTCGCCGACGTCCCCACACTCGGCCCGCACCCGGGCCATGAGCCCGATCGGGTCGCGGCTCATCTCGTCCAGGTGGGCGTTGTCACCCTCACCACCCGACACCCGCGGCGGTTCGCGCCGCTCGGTCTGCGACGTCATGCTTCGCCCTCTCCCTTCGCGCCCCGACGAAGGAGCGGTGCCTCGGGCTGGACCTCCACGATGCTGAGGTGGGTGCCGCGCGGCGCCGCCACCGCGTGCGCCACCGCCAGCGCCACGCCCTCGGGACGCAGGAACGACGAATGGCGGGCCAGGCCCCAGCGCGTCCATTCCTCGAGCACCGATCCGGTCACCTCGGGATCCCAGTCCATCCCCATACCGGTCAGCGTCGGGCCAGGGCGGACGATCACGGCGCGCACGCCTGTGCCTTCCAGCTCCATCTGCAACGCCGTGACGAAGCCCTCGAGCCCCCACTTCGATGCGACGTAGGCCGACATGCGCGGCCGCGGATGCGCCAGCACGTCGGAGGTCACGAACACCAGGTCGCCCCGCTGGCGCTCCACCATGCCGGCGCCGAACGCCTGCACCAGGCGCTGGGCGCCACCCACGTTGACCCGCAGCACCTCCTCGAAGTCCTCGGGCGTCGTCTCGAAGGCGTCCCCCGGCATGATCCGCGCCGCGTTGGACACGAGGACCTCGGCCGGGCCGAACGCGTCCTCCGCCTGCTTGGTGAACTGCGTGATCGAGGTGGGGTCGGCCAGATCCAGGTGGAAGGCGGCCGCCTCCCCGCCCTCGGCTCGGATCGCACCGGCAATCGACTCGCACGTCTCGGTCCGCCGCGCCCCGAGTACGACCGGCAAACCCGCTGCCGCCAGCGTCCGCGCCGTCGCGGCGCCGATGCCCGACGACGCGCCCGTGACGACGGCGGGACGCCGTGCCGGTTGGGGATCTAGGCGCGGCATCAGCGCAGTGTGACCGTCGTCGGGAGCACGGCGAGGCCGCGCACATTGATCGAATGCACCCGCACCAGCCCGGCCTCGTCAATCTCGTATCCCTTGACCCGGCGGACCAACTCGGTCAGCGCAATACGCGCCTCCAGGCGCGCCAGCGCGGCCCCCATGCAGAAGTGACGGCCGCCTCCGAAGCTGATCAGGTCCTGCGTGGCGCGGTCGAGGTCGTAACGCTCCGGTTCCTCGAAGACCTCCTCGTCGCGGTTGGCCGAGCCGATCAACAGCAGGACCCGCTGCCCGGCCTCGATGTCGACGCCGCGCACCGAGACCGGCACGCGCGTCACCCGCAGCAGCATCTGGGTCGAAGTGTCGTAGCGCAGCGTCTCCTCCACCCAGTCGGGCACCCGCGCCGGGTCGCCCAGCGGCTTGGCCAGCTCGTCGGGCTTGCGCCCACCCCAGAGCCAGGCGTTGCTGAGCAGCTTGGTCGTCGTCTCGTTGCCCGCCACGACGAGCAGGAACAGGAACGAGATCATCTCGTCGTCGCTCAGCCCCACCCCGTCGATCGACTGTTGCAAGAGCGACCAGGTCAGATCGTCGCGCTCGTGGCGGCGGCGGTCGGCCACCATCTCGGCGTAGTAGCCGGCCAGCGTCAACGCCGCCTCCACGCCCTCGGGGGGCACGTCGTCGAACCCCTCGACTCGGTGCACCAACAGGTCGCCCAGCCGGCGCAACTCGGCCCGGTCGGCCGTCGGGACGCCCATCAGCTCGGAGATCACGTCCATGGGCAGGCGCCCGGCGAAGTCGCCCACGAAGTCGAAGGACCCCGACTCGAGCGCCGGGCCGAGATACGCGATCGCCAGCTCCCTGATCCGGTCCTCCATCTCGGCGACCCGCCGGGGCGTGAAGCTCTTGCCGACGAGCGAGCGCAGCCGCGTGTGACGCGGCGGGTCCATGGCGAGGAGCGACATCGCCCGATGGGCGTCGGGACCGTACGCCGCCGGGTCCAGGCTCACGCCGTTGGCATTGGAGTAGCGGTCCACGTCGCGGAATGCGGCGAGGACGTCGGCGTGGCGCGAGAAGGCGAAGAAGTCGAGCTCCTCGTTGTAGAAGACCGGTGCCTCGGAGCGCAGGCGCGCGTAGGTGGGGTACGGGTCCTCGTGGATGGCGTAGTCGTAGGGGCTGTACGTCAGCGGCGCCAGGGTCGTCACGCGTCGCCCCCGCGCATCAGCGCGACGGCCTCGACCATCAGCGTCGGCACGGCGTCGAAAGAGAGGTGGCCCATGCCCGCGCTGAGGATGGCGCCGGTGTAGGTGACCTGCAACACGCCGAGGACGGACGGGTCCGCGTCCGGGCCGAGCGCGGCGGCGAGGCGGCGCCCGATCTCCACACCGATGCGGGTGCGTACGCGCTTGACGTCGGGCCCGTCCGACAGGAGCGCCGTCGTGCAGACGGCGACGGCGGGCGATTCCATGAGGCCGAACCCCATCGTCCGTACGGTCGCCGCCACCCGGTCCGCCCGCGGCAGGTTGATGTCGACCAGGTGCGGCGACGACTGCATGCGCCGCCACAGCACCTCGGCCAAGAGGTGGTCCTTGCCCGAGAAGTACGTGTACGCGGTCGCGGGCGCCAGCCCCGCCCGCTTGGCGATCGTGCGCACGGAGATCGCCGCGTAGGGCCGCTCCTCGGCCTCGTCGGCCGCCGCCGCCACCAAGCGCTCCATCACCTCGGCCTGGCGTTCGGACAGGTGGCGCCGGCCCGGCTGCGGCGACGTGTCGTCGGCGGGCGTGGGGTCGAACACGCGCACGCTCACGCCTCGGCGGGTACCGGTGCGGGTGGCACGTGCGGCGTCCCGTCCTTCATGTCGGGGAAGACGAAGGTCGCGGCCGTCGTGCCGCGCGTGATCGTGGTGATGTCCTTCACTGGGAGAGTCTCCGTGGCGTCCTCGATCACCACCTCCCAGCGGCAGTGCGGCATGCGGTCGCCCGGCACCCGCGGCGGCCGGTGCACGTGACGGATGTGCGCCTTGGGATTGACCGCCTGCGCCGTCACGTCGAACGTACCGTCCTCGATGTGGTGGCACATGTTCGTCACCATCACGTCCCCCCACGGCTCGGCGTCCATGAGCGCGCCGCAGTAGGCCAGCTCGAAGTAGCCGTGCTGCTCGTCGACGAGCTCGTAGTGCACGTCCATGTAGTGGTGGGGGAAGCCGGGGTCGAGCTGGAGCACCTTGAAGATGGCGGAGACGCCGTCCCCCTCGATGAGCATGATCTGGCGCAGTCGCTCCCCGTAGATGGGGCTGGCCCCGGCCCACTCCTCGATCGCCAGCTCCTTCACCGCGTCGGCCCCGTAACGCAGGCCGATGGCGGCGCACATGGAGCGGTCGAGCAGGTGCACGATCAGCCCGTACTCGCGCACCAGCCGGACCAGCGCTTCCTTCGACAGGTCCTCATAGTCGAAGTCGGGGTCGAACTCCCCTGCGTAGTCCGCCCGTTCGGCGTTGCGATCGGTCATATGTCCAGACTATAGTCCAGACACTTGTCCAGTTCTAGTGTGCTTCCCGGATTCGGGAGACGACCCCGGAGAGGTGGGCCACGTGCCTGAGAGCGAGAGTGACAGGCCGAACACCGGTGTCGTCGGCCTCGGCCAGATTGGGGCAGGCATCGCCGCCAACCTGATGAAGGCGGGCATCACGCTCGCGGTCTGCGACGTCCGAGTAGAGGCCACCGCCCCGTTCCGGGAGGGGGCCCACGTAGCGGGCTCGCCACGGGAGCTCGCCGGCAGGTGTGACGTCGTCATCGTTGCGGTCCTCGATGACGCGCAGGTGGGCGCCGTGCTGCAGGGCGACGACGGCGTCTTCGCCGGCGCCGCGGCAGGCACGACGGTCGTCGTGGTGAGCACGGTCACCACCGAGACGGTGAAGGAAATGCGCGAGTCCGGCGCACGGCACAGCGTCTCCGTGGTCGACTGCGGCGTGAGTGGCGGCCTGCCGGGCGTGACGGACGGGGAGCTGGTCTGCATGGTCGGAGGAACCGAGGACGAGGTCGACCGCATCCGCCCGGTGCTCGACGTGTTCAGCCGTCTGGTGCTGCACATGGGACCACCCGGTGCCGGTCTCTCCGCCAAGCTGGCGCGCAACCTGGTGCAATTCGGGTCGTGGCTGGCCGCCCAAGAGGCCCAGGAGCTCGCCGAGGCGGCCGGGGTCGACCTGTTGAAGCTGGGCGAGGCCATCCGCGAGAGCGACAGGATCATCGGCGGCCCGGCCCGGATGATCTTTCGCCCCACCGCCGAGCCATGGCCCGGCGATACCGACGCCCGCGTCCTGGACCTCCTGCGGGACAAGGCCCTGATGGCGCACAAGGATCTCGGCGCCGCCCGTGCCCTCGGCGAGGAGCTCGGTGTGCCGATGCCGCTGGCGGAACTGACCGATGCGCGCTGCGATCGCATCTTCGGTCTGCCCGAGCCGGAGTGAACGTCTCGATTGGTGCAGTTGGGTCGGTCAGCCAGTGTCTCCTAGCGTCGGGCCCGGAGCGGACCTTTGACGAGGAGCACGGATGAGCGAAGAGGTCGACAAGCGAGCCGCCGGCATCGCCAAGATGCAGGAGGTCTACGGCTTCAGCATCGACCCCGACACGATGCCCGGGCGCTATGCCGCCATGATGGTCGACCATTTGTTCGGCACCGTCTGGACGAGCGACGAACTCGACGTGCGGGACCGGCGCCTGATGACGATCGGCATCCTGGCCGCCTTGGGCAAGAGCGACGTGCTCGACATCCAGTTCGACTGCGCCCTCGAGCGGGGCGAGCTCACCGTCGACCAACTCCGCGAGGTGGTGGTCCACATCACCCATTACATCGGCTGGCCAATGTCCACCGGCCTGAACCAGACGGCCGAAAGCGTGATCGCGCGCCGGGCCAAGGCCGCCGCGAGCGACTAGGGCGAGTGCCAGTGTCAGGAGACGCCAGCGCCCCGGAGGCGCACCCGCGCATCGAGATCGAGGACGTGCAGGGCGTCCGGGTCATCGCCTTCAACCGGCCCGAGGTGCGCAACGCGTTCGACACCGCGATGTACCTCGAGGTGACCGCGGCCCTGCGCGGGGCCGATGCCGACGAGGCGGTCGGTGCCGTGGTGCTGACAGGCCGCGGCGCCGCGTTCACCTCGGGTCAGGACCTGGCCGAAATGGCCGCCATCGCCACCGGTACCGCCGTCGAGGGTGCCGGCCAGGGCTTCATGGGTCTGCTCGACTGCCTCTGCGAGCTCTCGGTGCCGCTCCTGGCCGCCGTCAACGGCGTGGCCGTCGGGCTCGGCTTCACCGTCCTCGCCCACTGCGACCTCGTCCTGGTCGCGTCCGATGCCCGCTTGCGCGTGCCCTTTGCCGAATTGGGGGTGCCACCGGAGGCGGCGAGCAGCTTCCTGTTTCCCGCCACCATGGGCTGGCAGCACGCGGCACGGATCCTGCTCACGTCGGACTGGGTGAGCGCCGACGAACTCGTGGCATTCGGCCTCGCCCTGCGCTCGTGCGACCCCGACGCCGTCCTCGACGAGACCGTGCAGTTGGCTGCCCGCGTCGCTGCGCACCCCCGCGCCGCCACCCGCGCCATCACATCGCTGATGCGGGCGGCGCGCCGCGACCCCGTCCTCGAGGCCAACCGCCGGGAACAGGGCGCCTTCGCCCGCCTGCTCGGCGGCGCCGCGCGGCACGGCACCCTGGCCGACTACGCCGGCAAGGCGCCCTGACCATGCGCCTCGGGATCACCGCCGCCCTCACCGATCTCGACGTCGCACCGGCCGCCCTCGCCGCGATGGTCGAGGAACTGGGCTTCGACTCCGTGTGGGTGCCCGAGCACACGCACCTCCCCGTACGCGAGGACCTCCCGCCGGCGCTCGTCGAAGGCGTGCGCCTCGACGACTACAAGCGCTGCCTCGACCCGCTCGTCGCGCTGGCGACCGCGGCAACCGCGACCTCGCGTATCGGCCTCGGCACCGGCATCCTCCTCGCCGCCCAGCACGATCCGATCGTCCTGGCCAAGCAGGTGGCCACGCTCGATCACCTCTCGGGGGGGCGGGTCACGCTCGGCGTCGGGTTCGGCTGGAACCGGGCCGAGGCCGCCGACCATGGGGTGGTCTTTGCGCGCCGCCACGATGTGGTGCGCGAGCACGTGCGCGCCATGGAGGCCATCTGGTCCAACGACCAAGCCGAGTTCCACGGCGAGTTCGTCGACTTCGAGCCCACCTGGTCCTGGCCCAAGCCGGTGCAGCAGCCACGGGTGCGGACGCTGATCGGTGGTGGTGCGACCGATGTTGTCTTTGCGGCGGTAGCGGAGTGGGCCGACGGCTGGATCCCGATCGGCGGTCGCGGGCTGGGCGAGGCACTGCCCCGCCTGCGCGCTCGCGTCGACGCGGCCGGGCGCGACCCGCGCCAGCTGAGCGTCGTCCCGTTCGGCACGATCGCCGACGAGGGCAAGCTCGAGCACTTCGCCCGGCTCGGAATTGACGAGGTGGTGCTGCGCATCCGGGCCGGGGCGGGACCCGAGGTGCGGGCGCAGCTCGAGTCCCTTGCGACCCTCGTCCCGTTCGCGGCCACACTGGAGCAGCCATGACCGACCTCATCGACGACACGACCCCCCGCCTGGGCAGCACCACGCCGCTGCCGAAGATCATCAGCGTGGACGACCACCTCGTGGAGCCCGCGCACCTGTGGCAGACCTGGCTGCCCTCGCGCTGGCGCGACAGCGGACCGAGGGCGGAACGGCGGGGCATCGGCGAGATGGAGCACATCGGCGGCGGTTCCTACCGGCAGACCTTCGAGCCCGACGGCCCGCAAGCCGACTGTTGGGTCTACGAGGACCTCGTCTACATCAACAAGCGCCACGTCGCCGCCGTCGGCTTCGACCGCGACGACATGACCATGTCCCCGATCACCTACGACGAAATGCGACCGGGCTGCTACGAGCCGAAGGCCCGCATGGCCGACAACGACGCCAACTGGGTCGAGGCCAGCCTCTGCTTCCCGTCCTTCCCGCGCTTCTGCGGCCAGACGTTCCTCGAGGCGAAGGACAGGGACCTCGCCGAGGCCTGCGTCGTCGCCTACAACGACTTCATGGTGGAGGAGTGGTGCGGCGACAGCGGCGGGAAGCTGCTCCCGCTGTGCATCATCCCTCTGTGGGACGTCGGGATGGCGGCCGCAGAGGTACGCCGCAACGCGGCCCGGGGCGTGCGCGCCGTCTGCTTCAGCGAGATCCCGCCCCACCTCGACCTGCCCAGCATCCACGGCGGCTATTGGGACCCATTCTTCGTTGCCTGCGAGGAGACCGGCACGGTGGTCTGCATGCACATCGGCTCGTCGTCGAGGATGCCGGCCACCTCCGCCGATGCTCCGGTCGCGGTGGCGGCCACCCTGAGCTTCGGCAACGCCATGGCGTCGCTGACCGACTTCCTCTTCTCGGGCGTCCTGGTCCGTTTTCCCCGACTCCGACTGGCGTACTCCGAGGGCCAGATCGGGTGGCTGCCGTATATCCTCGAGCGGGCCGACGACGTCTGGCGCGAGCACCGGGCCTGGGGCGGGGTGAAGGACATCGTGCCCGAGCCGCCGTCCACCTACTTTCACCGGCAGGTCTACGGATGCTTCTTCCGCGACCAGCACGGGCTGGACTCGCTGGGCGTGATCGGCGCCGACCGGATCACCTTCGAGACGGACTACCCGCACACCGACTCCACCTGGCCCGACACGCGTGCGGTGGCCGAGCAGATGGTCCAGCACCTGCGCGACGACGACGTCTACGCCATCATGCGTGGCAACGCCATCGAGATGCTCGGCCTCGACCTCGTGTGAAACTGGGCGACGTCGTCAACGCCGAGGCGGCGCACTGGGGCAAGCCGCTCGACGGCGTGCGGGTCCTCGCTCTCGAGCACATGCAGGCCCTCCCCTACGCCACCCAGCTCCTCGGCCGGCTGGGCGCCGAAGTGGTCAAGGTGGAAGCACCCGGCACGGGCGACCTCGGTCGCGGCTCCGTACCGGCGATGGCCGACCCCGACGGCCGCGGCGTCGGCGCGACGTTCATGCGCAACAACCTCTCGAAGCGCTCCGTCGTAATCGACCTCAAGCAGCCGGCGGGACGCGACCTCGTCCTGCGCCTGGCCCCGCGCTTTGACGTCGTGGCCGAGAACTTCCGGGTTGGCGCGGCCGAGCGGCTCGGGGTGGCGTACGACGACATCGTCGCCGTGCACGACCGCGTCGTCTACCTGTCGATCTCGGGGTTCGGGCGGCCCGTGCAAGCAGGTGCAGTCCCCTCGCCCTACGACGGCTGGCCGGCCCTCGCCTCCATCGTCGAGGCCATGAGCGGCGCCTACGAGTTCAAGCGTCCCGAGGGCCAGCCGCCGATCGGCGCGCCGATGGGCGGACTGGGCGACATCGCAACCGCGCTCTTCGCGGTCATCGGTACGCTGGCCGCGTTGCGCCAACGTGACCGCACGGGCCGCGCCCAACGGGTGGACGTGGCGATGCTCGACGCCATGGTCGCGGTCCTCGACGTGGTCCCCAACTTCTGGTCCATGGGTGCGCCGATCGGGACACCGTGGCCCGGCATCCTCCACGGGTTCCGGGCCGAGGACGGCTGGTTCATGCTCCAGGTCCTGCGCCCGCACCAGTGGCCCGATCTCGCCCGGGCGATCGGCCGCCCGGAGTGGGCCGACGACCCGCGCTTCGCCACACCGCAGGGTTGGCTCGACCACCTCGAGTCGGACCTCCGCCCCGCCATCGAGTCCTGGGCCTCCGGCCAGACCAAGCGCGCCGCCTGCGACGCGCTCAACGCAGCCGGCCTCGTGGCCGGGCCGGTGGCCACCGACGTCGAGGTCGTGGCGGATCCCCATCTGGCGACGCGCCACATGCTGGTTGAGCACCCACGGAGCGACGGCGAGACGCAGCCGATCCTCATACCGGGCTTGCCGGTAAAATTCGCCGACGTTGCCGAGGGCCCTGAGTCGCGGGTGCCCTGGCTGGGCGAGCACACCGACGACGTGCTCGCCCGCGAGCTCGGGCTCGGGGCCGACGAACTGTCCGCGTTGCGCTCCGAGCGCGTGATCGCCTGACGCCGGATTAGTAGCGCGGCAACACGACGTACGCGACGAGGTACGCGAACAGCGCGGCACCGACGAGGGTGCACGCGTGGAAGACCTCGTGGAAGCCGAAGACGCGCGGCCACGGGTTGGGCCACTTGCGCGCGTAGACCAACGCGCCCGCCGTATACGCAAAGCCAGCCGACAGCATGAGCCAGAACCCGCCCCAGCCCAGGCTCCGCACCAGCTGGGGCGCCACGGCGAGGGGGCACCACCCCACGACCACGTAGGGGATGGCGACGACCCATTGCGGCGCGTCCAGCCAGATCTGACGGAGCGCGATCCCGGCGGCCGCGCCCGCCCACACCAGGCTCAGCAGGAAGACGCGCGCCCATCCGGTGAGCGCCAGGCCGGCCACGGCGGTGCTCGTCCCGGCGATGCCCACGAAGATCGCGCTGTGGTCCGCCCGGCGCATGCGGCGCCACGCCTTCGCCGACCAGTGGATCCGGTGAAAGGCCGCGCTCGTGCCGAACATGGCCAGCATGCCCACGACGTAAATGGAGAGCGCTGTTTTCGCCCAGGCGCCAGGGCCGGCGACGATGAGGAAGGGCCCGCCGATCAGCCAGCCCACGAACGCGACGACGTGGAGCCAACCGCGCAACGCGGGCCGCTGCCCGCGGTTGTCGGCGAGCTTCCCCTGTTCGCCCTGCGCCACGACCGTCACGGGGCGGAAACCTCCTGGCGGTCTGCCTCTTCCACCTCGCGGCGCGAGATCCCGAGCAGGAACAGGATCGCGTCGAGGTACGGCACGCTCAGCGCCGTGTCGGCGGCGCGCCGCACCACCGGCTTTGCGTTGAACGCAATCCCGAGCCCGGCGGCGGCCAGCATGTCGATGTCGTTGGCGCCGTCGCCCACCGCAATGGTCCGGGCCACCGGGACGCCGGCCGCGTCGGCGAAACGCACGAGTGCCTCCGCCTTGCCCGCCCGATCGACGACGGGACCGTGGAGCTCGCCCGTCACGACCCCACCGTCGAGCACGAGCTCGTTGGCCGCCAGGTAGTCGATACCCAGGTCCCGCACGAGCTCCTCGATCACCTGGGTGAACCCGCCGCTCACGACGGCGATGTCGTAGCCGAGACGCTTCAGCGTGCGCACCAGCGTGCGCGCCCCGGGCGTCAGCAGCATGTTCTCCCTGACCGCATCGAGGTCCGATTCCTTCAGTCCGGCCAGCAGGCGGACCCGCTGGCGGAGCGCCTCCTCGAAGTCGATGGCGCCGGCCATCGCGGCCTGCGTGACGGCGGCGACTTCGGCGCCGCACCCACACCGTTCAGCCAGCAGGTCGATGACCTCACCTTGGAGCAGCGTGGAGTCCGCGTCCATGACGATGAGGTGCTTGGCTCGCCGGTGCAGGCCGGCAACCTGCACCGCGATGTCCACCTCGTGGCGGGCGGCCTCGGTGGCGAGCCGCCGCCGCAACTCATCGAGTGCGGACCCGACGACGGTCAGCTCATAGCTGTGCACCGGGTACGCGGCCAGGCGCAGGATCCGCTCGATGTTGCCCCCGCTCGCCGCCACCGCACCGGCCACGCTCTCGAGGGTCGGGGCGTCGATGTCGGGCGCCAACACGGTGACGAGGTGCCGGTCCGTGCTCTCCTCGATCTCCGCCTCGACCAGCGGATCGACGATCACATCGACGCCGGTCGCCTCGAGACCCTTCGCGAGCGCCGTGCGCAGCCCGTCCGCGACCGAAGGTGCCAGGACGATCTCCACGCAGAGCAACAGGCGGCCGTGCAGGCGCACCTGCTCGACGTCCTCTACGGCGACGCCCTCGCGCGCCAACGCCGCGAACAGCTGGGCCGCGATGGCCGGACCGTCCTGCCCGCTCACCGTCACCAGGTGTGCGGCGGGCGCGTCGTGCGCGCTCATGACAGCGTCAGGTCCTTCTCGTCCACCCATCCCGTGCCCTCGACCCATCGCCGCACGATGCGGGCCGGCACGCCGGCCACGACGCAGCGGTCGGGCACCTCGCCCCGCACCACCGCCCCCGCGGCAACGACCACGTGCTCGCCGATCTGGGCACCCGGAAGGATCACGGCGTTCGCGCCGAGCCAGCTCCCCGAGCCAATCCGCACTCCGGCCTCGGTTGGCCACTGCCGTCCGATGGGCTCCACCGGGTCGAGGTACGTGTGGTTCTGGTCCGTGATGTACACGTACGGCCCCGTCTGGATGTCGTCACCGATGACGATCTCCCAATGGCCCACGATGTGCGAGCCGCGTCCGATCAGGCAGCGGCTGCCGATCGAAACGACCGGGTTGGTCGGCATCACCTGTCCAGGCGCCATGCCGGCGGTGAGACAGGCGCCCGGGCCGACGATCGTCTCGTCACCGATGTGGATCAGATGCTCGTTGTAGATGGCGCCTTGGGGGAAGATCAGGCACGCGCCGCGGCCCATCCTCCCGAAGCGCCGACCGCGCTCGTCGTCGGGCCCGATGGCGCCCAGTTCACCGGCGGCCTCCCAGGTGCCACGCACCAGGCGCGAGAGCGGCCGGCGCAGCGGTCCGGGGAGCGAACGGGCCCAGGTCACGCCCGGAATGGTAGGGGGTGACGACGCCCGTTCCCGAACGCCGACCGTTCTCAGGAAAACAGGGGGCTTGGGTACACTTTTGTCGTGCAGCCGCTCCCCCCGGACGGCGGCTCTGACAGCGCGCCGCTCGACGCTCGGGCACCGCGACGCCTGGTCAACCGCCGTCAATTCCTGCAGTTCTCAGCGCTCGGCGCTGCGGGGGTCGCCGCGGGCACCCATCCGCCGGGTACGGGCGCCAAGGGTCGGGAGCCGGCTCGCGCCCGGCGCCACGAGAAGGCGCAGGGACCGGCCGTCGTCGATGCCAAGTTGGCGAGCGGCGTGATCGTGCCGACGGCGCCCTGGCTGATCGCCGAGAACGGCCGGCCGGGCACGCTCGGCTGGATCTGCAACCACGTGCAGCCCGACCACGCGCTCGAGGGTTTCGCCAGCCAGGTCAGCGCGGTGACGGGCGACGACGTCGCGCTGTTCGTCAATACCACCGCGTCGGCGGTGCAGGCGCAGGTGTACCGCATGGGCTACTACCAGGGTCTGGGCGGGCGCCTGGTCCACCAGACCGACTTCGTCGCTGCCACCGCCCAACCGCCTCCGGTCACCGACATGCTCGGCACGGTGAGTTGTCCGTGGAAGCCGACGATGACCCTGAGTGTCACGAAGGAGTGGCCCCCCGGTTGCTACCTCATCAAGCTCGTGGGGGGCGGCGGCGAAGAACAATTCGTGCCGCTCACCATTCGCGATGACGCGTCGATGGCGTCGTACGTGATCCAGAACAGCGTCACGACCTGGCAGGCCTACAACCTGTGGGGCAATTACAGCCTCTATTACGGCCCCACCAAGGGTGGCGGGCAGAACTTCGCCAGCCGGGCGCGTGTCGTGTCCTTCGACCGGCCGTACCCCCAGACGTGGGCGTCGGGAGCCGCCGACTTCGTGGGCAACGAGCTCCCGCTCCTCTTCCACCTCGAACAGCTGGGGCTCGACTTGACCTACTGGACGGACGTCGACCTGCACGCGCAGCCCGGACTGCTCCTGAATCACCGCTGTCTGTTCAGCCTCGGCCACGACGAGTACTGGTCCCAGCCGATGCGCCAAGGTGCCACGGCGGCCAACGCCCTCGGCGTGAACCTCGCCTTCCTGGGCGCCAACGCGTGCTATCGCCAGATCCGCATGGAACCGTCCTCCGTCGGACCGAATCGACTTCAGGTCTGTTACAAGAGCGCGGCCGAGGATCCGATGGCACGCGAGACGCCGGAGCTCACGACCGTCAACTGGGAACAGGCGCCCGTCGGCCAACCCGAGTCGACCCTGATCGGCGCGATGTACCAGTCGGTCGGCGCGAAGGCCGACACGGTGGTCACCGACGCGTCTTCGTGGTTCTACGACGGCTGCAACCTCAAGGACGGGCAGAGCTTCCCCCAGACGATCACGGGCGAGTACGACCGCTACGTGCCGTCGTTCCCCGGTCCCCGCAACACGGACGTGCTCGCGCATTCGCCGGTTCCCGGGCAATCCAATTGGTCGGACATCACCTACTACACCGCGCCAGGAAACGGCGGCGGCGTGCTGGCCAGCGGTTCAGCCAGCTTCGTCTCCCGGCTCTCGACGGACGGGAGCATCCCCTCTCTGGTGATCCCGGGGCCTTACCCCGGCATCAGCGACGTCTTCAACCGCGCCATGGAGAATCTCTACGGGCGCTTCGGGCTCGGACCCGCCAGCTCTTATGGCAGTTCAGGCGGCAATTGGAGCGCCGTGTACACCGGGACCGCCGCCACCGCTGGCAGCGCGGCCGGTACCCCCTCGGCCTGACCCGGCGCATGACCGGGGGTACCACCCCCGTTCCCGTTCCATGGACCTCCCCTCCGGGTGGGCGCGCACGCTCCTGACCGCGTCGCGCAGCGGGCGCGCGGTCGCCGTGTGCATTGCCCTCGTCGGGCTGACCCTCGCGGCGATCGGCGTGATCACGGCATCCGCCGGGGCGGGCTCGCCGGACACGGGAAGCCCCGTGGCGGTCACGACGGGCCAATCCAGCGCACCCGCCTACGTTGAGCCGCCCACGTCCGGTGACCCGGGGGCGCCCGGCACCTGGCTGAGCGTCGGGCCCGACGAGACCGACCCGTTCATGGTGGTCGACAACGGGACCTACGACCTCTTCACGTCGCGGGACGCCGGCAGCAGCGCGAACGTGCCGGTACGCTCCGCCACCGTCCCCGGCCACTGGGGACCGGTCCTCGACGCGCTGCCGACGCTCCCGGCCTGGGCCCAACCGGGGTGGGCCTGGGCGCCCGACGTTCAGCGCTTCGGCGATCGCGACGTGCTCTACTTCACCACGCTGCTCAAGGGATCCTCTCCCGCCACCATGTGCATTGGTGCTGCCGTCGGGCCCAGCGTCACCGGGCCGTTCGTGGCGCAACCGGACCCTTTCATCTGCCAGCCGGCGCTCGGAGGTTCGATCGATCCGCGCACGTTCGTTGCGCCCGACGGCCAGGTGTTCATGCTCTGGAAGTCGGACCAGAACGCGACCTCGTTGACCACGCCCACACAGATCTTTAGCCAACCGCTCAGCCTCGACGGTCTGCACCTCGTCGGGCAACCCACATCCATCTTCGCCCCCGACGAGGCCTGGCAAGGCACCATCGTCGAGGCGCCGCAGCTGTGGGTGGCCGGCGGCACCTATTACCTCTTCTATTCGGGCTCTTGGTTCAACCAATCTGGCTACGCCATTGGCGTCGCTCGTTGTGCGGGACCGCTCGGACCGTGTGCCGACACGTCGCCCGTGCCGTTGCTCGGGTCGAACGCCCAGGGCGCCGGACCCGGCGAGGAGTCCGTGTTCAGCGACCAGAAGGGGATCTGGCTGCTCTACGCACCGTTTCATTCGCCGGCCCCCCGGCCGGGGCCGGCCCGTCCGGCCACGGCGGTGCGCCTCGGGTTCGACAGCGCGGGGGTCTACCTGGCCACCACTCCCGTCACGCCAGCTGGTATCTGATGACGGCGCCCGCGTTCGGGGTGGGCGGCGAGTCGCCGCACGAGGAGTGACACCACTTTCGGGCGCCGCCCCCCTACGATCGAGCCGCTGAAATGACGAAATCCGACGCACATCGCACCCGGGCACGCCGTCCGCTCGCCTGGGGCGTGCTGGCCTCTGCCGGAATCGCCGGCCTGGTGCTGAGCGCCTGCTCCTCCACTCCGCCGCACAAGGACGCCGCGCCCAAAGCCAAGCCGACGACCACCACGACGACGGCCGCCCCGGCTCCGCCGTGCCCGCTGACCGGCCTCCCTGCGCCGAACGGCTCGGTGCCCCAGCGACCCGCGATGGCGGTCAAGATCGACAACTACCCGGACGGGCGGCCGCAGGCGGGCCTGGACAAGGCGGACATCGTGTTCGAAGAGCCGGTGGAGGGTGGCATCACCCGCTACGCGGCGGTCTTCCAGTGCCAGGACGTGCCGCTCATCGGGCCCGCCCGCTCCGCACGCAACATCGACATCGGCATCCTGGGCCAGCTGGGCAACCCGCTCTTGGCGCACGTCGGCGGCATCAACCCGGTCCTCGCCAACATCGACGCCTCTCCCATCGTCAACGTCGACCTCGGTTCGAGCAACGCGCTCATGATCCACCCGGCGGGGCGGGTGTCACCCGACGCCGATTTTACTTCGACGGCCCTCGTTTACGGCACGCACCCCACCATGAACACGCCGCCGCAGCCGTTGTTCCCTTACTCCACGAAGATCCCGGCCGGCGGCAGCCCCGTCTCGACGGTCAACATCGACTTCTCCGGGACGTCCAACGTCACGTGGAAGTGGAACTCCACCACCAACACCTTCCAGCGCTTCTACAACGCCACCACACCCGACATGCTGGCCGACAACGTCCAGGACCAGACGCCGAACGTGGTGGTGCAGTACGTCGCGATCAGCTACGGCCCGTGGGCCGAGAACTCGGAGGGCGGTCTCGAGGTGCAGGCTGACCTGTATCCGAATGCGAGCGGGACGGCCGTGGTCTACCGAAACGGCATGGCCTTCCCCGCCAGCTGGCACCGCAGCACGCTGGGGTCGCCGACCCAGTTCGTCAACGCGGCCGGGCAGGTGATCCCGCTGGAGCCTGGGTCAACCTGGGTCGAGCTGGTGCCCAATACGATCATCGCCTCGACCACGCCCTAGCGCTGCCGACGACGGGCCGAGCGGCGACTACGCCTCCGGCTTGCGGGCCACGACGGCGAGCAGGAGGCACTCGTCGGCCGCCGCGAAGACGCCGGGGTGCGCACTCGCTTCCGCCTCGTCGAAGCGACCAGCAGCCACGCCCCTTCGCATGAGGTTGAGGCCCTTGGACTCGCTCACCACGAACCCGGCGCGCTCGAGCTTGGACACCAACTGCGCCGCGCTGTATTCGATCTTGTGGTCGTGGTTCATCGGCTCGTCCGAGCGCAGGCGCCACGCCGGGCCGTTGGGGGTGTCGACGCAGAAACACCCGCCCGGCGCCAGCACCCGGAACGCCTCGCGCACGACGGTGTCGCCGTCAGCCTCGGTCACGTGCTCAATCGTCTGGCCGCTGTAGACCATGTCGAACGTGCCGTCGCCGTAGCGGCCGAGGTCGACCATCGAGTGGAACGCGAACTCGACCGGACCGAGCTCTGAGTCCACCGTCTCGCCGCTCGAGCCGCCCTGGTAGATCTCGTCGCGCTCTTCCACGGGGAGGTCCACGACGACCAGACGCTCGAAGGGATACGGGTAACCCAGGTGGACCAGCGCCCCGTCGGGCAGACCCTGGTGGGTCCCGCCGAGGTCGAGGATGCGGGCCGCCCTGGGCAGGCCGGCCACGAATTCGCTGCGGCTGACGTGCATGGAGAGCAGCACGTTGCCGATGGGCACGCGCCGGCGGAACTCCTCGGAGTGCGCGAGCGCCTCGGCCACGCCGCGCCGGGACAGCTCGCCGTTCGCCAGCCGGTGCGTGTAGTCGGCGGCGCCCGCCCCATCGGGTTCGCGGTCGAGGACGACGTTGAAGGCCATGCGCACCGACTGCTTGGGTGGCAGGTAGCGGAAGGGGATGGTCGGCACGAAACGATCGAAGACCCGGTAGGCGCGTCGCTTCCACCCGTTGGCTGGCATCACACCATTCTGTCGGCTGGGAGGCATCGACTCGGCCCGGACGCGAAGCGCTCCGGAGCAGTCACCCGAGGGAGTAGCGGGGACCGTCCGGAGGCTTCGAACTCCGCTGTGAGGGCGGGGTTAGGACGAAGCGGGCGAAGCGTCCAGCGAGATGGGGACGTCGTCGGGATCGACGGCGGCTTCGCCGAGGACGTCGTCGACCTCCTCTGAGGGCGCCAGGTGCGCCCGGATCCGGTCGTCGACCTCGGCCATCAACTGCGGGTTCTCCGAGAGGAAGGTCTTCACATTCTCGCGGCCCTGGCCGAGCTGCTCACCCTCGTAGGTGAACCAGGCGCCCGACTTCTTGATGAACCCGAGCTCGACCGCGACGTCGAGGATCGAGCCCTCGCGGCTGATCCCCCTGCCGTACATGATGTCGAACTCGGCCTGCTTAAACGGCGACGAGCACTTGTTCTTGACCACCTTGACCCTGGTCCGGTTACCGACCACGTCGGCGCCGTCCTTGATCGCTTCGATGCGCCGGATGTCCAGCCGGATGGAGGAGTAGAACTTCAACGCGCGGCCACCGGGGGTGGTCTCAGGTGAGTTGTGCACCACCACGCCGTCGACGAGGTAGTTGTGGCTGTCCTCGACCTCGATGTCGAAGCGGTGCATCGAGCGGGTCGGCGGCTTCACGTGGATGTCGGTCACCGGAAGTGCCACCAGTTCGTACCGCATCGGCTTAAGGACCGGCGCAACGGCGAACCGTCCCCGGTAGGCCGGGAGCAGTTTGTAGTCCATGCTCGGGTGGACGAACGGAGCGATCAGCGCGTGAAACTTCGCCGTCTCGGCGTTGTCGAACACCAGGACCGCCTTCTTGGCCGCACCGGAAGCGATCAGCTTGGCGTGGATGCCCCAGGTGTCGGCAAGGTAGACGCTCAAGCGCTCACGGGTGGCCGGCTCCATCGCCTCGACGCAGATGGCCGCTCGCCCGGTCTGGCCCGCCGTGCGCTTCTGCACACCCTTCGACCGGATTGAGAAGCTGCCGTCGTCCATGTACCAGAGCGCGAGCGACAGTGGCGAGAGGCCCTTCAGGTACTCGTCGCTCAAGACCTTTTTCCTGTCGACGTAGACCTCGTGGCGGAGAGGGGCCAGCTCGGGTAGCGGCATGAAGTCGAAGAGCACGACGCCGTCGGTCCGGACGTGGCGGGTGTGTCCGAGGTTGGCGAAGAGAGAGGCCTTCCAGTCGGCATAGGCGGTCTGCTTCTTGCCGTGGCTGTAGCGGAACCGTGCGCCGTGGCCACTGCGCGTCGGCGAGAGCGCGCCGTCGCCCATGAGCGTCCCCCGCAGCGCTTCCCACTGGAACTCGGAGAGATAATGCGGCAGCGCTTCGAGCACCCGGTCACCGACCTTCAGCTCGCCGGCCTCGCGCCAGCCGCTGGGCGTGCGGATCAAGTGATTCGACGTGCAGGCCAACTGGGCCCGTCCGTTCTTCACGGGCTTCGCCACGGTGATCTGGAGGAACTGATCGGTCTTCCCGTTGTCGAACCAGTTGACGACCTTCTTGGGCACGATCGCACCCGCCTTCGGGTCGTAGGACAGGACCTCGACGGGGAGGCGCTGGTTGACGATCTTCCCGATCTTCTCCGTGCTTCCGTCAGCCAGTACCACGCGGGAGCCGTAGGAAAAGCACCCGTACATAATTCCTATCTTCTCGCGCAGCTGGTTGATGAAGATGGCGATCGTGTCGGACTTGGACAGCGTCCCGGTCAGCTTGCGCAGCGCCTGCGACATGAGGCGGGCCTGAAGGCCGACGTGGGTGTCGCCCATCTCGCCCTCGATCTCGGCCCGCGGCGTCAGGGCGGCGACCGAGTCGATGACGAGGATGTCGAGCGCACCCGAGCGGATGAGCATGTCGGCGATCTCGAGCGCCTGCTCGCCCGTGTCGGGCTGCGAGATGAGGAGGTCGTCGACGTTGACCCCGATGGCCCGGGCGTAGACGGGGTCCATGGCGTGCTCGGCGTCGATGTAGGCGCAGATGCCGCCGTTGCGTTGCGCCTCGGCCACCGCGTGCATGGCCAGGGTCGACTTCCCCGAGGACTCGGGTCCGTAGATCTCCACGATGCGGCCCCGCGGCAGGCCGCCGATGCCCAGCGCCAAGTCCAAGGAGAGCGCCCCGGTCGGGATGGACTCGATGTTCATGTTGAGGTTGTCGCCCATCCGCATGACCGACCCCTTGCCGAATTGCTTCTCGATCTGACCCAGTGCGGCGTCCAGCGCCTTGCCCCGCTCGTTTTCGGCCATCCCTCTCTCCTCTTTCGTCTCTTTCGCGAACTACGCGGGCCTCGATCACCGACGTGGCGACGACCCTACGGAGGGGGTGTGACGCCCTCCGTCCGACCTTCCTGTCGCCACTTTAACGAACATGTGTTCGTATGTCGTGGACCCTCTCATTCGCCCTCTTGGTCGGCGGAGAACGGTCGGGCCGCCCGCCAGCGTGACCCGGCGACCCCCCGGTCGCGTGGGATGCTGGCTGACCCGCCCGAACGGGCGGCGCGACCGAGGAGGATGGGTGCGACGACGTTGGCTGGTGGCCGGCTCGGCGCTGGCTGGTGGGCTAGCGCTCGCCACGCTCGGCTCCGCACCCCCCGTCGCGGCGGCCTCCCATTCGGCCCCGCCCAACGCCTCGACCCTCTACAGCGAGGCCCTGACGACGACGCGTTCGTGGTCGGTCCACTACGTCTCCTCGTCCACCGAGTCGCAGGTCTCGCTCCTCGAGTCGGGCGACGCCGGGCCGGCCTCGGGAACCCAGACCGTGGCCACCGGGAAGGGAAACCTGAACGACACCATCACCATCGACGTGATCGGCGGCCTCACCTACGTCAAGGGCAACGTCGGGGGGCTCGAGGTGCTGGCGGGCCTCAGCGCGGCGGACGCGGTGGAGACGGCCGGACGTTGGATCGAGTTCTCCACGACCAACTCAGCTTTCTCTCAGGTCGTGGCCGGCGTGCGCTCGCACGATGTCGCCGACGAGCTCCACATCAAGGGCCCGTTGACCCTCGGTCGGGCGCGGACACTCGATGGGGTCGCCGTCGACGCCATCGATGGCACGCAGACCTACTCCAACAAAAAGACCACGCACGTGGTGCTCTACGTCCGGGCCCACGGGAGCCACGTGCCCGTCGAGGAAGACGCCCTGGATGCGAAAGGCAAGACCAACGCCGCGCTGCACATCACCTACTCCCATTGGGGCGAGAAGGTGCGGCCCGAAGCTCCAGCCGGCGCGGTGCCGCTCGGTCCGGTCAGCGCCGTTTGACTCGGGGCCGGCTCCCGAACCCGTCGCCCCCTCGAACATGGGAGAATGTCCGGGTTCCCGACTCGGGACGGACGAGCGCCGACGGTGCCGCCGGACCTGAGATTCCCAGGAGAGTGATCCTCATGTCCCGCCCTGTTCCCGTTCGTCCCGCCGCGGCAGCCGTCGGCGTGGCCGCGCTCGCAGCCCTCGCTGCGCTCGGCACGAATGTGGTTTCGGCCGGTGCGGCCGCCGCACCAGCCAAGAGTGCGCAGTCCGAATACCAGGCCTCGGTGAAAGCGGCGGGGAACCAGACCGTCCACTTCGTCTCGGCCGTCACCCAGGGCGCGGTCACGCTGCACGTCAGCGGCGACGCCGGCGCGACCTCGGGCGCACAAACGCTGACCGTCCACAACGGGAAGGCGACGGAACACCTGAGCGCCGAGATCGTCGGGAGCACCGGATACGTGAACGGCAACGCCACGGCACTGCAAAACGTGATCGGCCTCACCGCGAAGGAATCCAGCAAGAACGCCGGTAAGTGGCTCTCGTTCCCGACGTCCAACTCCGGCCTGGCGCAGCTGGTGAGCGGGCTGTTGAAGTCGCAAGTGGCTACCGAGCTCGGCATCGACGGACCCTTCACCTACGCCACCGACGCCACGGTGGGCGGGCAGCACGCCCTGGCCATCAAGGGCAGCGTCAGCACCGACAGCGGCGGCAAGGTGACTGAGGTCCTCTATGTGCCCGCGACCGGCACGCCGCTGCCGATCGAGGAAGTCACCAATCCCGGCGCAAAGGCCAAGTCGTCGACCCTCCACGGCACGGTGACGTTCTCCAACTGGGGCGAGAAGACCTCGGTGAAGGCACCGGCGCACTCGTCGTCCATTCTCAAGCTCGTGCCGGCGTCGTCGAGCACGACCACGACCACCGGCGGCTAACCGCCTCGGCGTGCCTCCTCGTCTCGAAGCGGCGGCCGGCGACATCACCACCGAGCAGGTCGACGCGGTGGTCAACGCGGCCAACCGCCAGCTGCGCGGAGGCGGTGGCGTCGACGGCGCCATCCACCGAGCCGCCGGCGCCGACCGGTTGCAGGCGGCCTGCCACGCCATCGGCGAATGTCCGCCCGGTCAGGCCGTCGTCACGGACGGCTTCGATCTCCCCGCCCGCTTCATCATTCACACCGTGGGGCCGGTGTGGCGAGGCGGCACGGAAGGCGAAGCCGAGACGCTGGCCCGCTGCTACTCCAACAGCCTGGCGCTCGCCGATCAGATCTCGGCGCGCTCGGTGGCCTTTCCTGCCATCTCGACCGGTGTGTACGGCTATCCCCCAGAAGAGGCGGCCGCGATCGCCGTGACAACCGTCGGCGCGGCGGCCACCGACGTCACGCTGGTCCGGTTCATTGCGTTCGACCACGCCACGCTCGCCCACTACCAACAACTGATCGGCTGAACCCAACCTGGCGCGTCAGTGTCCGTTCACGACGCGCCGGAGGCCAGGTTGTAGACCGTCACACCGCCGATGGTCTCCGAGGTGTAGTGCGACTCGACCCATGAGGTGATCTGCGAGGCATCGTCCGACGTGCCGGCGCCGGCTCCGCCCCCAAAGCCGCCACCCAGACCTCCGCCTGCAGCGATGAAGTAGTGGATCTTGCCTTCGGTCACGTACTTCTCGAATTGGGCGAGGGTGGGAGCCGGGTCCGTGCCGTTGAAGCCCCCGATCGCCATCACCGGTTCACCGCTCGCCAACTGATAGCCGGCCGCGTTGTTCGAGTTCACGGTGGCCGCCGCCCATGTGTAGCGACTCGCGTCGGTCTGCAGCGCCTTGGTCAGCGCAGCGTTGGACTGACTCGAGTTCAAGAATCCGCCGCCGCCGCCACCGGCACCGCCGCCGCCGAACCCTCCGATGCCGCGACGGGTTGTGCCGCCGCCCGACGAGGGCGCACCGCCGAAGCCACCGGGGAAGGGTCTCGTCCCCGCGCCGGTGCCCGAGTTCGTCCCGCCGCCGGGGAAGGCGCCACCGGGGAAGGCGCCGGCGCCGCCGGCAGAGCCACCACCCTGGAATCCGCCCTGGGCGCGACGCGCCCCACCGGGGAAGCCGCCGCCGGCGAAGCCACCACCCGGTCCGCCCTGCCCTCCGGCAGGCGTGGGGGTGACCGAGGGGATGGCGCCGCTGTGTGGCGTCGCTGCGGTGGCCACGGTCGAGAAGAGGGGCGCGGCGAGCGCGGCGGCGAGGCCAAGCGAGGCCACAACAGCTACCGCTGCTTTCGGTGCGGTCCGGAGGAGCGGCAGGCCCAAAATGGCCAGCACACCGAGCGCGCCAACCACAATGACGAAGGGGCGCAAGGCAGGGAACCAGTTGGAGGTGCGGCCGAGCAGCACGACGCTCCAAATGACCGTCGTCGCCAGGCCGGCGGCCAGTCCGATCCGGCCGACCCAGGATGACCGGCGTTCCCAGAGACCCATCGTCGCGATCCCGACAAGTCCGCCGAGCGGCGCGGCCAGGGCGACCGTGTAGTAGGGGTGGATGATTCCCTGCGCCAAGCTGATGGTCAGGCCAATGGTGACGAGAGACCCGCCCCACAACAACAGGGCGGCCCGCTCGCGATCGGTGCGACGGGCACGGAGTGTGACCACGAGGAGCACCGCGCCAATCACCAGGGCGCCTGGAAGGAGCCACGACATCATGTTGCCGAACGTGTCGTTGAACAGACGCGTCCAACCGGTCGGGCCCCACATGGAGCCGCCGACGTTTCCCCCTCCGACGCTGCCCGACTCGTTGCCGGTGAGACGCCCGAAGCCGTTGTAGCCGAAGATGAGGTTGAGGATGCTGTTGTTCTGCGACCCCCCGACGTACGGACGGTCGGCGGCAGGGGTGAGCGCGACAGCCGCCACCCACCAGCCTGCGGCCACGATGACGGACAGGCCCATGACGCACACCTGCCATACCCGGCGCCACCAGCCGGTCGGCGCGGCCAGCAGGTACACCACGACGAACACTGGAAGGATCAGGAAGGCCTGCATCATCTTGGTGATGAAGCCGAACCCGACGAGCGCTCCCGCCAGCACGAGCCATTTCGTCTGCGCCCGCTCCAGGCCGCGCATCGTGGCGTACGTCGCGGCCGTGAGCAGCAACGCCAACATGGCGTCGGGATTGTTGTAGCGGAACATCATGGCGGCCACGGGGGTCAGCGCCACGATGGCGCCGCCGAGTAGGGCTGCCTGCGCACTGAACCAGCGCCGGACGGAGAGGTAGACGAGTCCGACGGTGGCCACACCCTCGAGCGCCTGCGGAGCCAGGACACTCCACGAATGCAACCCGAAGATCCGCGCCGAGATCTCCATCGGCCACAGGAACGCGGGCGGCTTGTCGACCGTGATGAAGTTCGACGAATCCGAAGAGCCGAAGAAGAAGGCCTTCCAGCTCTTGGTGCCGGCTTGGACGGCGGCCGAATAGAAGGAGTTGCCCCAGCCGTTGGCTCCCAGGTCCCAGAGATAGAGGACGGCGGTGGCGACGAGGAGTGCAAGCAGAACGGGACGCACCCAGGGCGCATCGCTCTCCTTGCCCCGGAAGAATCGGGCGACCCGTCCGGGCCGTGGCCCCGGTGGCCAGGTCGGCGGCGTGGGCGGCGCATCGGCCGGCACGGCCAGAACCGGCGCCGGTGGGTCGAGCACCGCAACGGGGGCATCGGGGGCGGGCGTGAAATCCGTCATCGGGATACCTCCAGCGAGGGGACTTCGGTCGTCAGCGCACGCGGGCGAAAGATCCAGGCGCGCAGCACGGTGAAGCGAAACGTCGCAGCCACCGCATTGGCCGCGGTGATGGCGAGGACCTCGGGCAGGAGGGCGCCAGGGGCGATCAGACCCACAATCAGAAGGGCGAACGTCGTCAGGGCAACGCTGATCGCGTACAGCGAAGCGACCACGAGGATCATGCGACCACGCCGCAGATGTCCGTCCCTGCTCTGCGAGAGCTCGCGGTGTACCGCGGTGTTGAAGAGGGTTGCGATCGCCATGGCGACGGCGTTGGCGCCAAGCGGGCCTAACATCGGGCGCCAGGCGACGAAAAGAAAGAGGTACCCGAGGGTAGAGACCACACCGACGCCGGCGAAGCGCAGCAACTGGTCGGCGGGAACCTCGCCCTGTTGACGGCGGAGAATGCGCTTGGGACGGCGGAACAGAAGCCGCCCCACGCCGCGCAGATCATCGAGCGCGGTCGAGACGATGTGCACCCGGGAGTCGGGATCGTCGACCCAGTCGACGGGCACCTCACCGATGCGCATTCCGAGGCGCTCGGCCGTGACAAGCAGCTCAGTGTCGAAGAACCACTCGTCGTCTTCAACGAGTGGAAGCAGCTGCTGGGCCGCGTCGCGTCGAAGCGCCTTGAACCCGCACTGCGCGTCGCTGAAGCGTCCGCGCAAGGTGAACTTGAGCAGCAGGTTGTAGGCGCGGGAGATGAGCTCACGCTTGGGACCGCGTACGACGTGCGCTCCCTGCGCCAGCCGCGAGCCGATTGCGACGTCCCGATGTCCGGAAAGGAGTGGCGCCACCAGCGGGAGCAATGCGGGCAGGGCGGTGGAGAGGTCCACGTCCATGTAGGCGACGACTGGAGCGACGCTGGTCGACCACGCAGCGCGTAGCGCGAACCCGCGGCCCTTGCGAGGGAGGTGCATGGCGGCCACGCCCGGAACCTTCGCCGCCAGAGACTGGGCCACCTGCATGGTGTCGTCGGTGCTGGCGTTGTCCACGATTGTGACCAGCGTCTCGAAGGGAAAGGACTCGTCTAGGAACGCACGCAGCGCGGTGATCCGTTGTGCAAGTTGCGGCGCCTCGTTGTACACGGGCACCACGATCTCGACGTCCATGCGAACCTGGCGGGCGTCCACGTCGGCCTGGTGATGGGCCAGGGCTGTCATACCTGCATGGTGCAGAGCCGGCCTCCGGCCTCGGTGAAGCTCCGCTGTGGATTCGATGTGAATCCGGGACTCTCAAGTGAAGTCCGGCCTCCGGCGCGACCTAGGCGAGTTGTTGTGGCGCTCCCTCGGCCGGAACCGTGTCCGATGGGACCGTGCTCATCGGAATGCGCACCGTAAAGGTCATCCCCTGCCTCGGAGCGGAGCTGGCCGTGACCGTGCCGTCGTGTGCCTCAACAATGGCGGCAACGATCGAGAGGCCGAGGCCGCTACCACCCCTCGTCCTCGAACGAGCCGAGTCGGCCCGATAAAAGCGTTCGAAGACGCGGCTCGCTTCGTCACCAGGCATGCCCGGGCCGGTGTCACGCACCTCGATCTCGGCTTGGTCGCCAACCACATCGACCCGCACCGTCGTGGACGTGCCCTCGGGCGTGTGGGCGCGCACGTTTGCCAGCAGGTTGTCGATGACCTGGCGCAGTCTGTCTTTGTCGCCCATGACTTCCACCGGGCGCGCCGCCCAGAACTGCACCGGCCACTCAGGCCCGACGGCCGTTGCGGTATGCACGGCCTCGGAGACCAGCCCGACCAGCTCCACGGACTCACGGTCCACGGGCACACCTTCATCGAGGCGGGCCAGGGTCAGCAGGTCACACACGAGCCTGTCCATGCGGGCCGTCTCGGTGCGGATGCCCGACACGATGCGGGGCAGGTCCTCTGGTCGCGCGCCCGCGCCCCGCTCGAAGAGCTCGGCGTAGGCCGACACGGCGGCGATCGGCGTGCGCAGCTCGTGCGACGCGTCGGCCACGAACTGGCGCAGGTGCTGCTCGTTCTGCTTGAGCCGCGTCTCCGACCGCACCCGGGCGTCAAAGGCAGTCTGAATGCGCTCGAGCATCACGTTCAGCGCCCGGGCCAGGCGACCAACCTCGGTGGGCTCGTCGGCGCCGGGGACGCGCTGGTCGAGGTTTCCGGCGGCGATGGAGTCGGCCGTCGCCTCGACGTCTTCGAGCGGTCGCAGTCCGAGGCGGACCAGCCACCAACCCCCGAGCAGCGCCAGCACGATGGCACCGGCTGTCACGGCGAACTCCGTGAGGAACAGTGTGTGCAGGGTGCTGTCCTGATCGGTCAGCGGCTGCGCGTTGATGGCCAGGACGTTCGCTCCCCCTGGCGACTTGATGGCCCGCACGCGGAAATTCGGCCCACCCGAAGTGGTCGAGCCGGTGGTGAAGAACGCGACCTGGCTACCGTCCGGTTCGGTCGTGAAGCCGCCGATCTGCGACGGCAACGCCGGCTTGTAGGCGTGGGAGCCGATGTAGGCAGGACATTCGAGTCCGTCGAGGATGGATCCCTTCGAATTGACCAGCGCGCTGTAGTAGATGCCAGAGACGTTGGGTCCGCCATCGCCCCCGCCGCCGCCCGGCCCACCTCCGCTGTTGCCGACGAAAGGACTGAGCCCGACAGGCCCGCTCTCGGGCGATTGGCAGTGCAGCGCCCCGGTCCCGACCTCGACGGGCACGCCAGGCTTATGCTCCGCCAGCTCCTGGTCCACCTGGTTGTTGAGCGATGAGCGCAGGGCCGAGTACGTGGCGAAGTCCGCCACGACCAGCGCCACAATGGAGATCAGCCCGACCGCGACGAGCAGGCGCAGCCGGAGGGACACTCAGGCCGCTCCGTTGGCCGACTCCGGCTCGCGGAGGGTGTAGCCGACGAGCCGGATGGTGTGGATGAGCGGAGGACCGAACTTCTCGAGCTTCTTGCGCAGATAGCTCACGTAGGTCTCCACCACGTTGCCGTCCCCGCCGAAGTCGTAGTGCCACACGTGGTCGAGGATCTGCGACTTGGACAGCACGTGGCGCGGGTTGAGCATGAAGTAGCGCAGCAGGTTGAACTCGGTTGCCGTCAGGTTGATCGTGTGGCCACCGCGGCGGACCTCGTGCGCGCTTTCGTCGAGCTCGAGATCGGAGAACCGCAGGACCCCGTCGTCCTCCGGCTCGTAGCCCGTCCGCCGCAAGATCGCGTGCACCCGGGCGATCACCTCGGCCAGGGCGAAAGGCTTGGTCACGTAGTCGTCGCCGCCGACGGTGAGGCCGGCCAGCTTGTCGGAGAGCGTGTCGCGCGCGGTGAGGAAGAGGACGGGGACGCGCACGCCGTCCGCGCGCAGACGGCGGGTCACCTCGAGGCCGTCGAGGTCGGGCAGCATCACGTCGAGGATCACGAGGTCCGGCGGGTCATCCTGGGCTTGCGCCAGGGCCTTGCGCCCGGTCATCGCCTCGTCGACGGTGAAGCCCTCGTACCGCAGCGATGTGGCCACCGCATCGACGATGGAGGGCTCGTCGTCAACCACCAGGACCCGTGGTCCGTTGTCGATCTTCACTTGGTCATACCTCCCTACCGAAGCAGCCTCGCGCCCAGGTTTCCGATCCCAGTGTGACCGGCCTGTGGGCCCCCTGTGACCGCGCCCTGGGGGGTCGACAGGGTCAGGACGGAGGGGCGTCGAGGGTGCGTCGCAGCAGGTCGAGGGCCGAAATGGCCCCGTACTGGCGCACCCGCTCGCGGTCACCGGGCACCCGCAACTGGCGGGTCTCGGTGGGCCGGTCGGGCAGGGCGAAGCCCACGAAGATGGTCCCGGGCGCCACGCCCTCCTGGTCGTCGGGCCCGGCCACCCCGGTGATGCCGAGGCCAACGTCGGCGCCGGTCACCTTGCGGACGCCCTCGGCCATGGCCGCCGCCGCCGGCTCGGTGACCACCGGCCCGGCCGGCACGCCCAAGACGTCGAACTTGACCTGCGAGTCGTAGGCGACGACGCCGCCGCGGAACCAGGCGGACGCGCCGGGCACGTTGACGAGGCGCGAAGCGATGAGGCCGCCGGTGAGCGACTCGGCGACGCCGAAGGTCAGGCCATGGGCGATCAAACGGTTGGCGACGGCGACCTCCATCGTCTCGTCGTCGACGCCGAAGACGATGTCGCCCAGGCGCTGCTCGATGGCGCGGCGGACCTCGACCTCCTCCTTGTCGAGCAGCTCGGTGACATCGCGCAGCGTGCGGGCGCGCGCGGTGATGCGCACCTTGATGCCCTCGATCCCGGACGCGAGGAAGGCGAGGGTGACCTCGCCCGTCTGGTCGAGGGCGTCGATCCGGTCCTGGAGGGACTCGGCCAGCCCGGACTCGCTGGCGCCCCAGGTGCGCAGGACGCGGCTGGCGATCACGCCCTCCTCGCCGGTCTCGGCCATGCGGGCGCGCAGGTCGGGGAGGATGGCGCGCTCGAACATCTCGGTCATCTCGTAGGGGACACCGGGGACGGCGTAGACCACCTTGTTCCCCACCGGGCACACCAGGCCCGGCGCCGTGCCCGCCGTCTGGGAGATGATCGTGGCGCCCTGCGGCACGTCGGCCTGGCGTGCGTTATTGGCCGACATGGTCCGGCCGCGGGCCTCGAAGAAGGAGGCGATGCGGTCGACAATCGCCTGGTCGCGCACGAGCGGCACGTTCATCACCTCGGCGATGGCCTCGCGGGTGATGTCGTCCTGGGTCGGGCCGAGCCCGCCGCACATGATGACGCCGTCGCTGCGTGCCAGCGCGGTGCGCAGCGCCAGCACGATGCGGTCGTGGTTGTCGCCCACGGCCTGGTGGAAGTGCGACGTCACCCCGTTGGCGGCCAGATTCTCACCGAGCCATTTTGAGTTGGTGTCTGCGATCTGACCGAGCAGCAGCTCGGTGCCGACCGCCACGATCTCGATCCTCACGGGCAGTGACCTTACGAGGCGGCGGGATGATGCATCGCCCGGCGCCCGTCGACCAGGTACTCGGCCCCCGTGTAGAGCGTGAGCGCGCAGGCCAACCAGATCATGGTGAGCTGGAGGCCGTGCTGGTGGGCCAGCGGCGGGATGATGCAGGCGCCGACGGCGAGGTCCTGGACGAGCGTCTTGAACTTGGCCGTCGGGCGGGCCGGGATGGACACGCCGCTCCGTCCGACCCACGTGCGGTAGCCCTGCATGCCGGCCTCGCGCGCCGCGATGAGGCCGACGGGGAGCCATGGCAGGTGACCCTGGGCCGCCAGCGTGATCAGCGCGCCGAGGACGACGGCCTTGTCGGCCAGCGGGTCGAGGAAGGCGCCGGAGCGGGTGGTGCCGTGACGGCGCGCGATATAGCCATCGAGCCCGTCGCTGGCCGCCAGGAGGAAGCCGACGACGACGTTGACCCAGGACGCGCCCCAGGCGACGAGCATGAGGATGTAGACCGGGGCGGCCAGGAGCCGCGCCACCGTGACGGCGTTGGCCGGGGTGGCCAGCGCGCTCGGGCCGAACGTGTAGCCGGGGTGCTCGGGGGCAGCCTCGCTCATCGGACGGGTGCTCCCGATGCGGCCAGCGCGTCGACAGGGACGGCGGACAGGTCGGGGCCCTCCGCGCCGACGAGCGTGACCTCGACGAGGTCACCGACCGCCAGGTCGGCGGGCAGGTGCACGATGCCGTCGATCTCGGGCGCCTCGTGCACGGTCCGGCCACGGCCGGGCGCGTCGACGAGCACCTGGCGCGTCTGGCCGACGAGCGCGTCTCTCTTGGCCGCCGTGATGGCGTCCTGGAGCTCGGCGCACTCGCGCAGGCGCTCGAGTGCGAGCTCGGGCGGGACCTGAGCCGGCAGGCCGGCGGCGTGGGTGCCGTCCTCGCGCGAGAACGTGAAGAAGCCGGCCCAGTCGAGCTGCGCCTCGGCGAGAAACGCAAGCAGCAGGTCGTGGTCGCGCTCGGTCTCGCCGGGATAGCCGAGGATGAACGAGGAACGGAAGGTGGCCTGCGCTTCGGCGGCGCGGATGTCGGCGATACGGCGCAGGAACCGCTCGCCGTCGCCCCAGCGCCGCATGCGCGCCAGGTGCGGGCGCGACACGTGCTGGAGGGAGAGGTCGAAGTAGGGCACGCCCGTATCGAGGACGGCGCCGATCAACTCGTCCGTGAGACCCGACGGGTAGAGGTAGAGCAGTCGCGTGCGCTCGACTCGCGCGGAGATGGCGCGGGTGAGCGCGGAGATGGGCGAGCGGCCGGCGGCGGCACGGGTGGCGCGACCCGGTCCGGTGCGGTCGCGTCCGTAGGAGGCGAGGTCCTGCGCGACGAGGACGACCTCGCGCAGCGGCGGCGCGCTCGAGCCGGCGGAGGTCTCGAGGAGTTGGTCGACCTCGGCCAGGATCTCGTCGTTCGAGCGGGAGCGCTGCTTGCCCCGGAACGACGGGATGGCGCAGAAGCCGCAGATGCGGTCGCACCCCTCGGCCACCTTCACGTAGGCCCACGGGGCGCGGGCGGCGGGCCGCGGGAGCTCGAGGAGATCGAAGCCGCCGGCGGGTGCGAGTGTGGTCGTGTTGGTCCGGGTGACGCCGAGCGCGACGGGAACCGCAGCGGTGACCGACTCCGTGGCGGCGTCGACGAGGTCCTCGCCGAAGCCGGCAACGAGGTCGACCTCGGGCAACGCGTCGCGCAGCTCGTCGCCGTAGCGCTCGGCCATGCACCCCGTCACCACGAGCCGGGCGCCGGCGCGGCGGCGTTCGGCCAGGCTCAAGATGGTCTCGATCGACTCCTGGCGGGCAGCGTCGATGAAGGCACACGTGTTGACCACGAGGAGATCGGCCGCCTCGGGGTCCGGGGCCGGGCCGTACCCCTGCGCCGCGAGGTAGCCCTCGAGCTTGTCCGAGTCCACCTGGTTCTTGGGGCACCCCAGGGTCTGCATGTAATAGAGACCCACGACTTCGTCCACACTCCTCGCACCAGGCCGGCTCCCGCCGGGGCGACGGTGCTCGGCGGGCCCGCCGTGACGGGCCCAACTTCAGGACGGCGGGCGCTCCGCGCCCAGCGTCCCAGCGGAGAGGGAGGGATTTGAACCCTCGGACCCAGTTACCCAGGTCAACTCATTAGCAGTGAGTCCGATTCGGCCGCTCTCGCACCTCTCCTCGCCCCTCTGGCCTATATTTGGTCTATATTCCCTGCGTGGGGCCAAAGACCGGGCCATCGAGACGACCCAAGGGTACAGGGTCGGTTCAGAAGCGAGGCCCACGCACCTGGCGCCTGCGCGTCTTCGTCGGCACCGACCCCGTCACGAGTCACCCCAGGCAACGCACCAAGACCGTCGAGGCCAAGAACCAGACCGAGGCCCGGGCCGCACTGCGGGCGTGGCAGAAGGAACTGGACAGTAAGCAAGCCGCCACGGACTCGACGGCCACCGTCCGATCCCTCGTCGAGGAATGGCTGCGCCACAGCGAAGCCCGGGGCCGCGCTCCGCGCACGCTGCACGACGCGCGGCGGTCGGCCGAGACCGTCATCTTCCCCGAGTTCGGCGACGTGCCGATCGCCGACCTGACGCCTCGGCACCTCGACGAGTGGTACCGCAAGCTGGCCACCGGCGAGGGCCGTGATCGACCCCTCAAGCCGACCAGCATCCGTCGCCACCATGCCGTGCTCTCGGCCTCGCTCAGCCAGGCTGTCCGCTGGGGTTGGCTGGACCACAACCCTGCCGAGCGAGCCCAGCCGCCTCCTCTGGGGCATGTCGAGCTGCAGGTTCCCTCTGTCGAGGAGGTGCGGGCACTCCTGTCCCAGGGGGCCAAACGCAACGAACGCTGGGGGATGCTCCTGTCCCTGGCAGTCCTGACCGGTGCCAGGCGGGGTGAGCTCTGTGCCTTGCGTTGGAGCGACATCGAGGGCGAGCGGATCAGGATCCGGCGCTCGCTCTACCGGGCTGGGACGGACCGTGGGGAGAAGAACACCAAGGGCGGGCGTGAGCGCTGGGTCATCGTCGCTCCCGCCAGCCGGATGCTTCTCGAGGCCTGGCGTGCTCGCTGCGACGAAGCCGCCGCCGCGGCCGACGTGACACTCGTGCGCGACGCCTTCGTGGTGTCACCACTGCCGGACGGCAGCCGGCCGGTCAACCCCGAGACCTTCTCCTCGGTCGTCCACAAGCTCTGCGCCGAACTCAATATTCCCCACGTGCACCTGCACTCGCTTCGGCATTTCGCCGCCACCGAGATGC
>DASXEK010000055.1:0-26545 GCA_036490155.1 Acidimicrobiales bacterium | reverse complement strand
GACCTCATGTCCGAGTGCTGACAGATGCAGGGCCGTGGGACAAACGAGATAACCGTCTCCTCCGAGAACCAGAATATTCATTTCACCCGTGTTTTCACTCAGGCCCCGCGATTGTTACGGAGTCGTTACACCTTCATCATGCGGCAAAACCCTGAATTTCAGCTGTGGGGCACCTGTAATCGCCTTGAGACCAGGGATTCTCTCCGGCGCCGCAGCCTAAACAGCCGGTCGGGGGTGCGGGGGGATGGAGGACCCCCGTCGACCCCGTCCCGATCAGCCCGGCTCGCCCCAGAGGGCCTGCCGAAGCCCCGAGGCCCGGGTGATACGCCGCTCGATGGCAGCCCGGATCGACATCTCGGGGCCGACGACGATGAGCCGTTCCCGGGCCCGGGTCACCGCCGTGTAGAGCAGCTCGCGGGTGAGCACCCGCGAGTCCAGGCCCGGCACGAGGAAGGCCACCGCCTCGTACTGGGAGCCCTGGCTCTTGTGCACCGTCATGGCGTAGACGGTGTCGACGGCGGCCAGGCGCGTCGGGCTCACCTCGGCGACACTGCCCCCGCGCTCGAACGCGGCCACGAGGCGTCCGTCGCCGGCCTTGACGACGACACCGGTGTCGCCGTTGTAGAGCTTCAGCCCGTAGTCGTTCTCCGTCACGATCAGCGGGCGGCCCACATACCACTCGCCGCCGGTGAAGAAGCCCTCCACCTCGGCGCGCAGCCAGTCCTCGACGTGGCGCATCCAGGTCGTCACGCCCTGGGGCCCGTGACGGTGCGCACACAAGAGGCGGAAGCGGCCGAGCGCGTCGATGGCGCCCGCGGCGTCGCCGGCCCGGGCAGCCTCGATCACGTTGCGACCGCTCTCGACGGCGGCGGCGCGCACCGTGGTCAGCGCGTCGGGACGCGACGCCTCCGCTGCGTCCGACTCGTCCGTCGCGATCCACTCGACGTTCGACCCGCCCGCCTCCAGGACTTCGAGCGCCGCGTCAGCATCGCCCCGCTGGATGGCCTCGGCCAGCGCGGCGATCGCCCGCCCGTAGCGGTGGACCTTGTGCAGGACCACGATGCCGTCGCCGATCCCGTCGCCGCTGGCGCCCTCGGCGGCGGCGCCGTCGCGCCGGCTCTCCGGCACGCGCTGACTGGTCACCGCGGCGAGTTGGAGCCGCGCCGCCTCCCCCATGCGCGGGCCCGACGACGCGGGGCCGACGATGTCGCCGAGGACGGCTCCGGCCTCGACCGAGGCGAGCTGTTCGGGGTCGCCGACGAGGATGAGACGCGCGTCGGGGCGCACCGCCTCGAGCAGCCGGGCCATGAGGGAGAGCGAGACCATCGAGGTCTCGTCCACCACCACGACGTCGAACGGCAGGCGATTCAGCCGGTTGTGGCGAAAGCGCGTCCGGTTACCCGGATTGAAGCCGAGGAGCCGGTGCAACGTCACGCCGCTCAGCGCGCCCAGCCAGGTCTGCACCGTCGCGTCGACCGGCATGTCCTCGGCCCCGGCGCGCACGGCTGCTTCGAGCCGAGCCGCCGCCTTTCCGGTCGGCGCCGCCAACGCGACGAGCGGCGAGCGGGCCCCCGCGTGCACCGCCTGCGCGTCCAGCAGCGCCAGGACGCGCGCCACGGTGCGCGTCTTGCCGGTGCCGGGCCCCCCGGCCACCACGGCCAGCCGCCGCAGGACGGCGGACGCCGCCGCCAGGCGCTGGAGGTCCGGGTCCTCGCTCCCGTCGAACAGCTCGGCCAGGCCGAGCGACAGCGTGGCACCGTCCACCCCGGCCGCGGGCGTGGCGGCCCGCTCGCGCAGGTCGGCCGCCACGGCGCGTTCGTCCAGCCAAAGCCGGTCGAGGTAGAGGTTCGTTCCGTCCAGGTGCAGCGGGCGGTCGTCCCCCACCAGCGCGCTGACGGCCAATCGCCCGAGCCAGCCCGCCGGCTCCGGCCAAGTGAGCGCGTCGAGGTCGGTGGGCCGGTCGGTGTCGCTGCTGGCGGTGTCGCGGATCGCCGCCAGGTCGACGCAGACGTGGCCCAGCCGCGGCGCCCGGGCCGCCAGCGCCGCGCCGAGGCGCACCGCCTCGTCGTCAATGGCGCCGAGGCGCGCCAGACGCAGCGCCACGTGGACGTCGGACGTCGAGAGGACGCCGGCGCGGTTGAACTCACCGAGCAGCCCGTCCGCGCCGAGGGCCAACGCGGCGTCGAAGGTGTCGTTGCCCTCGACGACGGTCACGACGCGCCTCCTTGGTCGAACAGCGTGCTCAGCGCCTCGACCAGGCTCGCCGGCGGGCGCCACGACCAGACACCACAAGGCTGCCCGTCCGTCCCGCTGGTCTCGAGCGCGCTCATGCCGCGGACGAAGAGATAGAGGATCCCGCCCAGGTGGCGGTCCGGGTCGTAACCGGCGAGCCGCCAGCGCAGGTAGCGGTGGAGCGCCACCTGGTAGAGCAGCGCCTGGAGCGGGTAGTGCGCGGCGACCATCTCGGCCTGGAGCGCCTCGGGGCGGTAGTGCCAGGCCGTCAACATCTCGCCGAGCGCCCCGAGGCGGTTCGTCTTGTAATCGGCCAGCACGAAGCGGTCGCCCCGCAAGCGCACGACGAGGTCGAGGCTGCCGGTGAGGTAGCCCCGCAGCGTGTGCTCGAGCGAAGGGTCCCGCAGCCGCGCCGCGTAGCGGGCGACCGGGTCGTCCGGCTCGAGGTGCGCCTCCAAGAGGTCGGCCACCGCGCCGAGCGCCAACTCGGCGCGCGGCATGTCCCCGCCCACCAGGGGGATCTCGAAGCCGAGCTCGTCCAGCCGGTCCCGCCGTGACACCTCGCGCAACGAGACGCCGTCGACCAGGGGTCCGAGTGGCGACTTGAGGGCGGTGCACAACCCCGCCACGACCCGGTCGCGGTCGCCCAGGTCGACGTGGCGCCACGAGAGCTCGTGCGCCAGCGCCTCGGCCACCGCCTTGGGCAGGTCGGCTGCCGCGAAGTCGATCGCCTCGAACACACCGTGCACGACGGTGCCGACCAGCGCGCCGCCCGGCATGTCACCGAGGCCGAGTGCGACCCGGCGCGCCGGGTCCGCCTCCCCCCCACCCGTCGGCGCGAGCGGCGCCGGCCCCACCACGTCCTCGTCCGCCGTGAGCGAGTGCTCGGGCTCGCTGCCGACGGCCGGCGGCTCGTGGGCGGCGCGGGTGATGCTCGAGTACGAGGCACGGCGCCACTCCGTGTCGAGCGGGCGAGCGAACACCGCCGCCTCGAGCGCCGGTGGAGTGCCGGCGCCGGATTGCCAGTGCGCCGCGGGGACCGTACCGATCCGCTCGACCGCCACCGACGGGCCGAGTGCGTGCACCGCCGCGTCGACGGCGTCGTCGCTCCGCGTGGCGGCGCCGTAGGGCGGCACCACGCCGTCGGGATCCCGGTCGAAGAGCAGGCGCGCCAGGGGCGAGTGCTGGCTGTGCATGACCCCGGCCCACCACAAGACGGCCTGGTGCCGCGCCCGCGTCAGCGCCACGTAGAGCAGGCGCAGGTCCTCCCCCCGTCCCTCCTCGAGCTCGAGCTTCTGGTGCTGGGCGAAGACGTTGCCCTCGTGGCCCACGTCGATGGTGCGCTTGTTGTCCGCCGGGTCGTGGAACACCGGCACCTCGCTCTTGTACGGCCGGCCGTCCCAGGCGAAGGGGCAGTAGACGATCGGGAATTCGAGGCCCTTGCTGCGGTGGATCGTGATCACCTGCACGGCCTCGGCGTCGGACTCCAACCGCCGCGCCCGCTCCTCGTTGTCGGCGTCACGCTCGGCGTCGTGGATGCGACGTCCCAGCCAGGTGGCCATGGCGGTCGGCCCCAACCCGTCGGAGACGCCGGCCTCGTGCAGCAGCTGCGCAATGTGACGCAGGTCCGTCATGAAGCGCTCCCCCGACGGGCGCGCCAGCACACGTCCGGGCACCCCGTGCGCGCTGCTCACCGTCTCGTAGAGCGACGCCACGCCCTGGTCGCGCAGCAGCGCGGCCCACTGGTGCAGCGAGAAGTGCAACGCCTCCCACGCGTCGTCGGACGCCGACGCCACCTCCTCGGCGCTCCAGCCGACGAAGCACGTCAGTACGGCCAACGAGGCGCGATCCCGCGCCGTCGGGCGCTCGAGCGCCTCGAGCAGGCGCAACCACTCCTGCGCCGGTTTGGTGGCGAACACCGAACCGGCACCGCCGATCACCGCGGGCACCCCGACCGCGTGCAGGGCGTCGCGCACGAGCACCGCGTGCGCGTTGGCGCGGACGAGCACGGCGATGTGCCCGGGGTGCAGCGTCACCCGTGCGGCTTCGCTCCCGTCGCGGCGCCGGGTCACGAGCTCGGGCCGCGCCGAGAGGAGGCCCACGACGTCGGCGGCCAGGTCCCGCGCGATCAGGTCCCGCGACTCGGGCGCTCGGGGCTCACGGCGCTGGTCCGTGAGGCGTACCAGGCCATCGGCGCCGTGGAGGACGCGCACGCGCAGCGGCGCCGACTCCGGCGCACCGAGCAGCCGCGGCGCCTGATGGGCCTCGGCGGCGCGGATCGGCCGGTAGGTGATGTCCGCGTAGCCGAGTTGGGCGTCACCGAACAGGGCGTCGTATGCCTCGAGCAACGCCTGGTCGCTCCGCCAGTTGACGTCGAGCGTCCATTCCGAGCGCACCACCCGGTGAGCCTGCAGGTAGGCGTGCACGTCGGCGCCCCGGAAGGCGTAAATCGCCTGCTTGGGGTCACCGATCAGCACGAGCGTCGCCCCGCCCAGGCCGAAAGCCTGGTGCACGATGTCCCACTGCACCGGGTCGGTGTCCTGGAACTCGTCGACCAGCACGACGTCGTAGCGCTCGCGCAGCCGGGCGCACGCCATGGGGCCGCGCCCCGGATCGAGCAGGGTCTGGCGCAGGCGCAGCAACACGTCGTCGTAGGTGAGGATCTTCAGGGCGTGCTTGCGCACCTCCATCTCGTCGCGCACAGCCTGGGCGAAGCGCCGGCGGATGGAGGGGAGGTCCTGTTGCGCGGAAAGGGCCGGCACGATCTCGGCGTCGGGGTGGGCCACCACGAACTTGGCGATCTCCAGGGCCTCCTCGCGCGTGAAGCGCAGGGGGTTCGGCCGCGTGGCGAACTTACGCAGGTAGAGGTCGTCGACCACCTCTTCCATCAGGTCCTTGACGTCCTCGACCAGGGTCACCTCGCGGTCCACGTCGCCGGCCGTGCCGAGGCCGTAGAGCACCTGGAGGCAGAACCCGTGGGTCGTCTCGATCGTGGCGGCGTCGAAGTCGGCGATCGCCTTGCCCAGGCGTTCGCGCCGCCACTGCACCTCGGGGGCCGGGCCGCGGGCGAGGAGCTGCACGAGCTCGTCGTCGTCGTGGCCCGCCCTGCCGTCGGCGATGTCGACCAGCCCGTCGTAGGCGCGCACGAGCCGCTCGCGCACCCGCTCGCGTAGCTCCCCCGTCGCCATGCGGGTGAACGTGATGACGAGGAGCCGGTCGATCGGCAGGATCCCCTCGGCCACATAGCGCGTGGTCAGCGCCGCGATCGTGAACGTCTTGCCCGTCCCCGCGCTCGCCTGCAGCAGCGTCATGCCCTTGGGGAGGTCGCCGCAGACGTCGAAGGGCCGGGGCTCGGGGACGGGAGCGCCGGGCGCGACGGGAGCGGTCGTCACGAGTCGACCACCTGCTCGTGCGCCAACAGCGCGTCCCACAGGCGGCGCGCGTACACGCCGAAACGCGTCGCCTCCGACGGCTCCCACGCCGCCTCCACCGGACCGGGTGCGCCGGCGAGGCGCAATACCTCGTCGAAGGCCAGTCCGCCGCCCAGCACGAGCGTGTGCTCGGGCTCCTTGTCCTCCTTTTCGAAGCGGTACTCCGACGCCCAAGCCGACGACGCCGCCCCCGCCGGGTCGCGCCCGGCCGCCACCGCCTCCGCCCAGGCGGCCGAGGTGCGCAGGGAGAGCGGGAGCGGTTCGCCCATGCCGCGCAGGAAGAGGTCGACGAGAGCCTGCAGGTGCAGGAGCGCCGTGGCCCGCCGGCTTTCCGCATCGGGACCGAGCGGCCCGAGGCGCGCCACCGAAGTGGTGGCGCCGCGGCGCCGGCTCCGGCCCACCGTGCACGCCTCGAAGGGGCGCTCCGGCGCGCTCGCCGTCAGCGCCAGCAGGCGCAGCCACGCGATGAGGCGCGGCGCCGGCCCGAGCTTCGAGTACGTCACCGTGTGGATCACGTCGCCGCGCACGTCCGCCACGGTGCCGATCAGCCCCAGCGGCAGCCCGTCGGGGCCGGCCAGGTCGACCTGCACGTCGAGCGACACCGCCGGGTCGCTGCTCCGCCCGGCGCGCACGAGCTCGTCCAACGGGTCGGTGATCTCCGCCAGGACCGACTCGGCCAGCTGCCCGGGCGGGAGCGCGCCGCGGGCGACCTCGGCCGCCAGGCACTCCTGCTGGCTCGCGCCGGCCAGCTGCGCCTGCAGGACCCGGTCCGCGATCTGCCACTGCTCCAGTGCGTCGAGGTCGATCGGGATGGCGTCGTCGAACTCGCGCGTCTTGTTGCGCAGCGAGATGGTGAGGCGCTCGCGCAGGAACGCGCGCACGGGATGGCGGAGGAAGCGCTCCATCTGGTCCAACCCGATCGGGTTGGCTTCGTAGGGCGGCAAGGGACGGGTCAGGAACGCGGGCGGCGACTGCCGCGGCGCCTGCGCCGCCTTGGCGCCGGCCAGATGCAGCGCGTCGAAGCTCCACGGGCCGTCGCCCACCAGGGCGTCGGGCTCGAAGTTGCGCGGGTCGAACGGCTGCAGGGGATGGGCCACGACGACCGCATCACGCGCCCGGCTCTCCGGCCCGCGCACCGTGTGGTCGACGACGTCCAGCAGCTCGCCGACCGGCACGGCCGGTGGCCGCGGCAGGTTGGAGCGCTCGTCGCGCCCCGAGTACGTGATGACCAGGTGGTCCCGCGCCGCCAGCAGGGCGTCGAGGAGGAGCTGGCGGTCCTCGCTGCGCACGTCGCGGTCGCCGACCCGCGGCACGCGGGCGGTGAGGTCGTCGCCGTCCCGCTCAATGTGCCGGGGGAAGCTGCCGTCGTCGAGCCCGAGCAGGCACACCACCCGGTGCGGGATGGAACGCATCGGCACGAGCGTGCACACCGTCAGGTGCCCCGTGCGGAAGTTGGCCCGCGTCGGCTTCCCCCGCAGGCGGTCGGTCATGATCGAGCGGATGTCGTCACAGCTCAGCTCGACCGGGCTCGTGGCGTCACCGAACGTCGCCTCGGCCACGAGCTCCTCGAGCAACCCCGACAGCTGGGAGCGCTGCCACTCGTCGCGCGGCGACGTCGCGCTGAGCGCGTCGGACGCCCGGGCCAGTGTGTCGGCCCAGTCGCCCACCGTCCGCGTGCCGCCCAGCTCGTCGAGCGCTCGCTGCAGGCGCTGCACGAACTCGGCCATGCGGCCCGCCAGCTCAATGTCGCTGCTGTCGACGTCGTCGAGAGGCAGGGTGTCGCCGAAGAGCCGTTGGCGGTCCTCCGCCATGGTCACCCCCAACAAGATGCGGTCCAGGCCGGCGCGCCACGTGTTGGCGTCGATGCTCTCCAGCTGGAAGGTGCTGCGGTGGGCGGCGTCGAAGCCCCAGCGGACGAACGCGCCGTTGACCCACTCCTCCAGGCGGAACAGGTCGTCGTCGCTGAAGCCGAAGCGCCGTCGCACCGGGTCCCGTCCGGCCAGGTCGAGGACCTCGGTGGCTGTGAGGCGCGCCGTCGCCAGCTCGAGCACCTCGGCCAGCACGCCCATCACCGGGTTCGTCTGGCGCAACGAGCGGTCGGCGAGGCGGATCTCGAGCTGGCGCGCCGAGTCGTCCGCCCCGTCACTGCCGTCGTGCGTGCCGAACGTCGCCTGGATGAGGGGGGCGAAGGTCTCGATGTCCGGGCACATGACGATGATGTCGCGCGGCTCGAGCGTCGGGTCTTGCGCCAGCAGGTGCAACACCGCGTCGCGCAGCACCTCCACTTGGCGCCCGCGGCCATGGCACGAGTGCACCCTGATGCTGTCGTCGTCCGCTGCGAGCAGCGGCCGGTCGTGCTCCCCGCCCCCGACGCCGGACGGCGGGCGGTCGAAGCGGATGTCGTCCTGGATGCGCCGGAGCAAAGTCGGGGCGTCGTCATCCGCCTCGGCCGTCGGCTCCTCGCCGTGCGGGACGGCGGCCCCCAGCACGAGCTGCATCTCGCGCGCGTCACGGCCCCACGACGCGAGCAGGGGATGGCGCGGCGCACCGGCGGTCGGATCCTGGCCGCGCAGCACGAACCGGGACGACGCGTTGACCTCGGGCTCGAGCCGCGCCCACAGCGCCGGCGAGGGGTGCAGAAGAAAGAGGTGCACCTCGCGGCCTTTTGCGATGGCGTCGAGGACGTCGAGCGAGCTCGCCACCAGCCGGGTCAGCCCGAACAACGAGACCCGGTGCGGCAGGTCCAAGAGGTCGGGCTCCTTCCGGAGCCGCTGGCAGGCCTCGACGAGGCGCTCGGCCGGTCCGGGTCGGCCGATGCGCTCGCGCAGCAGCCGCCAGAGGTCGACCTGCCAGGTCGCCTCGTCGAGCTGCGGGGCGCCGGCCGCCCATCGCTGGAGCATGTCGGGGCGATGCACCGCGTAGCGGTCGAAGAGGTCGGCCACGTGCCGGATGCTCGAGAACCGCTTCGACCCCTCGACCGTCTCGGAGTTCTCGATGTGCTGGGCCAGCGGCGCCAGCCAGGGGTCGGCGAAGTGCTCCTCGACAACTTCCATAAGGGGCCACACCGCGCGCTCGGGCAACCAGGGGTCGGCCTTGGGGTCGACGTCCGAGGCCAGCGCCAGCGCGCCGGCGAGCAGGCCGCCCGGGAACGGGAAATCGACGTTGGCGCAGACGCCGTCGTGGCCACCCGGGCTGGCGCCGAGCTGGCCCGAGAGCCGCTGCGACAGCCAGCGCTCAATGCCCTGGGTCGGCACCGAGACCACCTCGGCCTGCATCGGGTCCGGCAGGGGGACGGCGACCAGCTCGGCCAGGCGCGCCACCAGATCGTCGGCGCGATCGGACCGGTGGACGTGGAGCACCCTGGCAGAGTACGTCGCCGCTGTTCACCGACGACCCGCCTCGCAACGCCGGCGCCGCGCCCCTCGAAAACCTCCGCGCGTGTCCGCTCAGGCGGGCGCGCTCAGCCCGGCAGGCGCTCGGGCCGCGGGCCGCTGGCCGAGCCGTCGGGCAACGGCCAGATGTTCTGCTGCGCGCCCTCGCCCTCGTCGTCGTCGGCCTCGACCGCCTGCAGATGGCGGGGCGTGCTCTCTATCGGCGGCAACTCCGTGATCTCGGCCCGCTCGCTGCCGACCACGCCGAGCGAGGGGAACTTGCGGGCGGTGACGAGGACGCGCGTCTCGAGCGAGCCGACGGCGCGGTTGTAGGCGTCGACGCTCGCGCTGAGGCTCTTCTGCAGCGACTGCATGTGGCCGGTCCAGGTCCGCAGCCGCTCGTAGAGCTCCGCGCCGAGGTCGCGCACCTCGCGCGCGTTCTCGGCCAGCGTCTCCTGCTGCCAGGACAACGCGATCGTGCGCAGCGCGGCGACCAGCGTGTTCGGAGTGGCCAGGATGATCCGCTTGTCCAGCGCGTGCTCCTGCAGCGCCGGGTCGGCGTCCAGCGCGGCCGCCAGGAGCGGTTCGCCGGGGATGAAGGCGACGACGAACTCGGGGGAGCGGTCGAACTGCTTCCAGTACTCCTTCTTGGCCAGCTGGTCGATGTGCGTGCGCAGCTGCTTGGCGTGCTTCTCCAGCAACACCTGGCGGGCGTCGTCGTCGTCCGCCTCGATGAATTGGAGGAACGCCTCGAGCGGGACCTTGGAGTCGATCACGACCTGCCCGCCCCCCGGGAGCTGGACGATCATGTCGGGCCGCAGGTATCCGTCGTCGCCGGCCACCGTCTTCTGCTCCTCGAAGTCGCAGTGCTCGAGCATCCCGGCCGCCTCGACGGCGCGGCGCAATGTCATCTCGCCCCACCGGCCGCGCGTGTGCGGCGAGCGCAGCGCGGTGACGAGGTTGCGCGTCTCCTTCTGCAGTTGTTCGTGCCCGAGGTGCAGGGCGGCCACCCGCTCGCTCAGGCCCTCGTAGGCGCCCTTGCGCTCGGTCTCCATGAGCTGGATGCCCCGCTCGTAGCGGGTGAGCGTCTCGCTCAGTGGTGCCAGCATCTCCTCGATGGCCTGCTGGCGTCGGGCCAGGTCGCCCTGGGCCGCCGTGCGCACCTCGCCGAAGCGTGTGTCGGCCAGGGCGAGGAACTGCTCGTTGTTCTTGGCCAGCGCTTCGGCCGACAGCGCGGCGAACGCGCCCATCAGGCGCGTCGTGTCCTCCTCGGCCCGGGCCGCGGCCTCCACCTGGTGCCGGCGCAGCAGGTCGAGCTCGGCTTGGGCCACCGCGCGGCCCCGCTCGGCCGCTGCCGCGCTCTCCGCGAGCGCCTGCAGCTGCGCCGACTGCTCGGTCACGGTCACCTTCGCGTCCGCCAGGCGCGCCTCGGCCAGGTGCGCCTCGCTCGATGTGCGCGCGCCACGCGCCAGGTGCCAACCGAGGCCGATCAGCAGCCCGACGGCGAGCCCGATGAGCACCCCGATGACCATTTGGCAAGGGTAACGAGGGGGTGTCTCAGCGGCGGGGACCGTCCGCGTGCTCGGATTACATCGCCGAAACGGGCGTGCGCCGGTGCGGGGTGCCCGGGCGCAATGCGCCCGGTAGCGTCTCCGCCGTGCCGTTCAAGCTCGGAGGAAGCACGAAAAGGGCCCAGGACCACCCCTCCGATCGCCGTGACGATGCGCGCCCGGAAGAGGAGTCGTCGCCCCCCAGCGGGCCCCTGGCCATGGAGCAGCCGCTCTGGCCGCGCACCATGCCCGAGCCCCATCAGGTCGACCGGCTCTTCGCGCAGGTCTTCGCGCTCGTCGGCGAGGGCATCGCCGGCGCCACCCACGCGCTGCTCGCCGGCGACCGCGACGCCGCCAAGGAATTGGTCAAGCGCGACGAGGTCATCGACAAGTTGATCGGCCAGATCTCGACGACCGTGCAGCAGCAGCTCGTGCACGGCGAGACGACGCCGAGCGAGCGCCGCGAGTACGTGGCGATCCTGCGCATGCTGCCCGATATGGAGCGCAACGGCGACCTGGCCGAGCACATCGCACGCCGGGCCGCCCGCGGCCTCGGGGCCGAGATGTCAGCCCGCAGTCGCGGCCTCGTCGAGCGCATGGGCGAGGTCTCGGCGAACATCTGGCGCGAGACGGCCGACGCCTTCGCCGAGCGCTCCGCCCAGGCGGCGGCTTCCATCGACGACCTGGACGACGAGCTCGACGACCTCCACGTCACCCTGACCGCCGAGCTCGTGGCGGGCACGATGCCCCTCCCCGTCGCCATCGAGCTGGCAATGGTGGCCCGCTTCTACGAGCGCTTCGGCGACCACGCCGTCAACCTGGCCCGCCGCCTGGCGACCCTCGTCGTCGGCGGTCCCGAGCCTGTCTCCGCCGGCCCCGACTGATCCGCCGGACCCGTCCCCGGGGGTCGGACCCGGCTCAAACGGGCTTCGTAAAGCGGAACATCACCTTGTCCCGGTAGTAGTAATCGATCCAGTCGCTCAGGCCGGAGCCTTGTTTGGAATCGCTGCGGTGAGCGTGCACGGGTGCGAACCGGATGGGGAGTCGGCCCACCGCCACGGCAAAACCGGCGTCCTTGAACACGTCGGCGACCTGATCCAGCGAATGGAGGGCGGGGAGGCCGAGGTCGGCCGCGTTGTCGTCATGCCAGGCCGCCATGAGCGGGCTATCGGCGTGCACACCGATGGTGGCGAAGTACGACGCCCCGGGAACCAGGGCAGCGAACAGGGTCGTCGCGTGCGACGTCAGGTCGGGCAGGACGTACAGCACTTCGTGGCTGAATGCGGCGTCGAAGTCCGACCACTCCTCCGGCACCGTCACTGCCGTCTCGAAGTTGACCGGACGGGTTCCGGCCAGACGGCGCGCGTCCTTGATCGCACCCGGCGCCGGGTCGTATCCGAATCCGCTGCCAATGCCGGCTTGGTCGACGAGAAGGCGAAGAAACCCGCCGCGGTTACAGCCGACGTCCAAGACCCTCTTCCCGGAAAGCGGTGTATCGGCCATCTCGAGCATGGCGAGCCAGATAAATCCGTGCTCGTCCTGCATAGTTTCGTCCTCGGCAGCTCCTCGCCAGTACGGCTCGACCATGAGGATCACCCTATTGAGATTGAGATGGCCTGCCCTGGAGGACTCCCCCGAGGATCCCAGGCGAACAATACGTTACCGCTAAGGTGTTAGCCGTAACGTATTGGGGCTGAGCGTCGATGGAGCTCGCAGGATCAGAGATCGAGATCGTTTGGCAGGGGCGGCGGGTCCGCTCCTTCGTCCCAACGGCACTCGCGGCGCGCGAGCTCGAGCTCGACGCCCTCACGGCCGCCCGGGCCGCCGCCGCGACGAGTGAGGTGGTGCACGCGGCCGAGGCGCTCGACCCAGACTACGAGCCCTTGGCCCGCTTGCTCCTGCGCTCCGAGGGCGTGGCGTCCTCGTTCATTGAGGGAGTCCGAGCTCCCATTGTCGACGTCGTGTTGGCCGAGGAGCGCATCGGACGACAAGGGATCGGCGCCGCCGCCTGGGTGGCCTCGAACCTGGCGGCCGTGTCCGAGGCCGTCGCCGGAGCCGCGACCGACGCCAACCTGTCGCTGGCGACGTTGTGCGAATGGCATCGCACCCTCATGACCGGAAGTCCGACCCCCGAGCGCTCCGTCGGGGTCGTGCGCGACGAACAGGGGTGGATCGGCGGGACGAGCCCGCTCGACGCCCAACTCGTCACCCCACCACCCGGTGATTTGGCGGCGCTGTTGGACGATCTGATCGCCTTCGTCAACCGTGGCGATCTCGATCCCGTGGCCCAAGCGGCGATCACCCACGCCCAGTTCGAGACTATTCATCCCTTCGGAGACGGCAACGGGCGGGTCGGCCGGGTCCTCACCGCCTGGATCCTGACGCACCGACTCGCCGTGGTGGTCCCACCACCGGTCAGCGTTGCCATCGCAGCCGATGTCGGCGGGTACGGGTCTGGGCTCACCCTCTTCCGCTTCGGGGACCACCTCCGCTGGATCCGTTGGTTCGCCGACGCGGTGGCCAACGGCGGAAGTGCCCAGCGCACGTTGGTGGAAAAGGTGAAGAGGCTTCGAGCGCAGTGGCTCACGCAACTGGGCTCCGCCGGTGCACGAAAACCGCGGCGCGACGCTGCGCTCTACGACGCGTTGGACCTCATGCCTCGCCATCTCGTCTTCACGACACCCATCCTCGAACGCGAACTTGGAATTTCGCGCAAAGCAGGCGGCGAGACGCTGCGCCGCCTGGCCGACGTCGGCATCTTGACCGAGTACGGCACGGTGCCACCGGCCGGAGCCGGCCAGCCCGCCGCGCTCTACGTGGCGCGCGACTTGCTGGGCCTTGCCGGATCGAGCCCGTTGCGCTGAATCGTCCGGTTCGAGACGTATCCCGCTTACGACGACTCGCCACTTGGCGTGGCGGCGTGCTCTCCCAACCAGGTAGCCAGCTGCTCCCGACGGGTGTCGGGGTGCACGGCGATTTCGAGTGCGCTCTGCCCGTTGGCGTAGTGCGGTGAGGCGTTGGTGTCGGCACCAGCAGCCAGGAGCCGTCTGGCTGCTCGTAACTGGCCGCCGTGGCAGGCCTGCCAGAACGCTTCGTCGAGGTCTGCTTGGGTCGGCGGCGGCGTCACGGCGAGCAGCTCTTCGAGGCGAGTGAGCATGCCGAGAGCCGCAGCGTTCCAGAGTCCGTTGACCGGCGCTCCGCGTGCGACGAGGAGCCGGGCGACGTGCCAGCAGCCGTAACCGACGGCATTGTCGAGCGGGGTGCCGATGGTGCCGATGGTCCCTCCCGGAGTGTCCAGCGCGGCGCCGCCATCGATCAGCGCTTCGGCGACGTCCACGTCGTCGCTGCTGGCCGCCCAATGCAATGGGGTCTCGCCACCGCCCCCGTTTTCGTTGGGATCGGCGCCGGCCTCGAGCAGCAGGGCAACGGAGGCGGGTGCCCCCGGAAAGTAGCCAGGCCAGTCTGCTGCCGCGTGCAGCGGGGTCCGGTAGCCGCCCTCAATGCCGTGGCGGCCGATCATGTGTACCGAAGCGAGCTCTGGTCGCTCGGCCAGGAGCCGCCGCAGAAGTTGGAAGTCACCGCCCTGGATGGCCAGGGTCAGTTCAATCGCGAGGGGGTCGAGATGGGGCAGGGTCAGCGGGGGCGGTGACCCTCTAGCAGCGTCGGGCGCGGGCACCGACCCAAGGGTAATTGATCGACCAGACCAACGGTCTGGGATCAGCTCCTGAGTGCGACGAGCTCCTCGGCGATCTGCACCACGTTGAGCGCGGCGCCCTTGCGCAGGTTGTCGCCCGCCACGAAGAGGGCCAGAGCGTTGGGGTTGTCGAGAGCCCGCCGGATGCGGCCCACGTAGGAGACGTCGCGGCCGGCCGCCATCAGCGGCGTCGGAAGTTCGGCCAGCTCCACTCCCGGCGCCGTGCGGAGCACCTCGGTGGCGCGCTCGGGCGTGATCGGCCGCTCGAACTCGCACACGATGGCGGCCGAGTGGCCGGTAAACACCGGCACGCGTACGCAGGTGGCGGTGACCGCGAGGTTGGGAGCGCCGAGGATCTTGCGTGCCTCGTTGCGGTACTTCTGCTCCTCGTCGGTCTCGAGCGAGCCGTCGTCGACGATCGTGAATTGCAGTGGGATCACGTTGTGCGCGATCGGCACCGGGTAGACGCTGCGCGGCGGAAACTCGACGGCGCCGCCGTCGAAGGTGAGCTCGGCCGCGCTGTCAGCGGTCTTGGCAAGCTGCTCCGCCAATTCGCGCACGGCCTCCACGCCACCGCCCGACACCGCCTGGTACGAGGAGACCACGAGACGGGTGAGCCCCGCCTCGTCGTGCAGCGGCTTGAGGACGGGGATGGCCACCATCGTCGTGCAGTTGGGATTGGCCACGATGCCCTTGGGGATGGCGCGCAGCGCCTCGGCGTTCGCCTCGGGCACCACGAGCGGCACCTCGGGGTCCATGCGCCAGGCCGACGAGTTGTCGATGACGGTGGCGCCGGCGGCGGCCAACCGGGGGGCGAGGAGGCGCGACACGGCGGCGGGCGCCGAGCACAGGGCGAGGTCGATGCCAGACAGGTCGGCCGTCTCGGCGTCCTCGACCACGATGTCGGCGTTGTCCCACGGCAGGATCGAGCCGGCGGAGCGCGCCGACGCCAGGTACCGCATCGAGTCGACCGGGAAGTGGCGCTCGGCCAGGATCGAGCGCAGCACGACCCCGACCTGGCCCGTTGCTCCCACGATGGCGATGCGCATAGAGCAATTGTAGGAGGACGCGGGCGTGTCCTCGGTCCGCGCTCGGTCCGGGCTTCGGTCTGGTGTCGGAGCGGGGTCGGCCGGAGGGTCGATGCGGGTCGGTCAGACCTCGAGCGGTCGCCGCCCCTCGAGGGCCCGGCCGAGGGTCAGCTCGTCCGCGTACTCGAGGTCGCCACCCACCGGGAGCCCACTGGCCAGCCGCGAGACCATGACGCCGAGCGGTGTGAGCTCGCGAGCGACCAGCATGGCGGTGGCCTCGCCCTCGATCGTCGGGTTCGTGCAGACGATGGCCTCTTTGATGGCGCCTTGACGGATGCGGTCCAGCAACTCCTGAAGGCGGAGCTGCTCGCGGCCGATGCCGTCGAGCGGGCTCAGCGCGCCGCCCAGCACGTGGTAGCGGCCCTTGAACCCGGTGCGCTCGACGGCGACGATGTCGCGCGGGTCCTCGACGACGCAGATCGTCTCGGGGTCGCGCCGGTCGTCGCCGCAGACCGCGCACTGCGCCCCGCCCTCGGCCACGTTGAAGCAGATCGCGCAGAGGGTGGTCCGCTCCTTGACGGCGATGACGGCGTCGGCGAGGCGGCGCGCGTCTTCGCCCGGGACCTTCAAGATGTGGAACGCGATCCGCTGCGCGGACTTCGGTCCGATGCCGGGCAGGCGGCCGAGCTCGTCGATGAGGGAGCGGAGAGAGCCGGTGTACATCGTCGAGCAGGGAGTCCCTTCGTCATCGTGGAGCGGGCGGGTGCACCAAAGTTCGCCGTGGAGCTAAGGCGACGCTGTGAATTCTAGGAGCCGGACCTCGCGCGTCCGGGCTTCTTCGCCGCCGGCGGCGTTCCGGTCGTCCGGTTCTGGGATCCTGGGGCCCTGGGGTCTTAGCCGAGGACCTCGCTAGCCCCGGGGAATGCTTCGAGGAGCCGGGCCTGGGCCTCCGATGCCTCGTCGCCCTCGGCCTTAGGACTGTTGTCGGCGTAGTCGGCGGGGTCCATGGCCTCCATTTCGGGCTCGTCCCCCGCGGGACCGGGCGACGAGGCGGTCGGCGCCCGGGTCGTCGTGGCGGCCGCCGGCGCGGCGTCGTCCACGTCGAGCACGAGCTTCACCGGCGTGCCGAAGTGGGCCGAGAGCTTCTGCTCGACGGCCGGCGCCGTCTCGAGGCAGCGGTCGCGGTGCGCCGCGTTGGGCAGCGCGAAATGGGCCCCCTGGTCGTCCACCGACACGAAGCGCCCGGCGCTGAAGAGCGCCTTGGCGCGCGCCGGCAGGCCCTTCAAGATGCCGTCGCCCCACGCCTCGGTGAGGGTGTCGCGATCGACCACGGCTGACGCCGGCGCCGGGTCGGGCTTCTTCGCAGGCCTCGCCGCAGGCTCGGCGGGTTTCGGCGCAGCGGGGTCGGCCGTCGCCTCTGCTGCGGGCGCCGCGTCCGCGTCCGCGTTCGTCGCTTGCTTGCTTCGCCGCACGGCTCCGAGGGAGGGACGCCGGCCGACGTCAGCGTCACCTTTTGGGCGCTCTGGCACGGCGAGCGGCGGCGCGGCGGGAGCCGGCGTGCTCGCGGCGGCGGCCGGGGCCGCCCCGCCCGGCCGGGGGAAGGCGGGGGCTCCCGACAGCGAGCGTTCCAGGTTGCTCACGCGTTCGGACAACGCTTCGACACCGGAGTCGAGGTCGGGCCGGACGGCGCGCACGACGCCGATCTCCAACACGACCTGCGCGTCGGGTGCGTCGCGCATGTCGATCAACGCGTGGCCGAGGATCTCGATGCTGCGCACCACCCGCGCCAGGCTCATCGCTTCGGCCAGGGCGACAAAGCGCTGTAGTGCGGCGCCCGAGGCGGCGGAGAGTTCGGGGGCCAGCGCAGCGAGGAACACCTGGCGAAGGTCGTCGATGATCTCGGTGGCCAGCTGCTGTGGTCCCCACCCGCCGGCGGTCAGTGTGCTGAGCGCGACGAGGACCGGGCCGACGTCACCGTCGGCCAGCGCGTCGAGCAGGCCGTCCAGCTCCGGCCGGGCGCCCTCCGAGGACCCTGACGCCACGACCTGGTCCAGCGCGGACAGCGCGTCGCGGGCCGAGCCCCGGCCCCGCCGCACCGCCGCCTCGACCGCCCCGTCGTCGAGGTTGAGACCGGCCTGCGCGTTGACCGACTCCAGCAGATCGTGCAGGGTCTCGGCGCCGAGCAGGCGGAACTCGAGGTGCTGGGTGCGGCTGCGGATGGTCGGGGGCACCTTCTGGGGGTCCGTCGTGGCGAGCACGAACACGACGTGGCTCGGTGGCTCCTCGAGGGTCTTCAACAACGCGTTGGCCGCGGCCGTCGAGAGCATGTGCACTTCGTCGACGATGTAGACCTTCCAGCGTCCGGGGGTGCCCAGGCCCGCGTGCGCCACGAGGTCGCGCATGGCGTCGACGCCATTGTTGGACGCCGCGTCGAGCTCATGGACGTTGAGCGAGTTGCCCTGGGTGATCTCGACACACGACGTGCACACACCGCACGGCTCGCCGTCGACTGGCGCCTCGCAGTTGAGCGCCTTGGCCAGAATGCGAGCCGAGGACGTCTTGCCGGTGCCGCGCGGGCCGCTGAAGAGATAGGCGTGGGAGACCCGGTCGTCCCGCACGGCGCTGCGCAGCGCGCGTACGACGTGGTCCTGGCCCCGGAGTTCGTCGAATCGCCCCGGCCGGAAGCGACGATAAAGAGAGACGAAGGGGGCGTCAGCCATGTCGGCCGAGCCTACCCATGACCTACGACACCGCGACCCGGTGCTCGGTACGGTGGCCAGGTTGACTACGGCGCCCAACCAAACCCGCTGAGAGCTGCTGCCTTCCGACCCTGACTCGATTCACGAGCGGCCGTCGCGTAGGACCCGGCCACCGCACCCAACATCGGGTCACGGTGCGACCGCGAGGTTAGCGGGGCGCTCGGGCTCGCTTCCTACACGACCAGGACAGCGCAGCCCACGTGGTCGAGCACGGACTTCGGCACGTCGGAGAGCGAGCGGGCCCCATGGCCCGAGCCCGACCCCACGACGACCAGGTCCGCCTTTTCGTCCGATGCCACTCGGGTGATGGCGCCGGCGGGGTCGTCGAGCACGGGGTGGGTGGCAACCTCGACCTGGGCGGCGGTCGCCTCGTTCACCAGCTTGGTCAGGAGCCAATCCGTCGCGCCGGCTCCCGCCTCCGTGTACCGAAACTCCTCCGGCAACCAGGGCGCCGACTCAGACTCCCCCTTGCCCGCGATGGCGGCGACGATGTGCAGGGTGCCGCCGGTCGTCCGCGTCAGCGCCAGGGCGCGCCGAAAGGCCCTGGTCGCTCCTTCTGAGTCGGTGGCTCCGACGACCACGGTGTCAAACATGGGCGTAGCGGCGCACCTTCGAGTGCCTCTGCGCCTCCGCGCCGTCGAGCTCGGCCAGCACTGGGTGCGGGGAGGAATCGTGGGGCTGTCGTGTGGGTGCGACGAGGACGGGCAGGTCGACGGCGCGGATGATCTGTTCGCGCAGACTCGGTGCGAGCCGGTGGGAGGCCAGCCGCCGACGGTCGAAGCCCAAGACGATGACGTCCGCCTCGAAGGCCGCCGCCGCCTCGGCAATGCCGTGCACCAGCTGGCGGTTCCGGGCTCCCAGGGTGGGGCCGCTCACGACGACGTGAGTGGCCGGATCAGTGTGTACGGGGTCGGCATCGGTTTCGCACGCACTGCGCTGCTGTCGGCGCTCCTCGGTCAGCTGGACGAACCACGTGTCTGCGCCATGCCGGCCGGCCCACTCGCCCGCCAGGTCGGAGGCGCGGCGCGCCGCATCCGAGTCACCATCGATGGCCACGAGCATGCGGCGGAAGGGCGGCGCCTGATCCAAGTCGCTTCCCGCCCTGCCGCTCGAGTTGATCTCGCTCTGCTTCGTCATCGTCGACACCTCCACCTTCGCCAATTCTGTCTCCAAGGTTACATAAAGATGAACTCAAAGCAAACGCTAAGTGACCTTTACGTTAACTCGCCGACCAGGGTGAGGCCGCGAAAGGCCGAGGTAGACAGATTTTCTCGGCCCTGCCGCCAGGGAGGGCGGCGGGGAGATGGGCGGCGGGCGATCAATCGCGACAAAGGGGCGGTCTCCCTTTTGGCGTGTACACACATCTGTGTGTACGCGGACCGCCGCAAGCGCCAACACGTTCGCCGACCAGGGACGGCGCGGCCGAAACCAGGATCGCGGCGGGGGTGCGGAGACGCCGGCGTCCGCTCTCCGAGGGGGACCTCGTCTGCCGTTAGCCTGACAGTCTGCACAGCACGGAGGAGTGCGAGAGCGGCCGAATCGGCACGATTGGAAATCGTGTGTTGGGCAACCAACCGTGGGTTCAAATCCCACCTCCTCCGCTCTCGACTCGTGTCTCGCCCAGGCGGGTCTCCGATGTCCTGACACATCGAAAGCGCCAGGTCACTGGCCCTCGCGCTCGGGCGCGGACTTTCCATCCGAGCCGGCTGGCTCGCATACTGGGCGCATCACCATCCCAGAGCACGCCCCCGCACTGAACTCCGATGCCGACGCCGTCGCCATGGAACTCGCGCTGGCCGAGGCGCGGGCGGCGGCAGCCGAAGGCGAGGTGCCGGTTGGCGCCGTCTGCCTGGTGAACGGTCAGGTGGTGGCGCAGCGGCACAACGAGCGGGAGCACACGAGCGACCCCACGGCTCACGCCGAGATGCTCGTGCTTCGCGACGCAGCCGCCGCGCTGGGGGGCTGGCGCCTACGCGACGCGACGCTGGTCGTGACGCTCGAGCCCTGCCCGATGTGCGCGGGCGCCCTCGTGGCCGCCCGGATCGGACGCCTCGTCTACGGGGCCTCGGATCCCAAGGCGGGCGCCTGCGGGACGCTCTACAACCTCTGCTCCGACCCCCGCCTCAACCATGAGGTGACCGTCACAAGAGGGGTGCGCGCTGAGCAGTGCGGCGCGCTCCTGACCTCGTTCTTTGCGGATCGGCGCAACGATTCCGCGCCTGGCGAATCCTTTATCGAAGGTCGGAGCGACTAGGATCTTCGCCCGGAGGAGTGCGAGAGCGGCCGAATCGGACGGTCTCGAAAACCGTTGTGCCTCATGGGCACCGTGGGTTCAAATCCCACCTCCTCCGCTTCGGGTCCGAAGGGGCCCGCCGCATGGGCGAATGCGGCGAGAACAGCGGCAAGGCGGGGCCTTGCCGTGTGAGCACCTGGTCGCCCCGGCGGCCGGAAAGGAGCGAATCGTGGCACGTGCACGTTCGACATTCGGAAAATTACAGCGCGACCAGGCCAAGAAGGACCGGGCCAAGGCGAAGATGGACGATCGTCTGTCGCGCAAGGAGGACAAGGTCACCGCAGCAGAGGAGCGGGCCACCACCCCGTCGGCCGGGGAGGTCGACCAGACCCAGCTGCTCGAGCAGTTCGCCGCCCTCCACGAGGACCTGGCCGAGGGTCGCATCTCGCTCGACGACTTCGAGGTCCGCCAAGAGGAGCTTCGGGCCAAGCTCGTCGTGTGACCAGGCGGCTGTCCCGCTGTCCCGAGCGGCGGCAGTTCCTCAGCTCGCTGGCGGCTTCTCGCGCCCGTCGAGCCAACGGCGGAAGCCGGCCGCGTTGGAGTGGACGCCGTTCATGATGTCCAGTTTCTCCTTGTGCGCGGCGTCGATGTCACCGAGGAGCGGATCGAAGCGGGCCGCCAATGCGTCGGCGATGTCCGCTCCCTCGCGGTAGGCCTTCTCGGCCGTCTCCGCCCACTGGCGCAACGTTTCATCCGCCTCCGCCAACAATTCCTCGGGGTGCTCTAGGAGGCCGTAGTGGGCCAACGCGATGCCCGAGGGGCGACGAGCGGCGAACTTGCCGAGCGAGGTGATGGCCTGGTCGAGGTCGAAGTCCGGCGGCGGCGTCGACGGACGTAACACGCCTCCGTCAGGCAGCTTCACCCCGACGGCGTCCCCGGCGAAGAGCACGCCGCTCTGCGAGTCATGCAGCCCGAGGTGGTGCTTGGCGTGTCCGGGCGAGTCCACCGCGACCAGGCTGCGGCCGGGGCTCACCTCGATCTCCTCTTGGTCTTGCAGCACGTGCAGCCGCTCGGCGGGCGTGGGGTCGAGGCGGCCGTACAGCGAGTCGAGCAACGGCCCGTAGACGCGGGCGGCCGAGTCGATGAGGCGGGTCGGGTCGGCCAGGTGCCGGGCGCCCTTCTCGTGCACGTAGACCGTGGCCGACGGGAAGGCGCGGGCGACGTCGCCGACGCCGCCCGCGTGGTCGAGGTGGATGTGCGTCACCGCCACCCCCGCGAGCTCTGCGGGGCCGACGCCGATCTGCGCGAGCGCGGCCAGCAGGATCGGGACCGACGTCTGGCTGCCGGTCTCGATCAGCACCGGCGCCGAGCCCTCAATCAGATAGCCCGCCGTCACCCGTTCCCAGCCACCCAGCATCGTGTCGATCTCGAGCACGCCGTCGGCGATGGAGCGGGGCGGCGGCAGGGCCGGGAGGGCGTCACCGCTCTCGGGGTCGTGCACGTGCAGGCCGGCATCGGCGTGGCCGTGGGTGTGTCCGCCGTGGGAGTGCGTCCCGCTCACGTGGCGTTGACCTCAATCACCACCTTGACGTCGTCGGGTGGGCCGGCGAGGGCCGGCTCTTTGACGCGTCTGTTCCCGTTCGGTCCTCCTCGGAGAAGTTCGTCACCGGGGCGAGCCCTCGCGCTTTTTAACCGACATCTTTCCTCGTCCGAGCCGCTTCATGCGCTGGAAGACCGGCGACGTCGGGTTGAACCCGTTCATCATGGCGGCGCGTTGGTCCTCGGGCGACATGGCCAGTGGGTCGTTGCCGCTGAGGCGGAAGGCCGAATTGATCAACGACACGTGGGAAAAGGCCTGCGGGAAATTTCCGACCAAACGACCGGCAAACGGGTCGTATTCCTCGGAGAGCAAACCGAGCTCGTTGCGTAGGGCGAGGAGCCGTTCGAAGAGTTCGACGGCCTCTTCCTCGCGACCGATCATGTGGAGGCAGTCGACCAGCCAGAAGGAGCAGGCCAGGAACGCGCCCTCGCGCCCCGTGAGCCCGTCGACCGATCCGTCGTCGTCGGTGCGGTACCGCAGCACGAAGCCGTGGTCCATCAGATCGCGTTGAACCGCCTCAACCGTGGAGATCACGCGCTCGTCGGTCGGCGGCAGGAAGCCCACGAGGGGGATCATGAGGACGCTGGCGTCGAGCTTGTCCGACCCGTAGTACTGGGTGAAGGCGCCGACATCTTGGTTGTACCCCTTCTCGGTGACCTCGGTAAAAATGTCGTCGCGCAGTGTCTTCCACTGCTCGAGCGGGCCCTTGAGCGCGGGCCACTCCTCGAGTGTCCGCACGGCGCGATCCACCGCTACCCAGGCCATGACCTTCGAATGCGTGAAATGACGCCGGGGCCCGCGCACCTCCCAGATGCCGTCGTCGGGTTCCGTCCACCCCTTCTCAATGAACTTGATGAGCTGCTTCTGCAGGTCCCAGGCCGCCTCGGAGTGCACGCCCTGCGTGCGCGAGGACGAATAAAGGGCCGACATGACCTCGCCGTAGACGTCGAGCTGGTACTGCTCCGACGCTGCGTTCCCGATGCGGACGGGCGCGGAGTTCTCGTAGCCGGGCAGCCAGGATGCCTCCCATTCGTCGAGGCGCCGCTCCCCTCCCGGCCCGTACATGATCTGCAACTTCGACACATCGCCGGCGACCGCGCGCAGGAGCCAGTCGCGCCACGCCATCGCCTCGGCGAAATACCCACCCCGCATCAGCGACTCGAGCGTCAACGTCGCGTCGCGCAGCCAGCAGTAGCGATAGTCCCAGTTGCGATTCCCCCCAAGCGCTTCGGGCAGTGACGTGGTGGCCGCCGCCACGATGCCGCCCGTGGGCTCGTAGGTCAGCGCTTTGAGTGTGATCAGCGAGCGCATCACCGCGTCGTGGTAGGGCCCTTGGTAACAGCAGAGCTGGGCCCACTCGGTCCAGTACGCCTCGGTGAGGTGCACGGCGTAGTAGCTGTCGAGCGGCGGCGGAGGCTCCTCGTGCGAGGGGTGCCAGACCAAGGTGAACGGGTAGCGCTGGTGCTCGGCCACCGTGAAGTCCGCCGTGGTACGCAGGTCCTTGCCCTTCGCGTCCACCCGGTGCCACAGCGCGACGGAGTCGGGCCCTGCGGTGAGCCGGGTGAGGCCGTCATTGGTCGTGACCCACGGGACGACCTCGCCGTAGTCGAAGCGGACCACCAGTTCCATGTGCATGTCGACCGTGCCGCTCACGCCTTCAACCGAGCGCACCAGGTGGGGGTAGTCGTCCCGCTTCGGCATGCAGTCGGTGATGCGCACGGTGCCCGTCTCGGTGTCGTACTCGGTCTCGAGGACGAGGGAGTTGGGTCGGTACCAGCGCCGGGTTGCCAGGACACTCTTCGGCGCGCCCGCCGGGGCGATCTGCCAGAAGCCGTGGTTCTTGTGCCCGAGGAGGCGCGCGAAGCAGGCCGGCGAGTCGAAGTGGGGCAGGCACATCCAGTCGATCGAGCCGTCCAGGCCCACGAGGGCGGAGGTGTGCAGGTCGCCGATGATGGCGTAGTCCTCGATGCGCTGACTCATGGCCTCATTCTTGCCGCTTCGAGCCCGAACATGGACCCGGCCGCCTCCACCGCGCGTTGGTCGCGTTGCTCAGCCCGAGATGCAGGGCCCGGTGCCCACGGCCGAGTGGTGTTGCTTGGCCAGCTGGACCCGCGCCAGGACCCCCGGTGACGTGAGGGCGTAGCCGACATTGTTGTAGACGGTCGAGCGGGAAAAGACGACGCCGATCACCTGCCCGCCCGGCCCCATGAGCGGGCCGCCCGAGTTGCCCGGCTCCACGACGGCACCGAGGGCGTAGACGCCGCGGGTGACCGTGCCGTTGTTGTAGATGTCCTTGCCCACCGCGGTGACCTCTTCGGTCACGCTGGCTGGTTCGGGAGTGAGCGGCCCGTCCTCGGGATAGCCCAGCAGCGCAGCCTGGGTGCCGTTGGGGACGACGTTGGGGTCGATCGGGAGGACGGGCCCGAGCGGCGCGCTGGTCCGCAGCACGGCGAGGTCGAAGGACGGATCGAACAACACCGGCGTCGCCGCGTACGCAGTGTTGCCCAACAGCACCTGCGTGTTGCCGGGGCTCTCGCCGGCGATGACGTGCGCGTTGGTGGCGACGAGGCCGGGACCGACCACGAAACCCGACCCTTCCTGTTCGTTGGTACATGCGGTGCCGAGGACCTTCACCGTCGAGAACACCGCCGGATCGGCGAGTGCCTTCGTCTGCGCGCTCGTCGGTGGAGCGACCGTCGGGGAGGACGGCGGGGTCAGCGTCGAGAAGACCTGCGGGAACCCCTGGTCGTTGAGGAAGTTCTGCAGATCGTTGAAGATCGAGGGTGCCTGTGGGAGGACCCGGTCGATCGAGTGCAGGATGTCCGAGCGCCCCACGGCGGCATCGAGCGACGTGAACCGGCTGTTCGGAGACGAAATCACCGCAGCGACGAGCCACACCGAGAGCAGGACGGCAATGACCGCGACTCCGACTCCGAGGACCGCGTCGACAGTGCCGAGATGGTGACGGCGCAACGTGATGTTGCTGTAGGTCCCGATGATCCGTCCGACGTAACCCAGCCCACAGGCCGTGGCCAACACCAGCCCGACGATCACGATCGACCGGGTGATGCTGTCATGGGATGTCGAGAGCAACGGCACCCAGATGACGGTCCCGAGAAGGAAACCCAACCAAAAGCCGCCGAAAGTGAGGATCTGGATCAACGCGCCCAGCCTGAGACCGTGCACGGCAGCGAGCAGCATGAGCCCGACGATTAGGAGGTCCACCCAGTCCACCGTGCGAGCGTAGACAACGATGCCCCCGAAATCGGGCCCGCTCCCACTATTGTCGGGCCGCCGTGGTCCCATGCTTCAGGCTTCGCCACCGGGGTACCCGACGATCTGGTTTGGGTCTCGCGACCCTGCTCGCGGGCCTGGCGCTGATCGTGTCGGGGTGCTCGGCGGGCGGAAACTCCGGATCGCCCCACACGATTCATGTCCTGGGCGAGCCCAAGGGCACACCCCTGGTGCTCGGACAACCAGCCCCCGCGGGCACCGGCGATCTCGGCGCCGTGTCGTGTGCCAGCACCGAGCGGTGCTGGGCTGTGGGCGTCGCCGGTCCCAACACGGCGCCGGCACCGAGCGGCGCCAATGTGATCGTTGCCACCACCAACGGCGGCAAGACGTGGAAGGCCCAACACGTCGCCGGTGGGAGCACGCCGCAGCTGACCGGCGTCTCCTGCCCGACACCCGCCGACTGCGTCGCCGTCGGATCCAACGGGGCATCGCTGCCCGGGAGTGGCATCGTCCTCGCCACTACCAACAAGGGCGCCACGTGGAACCAGGTGGCTGCGCCGCCAGGGGCGCTTGCCGTGATCACGGTGCTCTGTTCGACCGTCTCGAACTGCCTCGCGCTCGTGAGCGACGGCACATTGATCTGGTCTGCCGCCAGCACGAACTTCGGACAATCCTGGCAGCGCGAGGGGAACCTGCCGTCCCTCTTCCTCGCGGGCAACGACCTCTCGTGCTTCGTCGGTGGATCGTGCCTCGTCGCCGGTTATGTCCCCACCGGAAACGGCGTCGGCGAGGGCGCCATCGCATTCAGTTCCGACGGCGGGCAGACCTGGTCGTTGGCATCCGTGCCCAACAGAGTCGGGGTCCTGCGCAGCGCGGCGTGCGTCAGCGCGACGGACTGTCTCGCTGCGGGCTCGACGTCGACCACGGTCAGTGACGTCGTGCCCGCGCAGGGTGAACTGCTCCACAGCGCCGACGGCGGGCACACCTGGCAACCGTCGACGACCTCGCCCCCGGTCGAAGACGTGTTCGACGTCGCGTGCCCGTCGGCTCTGGTGTGCGCCATGGTCGGCACGGAGTGGCAGGGCACTCCCGCTGTCGGCACGGGTGCCGTCGCCCAGAGCGCCAATGCGGGCACGACGTTCCGTCTCTCGTCGGCTGCCTACGTGCCGCTCAGCCTGACCGCCCTGTCGTGCCCGAGCGCCACCGCCTGCATCGCGGCCGGCGGCGACACCGTGGCCCGGATTACGCCCGTGACCCCCAAGCGCCGCCCAGTCACGGAGCGCTCGCACGGCGCCACCCGGGCGTAATTAAAAGGGCGGCCGGGCCCGATGATCCCTAGTCAGGAGCCTTCTACCCCCGTAGAATCCGGGTCGCTGGAACTAGAAGTCTGGAAGCGTGCGGGGGCAGCGCTCA
>DASXEK010000059.1:0-28546 GCA_036490155.1 Acidimicrobiales bacterium | reverse complement strand
GAGGCGTCACGCTCGGCACGCCTGGAGCTGACGCTTTCGACCCCGTCGACGGCCGCTGTCCCCGCGATCGCATCGCTGGTGGTCGGCGAGGTGCATGTGAGCGACGACGGCCTTCGCCTTTCGGCCGGCGTCGACGCGTCGACGGGGCTGGCAACGGTGGTCGTCCGGGCGTTGGACGCCGCGGGGGTGACGGTCGACACCATCGAGGTGCGGCAGCCCTCGCTCGACGACGTGTTCTTCACGCTGACCGGCGAGCACATCGAAGAGGAGGTAGTCGGCGGCGGCGGCGAGTCGTCTGGCGACGACAACGCTGGGGGCGGGTCGGATCGGGCCGCTTCCGACGGTGCTGGTTCGGGTTCCGGTTCCGGTTCTGGGCAGCACGAGCTCGAGGAGGTGCGGGCATGACAACGACGACCTTGACGCCCACGGTCGGAGTGGCGGCGCGTCCGCCTCGAACGTCGGGGGTGGTGACCGGCCGGCTGTCGGACGTCTGGGCGATGACGCGGCGGAATTTGGTGCATATCTCGCGCGAGCCGATGCAGCTGTCGGACGTGACGCTCCAGCCGCTGCTGTTCACCTTCCTCTTCGCATACCTCTTCGGGGGCGCCATTCCGATTCCCGGCGGTGGCAGCTACGTCGACTTCTTGTTGGGTGGGATCCTGGCTCTGAACCTGGTGACCTCGACCATGGGCACCGCCGTCGGGCTGTCGACCGACCTGCACGAGGGCATGATCGACCGCTTCCGCACGCTGCCGATGTGGCGTTCGGCCGTCTTGGTGGGGCGTTCGCTGGCCGACCTGTTGACGTCGTGCCTGTGCACGCTCATCGTCGCGCTGACGGGCCTGGTCGTCGGGTGGCGCCCGGGGAACGTGGGCTTCTTCAACGTCCTCGCCGGGTTCCTTCTGGTGATCTTCTTCGCCTACTCGATCGCGTGGGTCACCGCGTGTGCCGGGTTGAACTCGAAGAGCCCAGAGTCGGCCGCTTCGTTCGGGTTCATCGTCTTGTTTCCGCTGACGTTCGTCTCGAACGCCTTTGTGCCGACACAGCACATGCCGGGTTGGCTGCAGGCGATCGCCACGTGGAACCCGGTGAGTGCGGTGGTCGCCGCGGCCCGTCACCTGTGGGGAAACCCCAACCCATCGGCCGCGATCCAGGCCTGGCCGATGCAGCACCCCGTCGAGGCGGCTCTGCTGTGGTCGGTGGCGATCCTGGCGGTGGCCGCGCCGTTGGCGGCGCACTTCTTCAAGAAGCGGACGACGGAGTAGGGGCGCCGGCGGGGCGCCACCAGCGAGGCCTCAGGGGTCGATCGATGTGTGACAACGCCGTCGTATGCCCCGCTCGATGCACGGAGCGAAGCCCGGCGGAGGAGTGTCCGGCCCCCGCCTCGGGGGACCGGCGGAGCCGCGGGGCGACCACCCGGAGGGTGGCCCGGTGAGCGCGCGGTGAACTACAACGAGGTCGAGCACCTGCGGGCCAACCATGCCGCCTGGTCGCTCCGGGTTCGCGTCGAGCCGCCTGTCCGGGCTCCCCTGGCTGGCGGACAAGGAGGTCGTCTACTGGGGCGACATCGATACCCACGGCTTCGCCATCCTGAGCCGGCTGCGCGGCCACCTGCCCGGCCTGCGCTCCATCCTGATGGACCGCGAGACATTGCTGGCGCACCGCCCGCATTGGACCAGCGAAGCGAGCCCGACGAGGAGGCCACTGCGCGACCTGACGGACGAGGAGCAGTGCCTCTACGGAGACCTGGTGGCCGAGAGCTACGGCGCCGGCGTCCGGCTTGAGCAGGAACGGGTCCGCTTCTCGCAGGTGCGCGACGCCCTGGCCTCGATCCACGCGTAATGAATCTCCCGATAGGTCGAGGAGGCCCCTGCGGTCGTCGGGACCGACGGTCTGGCCCTCTCGGCCAGGGCCAGGTCGAAGGTTGTAGCCGTACATTTACTATTGGCATTTGTAAAAGTACAGCTACATGCTACGGTTGTACACGATCGGATACATCACACCTTCCGGAAACGGCCGCTGAAAGACGCGCTCATGAACATCAACACATCACGAGACCTGGCGGCGGCCGTCCGCGGTCGCCGGCTCACCCTAGGACTCAGCCAGGCGGAGCTCGCCCGTCGCGCCGGCGTCTCTCGTCCCTGGCTGAGCAAGGTCGAAGGAGGAAAGCCCACGGCCGAGTTCAGCCTCATCATCAGGCTCCTCGACGTCCTTGGTCTCGGGCTGCATCTTCAGGACGCAGATTCCTGCGTCCGGTCGGTTGACCTTGACGCCATCCTCGAAGACTACGAGAGCTGATGAGCCGCCAGCTGACGGTGATCCTCGACAATCAGGTCGCGGGAACCCTGTCCCAACTCGACCAAGGCCGCCTCCGCTTCGACTACCACGACGACTACCGCATCCGACCCGACGCGACCCCCCTCTCGGTGTGCATGCCCACCCAGGTGGCCTCACACTCCGACCGCGCCATCACCCCCTGGCTCTGGGGCCTGCTCCCGGACAACGAGGCCGTGCTGAGCCGATGGGCCCGACAGTTCCACGTGTCAACCTCGTCGCCCTTCTCCCTGTTGTCGACGCCGGTCGGCGAGGACTGCGCAGGGGCCGTTCGCTTCGCAGCCCCTGACGAGCTCGACCGGGTGCTGAAGCGCCCGGGCACGGTGACCTGGCTCACCGAGGACGATGTCGCGCAGCGCCTGCGTGAGCTCCGTGAGGACTCGACCGCCTGGCTCGGCCGCACCTTCACCGGTCGGTTCTCTCTTGCCGGAGCTCAGGCCAAGACCGCCCTTCTTTGCGAGGACGGCAGGTGGGGCTTCCCTTCGGGAACCTTCCCCACTACCCACATCCTCAAGCCCGCCGTCTTGGGCCTCGACGACCACGACCTGAACGAGCACCTCTGTCTCGATGCGGCGCGTCGCTGTGGCCTGCTCGTCGCCCGAACCCGTGTCGCGCAGTTCGCAGGCGAGAGTGCGATCGTCGTGGATCGCTATGACCGGCTGAACCGCGACGGCAGCATCCTCCGGATCCACCAGGAAGACCTGTGCCAGGCCCTCGGTGTGCCGCCCTCGCGGAAGTATCAGAACGAGGGGGGGCCGGGACCGGCCGACATCGCACATCTGGTGCGGCGCGTCATGCCGCCGCGTATTGCCGACGCCACAGTGGCCAGGTTCGCTGATGCCCTGATCTGGAACTGGGTCGTTGGCGGCACCGACGGTCATGCCAAGAACTACTCCCTGCTCCTCGCCGGCAACCAGATTCGGCTCGGTCCCCTCTACGACATTGCCTCCGCTTTGCCCTACGGGACCCACGAGAAGAAGCTTCGACTCGCCATGACGATCGGTGATGACTACCGGGTGTACCCCTGGCGGAACTCATGGCCCGCCGCGGCACGAGACCTCGGCCTCGACGCCGACGCGCTCATGACTCGGGTCGACGAACTCACGGCCAGGGCGCCCGATGCAGTCCGTGACGCCGCGGGCGCCGAGGTGGTGAAGGGCCTGGATCGGGAGCTGCCAGAGAAGCTCGTCTCGCTCATCGCGGACCGTGCCGGGCGGTGCCGCGCCGCTGTAGGGCTGCCCGGAGCAACCTGACGGGTTGGCTCTTGCCTGCCGGGACCAGGCGATCCGCGGGAGCTCGCGTGGTCCGGCTTCGATCAGCGCCACCACCTCGTCGAGCGTTGCGAGCCGCCCACCCCACGCTTCGGGGCCGACGTTGATCTGTCGACCGGCCTGTCGCCAGGTGTCGTGCACGCGGCCATGGAGGATCCATTCTCCGCGCGCCGAGGTCGGTCCTCCTCGTCGCCGGACGGTTTTCGTCCCGTGTCGCACCAGGGTCCGCCCGAGCCGGAAGGTCGCCGATAACGGTCCAGCAGCCTTCGCCTCTGACGCTTCGGCCGGCCCATGACGCCCCGCGCGTTGGATAGCCTCCGTCCCATGACGGGACAACCATGGTTGGGAGACGCCTGCTCGCTGGTCGACGCGTTCCGGGCGGGGACCATCTCGCCGACCGAAGCGCTCGAGGGATCGCTGGCGGCGGTCGAGGCCTCGAAGCTCAACGCAGTGGCCTTCGTCGACGAGGAGGCGGCGCGGGCAGCGGCGGCTTCCGCCGACGTGAGCCTGCCCTTCGGCGGTGTCCCGATCGGCGTCAAGGAGCTCGATCCGGTGAAGGGGTGGCCCCAGACCGAGGCGTCTCTCGTCTTTAAGGACCGGATCTCGGAGTACGACGGCACCATGACGTCGCGGCTGAAGGCGGCGGGCGCCGTGCTGGCGGCGCAGACCACGGCTTCGGAATTCGGGGGCATCAACGTCACCTACACCCGCCTGCACGGGGCGACGTCCAACCCCTACGACCTGGAGCGCACGCCCGGTGGCTCCTCCGGGGGGTCGGCTGCGTCGGTCTCGGGCGGGTTGTTTCCAATCTGTACGGGCGGTGACGGCGGCGGGTCCATCCGGATCCCGGCCGGCTTCACCGGGCTGTTCGGCCTGAAGTCGACGTTCGGCCGCATCCCCAAGGGCCCGCACACCGAGATCGAGCCGCTGACCGCGGTGGTGGGTTGCGTCTCCCGGTCCGTGCGCGACACGGCGCGCTGGTTCGACGTGTGCAACGGCTCCGACGAGTACGACCCCTACTCACTCCCCCGCGTCGAGGGCTGGGAGGCCGGACTCGGTCAGCACGACATCCGGGGCCGACGGGTCGCCGTCTCCATCGACCTCGGCGCCGCGGTGGTCGCATCGGGCGTCCGCGAGAAGGTGGAAGAGGCGGCCGACCTCCTGATCAAGGACGCCGGCCTCGAGCGGGTCGAGGTGCCGATTTCCTTGCCGCGGGGCGGACTCGAGTGGGCCATGGCGGGGACAGCGAGCCTGCTGGTGGGACTCGGCGACCTCTACCCGGCCTGCGAGACCGAGTTCACGCCCGAGATCATGCTGGCCGCGAACATCGCCACCAACCACTTCAACATCGACACGGCGAAGAACATCGAGGCGTTGCGCCGTGACTTCATCGTGGCGATGGCGGACATCTTCGAGCAGGTCGACTTCATCATCTGCGCCACCAACCCCGACGTTGCCTTCGGCGCGTCGGGACCGATGCCGACGGTCATCGACGGGCGGGACCTGATCACCGAGCTCGGCTTCGAGGTCGCACTGGGGAACAACGGTGCGCTGACGATCCCGGCCAACACGACCGGGCACCCCGCCGCCGCCATCCCGGTCGGTCTGGTCGATGGGCTGCCGGTGTCCATGCAGATCATCGGGCGCCGGCACTCCGAGCAGTTGCTGCTCGATCTGGCCCGGGTGGTGGAGCTCGAACGGCCGTGGCCGCTGGTGGCGCCGGGCGCACCGGTCTAATGAGCCTGCTGCGAGGACTGCTGCCGCGGCCGGTCCGTCGGGTCATGCATCCCGTTCGCAGCACGGCGGGTTCGGTCAAGCGGCGCATGACGCCGAGGCCGGTGCAGAAGGTCTCTTACGCCCGCCACCCCGTGGGCACCGCCACCACACACGCCGGTCGCTCCATCCGCCGATCGCTGACCGGCAAACGACGTCGCCGACGCTGAAGCGGGGAACGAGGCGAAGGATATTGGTGTGTATACAGGCTCCTCTACTGGAACTCCTCACAATCCAGTAGTCGAAACTATTAATCAGTAGTCGCGGCTACTGGTTTCTACCCCTGTCCATTAGAGCAGTGCATATACACACGTAGCGACCCACCGAGGTGCGCCGCGTTCGTCTCCATGGCTAGAGGTCGGCGGACTTTGGCGCCTCGACCGACTCTTCGGCGGCGCCGCCACGCCGCCGCTTGATCCACCCCGAAAAGGGCAACACCACGAAGACCACGCCAAACGCCGTGAGCACGTAGTTCTGGAGCAGTACGCCGAGGGCGACGACGACCAGGCCGACAGCCATGCGCTGCCACGGCTTCGCCGTCACCATTGCCTGCCGGAGCGTCGCCCCTATCCCGTGCATCTCGGCCCCGTGCTACCACGCGCGCCGGGGGCGGGGGTAGCGGGCAAACGAGCCCACCAACCCCCGCCCCGACGTCGGATCAGCGACCGGCGACCGTCTTACGAGTTCTTCAACTTCCAGACCGCCAGCGGGGCGAAGACCGCGACCAGCCCCAACGACCACAGCAGCGACGGCCACAGGTAGTACGTCGCCGAGTGGCCGAGAAGCGCCTGGGCCTGCGGGCCGCCGGTGAGTGAACGCACTGTGTCGACCATCTGGGTCAGCGGTTGGTTGTTGGCGAAGCCCTGCAGCCAGCCCGGCATCGTCGAGACCGGCACGTAGGCCGAGGACACGAAGCTCAGCGGGAAGACCAGGAATGAGAGCCCCTGGGCCGCCTGTGGGCTCCCCGCCACCAGGCCCATCGTGATGAAGAGCCAGACGAAGGCGAAGCCGAACAGGACCGTGAGGCCGAAGGCGGCCAACCCGGCCAACACCGAGCCCCCCAGGCGGAAGCCCACACCGAAGCCGACCACCGTCATGATGAAGGCGCCCCACGCGACGAGCACGGAGTCCGCACTCACTCGCCCCGTCACGATCGACAGCAGCCGGATCGGCATGCTGCGCAGCCGGTCGAACAGGCCGCCCTGCAGGTCGTCGGCCACGCCGCTGCTCGCGCCCATGCCCTGGAACAGCACGCCGGTCACGACAAAGCCGGGCACCAGGAAGTCGACGTAGCTCAGCGACCCGGTGTGGGCCACCGCGCCGCCGAAGACGTAGCGGAAGATGAGCAGGAAGAGCACGCCTTGCGCCGTGCCCGCGATGACCAGCGCCGGCGTGCGGACGAACTGCTTGAGCGTCCGGTTCGCCACCTGGCCCGAGGCGACGAGATACGACGCCCCCGCATTCGTCGCCGCCACCTTCGTGGCCGGCGCTGGCCGCTGCTGCGGCGCCTCCAATGTGATGTCCATGGTCATGCTGCTGCGCCCTCCTTCGGGCTCGTGGGGTCGATGTCGGTGGTGTCGGTGGTGGTATGCCCGGTCAGCGCCAGGAACACCTCGTCGAGGGTGGGCCGGCGGAGCGAGATGTCCTCCACCGCCACCTCTGCGTCGTCCAGCGCCCGGACGACGAGGGGGAGCAACTTGGAGCCCGCCGGTGCCGCGATCGAGCAGCGGCGCGTCGCCGGGTCGGTCGACGGCTCGGCCACCCCGAGCGCGCCGAGCACCTCGGCCGCCCGCCGCATTGTCTCGACGTCGGCCGTGTGCAGCTCGACCATGTCGGCGCCGACCCGCGACTTGAGCGCGTCGGGTGTCCCCTCGGCGATGACCCGGCCCCCGTCGATGATGACGATGTACGCCGCCAGGTGGTCGGCCTCGTCGAGATACTGCGTCGTCAGCAGGATGTCCGTCCCGCCCGCGCCCATCTCCCGGATGGCGTCCCACACCTCGTTACGGCTGCCCGGGTCGAGCCCGGTCGTCGGCTCGTCGAGCAGCAGCAGCCGGGGGGCGCCCACGAGGCTCGCCCCGAGGTCCAGCCGCCGGCGCATGCCACCCGAATACGTCTTCACCCGCCGGTCGGCCGCGTCGCTCAGGTCCATCAACTCGAGGATCCGGACGGCCGAGGCCACCGCCTCGTCCCGGCCCTGGCCGTACAGGCGGGCCACCATCACCAGGTTCTCCCGCCCGGTCATCATCTCTTCGACCGCGGCGGCCTGGCCGGCGAGCCCGATCATGCGGCGCACCGCCATCGGCTCTTTCACCACGTCCCGGCCGCCGACCCGGAGCGTCCCCTCGTCGGGCCTGATGAGCGTCGCCACCATGCGGATGAAGGTGGTCTTGCCGGCGCCGTTCGGTCCGAGGATGGCCACGGGCTGCCCGGCTGGCAGTTCCAAACTCAGGTCCGAGAGGGCGGTCACCTTCCCGAACTTCTTCTTGAGGCCGCGGGCCTCCACGAGCGCGTCCATGCGCGCCTCCTTTCGTCGTGCGTTGTCTACGGAGTGCTTGCTTCTGCAACGCCCGCTCGACGGAGGTGGCCTACGCTTTCGGTGCTGCCTCGGGCGAAGGGTCCCTCTGCGGATCGGGCTCGTGGTACGGGGGCCCGGGGCCGCGTGGTGCTACACGCGGCTCCGGGTCATTCCTCGGGGAACTCGAACGTGAATCCCACCTCCTCTGGGTTGAAGCCGTCGGTATGGAACGCCCGCCATAATTCGAGGCCCTCGAGGCTGCCCAAGTTCATCTCGCCGATCAGGGCGTTGACCCACTTCAGCTCGGCCGAAAGCTGGTGCTCCTCGTACTCGCCCTCCAACTCGAAGAGTCGTGGTAATCCCGCCTGCTGTGCCGCCTTCATCGCGCTGCGCATGCCAATGAGCGTCATCTTCAAGGTGTCAGCTCGGTTCTGCAGCGCAGCCAGTGCCTCGTCGGGCGGGAGCGAGGCGAGGAAGGACAGCCCCGCCATGAACGCGGGGTACTCCTTGGCCGGCACGGCGATGAGATCAGTCATCCAGTCGTTCATCTCGCGGACGCCGTCGTCGGTGATCTCGTACACCGTTCGCTCGGGGCGCTTGCCCTCGCGCACGGTCCCCGTGGCCTTGATAAAGCCCTTCTTCTCGAGGGACTCGACGACGGCGTAGAGGGAGCCGTAATTCAGACGGACGCTCTCGTGCTTCACCCGGTGGCGCAGCGTCTGGGCCACCTCGTAGGGGTGCATGGGCTTCTCGTAGAGGCTGACCAGCACCGCCAGGGCGAGTGGGTTTGTCCGGGACGCTCTGGGCACAGAGTCAGATTACTCTGAGTAGAGTAATCTGTAAAGAGTACTCTGAGTAGAATCCTCTGACCAACCCCACCGATACAGCCTTTCTATAGGATTTTCCCTATAGAAGGCCATACCAAGCAGTTCGTGACGAGGACCGCTGTTTGAGCGCTTCTATAGCCATTTCGCTATAGAAGCGCATAGAAGCCGGAGGAATGCCGTGGACCCGGTCAAGAACCCCTACACACCCGGCGCCGGGACGAGACCACCGGCTCTGGTGGGACGCGATGAACAGATCAAGGATATGGACGTTGCCCTCCAGCGCCTCCTCCGAGGATCGAGCGGCCGCAGCCAGCTCCTCACCGGTCTTCGAGGGGTCGGCAAGACGGTGCTCCTCAACGAGTTCGAAGAGCTAGCCGAAGCTCGTCACTACTTCCACGCCCACATTGAAGTCTCAGAAGACGGTGCGCTGGCCCCCTCCATAGCCGCGGCACTCAGGCGCGTGCTCCTCGCAATGGATGCCAAGCGCAGAGCCGGTGACGCCTTGCGTCGAGCATTCGGTGTACTCAAGGCTTTCAGCCTCCGCTTCTCTGATGGTCCCGAACTCAGCATCGACGTGGACGCCGTCTTCGGGCCCGCTGACTCTGGGGATCTCGGCGCTGATCTCGCTGGACTCTTCGTTGAGCTCGGGCAGACAGCGAAGAAGCACGATACGGGGATCCTTCTCACGATCGACGAATTGCACTACGTCAACAAATCAACCCTCGAGGCGCTCATTGTCGGACTCCACCGCTCGTCACAGCTGAATCTCCCCATTGTGGTGGCCGGTGCCGGATTGCCGACGCTGGCTGGATTGACAGGGGAAGCCAAGGCCTACGCGGAACGCATGTTCATTTACCCGCGGATCGGATCGCTTACCGAAGAGCAAGCTATCGAGGCACTCCAAGAGCCAGCAACCGATGAAGGGGTCACTTGGACGGATGAAGCCCTCGAGGGAATCCTCGCGGTAACGCACTGCTACCCGTACTTTCTGCAGCAGTTCGGGCTTCAGGCGTGGGATCTCGCCGAAGGACCTGACCGGATCACCGCTGATGACGTCGAGCGGAGCATCGCCTTAGCGATCGCCGAACTCGACGACGGCTTTTTCCGCGTCCGAGCAGGCTCCTCAAGTCACCTCGAGCGCGCCTACATGCGAGCCATGGCGAATCTCGGGCCTGGTCCCGTCAGGACGGCCGCGATTGCACAGGCCATGGGGCGTAAAGCCTCCGACGTCACACCAACACGAGAAGGTCTGATCAAGAGGTCGTTGTGCTTCGTCCCCGAGAGGGGCAGGATCGACTTCACCGTGCCCATGTTCGGTTCGTACATTCAACGAACGATTCCTGATTCCGATTGACTACCCGCCAGCGATGGATTCTTTAGCCCAGCACCGGCAGCGTCAAGACGCAGGGCACCGCCGCGGCCTGCGCAGGGTCGAGCGCGTTGAGGACGTCTTGCGCCGCGACCTTGTCGGACGCGATGGCGAGATGATCCGCCAAGTCGGTGGGGCATTGCTGCTGCACCAAGATGTTGTCCACCCCGATGCCGTCGCCAGCGGCGGCGCACCGCGGATCGATGAAATCGCTGGTGTACGGGCGTACCAGCTCGTCGTACTCCGTGGCGATGGAGGTGTAGCTCACGCCGTCGACCGCGGCACCGTCGTAGGGACAGGTCGCCGCCTCGCTCGCCGTCGCCTGCGCGTTAGGGGCGTCGAGCGTCTTGATGAAGCTCGATCCCACCAGGAACTCGGTGCACGATGCGCAGACCGAGCCAACGAGTGCGTTCGTCTGCGAGGAGAACCCGTATGCCGACGCGAGGTCGTAGAGGTCGGAGAGGCCCCAGAACGTGGTCCCGTGGATCACCCCGCTCAGCATCACGAAGTGTGCCACCACCTGCGATCCTCCGAGGAACTTGAGGTAGTAATCGGGCATCGTCCCGCCCTCGGAGTGGCCCACGATGTCCACCTTCGGCGCATGGGTCGCGTCCAGCACGAAGTCGACGAGCTGTGCCAATTGGTGGGCGCTCGCCACCATGTCGGTGAGCCCGCCGATTTCGTCCAAGGGTGGCGGCGCCGACGCCATGTTGCCGTAGGTGAACGAAAAGACGCAGTAGCCGTTGTCGGCCAGGAACGGCGACATCGCCTGCCAGTTGTCGTTTTGGTTCGCAGCCAGGCCGTGCACCAGGACGACGGGGTACGGGTGTTGTGCGCTGGGCGTGCACGGGACGTTGGACCCCGGTGGAGCGACGTCGGGCCCGTCCTTTGACGCGGCCAGGACCGCCGTCGTGAGAAACGACCAGACGACCGGGTAGTGCGGAGCCGGAGGCGGTCCCGCACCGGCCAGCCCGGGCGTAACGACGCCACCGACGAGCAGGAAAACGCCGAGCAGCGCCCCACGCCGTATCCGCATCACGTGCATGCGTCGTTGTAGCACAGCCGTACGCTCGCAACCGGCTGCGCTCAGGAGGTCGGGACGAAGCGCTTGATCTCCTCCACGAGGCGCCGGCCGTGCTTGATGAACGTGGCGCGGTGACCGTCCGGCAACGCGACCAACTGCGCACCGGGGATGCGCTCGGCTGTCTCCCGTCCCAGCCTGAAAGGCACCATGTGGTCGCCCGTCCCGTGCACGACCAGGGTCGGCACATTGATCTCACCGAGCCGCCCGGTGCAGTCGAAGCCGACCAAAGCCTGACGCTGGCGCTTCCACGCGAACCGCGGTTGCGCATCCACGCTCTTCGGGAGTGGTAATCGCGACAACACGTCCATGGCGAGCCACTCTCGGGTCAGCGGCCGCGTGTGCGGCACGAGTGCCGAGGTCGAGACGAGGACGAGGCGCTCGACAAGACCGGGGTGGTTCAGGGCGAGGAGCAGCGCGGTGCGGCCTCCCATCGAGCAACCCACGACGCTCGCGCTGCCGATGCCGAGGCATTCGAGGAGTCCGAACGCATCGTCGGCCATGCCGTCCATGGTGTAAGGCTCGTCCGGCTTGTCACTCCGACCAGCGCCACGCGGGTCATACGCGATCACCCGGTAACTCGTGGCCAGGTCGCGGATGATGTCGGCGAAGTAGTTGACGTCCACGCCGAGACCGAGAATAAGAAGGACCAGTGGTCCGTCTCCATGGATTTCGTAATAGAGCTCAATGCCGTTGACGCGGGTGCTCGGCACGTCCTCAGTCTCTCTTCAGACCGCCTGCGCCGGCCACTCCAGCGAGGGCGACTAACGGATCGCGGCGCCAGCATTGGGCAGCATCGACCATCGAATCGAAGTAGGTTCGGCCTGTCCGCGAGCGAGGACAGGGGAGGCAACATGCTCAAAGTCGTTGGTGCCGGCGTCGGTCGGACCGGCACCCATTCGCTGAAAAACGCACTGGAGCAGTTGCTCGGTGGCACCTGCCATCACATGGTGGAGGTTTTTGCCCACCCCGACGAGGTGCCGATCTGGATCGACGCCGTCGACGGCAACGAGGTCCACTGGGGCGAACTCATGAAGCCCTACACGGCGCAGGTCGACTGGCCGGGCGCAAGCTTCTGGCCCGAGCTCTCGCACTTCAACCCCGACGCGCTCGTCATCCTCTCGGTCCGGGACCCCGAGTCGTGGTACACGAGTTGCAGCAACACCATCTTCGGTGGCATGCGCATGCTCATGGAGAACGGCGATGCGTGGATGGCGGCCCTGCTGCGCCTGTTCGCCGACCGCTTCAGCGACCAGATCGAAGACCGCGACGCCATGATCGCGGCCTACGAGAAGCACAACGACGCCGTGCGAGAGGGCGTCGCCAAGGAGCGGCTCCTCGAGTGGACCGCAGCCGACGGGTGGGAGCCCATCTGCGACCGGCTCGGCCTCCCGGTTCCCGAGGAGCCCTTCCCCAAGGTGAACACGACTGACGAATTCCGAGCCGGGGTCGGCCTGCCACCCCTCGAGGGGTAGCACCACCCGCCGATTCGCACTGCGGGGCCGGGGAATGCCTCCCCGAAGCCTCTCGGACGTTCGGGACCTAATCTCCACGATCGTGGCTCCCACCGTCGTGCACGTGTCGCCCCACCCCGACGACGAAGCCGTCGGGTGCCCCGGCGCCCTGCTCCACCTGCGCGATCGCGGCTGGACGGTGATCAGCGTCATCGCCAGCCTGGGCTTCGAGGGGCAACGGGACCGGCGGCGAGCCGAAGCCGAGGAGGCCTCCGCGCGAGCGGGCTTCGTGCCGGTGTTCATGGACCCGCCGCTCACACTGGACCTCGACAGCGACCTGGCCGCGGCCACGCGGCGCCTGGCCACCGAGCTGCCGAACCTCGTCGAGGAGCACGGTGCGTCCATCGTCGTGTCGCCCTCGCCCCACGACGTGCACCACGGCCACGAGGCGGTGGGCCGCGGCGTGCAGCGCGCCATGGCCGCGCTCCCGCCCGACACGCGCTGGTGGATGTGGGGGGTCTGGGGTGAGCTCCCGGCACCCAACGTCTTCTACGCCTTCGACGACAAGGTGCTCGAGCGCGCCCTGCACATCCTCGACGCCTACGCCGGCGAGCTCGAACGCAACGACTACCGCCCGTTTCTCAGCGGCCGGGCCGCGGCCAACGCGGTCATGGGCTCCGAGCGCGTCTTCGGCTTCGGCTCACCGGCAGCGACGAAGCTGCCCTACGCGGAGGTGATCACCGAGGTGCGCCTCCTCGACGGCCACTTCATGGCCTCCGAGCCGCACTCGCTCGACCAGGGTCCCGAGCCCTCGGCCCTCTACGACCTCGACCTCACCCCCTGGCTCGACTCGCCGAGTGTGCACGAGCTCGTCGGCTATATCCGCGAGGTGCGCGGGGAAGCGGCGCCGTAATCGTGCGGCCGTGACAGCGCTCGCCGTGCTCACCCCGCAGCTGGTGGACGACTTCCGGCGCGACGGGTTCGTCGTGGTGCCCGGGCTGCTGTCGGCCGACGAACGCCGCCGGTACGGGTCGGCGGTCGACGAGGCGGTCGGCTCCCGAAGCAAGGGCGACACGCGGACGCTGGCGGAGAAGTCGCGTTACGAGCAGAGCTTCATCCAGTGCCAGAACCTGTGGGAGGACAGCCCGGGCGTGCGGCCGCTGACCTTCCACCCCCGGCTCGCCGAGACGGCGGCCCGCCTGCTCGGCGTCGACGCCGTGCGGCTCTGGCACGACCAGGCCCTCTACAAGGAGCCCGGTGGGCGCGAGACCGACCCGCACCAGGACCACCCCTACTGGCCCATCGTCGAGACGAACACGATCACGGCGTGGATCCCCTTCGACGGCTCGACGCTCGAGAGCGGCGCCATGGGCTACCTGCCGGGCAGCCACCGCCTCGGGCTGCACGAGTTCGTCAACATCTTTGCGACGACCGGTGGCGGTGACGACCCGCTGGCGCGGGAGGAGCTCGCTGGGACTGAGCCGGTGTTCGTCGAGGTGCCGCCGGGAGCGGTGGCGTTCCACCACGGCCTGACCTTCCACTTGGCGCGGCCCAACGCCACCGGTACCGTCCGTCGGGTGCACACGGTCATCTACTTCGCCGACGGGTCGACCCGCGGCGAGGGCCGCTACCCGCACCCCGCGGTCGAGCGGGCGGGTATCCCCTTGGGCGGTGTGATCGCCAGCGACGTGACGCCGTTGGCGTGGCCGCGTGCGGCGGGAGACCTGCCGCCCGCGCCGGCGGAGCGGTTGGGGTGAGTGCCGAAGTGGGCTCCGAGGTTGGCGCCGTACTGAGTGACGAGCAGCGGGCGTCGTGGGGCGAGCGGGGCTTTTTCCGCATCGCCGGGTTCGCGCCGGCGTCGACGTGCGAGGCCATGCTCGCCCGGGTCACCGAGGTCGTGCGCGACCCCGCGCTGGCGGCGTCGCTCGGCGTCAAGGTGCTGCCCGAGGCCAACAAGGCCGGCGTGGCGGTGGCGCAGCCCGAGGACGGGGTCTCGAAGATCTTCAAGCTGCATCGAGACCCGGCGTTCGCCGACTTCGCCCACTCGGCCGCGGTGGTCGATCCCGTGTCGGCCTTGATCGCACCGGACATCGACGTCTTCTTGTCCCAGTTCATCTTCAAGACGGCGGGCGCCTGGGGCCAGCCGTGGCACCAGGACTCCTTCTACTTCCCCTTCGAGCCGGCCCGCCCGGTCGTGGGCGTGTGGCTGGCGGTCACCGAGGCGACGCTCGTCAACGGGTGCCTGCACGTGCTGCCCGGGTCGCACACCGAGCCGGTGCACAGCCACATAGCGGACCGCCGGCCCGGCGCCAATTACGGCTACTTCGAGATCGTCGACCACGACATGTCGTCGGCTGAGCCGGTCGTCATGGCGCCCGGCGACCTGCTCGTCTTCGACAGCCACCTCATGCACTGCTCGACGGACAACGAGTCGTCTGGGATTCGAGCGGCGATGGTGTACCACTACGCCGCGGCGGGCACGATCGACCACAGCGAGGAGTACTTCCCGTCGACCAACGAGTGGGTGCCGGTGCGCCGGGGCGGGCGCGTGCTGGCGCCGGACGCGACCCCGCCGCACGCGGCGTGATGGTGGGGCGCGGGAGCTCGGGGGGTGCGGGCTCGGGCGCGTTGAAGTTCGACGCCATGTTGCCGGCGCAGCCGCTCCGACGCGCGGGCGAGCTCGGTCGGAAGGCGGCGGACGCAGGGCTGTCGGGGCTGGTCGTGACCGAAGCAGGGCGCACCGCCTACCTGACGTGCGGGGCGCTGGCGGTGGCCGCCGACATCGACGTGCTGACCGGGATCGCGGTGGCCTTCCCGCGCAGCCCCATGGTGACGGCGGCGACGGCGTGGGAGCTGGCCGAGGCGAGCGGCGGCCGCTTCCGTCTCGGGTTGGGGGCGCAGGTGCGGGCGCACATCGAGCGGCGCTACGGCGCCGAGTTCGACCCGCCGGGCCCGCGCTTGCGCGAGTACGTCCTCGCGGTCAAGCAGATCTTCCGCTCCTTCCGCACCGGGGAGCCGTTGGCGGTGGAAGGCGAGTTCTACAACCTGTCGCTGCTGCCGGCGATGTGGTCGCCCGGGCCGATCGACGTCGGGGACCCGCCGGTCGACATCGCGGCCGTCAACCCCTGGATGCTCCGCATGGCCGGCCAGGTGGCCGACGGCGTGCACGTGCACCCGCTCAACACGCCGATCTACCTGCGCGAGACCGTGCTGCCCGAGCTGGCGGCGGGCGCGGCGCACGCGGGGCGCAACGTCGACGACCTCGAGGTGATCGTGCCGGCGTTCATCTGTGTCGGCGACACCGAGGAGGAGCAGCAGGCCTGGCGCGAGCGGGCGCGGGTCCAGGTGGCCTTCTACGGGTCGACACCCAACTACGGGTTCATCTTCGAGCAGCTGGACCGCGAGGGGACGACCGAGCAGATCCGCGAGCGCCAGCGGGCGGGCGACATCGCGGGCATGGCCAAGGTGATCGACGACGACATCTTGAAGGAGTTCACGACGGTGGGGACGTGGGACGACATTGCCGACGCGATCGTCGCTCGCTACGGCGGCCTGGCCACCCGGGTCGTGAGCTACTTCACCGGTGCCGACGTGGTGCACGACCACGGTGCCTTCGAGCGCTGGGGCGCCGTGGCTCGGGCCGTGCGGGCCGGGTCGGGAGGCGCGTAGCCGTCGACGCCGGCCGGCTGCGGTCGCTTCGGGGGCCGGCTACCCCAGCTTGCTGGTGTAGTTCAGCACGGCGCCGAACTGGGCCCAGGAGACGACGAGGCTGGCCGGGGGGGCGGTGATGTCGGCGACGGTGCCCCAGGCGGAGAAGCCGACGACCACGTTGCCCGCGGCCTTGGCCCCGTTGTTCTCGATCGTGATGGGCACGGAGATCGCCCGCACCAGCCCGTTGGTCGTGAGGTAGACGCGCTCCGCGGCGTGCCCCGCCGAGACGGCACCGCGCAGCGACGCCGGCAGGCCGTTGAGGCGGGTGTTGATCGCCTGCTGCGACAGTGTGACGTCGTACACCTCGACGGGTGTCCCCTGGTAGATCGACGAGCGGCCTGCGGTCGCCGTCACCCCGGGCGCCTCGAGCTGGCGGAGCAGGGTCGTCGGACCGCCCACCAACTGCTCGAAGAGGGTCGGAGCCACGGCGAAGCCGGTGGGCGAGGAGGTTGCACCGAGGTCGTCGGGCGTGGCCGAGACCCACACCTTGTTCTTCACGAGTTGGCCGACCAGTCCGCCGGGGTCGAGATAGATGGTCTGGTTGTCGAGCACCATCAGTTCGGTTCCGTTGTTGCCGGGCCCGCTCAGCGTCAGCGAGCCCAGGGACGATGCGAGATCGATGGGCCCGCTGGCCGTGAAGCCCGAGACGGACGATGCGGCGGCCGGGTCGCCGGAGTTCATCTTGAGGGCGACGTCCACCTGCGCGTACTGCTGGTTGATCGTCGCCGACGCCGCATTGGCAACCTGGCTGCCCGTCGGCGCGGTGGCGCCCTTGGCGAGCAGGACCACCACGACGACGGCAAGGACGATCACGGCCGCCACGACGCCACCGACGAGGAGCCGCCGGCGCTTCCGCTTCGGGGGCCGCTCCTCTTTTTCGCCGTCGGCCTTGGGACCGCCGCGGTGGCGCTTCTCCGGAGCGGCGGCGGCTTTGGCGGGCACGGGCTCTGGTGGCGGCGCGACGCCCTCCTTGGGCGCGGCGGGTACCGCAACCGTGGAGGGTGCCGGTTCCTCGTCCGGTGGAAGCGGAGGGGTTGCCGCCGTGGGAGTAGGAGGTTGGTCCGCCTGCGCCGGTGGTTCCTGGCCGGTGTCTGGTCCGTCCGCCGTGGCCGCTGATGGTTCCTCGACGGCGGCGGCACTCGTGGCGGCGGCCGCTGCTGCGGCCTGCGCGGCCATTTCCCTCCGGGGCTCCGACGCGGGCGCAACGTCCGGGGTCGGAGGCAAGGGCGTGAGCGCAAGCGGCGGGTCGGCCGTTGGCGTCGGTGTCGGTGTCGGTGTCGACGTTGGCATCTCGGCCATCGCAGCGGCGGCCGCGGCCGACTTCGCCGCACTCTTGGCGGCCGTCGCGGACGGGGTCGCAAGGTCGGGATTCTTGGGAGGGCGTGGCTTGACCGAGGACTGGGGCTCCTTGGTTTCAGCCGACCGGCATTGTTCCGTCCACGCGCGGCCGTCCCAGTAGCGCTCGAGTTCCAGGAAGTAGGGGTCGGGATACCACCCCGGCTCCTCGCTCACGTGTGCATGCCTCCGGTTCAGTCAGGACCCCAGGCCTTTGACCCCCGAATCGTGGCACACCACCCAGGGTTCGCCCGCCGCAGGCCGTCGTTCGACGAAAAGCACTCCCTGGCGCCGGAGCCAGGGTTGCGGCTGCTTTAGAAGATTGCGCCCGTGTTCCCGGAGCTCCCGCTGATCCCCGTGTTCCCGGTGGAGCCGGTATTGCCCAAGCCCAAACCGCTCCCGAGTTGCCCAAGGGGCTCGACCTCGTTGGCCGGCGGTGGGGTCACATTCACCGGTGTCCCGTAGTTCGAGAAGCTCATCGTCATGTCCATCGACACGCTTTGGCCCGCCTCCGAGAACGACACCGGCATGTGCATGGCCTTCAGGAGGTTGCCCTGGCCGATATAGACGTCCATGGTGATGTTGGGCACACTCAACCCCGACACAGCCTTCTGTAACGACGAAGGGAGTTGTCCGAGCTCCCCCTCCAGCACCGAGGCCGAGAGGGTGGCCGAGTACTCGGTCACCGGCGTCCCCTCATAGGTGGTCGGACCGAGCGACGTCACGGTGCCGCCGATCGACTGCAGCTGCTGCAGCATGGAGGCCGGATCACCGAAGGTACCCACACCATTGAGGCCACCGGCGGCCGACTCAGTCTTGCCGAGGTCCTCCGAGACCCATTGCTTCCCCTGCGCCAGGCTGCCGAGCAGGGTCCCGACGTTGACGTACACGGTCGAGCCGTCGTAGATCGCTTGCTCGGTGAGCTGCTTTGCCCCCACGGGGATCTGCATCGTCATGGTGCCGGTGTGGTGCGCGAAATCGAAGGCCCCGCTGCCGGTCATCGTCTCATGCAGGCCCAGGAAGGACATGTCCATCGACATCGACATGTCGGCCGACTCGGCACTGAGGGTCTGCGTCGCCGCCGTGGCCACCGCCGCGCTCGCCGACGCGTTGTCCGGTTGCCCGAGGACGAGCGCGGCCGCGACGCCGGTGCCAACGAGGACCAGCGCCGCCGCTCCGATACCGAGTACCGCCAGGCGCCGCTGCGTGCGCCGACCGGTCTGCTCGGTCGCTGCCGGAGGGGCCCACCCCGTCGGCACGACGGCGGGCAAGGCCATGGCCGCCGGGACGGGTGCGCCGAGCGGCGCGTACGACGGCGTCGACGCCGTCAGCGGGACGTCGGCCGGCGGCGCAGCGGATGCCGGGTCCGGTGCGGCGGGGACGCCCGGCTGCTCCGCCGCGGCGTCGGCTCCTGGCGCGCGGGATCCCTGCGTCCAGACCTTGCCGTCCCAGTAGCGCTCCTGGCCGCTGAAGAACGGGTCGCGGTACCAGCCCGGTGCCTGGCTCACCCTCGTGCCTCCTCCCCCTCCGGTCGGCCCACCGCCTCGTGCGCCACCCTCACTGTCTCAATTCCTTCGGCACAAATGGTGCGCCGATGGAGCGCGTTTCTCGGATCAGGAGCGCCGGCGGAACGGCCCGCGCTTCAACTTCTCGGGCTCCTCGGTGGCCAGGGCCTCATCGAGCTCGGCGAAGGCGTCGTCGTCGTCGGCCTTGGTCCCGAGCAGCGCCTCCACCCCAGCCGGCTGGGCGTGCTCGCTCGGGCCGGACCCAGGCTGGCTTTTGGCATCAGCCTCGATCGAGGCCGCCGCCGGGTCGGGCTCGGCCTTGGGCGCCGGAGCCTTGGCGGCCTTGGACCCCCCGGGCTCGGCCTCCTGGGCTCGATCGAACAGCCGCCCCAACCGTGCCTCCACCTCCTCGATGTCGGCCGTCGCCGCCGCGAAGGCACGCTGGAGCTCGGGGACGTGGTCGGGCAGGTGGGGCAATGGGCCGTCCAAGTCGGCCGGGCGGGTCTCGGTGGTCCATTCGGACCCGTCGAAGTACCGCTCCTGGTCCTCAACTTCGGGGTCGGCAAACCACCCCGAGCCGTCTTCCATCACGTCCTCCGATTCCGAGCACACGGCATCCCCCGGGGGCATTCTCCCACGCCTCGTCGATACCGGGTATGCGCCGAACCACCGGGCGGCGGTAGAAAGGGGCCGGCCGCCGCCCCGACGAGGGCGGTTCGGGGCGGCGAATAACCTGAGTTCTCTCCACCCGAAGGTTGGGCCGGAAGGTTGGGGGCCGAGAGCCAATCGAAAGCGAGGGCGACAGCGGTGGGGTTGCAACTGAAAGCAGGAACGAGGCTGCGAAGCGCGGCCGACACGTGCGAGGTGGTGGTGGTCAAGGCACCCGCCGAGCCCGTCGATCTGCGCGGCGGGGGCCACGCCTTCGTGGCCATCGACGCCGAGGTGACACCTCTGGGCGTCGAGGCCGGTTTCGACGGCGGCACTCAGCTTGGCAAGCGCTACGCCGACGAGGCGCTCGGGCTCGAGCTCCTCTGCACCAAGGCGGGCGAGGGCTCGCTCTCGGTCGGCGAGACGCTCCTCGAGGTCAAGGGCGCGAAGCCGCTGCCCGCCTCGGACTGAACGCCGCCGGCTCGCACTCGGACACAGACCCAGACTCGGGGGAGGGCCCGTCGCCGTGAACATCGCGATGTTGCTGGAGATGGTGACGGAGGGCGACCCCGATCGGGTCGTCGTCGGGCCGTCGTCCGGGGGCCTCACGTCGGCCGGCCTCCTGGAGCAGGCCCGGCGGGCGGCCGTCCTCTTCGAGAAGGAGGGCGCCGAGGTCGTCGGGTACTTCGGCCTGAACTCCGAGGTGCTGCCGGTGGCGCTGTTCGGGGCGGCGCTGGCGGGCGCGGCGTTTGCGCCGCTGAACTATCGAGCGCCCGACGAGCAGCTGGCGTCGATCCTGCCGCGGGTGGCGGGTGGCCCGTTGATCGCCGATGCCGCCGAGGTGGCGCGGCTGCGTTCGGTTGGGGTCTCGGGCGGGCGGCTCGTGACGGTCGATTCGTTTGCGGCGTCGGTGGCGTCCGCGTCGGGGGACGCCGGCGACGCGGCCGAGCACCCCTTCGTCGACCCCGAGTCCGTGGCGGTGCTGCTGTTCACGAGCGGCACGACCTCGGAGCCCAAGGCGGCGGTGCTCCGGCACCGGCACCTGGTGTCCTACATCATCTCGTCGGTCGAATTCCTGGGGTGCTCGCCGGACGAGGCACAGCTCGTCTGCGTGCCGCCGTATCACATCGCCAGCGTGGCGGCGGTGCTCAGCTCGTTGTATTCGGGGCGGCGGATCATGTACCTGCCGACGTTCGACGCGGCCGAATGGGTGCGCGTCGCGACCCAGGAGCGGATCACGCACGCCATGGTCGTGCCGACCATGCTCGGCCGCATTCTCGACGCCGTCGAGGCGGTGGGCGCGGCGCCGCCGGCGCTGCGCCATTTGTCGTACGGCGGCGGTCGCATGCCACTCGAGCTGGTCGAGCGCACGCTGCGCGACCTACCGGCGGTGGACCTGGTCAACGCCTACGGCCTGACCGAGACCTCTTCGACGATCGCCATGCTGACGCCCGACGACCACCGCTCGGCCTTCGCCTCTACCGATCCAGCGGTGCGGGGCCGGCTGGGCTCGGTCGGCCGGCCGCTGCCGTCTTTGGAGGTCGAGATCCGGGGCGAGGACGAGGTCGTGGTGGAGGCGGGCGAGAAGGGCGAGATCTGGGTGCGCGGCGAGCAGGTGGCCGGCGAGTACGTCGGGCACTCGCTGCTCGACGACGACGGCTGGTTCCGCACCCGCGACGCCGGGTGGTTCGACGCCGAGGGCTTCTTGTACGTGGACGGGCGCCTCGACGACGTCATCGTGCGGGGGGCGGAGAACATCTCGCCGGGGGAGATCGAAGACTGCCTGCAGGCCCACCCGGCGGTGGTCGACGTGGCCGTGATCGGGATCCCCGACAGCGAGTGGGGCGAGGCCGTCGCCGCGGTGGTGGTGCTCCGGTTGGGTTCGGCGTCGGATGCGGCGTCGGGCGCTGATGAGGTGTCGGAGGCCGTGTTGCAGGAGTGGGTGCGTACCCGGTTGCGCTCGACCAAGACGCCGACGGTGGTCGAGTTCCGTGCGGAGTTACCGTATTCGCCGACCGGCAAGCTGCTGCGCCGTGTGCTGCGCGACGAGCTCTCGGCGCCGAGTCAGTAGCTCGTTTCGTTCAGGAGCTCAGTAGTCGCCCCGGACTCCTTCTGGAGGGGCGCTGGTGGTCCTGGGTGCCCCGTCGGGATCGTCGGAGGCCGCCCAGCCGCTCAACGACTTCACGTCGAAGACGAGGAGGTCGGCGAACTCGGTGCCGCGGTACTGGAAGTACTTGTGGCGCAGGGCCGCTTCGCACTCCTCGCGCAGCGGCGCCGTCACGTCGTGACCCGAACGGCGGGCGAGCTGGGCCCGGACCCACCACAGGCGCGACCAGTCGTGGCGCACCCACTGCTCGCAGAGCAGCGTCGCCGTGGCGTCGCGGTCGAGGTTTTTGAGCCGCCCGAGCTCGGTGGTGTCCTTGGCCTTGACGGTGTCGATCGGCGACGCCAGCGCCTTGCCGACGACGACGAAGCAGACGGGCACGGCGTCGATGGCCCCCCGGGCGCCCGTCGTGCACAGGACGCCGTGGTCGACCGCGGCCAGACGTTCCCAGCACTGGTCGTTGGTCAGGCGCACCCGCCGAGTATCCCAGCCCGCGCCGCGCGGGCAACCCCGGCTTACTCCTCGGCGGCGAAGCGCTCCCAGGCCGACTGGCGGGTGATGCCGAGCGCGTCGCCGACCTGGGCCCAGGTGGCGCCGAGCTGTCGGGCGCGGCGGACCCACCCGAGGAGGCTCTCCTCCACTTGGGCCTGCGCCCGGGCGACGTTGGGCAGGTGCGCCAGCGCCGCCTGCACGGTCCCGGCGTGGTCCCAGGGCATCAGGCGGGCTCCCTCGGCGGGCCCTTCGGGGGTCGCGCTGATGATCTGGCGGCACAGGTCCACGCATTCGTTGCAGACGTAGACGGCAGGGCCCGCGACCAGCCGTTCCACCTGCGTGTTGGGCTTGAAGCAGAACGAACAACACGCGATGACGGCTTCGGCGGTCTCGTTGGCGGGGGCGGCGGTTGGCACCTGGTCCCTCCCTCTCGGCGGTTGTCAGGGCTGACCTTACAGAGTCAGGGTGATCCTGACAACTCCCTTAGGTTGGGCGACCGCCCGGTCGGGCGACGGTCAGTACAGGGCGGTCGGAACGTAGGTCTGGAGGTGGGTGACCCGATAGCCACTGCCGAGGACCCCGATGGCCACGGCCGACGAACAGACGGACTTGAGCAACGGGATGGCCGTGCCGTTGCAGGTGAAGGTGGCGCCGCCGAACAACGGGATCACGACGTTCTTCGCCGTCTCCGTACGCGCCAGGATGCTCGCGGCAGTGACCGGCTGGCCCACCGGCGCATTCTTCATGATCGCGGCGAGCGAGAGCACCGGGAGCAGACCGGCGAAGTCCTCGGAGCTGACGTTGGGGTTCGGATTCACCGAGGGCGCGTACTTGTGCACGATCGCCGCATAGAGGGCGTCGTCCTTGGCATTCGAGGTCGGGGCGCCGGCCAGCAACGAGCCCTTGAGCACGCCGTCCAGGGAGCTCGAGTTGACGATGCTCGGACCCAGGCAGGTGGTGATCACGTACCGCGGCAGGTGGACGTGGAGCGCCGTGTACGCGTTCAGGAACGCACTGCAGAACCCCGCGTCACCGCCGACGCCCACCGCGGTGGCTCCGCCTGAAACGGCTGCCTGCAACTGCGGCTTCAGGTCGGTCGCGTTCGGATCCGCGGTCAACAGATCGAAGCCGACACCCGCCGCCTTGAAGACGATGCCGCCGAGGATCTGGGTGCCCTGGACCACGGTGGGCACGTTCTCGACGATGAGCGTCACCTTCTTGTAGCCCTTCTGCTTCGCCTGCTGGGCGACGGCGCCGAGGATGGCCGGTACACCGCCTAAGAGCGCGAAGGCGCCCGGCGTCGTCAACTCCGCGGCGGAGCCTCCGGTCATCGTGATGTACGGGATGCCCGCCTGCACGAGGGTCGGCACCTCCGTGGGGCCCTGTCCGCTGGACGGCTCGATCACGGCGACGACCTTGTGCTGCACCATGTCGGTCGCGCAGAAGAGGCCGCCGGTCGCGCTCTCGGCGTTCGCGCAGAAGCGGAGGGCGATCTTGTGCCCGTCGAGGCCGCCGCCGTATTGGTTCTGGTACCGGACCGCGATCCGCGCGCCCTGCTCGACCGTGGCCCCACCGTCGAGGCCGCCGTTGTGCCCGTCGATGATCATTCCAACGGTCACCGGCGAGGCCGTGGCGGGATCCCGAGTACCGAGCGAAGTGGAAGCAGACGACGACGGGGCGAAGGAGAGGACCGCCGTTGCGATGAGCGTGGCAACGATCGCCCCCACCGTCAGTGCGGAACGGGTGCGAACGGTGCGGGCCGACACGCGCACGCTTCCTCCTCTGGTCAGGGCGACGCGACGGGCCTCGTGATGTCCGGAGCCCGCCGCTCCGCAACCTGGACATCTTTCGCCTTCTGCCGAGAACGTACCCCAGTGTTGCCAAACGAACACTGGGGCGAGGTCGCGGTTGCTCAGTCGCGCAGTTCCTTGCCGGTCAAGCTCAAGAAGACGTCCTCGAGGTTCGGCGAGCGCACCTCGACGCCCGTGAGCTCAAGGCGGTAGCTGGTCGCCAGGGCCACGACGGCCGGTAATACGGCGGGGCCGTGGTCGGTGCTGAGCTCCAGGCGGTCCTCGACCTCGGCCACGTCGTGCACCGCCTCGAGCCCCCGGCAGGCGACGGCGAGCTCGCTCAGGTCGGCGTCCCCGCAGCTGAGGTGCACCTTGTCCCGCCCGCCGTGGGCCTGCAGGAGCGCCTGGGCCGTCCCCTCCGCGATGAGGTGACCGTCATCGATGATGCCGATCCGGTCGCAGAGCTTGGCCGCCTCCTCCATGTAGTGCGTCGTGTACAGGACCGCGATGCCAAGCCGACCGACCGTCTCGAGGATGGCATTGCGACTCTGCGGGTCGACCCCGACCGTCGGCTCGTCCAGCACGAGGAGCTTGGGACGGTGCAGCAGCCCGGCCGCCATGTTGGCCCGCCGCTTCATACCGCCCGAGTACGTGCCGATGCGGTCTTTGCCCCGGTCGGCCAGCCCGACCAGCTCGAGGGTCTCGCCGATGCGCGCGTGCAGCACCTTGCCGCTGAGTCCGTAGAGCTCGCCGAAGAAGGTCAGGTTCTCCACTGCGGTGAGGTCGGGGTAGAGGGCGAGGTCCTGGGGAACGTACCCAACCGAGGCCTTCGCCTCGAGCGTGCCGCCCGGGTGGCCGTTGATCGTGATCTCGCCTTCGTCGCTCGGCACCAACCCGCAGAGCATGGAGATGGTGGTCGTCTTGCCCGCGCCGTTCGGGCCGAGCAGGCCATAGCACTCGTCGGCCGCGATGGAGAAAGACACGCCGTCAACGGCGAGGCGCTCGCCGTAGCGCTTGCGCAGACCCGAGCACCAGAGCATGGGCGTCGGCACGGTCGGCGGCGACGTCCCTCGTACCGCCGCTTCGACGACGCCGGTCTCGCCGGTCGCCTCACTGCCCACCGCCTGCTGCTGCATACACCCCCCAGGGAGCGGTCTGCTTCTGGCAGCAACGTAGCAAGGGCGATGGATTGATCCTGGTCGCTCCGGGCCTCTGCCCAGTCAGGCCAGCAAAAGGGGGAAGGATGCGCCGGCAACGCCCAGGATCTCGGCCCGGTCCTCGGCGAGCACGAAGCCCGCCTCGATGGTGGCGTCAAGGGCACTCGCGAAGCGCTCCAGATATTCGGCCCGCCCGCCCGGATAGAGCGTGGCCAGTGTCGTCTCGTCGAACGGAGTGGTACGGCCGAAGAGGAAGGCGAAGGACTCACCGGCCTGGCCGAGACCGCCCATGACGGCGGTCGGCACGTCGACCCAGGGGGTGCGGATGCCGCCGAGCGCAAGACCGAGCTCGTCCTTGCGATAGTCGGTGCCGGTGTCGTCGACCTCGAGGCGAGGAGCGATGGGCGGTGCGGTCCCCTCCAAGACCCATCGCACAAGGTGGGCGAGCGCCGCCTGGGCCACGTAGTGCTGCTGGGGACCGGCGTTCACCGGCGTCTCGGTCTGGCCGATCAACACGTTGGTCGTCGGTCGCAGGAGCTCGGCAAACCGTTGGGCACTCAGCGTCCCGTCGTCGTGGAGACTCGCACTCAGGGCGTAGGTGTCTGCGTGCGCCGCCCCCGCGACCTCCCACTGCCGGAGCCGATCGTTGTCAGGCTGCCGCGCCTTGAGGCCACCGAGAAGGATCAAATCCGTTTCGCTCTGCAAGACCAGGACGGGTACCCGAGCGTCTTCTCGGATCCGCTCTCCCGTCAGGGTGATGGCGGGCGGCGTCGCGGGAAGGCTCTCTCGAGCCGTGCGGATGAAGACACCGTCGATCGTCAAACCGGCTGCGGGACGTCCATGCACAAAGAAGCCGTCGAACACCTGCGCGTGGGCATCGATCGCGTTGACGTACGTGACCAGGCAGGCGGCCGACTGGGATTCGCCGGCCGCGACGAGGCGTTGCGCCGTCAGCCCCCGCAGCGGGTTGTCGTCCGCCGGGAGCCGAAGCAACTGACCGACCTGGGAGAACATGTCAAAGCTCCACGCGTCCCCCGGGTGCTCGAGTTCGCCGTAGCGGTCCGGGTCAAGGATCTTCAAGTGAATGCCCTCGGCAAAACCCCCGCCGTCGATGCCGGCCTTCTGGGCCGAGACGCCGACCCACGCGTGCCCCGCCGCCGAAGCGGAACGGTGGAAGAAAGCCCAGTCGGGTGCCGCGTCCAGTCCGGCCGACACGTTGTGCCACTCGACGATGACGACGCCGCTGAAACGGCTCGGATCAGTCGGCCGCCGTACGACCATCCGGGTCCGGTACGGCGCCTCGGCCCCCGGGGTGACGTCCCATTGGCCATCCGCGCCCCGCTCGCCCTTGAGCTCGTAGCAGGAGGCGACGCCGTCGACGCGGAACTCGGTCTCCTCGTAACCCAGTGTCGCTAGGTCGTAGGCCCTCATGAAGTCGGGCGTCACACCCGGCATCTCCGAGAACGACGCGCTCGATGTGCTGGCCATGAGTTCCTCCCCTGTTCTGTCTTCGGTGGATTGCCGTTACCGGTACTGCGTCTCTTTCTTGCCGCGCGGCGCGATGTGGACCTCGTCGGGCGGTGGGTTGCCGATTTGCGTGTACGACAGCCCGTTGTGAAGGGCGATGGTCCGAGGCATCTCCACCGACTCCCAGATGGCACGGACGGTGCCTTGGATCGCCTTCGGGTCGCGCGCGGCGATGGATAGCGCGATCTCCCGGGCGCGGTCGCGGAGTTCGGTCCGGGGCAGGACCTCGGTGACGAGGCCTATGCGCAGCGCAGTGGCCGCGGTGATCCGCTCCTCGTTGCCCATGAGCGCCCAGCGCAGCACGTCGCCCAGCGGGACGCCGCGATGCAGCATCCCGATGGGCTCGAGCGCGCTCACGATCCCGACGTTGGCGTGCGGGTCGAAGAACACCGCGTCGTCCGAACAGATGATGATGTCGGACTCGTTGAGGAAGTACATCGCCCCGCCGGCGCAGAGCCCGTGTACCGCGGTGATGACGGGCTTCCACACCCGGTGGCGGATCTTGGGCGCCAGCGCCATGCCCGGGTCAAAGCTGTTCCAGGGGTTGTCCATGGTGAACCACTCGCCGCCCGCCTTGACGTCCATGCCCGTGCAGAAGGCGCGGTCACCGTTCGCCTGCAAGACCACGCAATGGATGTCGTCGGTGTCCCGGATCGTTTCCCAGGCCCATTTCAGGTCGAGGGCCATGGCCTCGTTGAAGGAGTTCAGATTGTCCGGTCGATTCAACGTGATGGTGGCGACGTTGTCGGCCACGTCGAGCTCGATGGTCTCCCGTTCCATGGTTCCTCTCTCTGAGCCTCTGCTGACTGACCGGGGCCCTGCCGGCCCCTTCGGGTCCGGATCGGGCGATTCCGCCGGACCTCGGAGGACGTCGCTTCCGATTCCCGGGTTGCGGCCGGGTGCACCGGCCAGACAGCATCACACACGACCAGGAGACGGACGCAACCACAAGAAGGTCGGACCACACGGCCCGGGGCGGCGGATCTGGGGGACACGAACGGCCCCGTAGAGCACGGAGCACCAGGGAGAAGAGGAGAACGCAATGGAGATCAAGGGCAAGAAGGCCATCATCTGTGGCGGCGCGTCGGGCATGGCGAAGGCCTCGGCCCAGTTGCTGCGCCAAAAGGGCGCGGACATCGCCATCCTGGACCTGCCGAGCTCGGCGGGCGCCGAGGTGGCCAAGGAGCTCGACGGCACCTTCCACGAGGTTGACATCCTCGACGAGAACCAGACCGAGTCGGCCATCAACGACGCCGTCAGCGCACTCGGCGGACTGCACATCGCGATCAACACCGCCGGGGGTGGCATCAGCAAGCGGACGCTCAGCAAGGACGGGCCGCACCCCCTGGCCGACTTTCGGCGCTCGATCGAGCTGAACCTCATCGGCACCTTCAACCTGAACCGGCTCCAGGCGTGGCACATGTCGACCAACGAGCCAGAGGACGGCGAGCGAGGCGTCATCATCGACACCGCCTCGATCGCCGCGTTCGAAGGTCAGATCGGCCAGGTCGCGTACACCGCAGCCAAGGCGGGCATCGCCGGCATGATGCTGACGATGGCGCGGGACCTGGGCACCCTGGGCATCCGGTCCGTCGCCATCGCGCCCAGCCTCTTCAGCACCGGGCTGACCGAGGGCATCCCCGACGAGTT
>DASXEK010000030.1:0-14617 GCA_036490155.1 Acidimicrobiales bacterium | reverse complement strand
ACCTGATGGAGCAGGAACATGATGAACCCCCTGTAGTGAGTGCGTGGCGAACTGGTGAGGAGTACGGCTCAGCGGGTGGTGGCGATTCCCCCGTCCACCGGGATGATGGCCCCGGTGAGATAGGCCCCGGCCCGCGACGACAGGTAGATGGCAGCGCCGGCCATGTCGTCGGGACGGCCGATGCGCCGCAGCGGTGCGCTGGCGGCGATCTGCTCGCCGAACGCCTCGAGCGTGGACGCCATCATCTTGGACTCGAAGGGACCCGGCGCGATCGCATTGACGGTGATGGCGGGTGCAAGGCGCTTGGCCAGGTGTCGGGTGAGCTGGTGCACCGCCGCCTTGGAGGCCGAGTAGGCGTAGGTCTCGAGCACCGGCACCCCGATGCCGTCGATCGAGCCGATGTTGATGACCCGGGCGGGTTCCTCCTGCGTCCCAGCCTTCTCCAGCAGGGGGAGCAGGAACTTGGTCACGTGGAACACGCCCTTCACGTTGAGGCCGAGGACACGTTCGAAGGCGGCCTCGTCGTACTCGGCCAGCGGCGCGCCCCAGGTGGCGCCGGCGTTGTTGACGAGGATGTCGAGCTGGTCGACCCGCGACGCCATCTCGTCACCCAGGCGCCGGCACTCCTCCTCCTTGGAGAGGTCGGCCGGAACGGCCACGCAGGTGCCCTTCTTCGAAAGCTCGTCCGCCACCTCCTGGCATACGTCCGCCTTGCGAGAAGAGATGTAGACGGTGGCCCCGGCTTCGACGAAGCCTTCGGCGATCATCTTGCCGATGCCGCGGCTGCCGCCGGTCACGAGTGCGGTCTTGCCGTCAATGGAGAAGAGGTCAGAAGCGGTCATGGGCCTCATTCTGGCCCGGTCCGGCTCCCGGGCGCCTCTCCGGGCCGACGGAGTCCCGCCCGCCGGAATCGGTCCGGCCGTCGGACCCGGCGGCCATCACCACAGGGCATTCGGAACCCGGGGCATCGCTTTCGGGTGTCTCTGCGATGCCCTACAGGCTTCGCAAAAAATCCAGTAGTCCTGCCTGATATTTCTGCGGAATTATTAGGGCTGACTAGTGGTTTGACGGGAGAGCCAGTAGAGCAACTGCAAGGCACTGCGCGAGGAGGTTCGGGGGTTCGCCCGCGTGCCGGCAGCGCCTGACGACGCCCAGGGTCAGGGTGCGGCGAGCGCCAGGGCGCCACGCACCAGGACGCTGGCGCCGACGCGCAGCGCGTCGTCTTCGACCATGAAGGTGGGGCTGTGGTGCATCCCGCTCGAGCCGTCGGCCGCCGCGCCGCCAACGAAGAAGTAGCAGCCGGGCAGGTGGTTGAGGAACTCGCTCACGTCGTCACTCGGGCTGGCCGGCGGCATGCGCAGCACCGCCTCGTCACCCAGCACGACCTTGGCCTCCGACTCGACGAGATCGACCGTCGCCGCGTCGTTCACGACCGCCGGCGTGTGCTCGGGCAGCTCCCACTCGACCGACACCCCCTGGTCGGCGGCGACGCGCGCGCACAGGGCGCGCAGGCGGCCCACGGCCTCCTCGCGCTGGGGCTCGGTGAAGGTCCGCAGCGTGCCCGTCACCGTCGCCACCGTCGGGACGACGTTGATCGCGGTGCCCGCTCGCAGCGTGCCGGCGCTGCACACGCAGTCCGATCCCTCGAAGGTCAGGCCCTCGACCACCGAACCCAACTGGCCGACCAGTTCCGCCGTGGCCCGGATGACGTCGCCCGTCGCCGACGGCACCGCGCCGTGGCCGCCGGGACCGCGCAACGTGATCCGCAGCGAATGCGCCTCGGACATCGTGATGCCGGCCCGCAGGGCGAGCATGCCGGTCGGGATGACCGACGTCACGTGGAACCCGATGAGCCGCGCCCCCTCCATGACCGAGAGCGCGCCGCCCGCCAGCATCGCCTTGGCGCCGCACAGCGCCTCCTCGGCGGGCTGGAAGAGGAAGACGTAGCGGCCGGGCAGATCCTCACGCCGCCCGGCCAGCACCGACGCCGCGCCGAGCAGCGAGCCCACGTGCACGTCGTGGCCGCAGGCGTGCATGAGGCCCTCGACCTCGGAATGGCTCGACCGCATCTCGTCTTCTTGCACCGGGAGCGCGTCGATGTCGCCCCGCAGGACGACGGTCCGCCCCGGGCGGCCGCCCTCCATGGCGAAGATGCCGCCGGTCTCGGTGACCCGCAGCGCCTCGTCGATCCCGAGCCCCGCCATGTGGTCGCGGATCAGCGCGGTGGTCTGGTGTTCGGCGAAGGCCAGCTCGGGCCGGCGGTGCACGGCGCGCCGCAGGTCGACCATCTGGTCGAAGACGGCGTCGCCGGGGGAGGGCCCGAGCAGGTCGCGGTCGCTCGCCACCCCTGCGCCTCAGCGCCCGAGCAGGTCGCGGGCGATGTGGGTGACCTGGATCTCGTCGGTGCCGGCGTAGATCTGGAACACCTTGGCGTCGCGCGCCAGCTGTTCGACCCGGAACTCGGACATGTACCCGGTGCCGCCGTAGAGCTGGACCGCCTCCATGGCCACCTCGGACGCGGCCTGCGCCGAGTACAGCTTCATGGCGGACGCCTCGGCCAGGGTTAACGACTTGCCGGCGGCCGACATCTCGATGTGGCGGAACACGAGGTTCTCGACGTTCAGGCGGGCGACCTCCATGCGCGCCAGCTTCAGCTGGATCAGCTGGAACTCGGCGATCGGCCGCTCCCACAGCAGGCGGTCCTTGGCGTACTGGACCGACAGCTTGAGGCACTCCTCAATCAGGCCGAGCGACATCGCGGCGACCCCGGCCCGCTCGGTCACGAAGTTGCCCTTGGCGCTCTCGCGGCCCTCGTTGCCGCCGGGTGTGCCCTCGGTCTCGCCCAGCAGCCGCTCGCGGCCCACCCGGACGTCCGTCAAGAACAGCTCGCCGGTGGGCGACGAGTGCAGGCCCATCTTGCGGAAGGGCTTGGACTGCTCGAGCCCGGGCATGCCCGAGTCGAGGATGAACGTCAGCACCTGGCGCTGGCGCAGCGGCGTGTCCGAGCCGTCGTCGAGCTTGGCGTAGAAGACGATCGTGTCCGCGTACGGGCCGTTGGTGATGAAGGTCTTGTTGCCGTTCAGCACGTACTCGTCGCCGTCGCGGACCGCCGTCGACTGCATGCCGCCCAGGGCGTCCGACCCCGAGTTCGGCTCGGTGATGGCCCAGGCGCCGACCTTGTCGAACGTCATGAGGTCGAGGCCCCAGCGCTCCATCTGTGCCGGCGTGCCGCCCTTCATGATGGTGCCGCCGGCCAGGCCGGTGCTCACGCCAAGCGCGGTCACGATGCCCGGGCAGTAGTGGCACAGCTCGATGATCGGGATGAGCGTCATGGCGGCATTGCCACCACCAGCCCCACCACCGCCGCCCTCGGCCCTCTCGGCGGTCGCACCCGAGGCGCCGTTGGCCTTGCGCTCGATCGCCTTCTTCGCGCCCTCCCGGGCCATAACGTCGAGGCCGAAGGTGCGGTAAAGCTTGCGGATCACCTCGTAGGGCGGCGTGTCCCCGTGCTCGAGCTCCTCGACGTTCGGCTTGACTTCTTCGTCGACGAAGCGCAGGACGGCGTCACGGATCGCCAGCTGCTCGTCGGACCACTCGTACATGCCTGCCTCCCTGCGGCCCTTCCCACTCGGCCGGCGACGGGACGACCCTACAGGGCTGTCTAGGCGTCGGCGATCCGGCGCAGCGTGTTGCCGTCGGTGTGGACGACCTCCTCGGGCAGCCGGGCGTGGTGGATGACCGAGGTCTCGGTGTAGGTGAACTCGTCGTCCACGCTGGTGTCGAACGTCCCCTCGTAGCGGATCGTCTTCGCGTTCTTGTCGAGCCAGTTGTTCGAGAGGATCCCGTAGGTCTGGTTGCCCACCCGGGCCTCCAGCGTGAATTTCGTGGCGTCGGCCACCACGATGCCGCCCGCCACGACGGCCGAGCCCCGGGGGATGATGAAGCAGCGGACCACCTCGCTGTCGCGAGCGTCCCACAGCCAGTAGCCGACCTCGGTGTGGAAGGGGTTCTCCTCCGTCCCCCGCCAGGCCGCCATGCGGTAGTCGAGGCCGTAGAGCACCTGGCTGCCGTTCTCCACCGGGCCGAACGGCTTGAAGTCGATGTGCTCGCGGTAGGGGGTGAGGCCGATCGTGGCGTCGGCGTTGGCGAACGCGACGTCCTCTCCGCTCTCGCCCTCCCAGATGCCCGCCAGGCGGGCCAGCGGCCCCCACTCAGGTCCTGCGCTCACCACGCCTCCTCACTCTTCTCACGCATCACACGCCCACGCAGCCCCAGACGACCGAGTGGTCGGGGTCACCTTAGTGAGGCCGGACGGAACAGAGTTCAGGTGCGCGCGGCGATACCGGAGACGTCGACCCCTTCGCTCGCCGGGTCCCCGTCCCCGCCCTTGGGCCGCCGGGGCGAGCGGGGCGAGCGGGGCGATCGGCTCTTCGTCCGCGCCCCCTCGGCGTGGCGCTGGGTGCGCGCCACGAGAATGCGGCTCAGCACGAGCAGCAACAAGATGATGACCACCAGGATCAACGCGGCGTCGTAGGCCAGGTAGTGCAGCTGGACGTTGGGTTGGTCGTAGAACGTGAAGACCACATAGGTCAGGTACGGGAAGTCGGCGTGGGTCAAGGAATGCGACAGCGTGTTCCCGAAACCGGCCGTGTAGATGAGCGGGGCCGTCTCGCCACACGCGATGGCCATGGCGAGCAGCAATCCGGTCACGATGCCGGGCGCAGCGCTCTTCAACACCACCTTGCGCAGCGAGTAGCCCATCGTCATCCCGAGCGCCTCGGCGCCCTCGCGGTAGCCGGTGGGAACCTGGCGCAGCGAGTTCTCCGTGGTCTTGGCGATGTAGGGGATCACCATGATCGACAAGATGATGAGTGCGGCCAGCAGCGAGTACCCCCAGTGCAGGCCGACGACGAACGCGGTGTAGCCGACGTACCCGAGCACGATCGAGGGGAAGCCCGCCAGCACGTCGGACGAGGTGCGCAGGAAGCCCCCGCTGCGCTTGCCGTTCTTGCGGATCGGTGCCATCTCCGAGAGGTGGATGCCCGCCAGGACGCCGATCGATCCGGCGATGATGAGCACGCCGACCATGATGATCAGCGTGCCGAGGATCTGGTCCCGCAGCCCGCCGCCCGCCGGCGTGAGCTTCGTCCACAGCACGTCCCAGCGCCAGTGCCCCACGGCCTTGAGGAGGACGCCGAGCAGGATCCACGCCGCCGGGATGATGATGAGGAGCAGCGCCAGGTAGGTGAAGGTCCGGAAGCCGATGGACCCCATCCGGCGGCGGCGCGTCGAGGGACCCGCCGAGAGCGGCGACGGCGCGGGCGTCCCCGCCGACGGCGGCGTGGCGACGGCGGTCATGCCCCACCGACCGGCGCGCCGACCCGCGACGTGCGGGCCACGATCCAGCGAGCGAGCAGGTTGACGGCTACCGAGATCACGGCGAGGACGAGCGCGAGCTCGGCCAGGGTCGCCACGGCGAAGCCGGTCCCGTCGGTCAGGGCGCCCTGAAGCTGGGTCAGGATCGTCGCCGCGATGGTGCCGAACGGCTGGTAGACGTTGGGCGCGAGATGCAACGACGCGCCGCCGACGAGCGCGACGGCAATCGTCTCGCCGAGCGCCCGTCCCAGCCCGAGCACGGTGGCGCCGATGATGCCCGAGCGCACCCAGGGCAGCGTGATCCTGTTCGCGACCTCCCAGTTGGTCATGCCGAGGGCCTGCCCACCCTCCTTGGGTAGCGGGGGCACAGAGAGGAAGAGGTCGCGCGTCGTCGACGCGATGATCGGGATGATCATCATGCCGAGGACGATCCCGGCCGTGAGCAGTCCCTCCCCGGCGCCCGTCGGGCCGCGGAAGAAGCTGAAGGGCTCCACGTTGGGGAACCATCCGGCGATGTCGGCCAGCGCCGGGTAGATGTGCTGGGCCAACCAGGGCCCGAAGGTCAGGAGGCCCCACAAGCCGATGACCACGCTCGGCACGCCGGCGAGGATCTCAATGGCGAAACCGAGCGGGCGCGTGATCCAACCGGGCAGCCGCTCGGTGAGTGCGAAGGCGGCGCCGATCGACAACGGCACCGCGATGATCAGGGCGATGACGGACGACTGGATCGTGCCAGCGATGATCGGCCACGCCCCGAACTGCGAACCCTGCGCGTGGGCGACCCCGTCGGTGTGCACGACCGCGCCGTAGCTCTGGCCGTAGGTCCAGTTCTTCCCGTCCAAGAAGTACCACCCGTTGACCCGGACGGCGGGCCACGCCTTGTGGGCCAGGATCGCGACGGCAAAGATCAGCGCGGCGAGCGGCAGGTAGATCGCGATGCGCGCACCCCAGCGCCAACCGTGTTCCTCGTTGTTCCGGAACCAGGTCCCCACCCGCCGGAAGATCGGATCCGGGCGGACCGGTTGTCCGGAAGGCACGGCGGGAGCGGGTGCCCCCGCCGTGCCTTCGACGGACGCCATCCCTAATGGATGGCGAGGATCTGCTTCAGCGACTGCGCCTCAACCTTGGAGGGCAGCGCCTGGAAGTTGACCTGAGCCAGGTACGACGTGTTGGCGCCGTCTTTCGGGTTGATCGCCCACTCCAAGAAGGAGCGGATGGTCTTGGCCGTCGAGCTGCTCGACTGGCTCGTCGACACGATGGCGTACTCGTAGTTGATGATCGGGTAGCCGCCGCTGGCCGCGCCGTCGATCAGCGAGATCGTGCCGTTGGCCGGCGTCTTCTTCACGAACGACGCGGCCTCGGCTGCGATGGCCGCTTGGGTCGGCAGCTCGTACTGACCCTTGCCGTTCTGCAGCTGGGCGTAGCCGAGGCCCGCCTGCAGCGCCTGGGTCAGGTAGCTGATGCCCACGTAGGCGATGCAGCCCGCCGTGGCCTTGCAGCCCGTCACCATGCCCGAGTTGCCGCTCTCGCCGAGGGCGCCCGGCGCGTTCGGCCACGGGACCGTGGTGTTGAACCCGATCTTGGTGCCCCAGCCCGAGGGGTCCGTCTTCGAGAGGTAGCTCGAGAAGAGGAACGTGTCGCCGCTGCTGTCGGAGCGGTGCAGCGTGACGATCGGGAGGTTCGGCAGCGTCACGCCCGGGTTCAGGCTCGAAATCTGCGAGGCGTTCCAATTGGTGATCGTGCCCTGATAGATCGCCGAGAGCACCTTGCCCGTGAGCTTCAAGTGCGACACCACGCCCGGGACGTTGTACGAAATGATCTGCGCCGAGATCGCGAGCGGGATGTTCTTCAGGTTCGGGTCCGCCGTCACGTTGCTCGGTGCGAGGTAGGCGTCCGAGGCGCCGATTTCGACCGTGTTGTTCGAGGCGTCCGAGATACCGGTGCCCGAGCCCGTCCCGGCCGTCTGCACGGTGACGCTCGAGTACTTGGTGTTGTAGCCACCCGCCCAGAGATTGAAGAGGGGGTAGAGCAGGGTGCTGCCCGTTTCGGTCAGCGTGCCGCCCAAAGGCGTCTCGACGCCGCTGGCGGGGACTTTCGGCGTGCTCGCCGATGCGGCCGTGCTGAGGACGATCGAGCTCAGCGCGAGGCACGCCGCCACAACGGCGATCACTCCTCGCGTCAATCGTGTCGTTCCCATCAATTTGGTCACAGGTTCTCTCCTTGTGAGGTGGTTACTTGGTGGTGCTTATGGGTTGATCTGATCGGTGTGGCTTGTTGGGATGATCCGGCCGCACGTCGGCGGCGGTTCGCGAGAGGAGCCACAGGTGTCGTCTCCGGCCTGTCCGCCTGTCCTGCCTTATCCCATCCGTCCGGTCACGTAGCGCTCGGTGTCGGGATGCGACGGACGGTTGAAGAGGTCGTCCGTCGGACCGTGCTCCACCAGTGCGCCCTGGTAGAAGAACATCGTCTGATCCGAGATACGCATGGCCTGCCCGAGGTTGTGCGTCACCACGATCAGGCTCAGCGCCGGCGTCAGGGTCTTGATCAGCGACTCGATTGACTCCGTGGTCACCGGGTCCAGCGCCGAGGTCGGCTCGTCGAGGAGCAGCACCTCGGGACCGACCGCCAGGGCCCGGGCGAGGCAGAGCAACTGCTGCTGGCCACCCGAGAGGCGGAACGGCGAGTCGTTCAGCCGGTCCTTCACCATGTCCCAGAGCCCGACCTCGGTCAGTCGCCGCTCGCACACGATGTCGAGCTGCTTGCCCTTGGCGATACGGTGCGCCTTCACACCGGCCACGACGTTGTCCTTGATCGACATCGGGAACGGGTTGGGCCGCTGGAACAGCATGCCGACGCGTCGGCGCAGCGTCAGCAGGTCGACAGTGGGCGCCCAGAGGCTGTGGCTGTCGAAGGTCACGTCGCCCCGGCGGGAGAACCCGGGGACCCGGTCGTTCATCCGGTTGAGCGTGCGCAGGAAGGTGGACTTGCCCGAGCCGGTCGGCCCGATCAATGCGGTGATCGAGCCCCGTTTGAGCGACACGTTGACGTCGGCGAGCACGGTCCGCCCCGAGAAGCCGAGGTCCAGCTTGACCGACTCCATCACGTGCTCGGGCCGTTGCGCGTCGGGATCGAGAGACAGCAGCGCCTCGTCGATCATCGGCTGTGCCTGCGTCGTAACGAGTTCGTTACGCGCCCCGGTTGCTTCTCCGTCTGCCACTACCTGGAACGTAGCTAGGCCAGGTAAACCCCCGGCGACAAGAGCACAATCTCAGAGTGAACAGTGTGCGAATGCTTGGCATCGCAGCCAGCCATCCCGGTCGTTCCCCAGTCCGGGGTCAGCCGCCACCAAGCGCATCGGCCCGACCGCTCCCCGGGGTCTGCCTCCCCAGCGCCTCGCGGTGCGCGACCGTGACCGCGACGACCACGCGCGGCGCAGACGCCAGCACCGCCACGTACAACACGGCGGCCGGGATCGACAACGCGACCGCAACCCCCGAGGAAAGGAAGGCGGCGACGAACGCGGCAAAGCCGAGTGATCCTCCCGCGGCGAAGGCCACCCACCACTGCAGGACGAGCACCCGGTGGCGGTCGCCGGGGGGCAGGCAGTCCCTGATCGCCAGGTACGGGAACCAGTAATTGACGATCGGCACGAACCACGAGCCCGCGCCCCAGGCGGGCGAGTTGTTGGACGGGAACCCGAGCGCGCGCGCCGCCGACGCCGCGCGGTGCTGCCACACCACCGTCACCACGAGCGCCAGGACCGCGACGAGGGCCAGGATGAAGAACCACGGACTGAAGGGCGTGTTGGCGACCGGCGGCGCGGGCAGTCCACGCTCTGCGGCGTCGTAGGCGATCTTGAATTCCCCACCCAGCTGCAGCATCTGCGACGACTGCGTGCGCATGACCAGCAGCACCAGCAAGCCGGCGATGGCCGGCAGGCCGAGCGAGATACGCGCCACCGGCGCCATGCCCACTTCGCCCGCCACGAGGGCCGACGTGTTGTACGTGTCGAGCCGCCGCGACGCCACGGCCCACGGCGCCGGCGCCACCGGTGGTGCCTGCGGTGGCGGCGAGGCGGACCACGGAGGTGGGGGAGGTGGGGGCGGCTGCTGGGGCACCACGACCGCCTCGGTCCAGGCGTAGCCGTCCCACCAGCGCTGCCCGGAGCCGCCCGCCGGATCGGGGTACCACCCGGGTGGCGCGCCGGGGTACCCGCTCTGGTCGTTCACCCCGCCATCCTGCCAAACCCAGGGCCGACCCAGGCCACCAGCCCTTTCGCCTTGGCTTCACCCCCACCAGCGGCCGTAACCTCAATGCGATGCGGGTGTTCATCGCCGGTGGGACGGGCGCCATTGGACGCCCGCTGGTCGCGGCGTTGGCGGCCGCGGGCCACGACATCGCCGTCTACTCCCGCCGCGCCGAGCGGGTGGCCGCCCTTGGTCAGCCCGGAGTCGTTCCGGCGGTCGGCGATGCGTTCGACACCGACACCTTGACGCGCGCCGTGCAGACGTTCAAACCCGACGTCGTGATCAACCAGCTGACGAGCCTGTCCCAGTCGCTCAACCCGCTCGCGGTCAAACGCGGATTCGACCTCACGAGCCGCCTGCGCCGGGAGGTCTCAGCGACGTTGGTCCGAGCGGCGCGCGCCGCGGGCGCCCGGCGCATCGTCGCGCAGAGCATCTCCTTCGCCTACCGCCCGGGCCCGGGTGTGCGGACCGAGGCCGACCCCCTGTGGACCGACGCCAAGGGACAGATCGGCCTCCTCACCGGTTCGGTCGCCACCCTGGAGTCGAACACGCTGGGCGACCCCGAGCTCGAGAGCGTCGTGCTCCGCTACGGCTCCTTCTACGGGTCCGGCACCTACGTCACCCCTGGGGGCCTGTATGCGAGTCTGCTGAAGCGGCGCCTGATGCCGCTGCCCGGGAAGGGCGGCGGGATCTTCGCCCTGGTGTACATCGAGGACGCTGTCGCGGCCACCGTGGCGGCACTCGAGGGCCCGACCGGGATCTTCAACGTGGCCGACGACGTGCCCGCACCGGCGTCGGAATGGATGCCCTTCGTCGCCCATCTCATGGGCGTCAAGCCGCCTCGCCACGTCCCCGAGTCGCTCGTCCGCGTCGGTGCCGGGAGGTTTCTGGCCTACCTCCTGTGCGACCAGCCCGCCGTGTCGAGCCAGCGGGCCCGCACCGAGCTGGGCTGGTCGCCGCGCTACCCCGATTGGCACGAGGGGCTGGCGGCGGTCTTCCCCGGTTCGTAGAGGCCGCGCCAGGGCCTGCGACCACGCTCGCTAGGCCGAGGCGGCAGAATTCACCCGTGCGGCGACTCCTCCCCTTTGCCCTGCTCGGCCTCCTCACCGTCGGCGTCGCCGCCGGTGCCGCGCTGGGTCAGGTCGAGTCGCCCGGACTGCCGGCCTCGGTCTGGGTCACGAACGTGCTGGCGACGACCGCGGCGGCGGGAACGGCCCACGTCCGGTTCTCGAGCGTCACCAGCAGCCCGGACCCGTCACAACGTTCGTCCTTCGTCGGGAGCGGCGTCGTCGACTTCACCAACGGCGACAATCGGGTCATCCAGGTGAACCACCAGGTGGGGTCCGAATCGGTCGATGGGGGCCCGACCCGTCTGCTCCAGCAGACCTGGACCGAAGAGTCCGTCGCGATCGGGCAAACCATTTACCGGAATTCCGAATTGATCCTTTCCGGGCACAAGGTCGCCGCGCCGTGGGTCAAGTCCACCTTCCCGCGCGACGTCCATCAGGCCTTCGGCCTCGACGCGGGGACGGGAGCCGAAGACGCCGTCGCCGGACTTGCCGGCATCGAGTCGGTGGCGGACGTACAGAATCTTGGCGCGGGCACCGTCGACGGTGTGCCGTCGACGAGATACCTCATCACCAACAAGCCCCTTGAAGTGTGCGTGCACGGACAGGCGGTGTCGCTGCCCCTGATCGCGCCAACGACCGTATGGGTCGATAGCCAGGGTCGGCTGCTGCAGACGAGAGTGGCCACGCACAACGCTTCCAACCAGGTGCCGGCCAGCGTTCGCTCGCTCCTTGGCGGAACCCTCCCGCCGACAACGTCGTCCACGACGACCACGACGTTGACCTTCTCCGACTTCGGTGCGCCCGTGCACGTTGTCGCGCCGATCACGAGCGGTCCCAAGCAGCCCAAGCCCACCGCGATTGCGCTCAAGTCCAAGTCGTCGAACGGGTCGTGCGGGGGCTGAGAACCGTCGCCTCACCGCGACATAAGGTTCAGCCTCCGACCGGCAGGCCCAGCGCAGCCCCGAGCGCGCCGATGACACCGGCGCCGACCAACACGAGGACGACGCTGCGCCGGAGCCCGATGATGAGCAGAAGGGCGCCGGCGAGCACGAAGACCTGCCACACGTACGCGATGGCCAACGCCAGCGGGATCGCCGCACCGGCGATGGCACCGATGGCCGCTGGGCCCGCGCCACTGAGGAATGACTGCGCCACGCGGTTCGTGCGCAGGGCGCCGAAGTGGCGGGCGCCCGCGAGGATGAAGACGAAGGACGGGGCGAACGCAATGAGGGCAGCCAAGAGCGCGCCGCCGATGCCGGCCGCGGCGTAGCCCACCACCGACACCGTCTGGATCACCGGCCCGGGGGTGATCTGACCCAGTGCGACGCCGTTGAGGAATTGGGTGTTGGTCATCCAGTGGTAGTGATGCACTGCGTCGGCCTGCATGAGCGGGATGATCACGAACCCGCCGCCGAAGGAGAGCGCACCGACCTTCAACGCCACCCACGCGAGCGCGCTCAGGCCACCGGTCGCCACCACGCCGAGCGGCGACAGGGCGAACCCATGCGCACCCCGCGGCCAGCGCAGGTCACCGGCGACCGTCACCTCCACCAGCCCGCAGCCCAGCAGCACGAGGACGAGATACGTGCCGATGGTCGCCGCGGCCACCGCACCGGCGACGGCGTACAGCACCCAGCGCACTTGGCGGGCCCGGGCGTCGCCGGCGCGACGCCAACTTGCGGGCAGTAGCCCCAGCGCTGCGTTGATTGCGACGGCCGCCACGGCCGCGCCGGCCCCCAAGGCCGCACCCTTGATCCAGGTCGGCGGGTTGGAAGCCAGGAAGACCGCGGCCAGCACGATGATGAGGGCAAGCCCGGGGCAGATGAAGCAGGCCCCGCCAACCAGCGCGCCGCGGGCGCCGCGCAGCCGCCAGGCGCAGAAGATGGCGAGTTGGGTGGAGGCGGGCCCGGGGAGCAGGTTCGTTGCCGCGATGGCGTCTTCGAACTCGCTCGCGTCGATCCACCGCTCGCGCTCGACGGCGAGCCGGCGCAGCATCGCAATGTGCGTGGGTGGGCCACCGAACCCGACGCACCCGATGCGACCCCATTCGCGGGCGATCGTCAGCAGTGCGACATCAGGGCGGGCGTCCGGAGTCGGCTCTTCCGGCGACGGTCCATCCGCCATGCCTCATGTTGGCACGGGACTACAGAACGACCGGGGCCATCTCCTCGAGGGCGCCGATGTGCGCGTCGGTGTCGGTCAGCTCGGAGTGCATCGTGTTGAGGGAGAGGTGGGTGGCGCCGGCCTCGCGCCAACGGCGCGCGTGCTCGGCGATCTTGTCGTGGTCGCGCACCGAGTACTCCAGCCGGCCCTCGAACTCGAAATTGGAGAGGTCGCGCCCCACCTCGGCCCCGGCCTCGCGGATGATGACCAGCGCCTCTTCGAGCCCACCGTGTGGCCGCGTCATGGGGAACCAGCCGTCGGCGATGCGCCCGACCCGGCGCAGCGCCGCCGGGGCGTGTCCACCGATCCAGATCGGGATCGGGCGTTGCACCGGCAGGGGCGCCAGCCCGGCGTGGTCGATGTGGTGGAACTCGCCGTCGAAGGTGACGCTCTTCTCCGTCCACAGCAGCCGCAGCACGGCCACCTGCTCCTCCAACAACGCGCCGCGCTTCTCGAAGGGCATGCCGAGCGAGTCGTACTCGAGCTTGTTCCACCCGATGCCGAGACCAAGGCGGAAACGCCCGCCGCAGAGCAGGTCGAGCTCGGTCGCCTGCTTGGCGAGCAGCGCGGTCTGACGCTGCGGCCCGATGAGGATCGACGTCGCGAAGGCGAGCTTCGTGAAGCCGGCCAGGAACGAGAACATCGTCAACGGTTCGCGAAACGGGCTGTCGATTGTGTAGGGCCCACCGAGGTTGCCGAGCACCGCGGTGTCGCCGCCGAGCACGTGGTCGTAGGCGGCGAAGTGGGAGTAGCCGAGGTCGGAGGCGGCCTGCCCGATGGCACGCACTGCGCCCGGGTCGTACCCCACCTCCGTTTGGGGGAAGATCACGCCGATGTCCATGCGGTGCAGTCTGCCCGCATTGTCGCCGCAGCGCCGCGGCCGGGCCGCCGACAGACTCCCCCGGTTAACTTGGGCGCCATGAAGCTCCGCATCTTCGTCGAGCCACAGCAGGGCGCCACGTACGACCAACAGGTGCGCATGGCGCAGAAGGTCGAGGCCCTCGGCTTCGACGCTTTCTTCCGTTCTGACCACTTCCTCACCATGGGAGGCGACGGCCTGCCCGGGCCGACGGACGCGTGGGTGACGCTGGCCGGTCTGGCCCGCGAGACCGAGCGCATTCGTCTGGGGACGCTCGTGACCTCGGCCACCTTCCGGCTGCCGGGCCTGCTCGCCGTCGAGGTCGCCCAGGTCGACGTCATGAGCGGTGGCCGCGTCGAGCTCGGCCTCGGTGCCGGCTGGTTCGACGCCGAGCACGAGGCCTACGGCGTCCCGTTCCCGCCACTGGGCGAACGCTTCGAGCGCCTGGAAGAGCAGTACGCCATCCTCACCGGCATGTGGACGACGCCGGTGGGCAAGAAGTTCGACTTCAAGGGGCAGCACTACACGATCAAGGACAGCCCGGCGCTCCCCAAGTCGGCGCAGCAGCCGCACCCGCCGCTCATCGTCGGCGGAGGCGGGCCCACGCGCACCCCGCGCCTCGCCGCGACCTATGCGGCCGAATTCAACCTCCCGTTCTCCTCACTGGCCGACACCGAGGCGCAGTACGCCAGGGTGCGTGCCGCCTGTGAGCAGAAGGGCCGTGATCCCAAGACGCTGCGCCTCTCGGCCGCCCAGGTGGTGTGCTGCGGCGCCGACGAAGCCGAGGTCGAGCGGCGCGCCGCCAACATCGGGCGCAAGGCGGACGAGTTGCGGGCCAACGGGGCCGCTGGGACGCCCGACGAGGTGGTGGCTCGGCTCCAGGCCTTCGGTGCCATCGGGGC
>DASXEK010000080.1:0-34784 GCA_036490155.1 Acidimicrobiales bacterium | reverse complement strand
TTCGAACTCCACGGAGCACCAAAGGGTCAAGATCCAGATGTTGACGCGTTATCTGGCGGATCCTGATTTTGTGGGAATCCTTCAATCGGTGCTGAGGGAAAGAAGCCGCTGAGCACCCAGACGGGACGACATTCGAACCTGCGAACGAGGCACATCCGAATCTGCATTAGAAGTGCCAACGAGACTGCTGCACGTTTAGGTGACAACTGATCTGTGGTGCCAGAGGGCACCGCTGAAAGGATGTCGCCATGCTCTGCAGTCCAAAAGGCGGTACTTCATCTCTAACCCCGTTTCGGGGCCTGCGTTTGGTTCACGCTTGTTTAGCTCTGGATTGATTCCGACCTCTGTCCACGTCGTTGAGCTTGTCGATCCGATCAGCCCCGGAGATCCGAAGTTGTGCTGCTGTAATCAGCGCCTAGCCGGTCAACCCCGTACGGCATAGAGGTGCCAGTTTCCTGGTACACCCTTGAGTTCGTACTCGCCCCGATCCGCGAAGGTCACCGTCGAACCGGCGATCACGGTCCGCACCGACTCGGATACGAGGACTTCGGATGGGGCTGCGAGGTCACAAACACGTTTAGCGATGTTGACCGCCAGGCCTGCCACGTCGTCGGGCAACAACTCGACCTCGCCGGTGTGTACTCCGGCTCGTACTTCGATGCCCATCGCTTGTGCGTTGTTCACGATCTCGGTCGCAGCACGGACTGCGGGACTCGTCGTGTCGAAGGCAACGAGGAACCCGTCTCCAATGGTCTTGATTTCCCGACCTCGATGTCGCTCAATCGCTCTTCGGATCATGGCATCGTGGGTTTCTCCCAATGCACTCCACCTGCGGTGTCCCATCCGTGCCGCCTGCTCGGTCGAGGACACGATGTCTGTGAACAGGATGGCGGCTAGCACCACGTCGCCTTCAACACCCTGGCGGCTTCCCGTAAGAAACTCTTCGATCTCGTCCAGGATGGCGTCTGAATCCCCCACAAAATGGAAGTGATCGTCCCCTGGGAGCTCGACGTAGTTGGCCCCCCTGATGTGCTCTGCGATATAGCGACCTGCCTCTGCCCGAATGAAGCGGTCCCCCGAGCGATGGAGTACCAATGTGGGGGCACCGACGGACGAGAGATGGTGGCGGACGTCACATTGCAAGCACCGCTTCACAGCCTCTGCCATCTCGTGCGGCGGCTGTCCAAAGCGTTCGCAGCGAGCAATGATCTCTCGGAAGAGAGGATCCCCCGATCGGCTTGGCGCCATGATCTCAACGCTCGATCCAGAACCCCATAGTTGTGCAAGGGGGAGGAAGGCTGTGTCGAGGAGATCGGGGCGTAGCCCAATCGGGTAGCCCTCCTCTCGCACGTAGTGGGCGTATCCGTCCAGAATGACGAGAGCTTGTACTCGGTCGGGATGGGTGGCGGCATACGCGATGGCAGCCCAGGCGGCCATGCCCGGCCCCACGAGCACGGCCTGTTCCCACCCCAACTGATCGAGCGCGGTATCAATATCGCCGATGGTCGATTCTTCGCCGAAGACATCGAAAAAATCGCCCCCCGAAGATCCGATACCCCGACCTCCGGCCCACATCGTCCGACTGAATGTGCCCAGGCGTTTTGCGAAGCGGGCAAAATTTGGATCTTCCCATAGGAGGTCGATGGGATGGTTGACGCTCGGCAACCAGATGAGGTTCGTTGTCCCGACCCCGGATAGCTGGTATGCCAGGCTCACACCGTCTTGTGCAGTGGTGTACCCGCTGGTCCGCTGCCCGTCCACCGGACCATTGTGCTCCCGGGGGGACAAGGAATGCACCCGTCTCCTGCGCAGAGGTCCTACCGTCCGCCGGGACCCCACTGTGGAGCCTAGGAACCTTTTCCTTCCCTGGCGTTCCCGGACGCACACCGAGACCGCCTTCGCAAGAGTTCGAAACAGCGGCCATCAGGTGGCCAAGCAGTACCCCCACGAGCGAGCGAGCACCCCCAACGGGATTCGAACCCGTGCTGCCGCCGTGAAAGGGCGGTGTCCTAGTCCACTAGACGATGGGGGCGGGACGGCGCCGACGGCGCCGAGGCTTCGAGCTTAGGTTGCTAGTTGACACCGACCGGCACCCCCGCCGCCGAAGGGTCGGGGACCGACGGGGCGGCCACGACCTCGGGCGCGTGGTAAGTGCAGGCAAGGAACGTCTGCACCGATCCGATGACCAACGCGGTCACGCCGATCATGTGGATCTCGACGACCAGCGCGGGCAGGTGGGTGAAGTACTGGGTGTAGCCGACGGCGGCCTGGGCGACCATGACCACCATCAGGATGCGTGCGGCCCGGCGGACGCGCTCGGGGACATCGAGCATGTGGAGCGCGACGAGCACGCCGATGGTGACGCCGATGAGGAGGAGGGCGAGGCTCGAGTGGAGCTCGGCCATGTCGCGCAGCGCGACCGGGATGCGCTTGGCCACCTGTTGGCCCGAACTGTCCCCGGCGTGTGGTCCGGCGCCGGAGGTCGCCGTGCCGGCGCCGATGACCAGCGCGAGTAACGCGAGGACGCCATAGAAAAGGCGGATGAGTGGGCGCGGTACGAGGAGGCGACCCGAACCGGGTCCGTAGGCGCGCGTGGAACGGTGCACGAGCACCACGGCGTCGACGAGCAGCAGCATCGTGGCGTAGAAGTGCACCATCACGACGTAGGGGTTCAACTTCGTGTACACGACGATGCCCCCGATCACGGCCTGGGCCAGCACGCCCGCGACCAGCCCTCCGCTCAGCCACATGAGGTCGCGGCGCCGCGACGATCGGAACACCGTGCCGAGGAACGCAGCGGCGACCGCAATGATCAGGACCACGGTGACGAGGCGGTTACCGAACTCGACGAGGCCGTGGAACTGCAGGGCCGGGGTTAGGTGCCCGGCCGTGCACTCCGGCCAGTTGGAGCAGCCGAGGCCCGAGTCGGTGAGGCGCACAGCCCCGCCCGTCACGACGATCAGCGCGGTGAACACCAGCGCCAGCTGGTTGAGTCGATGGCTCAGCGAGGGCGAGACGATGGGGAGACGGCGCCGCAACACGTGGGCCAAGCGTACCGGGACCAGCCGCTTGGTCCCGGGCGTGGGTCCGGTCGTAGGCTGTGTCCCGCATGTCCGTCGACGCACCCGTCATCACCGAGCGGCGAGCCGGGACGTGGCAGAAGGTCGGGGCCTACGTCGCCCTGACGAAGCCACGGATCATCGAGCTCCTGCTGGTCACGACGTTGCCCACCATGGTGGTGGCGCAGCGCGGCGTCCCGCCCGTGTGGTTGATGGTCGCGACCCTGGCCGGTGGGGCCCTGGCCGCCGGCGGGGCCAACGCCATCAACATGGTCGTCGACCGCGACATCGACCGCCTCATGAACCGGACCAAGAACCGCCCGCTCGTGACGGGGGCAATGACGCCTCGGGCGGCGCTGGTCTTCGCTTTGTCGCTCGAGGTCGCGGCCTTCGTCGAGCTCTGGCTCGCGGTGAACCTGCTCTCCGCGGTGCTGGCGATCTCGGCGACCTTGTTCTACGTCTTCGTCTACACGCTGTGGCTCAAGCGGCGGTCCACGCAGAACATCGTCATCGGCGGCGCCGCCGGCGCGGTGCCGGTGCTGGTCGGGTGGGCGGCAGTCACCGACCGGCTGGCCTGGGCGCCCGTCGTCATGTTCGCCATCATCTTCATCTGGACGCCGCCGCACTTCTGGTCCCTCGCCGTGCGCTACAAGGAGGACTACCAGGCGGCCGATGTGCCGATGCTGCCGGTGGTCGCCTCCATGAAGCGGACGACAACCGAGATCGTGTACTACACGGTCGCGCTGGTGGCGGTGTCCTTCTTGTTGGGACCGATCGCGGACCTGGGGTGGATCTACATGGTGACGGCGGCGATCGCGGGAGCGGGCTTCTTGTATTTCGTCACTCGGCTGTGGGGGTTGGCCCAGACGGGCACGGTGACCGGGCGCGACGCCATGAAGGTCTTTGGGTACTCCATCACGTATCTGACGGTGCTGTTCGTGGCGATGGCGGGCGACGTGTTGATCTCCGCACATGTGCACATCCACTGAGGAGCTGCACCCCGATCGATGACTGACACACCATCGGGCTCGGCCGGAGCAGGACGGCCCGAATCTCCCGAACCTGCGGCTGCGGCTGCGGCTGCGGCTGCAGCTGGCCCGGGACCCGGGCCGCGCAAGCCACGCAAGGCGTTCCTTCTCGTCGGCGTCGTCCTCGCCGTCGTGCTCGGCATCTTCCTGTTCACCGGGCTCGGCACGAGTCAGGGGTCGACCGGGTCTGGGGCGCCCCATGCCGGCACGGCGGTCCCCTCGTTCTCCGCTCCCAACATCGGCCCATCGGGACCACACCAGGTGTCCGTCCCGACCGATGGGGGGAGCAACGGCCAGCCCGCCGTGCTCCTGTTCTTTGGCGCCTGGTGCCCCAGCTGCCATCAGGAGCTGCCACCTTTGGCGGCAGCCGTGCGCAGTCAGGACAAGGCGGGCGGCGCGCTGGCGCAGATCCGGGTCATTGGGGTCGACAGCGAAGACACCGTGGGCAACGCCAAGAGGTTCATCAAAAGCGCAGGTGTGACCTTTCCCGTCGCCTACGACCCCGACGTGAACATCACCAGCGGGCTCTTCTACTTGACGGGTGACCCCTACGCCGTCTTCGTGCGCGGCGACGGCACCATCGCGGAGATCGTGCGCGGCGACAAGCTGACGCCGTCGATGCTGACCGCGTACGAGCGCGCGCTCATTCCCAGAGGAACGTAAACGCGGCGGCGGCTGGAGCCGCCACCGCCCAGACCGCGAGGACGATCCAGGACTCGGCCGGCACGGCGGCGCCGCTGCCGAGGCTCGCGTGCAGCGCCGCCGAGAGCGCCTCGGCGGGCAGGAGCTTGGCGAAGTCCGCCAGCCCGGGGCCGAGCTTGCCGATGGGGACGATCATGCCGCCGAGGAGCAGGAGGACCAGGTAAAGGCCGTTCGCCGCGGCCAGGTTGACCTCGGCGCGCAGAGTCCCGGCCATGAGGAGACCGATGCCGGCGAAGGCGGCTGAGCCGAGGAGGATCGCACCAATGGCGCCCCCAACCGCGGTGGCGGTCCCGCCGCCCGGGTTCCAGCCGAGGGCGAGGCCGACCGGGAGGAGGACGGCGGTCTGCAGTAGCTCGACGGCGATGATCGTCACGATCTTGGCGCCGAGCAGGCGCGGGCGGCCGAGCGGGGTCGAGCCGAGGCGCTTGAGCACGCCGTAGCCGCGCTCGAACCCGGTCGCGATGCCGAGGGACACCATGGCGGTCGACATGACGGCGAGGGCGAGGATGCCCGGCACGAAGAAGTCCGCCGGTGTCGTGGTCGGCGTGGAGATGACAGACACCTTCGAGAAGAAGAGGAGAAACACGACGGGGATGCCGATCGTGAGGAGGAGCGTCTCACCGCGGCGCAGGGTCATGTAGATCTCGGCGCCGGTCTGGGCGGTGAGCGGGCGGAGGAACGGCGCAGGGGGCCGCGCGGCGTTCGCCGTGGCGGGGGTGGTCTGACTCACCGTCGTGACCTCCTGCGCCGTCGGGAGCCGCCGGCCGGTTCGGCAGGCTCGTCGCCCGGCGGGTCGGCGGAGACCGCAGCCTCGGGCCCGACGGCCTCGAAGTAGACGTCTTCGAGGGTCCGGCCCACCACGAGGTCGGTCAGTGCGGTGCCGCGCTCGGCCAGCCGCGCGGTGACCGCCGCCGCGATGGCGGGCCCGTCCTGGTCGGCTGACTCGACCCGGTAGCGTCCCGGCGCGGCTTCGGTGACGCGTGCGCCGGGCCCGACGCCGGCGGCGATGGACGCGGTGTCGAGTCCCGGGGGCGCACCGAAGACCACCGTTGTGGCGACTTCTGTACTCGACGCGACGAGCTCGCGCGGCGTGCCCTCGAGCACGATGCGGCCTCGCGCCAGGATGACGATGCGGTCGGCCATGCGCTCGGCCTCGGCCAGCTCGTGCGTCGTGAGCACGATGCTGACGCCGTTCTCCCTCAGCTCAGCGACAACGGCGCGGATGGCGATGCGACCCTCAGGGTCGACGCCGCTGGTCGGCTCGTCGAGGAAGGCCACCTCGGGACGGCCGATCAACGCCAGGGCGAGTGAGAGGCGCTGTTGCTCACCGCCCGAGAGGTGGCGCCAGGGCGTGGCGGCGACGCCGCGGAGGCCGACGAGGTCGAGGAGCTCGAAGGTGTCCAGCGGGTCGGGGTAGAAGTCGGCGAAGAGCTCGAGCACACGCCTCGGCCCGAGCATCGGGTACACGCCGCCGCCCTGGAGCATGACGCCCATGCGGCCAGTCAGCGCAGCGTGATCGGCGACCGGATCGAGGCCGAGCACGCGGACCTCGCCACCGGCGGGGCGTCGGTAGCCCTCGAGCGTCTCGACGGTCGACGTCTTGCCGGCACCGTTCGGACCGAGGATGACGAGGACCTCGCCAACCTCGGCCGACAGGTCCACATCGTCGACGGCGGGGTTGGTGTCCGGCGGTCCGTAACGCACGGTGAGCCCGGTGACCTGGACGGCTGGCACGGCGACGCAGGCTACCGTGAGCAGGGATGATCGATATCCGGGCCCTGCGCGAGGACCCCGACGCGGTGAAGGCCGCGCTCGCTCGCCGCGGGGTCGAGGCGGCCGAGGTCGACGCCGTACTCGAGGCGGACGAGATGTGGCGCACCAAGGTGAAGGCCGCGGAGGACATGCGGGCCGAGGTCAAGGCCCTCTCCCGAGAGGTCGGGCAGGCGAAGAAGTCGGGGGACGAGGCCCGGGCCGCCGAGCTCAGCACGCGGAGTCGCACGCTCGGTGAAGAGGAACGGGCCGCGGCGGTGGAGGCAGAGGCGGCCGAGGCACGCGTCCGCACGGGACTCCTCTATCTCCCCAACATCCCCGCCGACGATGCGCCGGACGGCGCCGGTGAAGAGGACAACGTCGAGCTCCGCCGCTGGTGGCCGGGTCAGGAACTCGGGCAGCCCGAGCCCCAGCCGCTCGAACACCAGCGTCTCCCGCACTGGGAGATCGGTGAAGCCCTGCAGATCCTCGACATGGAACGCGGCGCCCGCCTGGCCGGGTCGATGTTCCCGCTCTACCGCGGGCCGGGGGCGCGCCTGCTGCGCGCGCTGACCGCGTTCGCCATTGATCGGCATTCGCCCGAATACGAGGAGATCCGCCCCCCGACCGTCGTGCTCACGGACACGATGACCTCGACCGGGCACCTGCCCAAGTTCGCCGACGACGCCTATCACATCGAACGCGACAACCTGTGGCTCATCCCCACCGCGGAGGTGCCTCTGACCTCGATGCACCGCGGCGAAATCCTCGAAGAGTCGCAGCTGCCTCTCCGCTTCACCGCCGCCACCGCGTGTTACCGGCGCGAGGCGGGGTCCGCCGGCCGCGACACGCGCGGCCTGCTGCGGGTGCACGAGTTCGACAAGGTCGAGCTGTTCGCCTACGCCGCACCCAATGGGGCGCTCGAGGCGCAGGCCGACATCTTGCGGCGGGCGGAGGCGATGCTCCAGGAGCTCGAGCTGCCCTACCGGGTCCTCGACCTGTGCACGGGTGACCTCGGCGGGTCGTCGGCCCGCACGTTCGACCTCGAGGCGTACGCGCCGGGCGTCGACCGCTGGCTCGAGGTGTCCTCCGTCAGCTGGTTCCGCGACTATCAGGCCCGCCGGGCCAACGTGCGGTATCGGCCGGCCGCTGGCGGGCCATTGCAGCTCGTGCACACGGTCAACGGCTCGGCGCTGGCCTGGCCGCGCATCTGGGCGGCGCTGGTCGAGAACGGGCGCCAGGACGACGGGACCGTGATGCTGCCCGAGGCCCTGGCGCCGTACCTGGGTGGCGAGCTGCTGATCAAGGCGCCGTGAGCGTGAGCACGGGCGGGGACGGCGGGTTCGGCTTCGAGCACGCCGTCGACGCCATCGCGGCGCAGAGCCGCCTCCTTGTTGACGTGGTGGCGTCGTCCGATCTCGATACCCGCGTGCCGACTACTCCGAAATGGGTCCTGCGCGACCTGGCCCATCACATCGGCGTCGTCCAGTGGTACTGGTCGGAGAACGTGCGGGCCAAGAACCCCGACGAGCGCGCCGCTGACCCACTCACCCCGCTGCCTCCAGACACAGACCTGCTCGCCTGGCTCGGCTGGTGTACCTACTCGTTGCTCAGCGCGCTGCGCGAGGCCGGTCCTGAGGCGCCCAGCTGGGCGTGGTGGTCAGATCCGACACCGCACACCGCCGGTGCCGTCGCCCGTCACCAAGCCCAGGAGGCCGCCGTCCACCGCTGGGACGCCCAGGGCGCGGTGGGCTCGTCGGCGCCGCTGCCGCCGGCGCTGGCCACCGACGGGGTGCCCGAGTTCATTGCGGTCATGGTGGGCCCCGATGTCGTCGCCCTCCGGGGACCGGTCACGCTGCATGCGCTCGACACCGGGTCGACATGGCAGGTCGGACCCGCCACCGCGGACGCCGCGGCGCCGCCCACCCGCACCGCCGAGCTGAGTGCAACCGCCTCGGACCTCGTGCTCATGCTCTACCGGCGGTTGCCGGTGCCCGACATCGACGTCGCCGGGGACCCGATTCTGGTGGCCTCGCTCCTCTCGCTGGCCGACACCTCGTGACCGAGCTCACGTTCCTCGGTACCGGCAACTTTCTCGCCCCGCCCGGGCGTTACTGGAACAGTTTCGTCTTGGACTCGAACGTCCTGGTCGAGCCATGCCCGACTGCACTGCCCCACCTCCGGCGCTGCGGTTTCAGCCCCACGGACATCGACGTGGTGGTCATCTCGCACTTTCATGCCGACCACTGCTTCGGCTGGCCGTTCTTCCTACAAGCCGTTGCCGAAGCGGGCGGTGGCCGCACGCTCCACATCGTCGGCCCGCCGGGTCTCGAGGAACACCTGGCCCACATGGTCGCGGTCGGCGAGGTGCGATCCACGCTCGAGCTGGCACACGAGCGCCTCGACCTCCGCTTCGTCGACGTCGACGGCTCCTGGCAGGAAGCCGGGGGGCTGCGTTTCCGCGCCGTTGAGGTGGAGCACGTTCCCTACCTGCGCTGCTTCGGCTACTTCTTCGACCGCGGCGAGAAGACGATTGCCTACAGCGGTGACGTCCGACCCTGCGCAGGGCTCACCGAGCTGGCGACCGAGGCCGACGTGCTCGTCCTCGAGTGCAACGGACCCCACGGCGGCCCGCGCACCCACATGCACGAGGGCGACGTCCGTGAGCTCCAGGCCGCCCATCCCGACGTGCACCTGGTACTCACCCACCTGGGTGAACAGGTCGACACGACGTCGATGCCGGGGGTCACCATCCCCGATGACTTCGAGCGGCTGACCGTCTAAGCGCTCTCGGGAACGGTCGCCAACGGCCGAACCCCGTGCCTCAATTCGGTGTGTATACGCCGGAATCGTGGTGCCGCGTTCGGGTGCATATGGCGAAGCGCCGGCCCCATATACACCCGAACGGAGCGCCGGGTTGCTCGCATACACGGTCTTCGACGAGGAGCCTTGTTTGTCGCGTATACAGACGCGCGCGACCCCCCAGGTTGTGGAGCAGATATCGAGGCGCGAGAGCCGGCGCGCACGCGCCCACTTCGGGCGACCGTTCAGCCGGCATGTCTCGCCGCCGGCAGTGCCGAGAACCTCGATGAAGGGGGTGTGTGACGTCGCATTCGTTTCGTCGTCGCCGCGGGCGGTAACCGCGTGAAGGGACGAGAGAAGCCGAAGGTGGTGAAGTCGTCATGGACGTTTTCGAGATTTTGATACCACTGATGATCCTGGCCGTCGGTATCGCCATGGTGCCGTTGTTCGTGGTGTCGCGCCGCGAGGTCTCCGAGCTCGTACGCGAGGCCGAGACGAAATTCGACCGGCACCGCCGAGAGAACCCTGTCCGCCATCGGGCCCCAAGCGGCGGACATCGGAAAACCGCAACATGGCCGCGCCCACGCATTGACGAACATGGGAACCGACCCTGGCACGAGCCGGTTCTGGTGGAGAAACGCTAAGAGCCGAGCTCAGTTCGCAGCGGCGAAGCGGTAGCCCACGCCGCGCACGGTCGTGATGAGCACCGGCGCCGAAGGATCGGCCTCGATCCGCGACCGCAACCGCTTGATGTGCACGTCCAGCGTCTTCGTGTCCCCGATGTAGTCGGTGCCCCAGACCCGGTCGATCAGGACGTCACGGGTCAGCACCCGTCCCGAGTTCTCGACGAGCAGGCGCAGGAGCTCGAACTCCTTGCGCCGCAGGTGGACCTCCTCGCCGCGCACGAACACGCGGCGCTGGTCGAAGTCGACCTTGATCCCGTTGGCCTCCCAGATGCCGTCGCTCCCGAACTCGATCGACGTCGACTCCGACGCCTCGGGTCCCCCGGGCGCACGGCGCAACACGGCGCGCATGCGCGCCACCAGCTCGCGCAGGCGGTAGGGCTTGGTCACGTAGTCGTCGGCCCCGACCTCGAGCGCCACGACGGTGTCGATCTCTGTGCCCTTGGCCGTCACCATGATGATGGGCACCTGTGAGCGGGACCTGATGGTGCGACAGACGTCGATGCCCGAGATCTTCGGCAGCATGAGGTCGAGCAAGATGATGTCGGGCGCCGTCTCCTCGAAGAGCGCGATCGCCTCGTTGCCGTCGCGAGCCACCGTCACCCGGAAGCCCTCGTTCGTCAGGCCGATGACCAACGCGTCGATGAACGACTCCTCGTCCTCGGCCAGCAGCACCTTGACCGGACCGTCGCCCGGCGCGCTGCGCCCGGCCCTCCTCTTTTCTTTCGGCTTGTTCACGTCACGAGCTCCGCCTGGATCGGAAGTACGAGCGTAAACGTCGAACCCTCCCCCTCGCGCGACTCGACGTCGACCCAGCCCTGGTGGTTGTTGGCCACGTGGCGCACGATCGAGAGGCCGAGGCCCGTGCCGCCGGTGTCGCGGCTGCGGCCGTGGTCGACGCGGTAGAAGCGCTCGAAGATCCGGTCGAGGTCGCGAGCGGGGATGCCGACGCCGTGGTCCTGCACCGAGAGCCGCACGCTGTCGCGTTCCTCGATGCGCCAATTCGGGGAGCCGGCCGAGGTGGTCTCCGTCTGCGCCGTCCCGGCGGGGTCACCCTTTTCCGCCTCCAGGCCCGCCCCTGCCGCGAGCGGCGCCGGCGGCGCGGGCGCGGTGGAGCCGGTAGCCGGTGGGGCGACGCCGGCGTCCTCACCCGGGCGGCTGTACTGCTCCAGGATCTCGGGTGTGAACACGGGCTCGACGGGCTCGCTCTGCGATCCCGGTGCCGGGAGCGTCGCCCTGATCACCGGGGCCTGCCCGGCGGCCGGGGTGTCGTCGGACCCGCCCGCGGCGGCGCGGGCTTCTTCGGCGGCAGCCGCCTCGGCCCGGCGAGCGGCCAGCGTCGGGTGGTCGAGGTTCGGGTTGGTCCGCTGGACGGTGCCGGTCACCACGACCTTCGAGTTGTCGTACGAGTACGTGATGGCGTTCTCCAAGAGGGCGTGCATGGCCGAGACGAGCTGGCGCCGGTCGCCCATGATGGCGACGGGCGGGGAGGGCTCCTGCAGCACGATCTCGATGCCGCGCTGGTCCGCCGTCGCCCGCACCCGCTCGATGGCGTCGGCCATGACCAGGTTGACGAGCACCGGCTCGCGCGGCGGGGCCTCCTCGGACTCAATGCGCGACAGGTCGAGCAGGTCGTCGATGATGCGGCTCACCCGGAAGGCCTCGTTGTGGATGCGGCCGGCCAGGCGTTGGGCCACCTGGGGATCGGGCTCGGACACCAGCGTCTCGGCCAGCAGCCCGAGGGCGCCCATCGGCGTCTTGAGCTCGTGGCTGACGTTGGCGACGAAGTCCCGGCGGATCTCCTCGAGCCGGCGACGCTCGGAGATGTCCTCGATCAGTGCGATGACGCCGAGCGGCCGGCGTCCGTCGTCGATCTGGCGGGCGCGCACCTGGAGGGTGCGCCGGGGCGGGCCGTAGAGGTCGAGCGTGCGCTCCGCGGAACCCTCGTGCCACGCGTCCTCGAGTACCTCGGTCACCGCCTGGGCGGCGAGGGCGTCACCGTGGCGGCTGACCATCAAGGCATTGGCGCGACCGTTGCGATAGATCACCGTCCCGTTCTCGTCGCAGAGCACGACGCCCTGGGTGAGCGTGTCGAGCGAGCGCCGCAGCCGGATGGCGTCCGAGCTCGACTCGGTGACGGCCTGGGCGGCGCCGCCGGTCACCTGCTCGAGGTAGGCCAGGGAGATCTCGATGTTGTTCTCGTCCTCGGGCGGGTCGAGGCCCAGGCGGGTGCCGAGGGAAGCGAGGCGCTGGCTGATGGCCCGGCTCCGGGCCCGGCGCCCGAGCAGGGCCGCCACCACGCCGACCAGGACGCAGGCGGCGACCGCCGCCGCGAGGTAAATGATTTCCTGGGTCTGGCTCAGGGTGACTTCAGCCATTGCGCTCATCGGTAACGCCCCCAATATGACAGGCGGGAGTGGGCGGGGCGAACGACCCCGCTCGGAGCCGCCCGCCTGGCCCTGGGCGGCGCCGGTGCGGCACCTGGCGTCTGTGCTGGGCATGTCTGTGGGCGCGCCCGCGGTCGTACCGCTGCTCCTACCCGCGTGGTCGCGTCGGGGGGGCGGTGGCGCCGTGACGTGCAACCCACCTTCGCCCGCCGCCGGGTCGAGCGGCCGTGTCATCGGCCCGCACACTCGACGCACGGGCCGAACCGTTCTCCGCCGAACGCGGCCCCGGACGGTCCGGGATCCGCAGTCGCGACGGAGGGCACCTCATGGTCGTGTGGCACCTGGCCGATGTCTCGCTCAACCCGAGTATGAACGCGCTGCCCGGCGGCGGGACGCTCCAAGATCTCACCAACGGCCTCGGCGCGTGGGCGCTGATCGCCGCGTTGGCGGGCCTGCTGATCGGCGCGGCGTCCTGGGCGCTGGGGGTGCACTCACAGAACTTCCAGCAGACAATGGTCGGACGGCGGGCCGTCTTGGTTTCGGGCTTGGCCGCGCTCTTGATCGGCGCCGCGCCGCCGATCATCAACTTCTTCTTCCACACCGGCACGACGTTGCACTGAGCGCGCCTCGTCGTCATCGCCTCGGACGTCGTCATCATGCAAGCCGCCGGGTGTACCGGCCTCGACGCACTCAACCCGGTCTGCCAGATCGGCAGCCTCGGGGGCTCGCTCGCCTCGTCGGGGTTCGAGTCCGTCCTCAACGGGATCAGCCAGTGGGTGGCCACAGGCGCCGAGTGGCTGCTGAGTCAGATCGGCGACGTCCTGGTCTCGACGACGTCGATCGACGTCGGCGCGACCTGGTTCCGCACCCACTACGGCCAGATGACGGCGCTGGCGGGTGTCGTGATCCTGCCGATGCTCCTGTTGTCGACGCTGCAGGCGGTGCTGCGCCAGAACCCGGGGCAGCTGGTGCGGACGTATCTCGTGCAGCTGCCGCTCGCGTTGTTGCTGGCGGTCGTCGCGATCCAGATCGTGATCCTGAGCCTGTCGGCGACCGACGCCATGAGCGACGCCATCGCGGGCGGGACCGGGGCGGACGTGACGTCCCTCCTTTCGACGGTGACCAAGGGCCTCATCGCGGCGGCAACCGATCCGGGCGTCGCCAGCTTCGTGCTGTTGCTGATTGCGCTGTTGATCGCGGTGGCTGCCTTCGTGCTGTGGCTCGAGCTGCTCATCCGGGCGGCCGCGGTCTACGTCGCCGTCCTGTTCCTCCCGCTCGCGCTGGCGGCGCTCGTGTGGCCGGCGGTCTCGCACTGGTGCCGGCGGTTGGTGGAGACGCTGGCCGCGCTGATCTTGTCCAAGTTCGTCATCGTCGCCACGCTGAGCCTGGCCGCGGGCGCCGTCGCGTCGGGCGCGTCCGGACAGCCGAACAGCGGGGGCTTCTCCGCCGTGTTGGGGGGCGGCGCCCTGCTCCTCATGGCGACGTTCGTCCCCTTCGCGATCCTGCGGCTGATTCCGGCGATCGAGGCCGGTGCTGTCGGGCATCTCGACGGCCTGCGTGAGCGCGGCACCTCGACGTTGACCCGGCCGCTGCGGACGGCGGCGAACCACGCGCTGCACGAGGGGCTGGCGGCCGCCGGCGGCGCGGGCCTGCTCACCAAGACGGCGGCGGACGGTGCGCTGGGGAGTGGCGGTGCGTCGACGGCGCCCAAGAGCACCGAAGAGCTGCTGGCGGAGGTCACCCCCGAAAACGGCGGGATCATCCCCGATGCCGACGGGCGGGGGATCGGCGACCCGTCGTCGCAGCAGCGCTACGACGAGCTGATGGCCTCGGGCATTGAGCCGCGGCCCAAGGGGCCCAAGCCCATCGTCGGGTGGAACGAGGCGGACGACGGCGACGGTGCGGACAGCGCCGGTTCGGGACCGGGCGCAGGTGCGGGGGTTGGCGCGGCGATCGTGCCCAGCGGCATCGCCGGGCGCGGAGCCGAAGCCGTGGCGCCCGTGTCGCCGCCGCGCCCGCCGGCGCTGCCACCCGGATCCCGCGGCCGGACGGGACCCGCGACCCCGGCCGACGCCTGGAAGTGGAAGGACGTGCCGCCGGGTCGCAGTCTCATCGGCACCGTCGAGGCGGGGCAGCCGCGTTTCTACATGGACTACGACCCCAACCCGAAGTTCGTCGGGCTCGGCCCCGTGTGGCCCCCGGACGAAGCGGAGGGCAGCGAGTGAGCACGCCGAGCGGGGCGCGCTACCGCTTCGGGCCCCGCGAGCGGGGCGGCGCGCTGGCGGGGTGGCGACCGGGTCAGATCCTCACCGTCGCCGTCGGGCTGATCTTCGGCGTGCTCGTGCTGCGCGGCGAACCCAACGCGGCGGGCGTGGCGGCCGCGGCGGTCGTGCTCGTGCTCTACGGCGCCATGGCCACCGTGCCGGTGGCGGGCCGTACCGGCGACGAGTGGCTGCCGGTCGCGGTCTGCTGGACGGCGCGCCGGACGCGCGGGCGAGGCGGGCGCGGGCGGGGCATGGGTGCGCTGCGCGGCGTGCGGCTGTTGCGGGCGCAGTGGCAGGACATGGGTGTCGTGCACGACCGGGCCACGCGCACGCTGACGGCGGCCGTCTCGCTGCGCGGGCGCAGCTTTGCCCTGCTCGGGCCGGACGAACAGGACAGGCGGGTCGGGGCGTGGGCCTCGGTCCTGGCGTCGCTGGCGCGCGAGGGCTCTCCCGTGCACCGGGTGCAATGGGTGGCGTCGTCGTTTCCCGACGACGGGCGCGGCGTCCATGCCTACCTGGCGGCCGAGGCCGTGACGAGTGGCGGGTCCGCCTGCGGCGCGTCGTACGACGCGCTCCTCGCGGACATGGACTCGCACGCCTGCGCGCACGACGTGGTCCTGGCGCTGCAGGTGCGGCTGACCCGCTCGGTCGAAGTGGGGTGCGCCGCGCTGGCCCGCGAGTTGGGCTCGCTCGTGCGCCTGCTGGCCGACGCCGACGTGCAGGTCGAGGCCATCCTCGGTGCGGAGGACGTGGCGCGCCAGCTGCTCCGCACCTACGAGCCCGACGCCGCCAGCGCGGCCGAGGCGACGCTCGAGGACCCCTGGCCGATGGCGATGGAGGAGAACTGGTCGACCGTGCGGGTCGACGGCATGGTGCACGCGACGTTCTGGGTGGCCGAGTGGCCGCGCATCGAGGTGCGGAGCGACTTCTTGGCGCCGCTCCTGCTCGGGTCGGCCCGAGCGACGTTGGCGGTGGTGATGGCGCCGCTCGGATCGGACGCCGCCGTGCGCAAGGTCGAGGCCTCGCGCACCGCGGACCTGGCCGACGCGGAACTTCGCCGTCGAGGCGGCTTCGTGTCGACGGCGCGCCACGCCCGCGAGTCCGAGGTGCTGGCGCGGCGCGAGGCGGAGCTGGCCGAGGGCCACGCGTCCTTCCGCTACTCGGGGTTCGTGACAATCTCGGCGGCGAACGAAGAGGACCTGGCGACGGCGTGCGACGCCGTGCAGCACGCGGCCGGGCAGAGCCGGTTGGCGTTGCGCCGCCTCTACGGCGACCAGGCGTCCGCCTACACGTGCACGCTGCCGCTGTGCCGCGGGTTGCACTGAGCCTCCGGAGCGGGACCCGCCCGGGATCGGGAGCGGGGACGGGTGCCCCTACCATGGCCGCCATGCCCGGCGCCGACGACGGTCCCCGCAATCTGGTGGTGCTGCTGCTGGACAGCCTCAACCGGCACATGCTCGGGTGCTACGGCGGGACCGAGTTCGACACGCCGAACCTCGATCGCTTTGCGCGCGGGCGCGCCGTGCGGTTCACGTCGCACGTGACGGGCTCACTGCCGTGCATGCCGGCGCGCCACGACATCTTGTGCGGCACGCTCGACTTCCTGTGGCGGCCGTGGGGCTCCATTGAGGTGTGGGAGGAGCCCGTGACGCAGCCGCTTCGCCGCGCCGGCGTCACCACGATGTTGGTCTCGGACCACCCGCATCTCTTCGAGGTCGGCGGCGAGAATTACCACACCGACTTCACCGGTTGGGACTACGTACGCGGGCACGAAGGCGACCCGTGGCGGACGTACGCCGATCCGACCTACGTCGGCGCACCAGCGCTGCCGGCCCGAGGCGGCGGGTGGTACTGGCGCGAGCGGGCCGGTTTCGCCGCGGGGGACGACCGTCCCTACGACCGCTCACGCACGTTCTTCCGCGACGAGGAGGATTTTCCCGGCCCGCGCACGATGCGCACGGCGGCGGAGTGGCTGCGCAAGGGCGCGCCCGACGACGCGCCCTTCTTGTTGTTCGTCGACGAGTTCGACCCGCACGAACCCTTCGACACCCCCGAGCCGTGGGCCGGGCGCTACGACCCGACGTGGGAGGGCGAGCTGCTCATCTGGCCCCCCTACGAGATCGGCGCGGTGGCCAAGGGCCGGCTGACCGAGCGCGAGGGCCGGCACATCCGCGCCAACTACGGCGCCAAGCTGGCCATGATCGACCACTGGGTGGGCTCGGTGTTCGACGCGCTGGACGAGCGGGGGTTGTGGGACACGACGGCGGTGATCGTGTGCACGGACCATGGTCACTATCTCGGCGAGAAGGACATCTGGGGCAAACCCGGGGTCATGCAGTACGAGCCGCTCGGGCACATCCCGCTGCTGGTGTACTGGCCGGGGGTGAACGGCGGGTCCGAGCAGGATGCACTGACGACCAACGTCGACCTGCACGCCACGATCGCCGACGTGTTCGGCGTCGACGCCGGGTCCTCTCCCGGCCCGCGTCACGGGCGTTCGCTCGTCCCGCTGCTGACGGGCGAGGCGACCGCGGCGCGCGACTGGGCCATCGGCGGCGTGTACGGCAACTGGGTGCAGGTGACCGACGGGCGGCGCAAGTACGCCCGCGGCGCCGTCGGCGACAACTTCCCGCTCTCCATGTGGTCGAACCGCTGGTCGACCATGCCCGTGGGCGGCCTGGAGGACGTGGTGCGCCTACCCCCGCCCGACCGTCGCGCCCGGCTCGACTTCATGCCGGGCACCGAGGTCCCGGTCATCCGCCAGCCCTTTGCGCCGGGTGACCGTCTCCCGTTCTGGGTGGGCGGCGGCGCGGTGGACACCCACTTCCTCTTCGACCTGGCCAACGACCCGGGCGAGGACGAGAACCTGGCCGGCGGCCCCGCCGCGGTGAGCGAGGCGGAAATGGTGGAGCTCCTGCGGGTCGCGTTGGAGGACCTGGAGGCGCCCGGCGAGCAGCTGGAACGGCTCGGGATCGCATGAGCGTGCGCGATACGGAGGCCGACGGTTCCGACGACTTCGTGTTGCCGCGGATCCCGGCGTCGGCCGGAGGGCTGATCTTCGACGGGTCCGGGCGCCTGCTCATCGTCAACCCGACCTACAAGAAGCATTGGACGATCCCGGGCGGGATCATGGAGGCGAACGGCGAGACGCCGTGGGAGGGGTGCCGGCGCGAGGTCCGCGAGGAGGTCGGGCTCGACGTCACGCGCGGCCACCTCGTGGCGGTCGACTTCCTGCGGCCGCGGCGCACCGACGCCGGCGGCATGCGGTTCCTCTTCGACTGCGGGGTCCTGAGCGACGAGGAGCTGTCCGCCATCACCCTGCAGACCGAGGAGCTGTCCGAGTATCGCCTGGCCGAGATGGCCGACGCCCTCGAGATCCTGAGCGGCCCGTTGCGCCGGCGGGTCGGCGAGGCGCTCGGTGTGGGGCCGGGCGAGACCGTCTACCTGGAGGACGGGCTGCCGGTCTGAGACCGCCGGGCGGCTACGGCGCCAGGCCGAGCTCGAGCGGCGCCGCCCGGGAGAAGTAGGCCGCCGTCGTGACGAGCAGCATGCAGGCGATGCCGAGCGCCCAACCAGGCTGCAGGTGCACGACCAGCACGGCCCCGACGAGTGCGCCGCCGAACATGCAGAGCACGGACGTGGTGCGGTAGGCGGCGTTGTGGTTCGTGCCACCGGCGAGTGACGAGTCGGACGCGAGCTTCGTGAGCGTGCCCGTGAGCACCGTCGTGGTCATCTCGGGGAAGGTCAGGCGTTGCACGATTGCATTGCGGATGCCCATGGCGAAGGCCAGCAACGCGATCACCGTGTACCGCGGCCATCCGGCGCCGAGCACGGCCACGGTCCCCGCGATGACGGCGGCCGCCGCGGTGAATCCGGCCTCGAGCCTGACGGCCAACATGAGCAGGGACCGGTAGGGCTGCACCCGCCGCGCGAGCCGGCCGCCCGTGATGGCACCCCCGACGAAGCAGCCGAGCGCGCACAGGCTGGCGGTGACCGAGAACCCCGGGGCCCCGGCGAGGCCGAAGGCGACCAGGACGACGTTGCCGGTCATGTTGGCGGTGAACACGTGGCCCAGCCCGAGATAACTCACGGCATCGACGATGCCGCTCACCACCGTGAGCGCGGCAAGGGACACCACGAGGGGTTGAGGCGGACGTTCCGGTTCGCTCATGGGGCACCTTCCCTGGCGTCGAGGGCTTTCGGCCGTTCGTCAAAGTGCAAAGTAACGGAGGTGGCCCGGCGGCGGCCGACCGTTCACCGTCGTGAGGGAGCGCATGCCGCGGTTGCCGGCCCACCAGGTGACGACGCGCAACCTGGGTGCCGCCTACCCGTTCATTGCCGAGGCTGGCCTGGGCCAGCGCGGCGTGGTCATCGGCGACGACCTGCTCGGCGGCTCCTTCGTCTTCGACCCCTTCGAGCTGTACGCGGCCGGGGTGGTGTCCAACCCCAACATGGTCGTCTTCGGCCAGATCGGCCGAGGCAAGAGCGCGTTCGTCAAGACCTTCCTCTGGCGCCAGGCGGTGTTCGGCCGCCGCGCCTGGGTGGTCGACCCCAAGGGCGAGTACGGCGACCTGGCCGACGCGTGGGGCGTGCGCCCGGTCGCGCTGCGGCCAGGTGGTGCCATCCGCCTCAACCCGCTCGACCGCGGGCCCGAGACCGGCGCCCCCGGCCGCGAGGGCGACGACGCGACGGCCCGGCGGCGGACGGAGCTCCTGGCCTCCCTGGCCAGCGCCTGCCTGGGCCGGAGCCTGGCGCCGCGCGAGCGGGCCGCGCTGGGGGCGGCCCTGGCCGACACGGCAGTGCTGGCCGGGCACGACCCGACCGTCCCCCAGGTCGTCGAGGCGCTGCTGGCACCGAGCGCCGAGGCGGCGCGCTCGCTGCGCACCGAGCGACGCGACCTGCTCGAGGACGGGCGCGACGTCGCACTCGAGCTGCGCCGGCTGGTGCACGGGGACCTCTGCGGCATGTTCGACGGGCCGACGACGCCGGGCCTCGACCTCTCGGCCCCGCTCGTCGTCCTCGACCTCTCGGCGCTGTACACCTCGGCCGCCCTCGGCGTGCTCATGGCCTGCGCCACGGCCTGGCTCCAGGCGGCGCTGGCCCGCACGGCGGGTCTCGGGGGCGGCCCCTCGCCCGCGTCCACCTCCGCGCCCGGCGGCGGCCAGTTCTTCCTCGTGGTCGACGAGGCGTGGGCCATCCTGTCCAACCTCGGCGTGGCCCGGTGGCTCCAGTCCTCGTGGAAGCTGTCGCGCTCCTTCGGCGTGTCCAACGTTGCCGTGCTGCACCGGGTCTCGGATCTGCGCTCGGTCGGCGCGTCCGACTCCGAGCAGGTCGCCCTGGCCCAGGGCCTGCTGGCCGACTCCGAGACGCGTGTCGTCTACGCGCAGTCGCCGGGCGAGCTCGAGGCGGCGACGGAGCTGCTCTCGCTCTCGGACACCGAGTCGGACCTCCTGCCCCAGTTGCGCCGCGGCATCGCGCTGTGGAAGGTCGGGCAGCGGTCGTTCCTCGTGCAGCACCGGCTCAGCGCCCTCGAGCGCCGCATCGTCGACACCGACGCCGCCATGACGGCCACGGCGCGATGAGCAGTCTGACCGCCGAGGTCATGCCGGTGGCGATCGGCGCGGCGCTGTGGGCCGGGATCTCGTCGCGCGACCTGGCGAAGTGGGCGCCTGGCCGCCACGGGCGCGCCCCTCGACGCGGGGCGCGCTGGGCCCGCCGGGGCGACCTGCGGGCGCTGCGGGTGCGGACCGAGCCCGCCCCACCGGGCCGCCTCCTCCTCGGCGTGCTGCCCGGCGGCTCCGGCCTCGGCCCCGCCGCCGGGATCGCGGTCGAGCCGGGGCAGTCGCTCGTCGTGGTCGGTCCGACCCAGAGCGGGAAGACCACCTCGTTGGCCGTGCCGGCCATCTTGGGCTGGCCGGGCCCGGTCCTCGCCGCCAGCGTGAAGACCGACCTGTTGCGCGACACGCACGCAGCGCGCGCCCGCCGCGGCCGCGTGTGGCGCATCGACCCCACCGGTTGCACCGGTACCGCGGGCGACGTGTGGTCACCCCTCGGCGACTGTGGCGACTGGCGGCGGGCCTGCGCGGTCAGCACCGACCTGTGCCAGGCGGCCAAGGCGGACGGCACGACGGCGGACGGCGACTTCTGGTACGCCACCGCGGCCAAGCTCCTCGCCCCGCTCTTCCACGCCGCGGCGCTCGACGGCCGCACCATGGCCGACGTCGTCCGCTGGGTGGACACCCAGGAGGTGGGCGAGGTGGCCGGCGTGCTCGAGCGGTGCGGCACGCCCGAGGCGCTCGACGCCGCGCGCGCCACCTGGTACCGCGACGATCGCACCCGCAGCTCGGTGTACACGACGGCCGAGACGGTGCTGGCCCCCTTCGCCCACGGGCCCTCGGCCAACGGACCGACGGCGTCGGCGTCGGCGCCGATGACGCCCGCCCGCTTCGAGCCGGCCCAGCTCCTGGGCGGCACCGACACGCTGTACCTCTGCGCGCCGGCGCACGACCAGCGCCGGCTGCGCGGCTATTTCACCGCGCTGACCGGCCAGGTGCTGACGCACGCGTTCGAGACGGCCACCCGCGCCGCCCGGCCCCTCGACCCTCCGCTGCTCGTCGTCCTCGACGAGGCGGCGCACATCGCGCCGCTTCCCGAGCTCGATGCGCTCGCCGCCACCTGCGCGTCGCACGGGATCCAGCTCGTCACGATCTGGCAGGACCTGGCCCAGGTACGCGGCCGCTACGGCACCCGCGCCGCGACCGTGCTCAACAACCACCGGGCCAAGCTCTTCCTGCCCGGCATCGCCGACCCGGACACGCTCGACTACGCCAGCCGCCTGGTCGGCGACGAGGAGGTCACCCAGCCCTCGATCACGCGCGACCCGACGGGCCGACGCTCGACGACGTCGACGACCGGTCCGCGCCGGTTGCTGCCACCCGAGGAGCTGCGCTGCCTACCCCGGGGCCAGGCCGTGCTCGTGTACGGCACGCTCCCCCCGGTCCGCCTGCGGCTGCGGCCGTGGTGGGCGGGGACAAAGGGGACGAAAGGGACGAACGGAACTACGCAGCCAGCTCGACCGGCGTCACGTCGATGGTGACGATGCGGTCGTCGCGCAACACCGTGAGCGACCGCGTGCGGCCGATGGCGTCCGCCGTCATCAGGCGCTGCAGGTCGCCGGTGCCCTCCGTCGCCACGCCGTCCACGGAGAGGATGGTGTCGGTCGGCCGCAGGCCCGCGCGTTCGGCCGGGCTGCCCGACGGCACCTCGATAACCCCCACGCCGCTCTTCTGCCCGAGCTCCTCGGCGCGCCGCGGGGACAGCGGGCGCCCGCCACCGACGACTCCGAGATAGGCGCGCCGCACGCGCCCGTCGCGCAACAACGTGGCCACGATGTCGAGCGTCGTTCCGTTCACCGGCACGGCCAGGCCCAAGCCGATCCCGGCCAGCGCGGTGTTCACGCCGACCAGGCGGGCCCGCGAGTCCACCAGCGCGCCACCCGAGTTCCCCGGGTTGAGCGCGGCGTCGGTCTGGATCACGTTCTCGACGACCCGTCCGCCCGAGGGCAACGAGCGGCCGAGCGCACTGACGACGCCGGCGGTCACCGAGCCGGCAAAGCCGTGTGGGTTGCCCACTGCCACGACGAGTTGGCCCACCCGCAACGCGTCGGCGTTGCCCAGCTCCACTTGGGTCAGCCCCGTGGCGGCGACGCGCAGCACGGCCAGGTCCGAGAGTGGGTCGCGCCCCACGAGCTCGAAGGGCGCCTCGTGCCAGTCGGCGAAGACGGCCGTGCCGCGCTCCGCGCCGGCCACGACGTGCGCCGAGGTCAACAGGTACCCGTCGGCGGCCAGGATAACCGCGCTGCCGGCGCCCTCTCGCCCGCGGGCGGCGACGCGTAAGGAGGCGACGGACGGAACGATGCGATCGGCGACCGAGACGACAGTCTCCGAGTAGGCGTCGAGCGCCTCGCGCTCCAAGGGCCCGGACGGGGTGAGCAAGTCGGTCATATCAAGCTCGGTCCACCGACGCGCGCCTGCTCGACGCCGGACAGCGCCTCGCGCAGCTCGCTCAGCCAGTCCGCTTGATGCCGCTCCACCAGCTTCACGCACCAGGCGAGGGCCTCACTGCGGCTGCGCGCGATCCCGGCGTCGATGAGCGTGGTCAGCACCGCCCGCTCCCGCAGGCGCAGGCGGGTCATGACGGGCGCGCTGTGAGTGGTGAAGAGGGTGGTGGCGCCGTCGTGCTCGACGCCCCACGAGACGGGCCGGCCGAAGCGCGATTCGGCCTCCCGGGCGATAGCCATGCGCTCTTGGCGGCTCGACTCACGAAAGGCGTCGACCGCCTGGCCCACCCGAAGGTCCCCGACGACCAGGATCTCTTCGTCGTCCGCCTCCACCGCAGGCGGTCCGCTGAACCACCCGCCCGGAACGCTGGCCTGGATAAATGCTGAAATCTCGTCTGACATAGTTACGAGATTACATACTTACACGCACCAACCACGCGGGAACGCGGCAGTTCGCCCGGGCTTGCCGCAGAATCGACCACCTCGACGAGCACTTCCTCCTTGGTTCCTTCGACTCCTTCGGGGGGGGGAATGTCCGTCGCCGGGCCTGGCCGCCGACCCGGTACCGCCGGCCGGCCCTTTCCGCCCCCAGCCTGCCGCCTTGCGCCCTCGCAAGAGCCGTTCGTACTCTCCTCTTCGGGAACCGTCGATCACCAGGGGGTGGCGCATGTCCAGTAATGGTGAGGTCCGCATGCTCATCGGGGGCGACCTCGTCGAGGCCGCGTCGGGGAAGACGTTCGACAACGTCAACCCCGCGACCGAAGAAGTGCTGGGACCGGTGGCCGACGCCTCGGCCGAGGACATGCGGCGCGCCATCACCGCGGCCCGCAGCGCCTTCGACCAGACGGATTGGTCGACCAACCGCGCGCTGCGCCAGCGCTGCCTCGAACAGCTGCACGACGCGCTCGACTCGGAGCGCGAGGAGATCCGCGAGGAGATCATCGCCGAGGTCGGTTCGCCACGCATGATGACGTACGCCGCGCAGGTCGACTGGCCGCTCACCGACGCGTTGAAGTGGCCGGCCAAGATGATCGACGAGTTCCCCTTTGAGCGCTCGCTGCCCGACTCCGAGATGATGGGCATGCCCAGTCGGCGCGCCGTCTACAAGGAGCCGATCGGCGTCATCGGCGCGATCATCCCGTGGAACTACCCCGTCGAAGTCACGCTCAACAAGCTGGGCCCGATCCTGGCCACGGGCAACACAGTGATCATCAAGCCGGCACCCGACACGCCGTGGAACGCCACCCGCCTCGGCCGGTTGGTGGCCGAGAAGACCGACATCCCGGCCGGTGTGGTGAACGTCGTCACGTCGTCCGACCACTTGGTGGGCGAGGAGCTGACCATCTCGCCCGAGGTCGACCTGATCTCGTTCACCGGCTCAACGGTCACGGGCAAGCGGATCATGGAGAAGGGTGCGGCCACGTTGAAGCGGGTGTTCCTCGAACTGGGTGGCAAGTCGGCCATGATCGTCTGTGACGACGCCGACTTCGCCTCGGTCGTGCCGGGTGGCGCCATGGTCTGCGTCCACGCCGGGCAGGGTTGTGCCATGCAGACCCGCATGCTGCTCCCTCGTTCACGTTACGACGAGGGCGTCGAGCTGATCACCGCGGGCATGGCGGGGGTGCCCTACGGCGACCCGGGGACCGACGACGGCGTCCTCATGGGTCCCGTCGTCAGCGCGAAGCAACGCGACCGGATCCTTGCCTACATCGCAAAAGGCCAGGAGGAGGGGGCCAAGCTCGTGTTCGGCGGCGGCCGCCCGGCGCATCTGCCCAAGGGGTACTTCGTCGAACCCACGCTCTTCGTCGACGTGGACAACTCCATGACGATTGCCCAAGAGGAGATCTTCGGGCCCGTGCTCTGTGTCATTCCCTACGAGGACGACGACGACGCGGTCCGGATCGCCAACGAGAGCGCGTACGGCCTCTCGGGTGGCGTGTTCTCGGCTTCGGAAGAGCGCGCCACTTCCATCGCGCGGCGGATCCGCACCGGGTCGATCGGGGTGAACGGCGGCCTCTGGTACGGCGCGGACTCGCCGTACGGCGGCTACAAGGCGAGCGGCATCGGGCGCCAGTGCGGCATCGAAGGCTTCGAGCAGTACCTCGAGACCAAGGCCATCGCCTGGCCCGGCGGCTGAGCCGCCGCGCGCAGCGTGACGCCCACGGCGACCGCTACGCCACGACGCCTGACACCTTGAGCTGGAGCACCTCGTCGGTGTTCAAGCCGATGGCGGCGAGGATCTCCTCGCAGTGTTCGTTGAACTCGGGAGAGCGCCTGGGCGGCGCGGGCTCGCCGGCGAATTGCACCGGCGTGGTCACCAGCTTGAACTCCGTACCGTCGCTCGTCGCGGTGGTGCCGAGATAGCCGTTCGCCTCGACCTGGGGGTCGGTCGTGAGCTCGAGGCTGTCCTGGGCGAACGCCCACTGGCCTTCGAAGGGGTTCAGGCGAGTGCGCCACTCGCTGAGCGGCGCCGAACGGAAGATCTCGGTCAGGATCTCGCGCGCCTCCTTGGCGTTGGCAGCCAGCTGCTCGTGCGAATCGAACCGCTCGTCGGTGATCAGGTCCTCGCGCCCGATGACCTTGCACGCGCTCGGCCAGTACTTGTACCCCTGCAGGCAGGTGAAGGCGAGGAACTTGCCGTCCTGGGTCTGGTAGGTGCCCACGAGCGGGTTGGACGGGCCCGCGCCGCTGCCCTTGCTCGGCCCGGGCCGCCAGGGCATGTCCAGCTGGAGGGAGAGTGCGATCGCCGCGCTCATGGCCCACATCCCGACGCCGAGCAGCGAGACGTCGACTGTGAGGGCCTCGCCCGTGCGCTCGCGGTGGAACAGCGCACCGAGGATCCCCCCGGCGATCGTCATGCCGCCGATTGAGTCGCCGTACCCCGGGCCCGGCTGCCCGATCAGGTAGTCGACGTCGGTCGGCGTGCTGCCCATGGCGCTCCCGGCCCGGCACCAGTAGCTCAGGAAGTCGTAGCCGCCGCGGTCGGCCTCGGGCCCGCGCTCGCCGCCGCCGGTCCCGGCCGCATAGATGATGTTCGGGTTGTGCGCCCGGATGTCCTCACACTCGATGTGGAGCTTCTCGCGCACCGCGGGCAGCTTGTTGGTGAGGAAGACGTCGCACGTGGCCGCCAGCCGGTAGACCAGGTCGAGTCCCTCGGGAGTCGAGATATCGACCCCGATGCTCTTCTTGCCCCGGTTGGAGTGCTCCAAGAGGACGTGGACCGCGCCCATCGAGGGCATGACGCCGCTCGCGGCCAGCCCCCGCATGGCGTCGCCGCGCTCGGGGTGTTCGATCTTGATGACCTCGGCGCCCCAGTCCGCCAGGACGGCCGACGCGGCCGGGACGAAGGTCTGTTCGGCGACCTCGAGGATGCGAACACCCTCCATGATCTCTGGCAACTGGATCCCTCCCCTGCGCGGGCCTAGAGCGCCACGCCGTGATGTGGTCTCGGCCGTTGATTCAAGCAGACGGCCTTGATCGCCTCACATTCGACGGCCGAGCTCGGCCAGGACCTGCGTCGTGTCCGCACCCAGCTCGGGGGCCGATCCTGCTGCCGGTCGCGCCCGCGGCGGAGCCACGGCGACGTCGGCCGGCGCGGGCAGGGTCGGCCCGGTCAGCGCTGCGCACACGCCGGCCATCGAGACGTCGAGCAGCCAGCGCCCGCCGCCCGCCAGCACGTCGAGGCACGCCCGGGCCGCGGCCAGCCCGGTGATCGGGTCGGCGACGGCGTCGGCACAGAACATCGGCGTGCCCGCGTCCCACACGACCAGGCCGCCGCCTCCGGCCGCATCGTCGCCGAACGCGACGCGCCCGCCGCCTTCGCCGTCGCGTCCGTACCCGGTGATCGATACCCAGACCTGGGGCCCGCCGTTCGCCACTTCGTCGGCCGCAAGGATCCCGAATTGTTCGAGGGCGCGGGGCCGACTCGCCTCGAGCACGACGTCGGCGCCGCAGACGAGTGCCCGCAGCGCGCCGACGCCCTCGTTGCTCCGAAGATCCAACGCGACCGAGCGCTTGCGCCCGTTCAAGAGGTCGAAGAACGCGCGCGGCCCGCGACGAGCGCCGTCCGGACGGCTCGTCGACTCCACCTTGATCACCGCCGCCCCGGCGCCGGCCAGCAGGTCGCCGCACAAGGGGCCGGCCCACAAGCCCGACAGGTCGACCACGACGAGGCCGGCTGGGCGCCGCGCCGCGCCGGGACCCAGCGGGACGCGGACCACGCCGGGGGAGCCCGCCGCCTCTCCGACCCGCGCCACGGGCAACCCGAGCAGTGCGGCGCGGGCGATCAGCTCGTCGACGTCGCGTCGCGCCACCGCATGGGCGACAGCAGACCAGGTAGCGGGGGCCGTTGCCGGCGCCACGTCCAGCTCGAGCCAGGCGGGCACGGAGGCAAAGTCGTCGTCACGAGCCAGCGACACCGCCACGAATCCGCCTGGCGAAGGGAGGAGCCGACAACTCCCACCGCAGCTCGTCGTGCCCTGGCGCCACAGACCCATGTGGGTCGCCCGCTCACCGAGCAGCGCAAGCGCGTCGAGGCCGTCGAATGGCCGGCCCATCTCCTCGACGCCGTCGACGAGGCCGCCGGGAGGGCCGAGCGGTTGGTCGGGCAGTCCCGTGAGCGCCATCGCACCGCTGGCGGCCCAGCGCCGCACCCGGGAGTCGTCCACCCACGGAGGGTAACGTCTCGCGATTCTCGAACACCTGAGCGCCGAAGCACTCCTGGCCGAGCTGCGGAGCGCCGTCCCGCCCGAGCGAAGCGACCCGGTGCGGGTCCAGCTCGACGGGGGGCTCGACCCACCGGACGCCAACGACGCCATTCGTCGGACGAGCCTCCCTTTCGTCGTCGTCGGGGTGGCCCGCGGTGCCGTCGTTCCGGGCTGGCTCGACCTCTGCGACGTCGTGCTCTCCGAGGACGACCCCGCGCTCGAGCGGGTCGAGGAGAACCTGGCGGCGCAACCAGTGGCTGCGACCACCCTCGCACTGCTCCTCCGGGGTACCGAACGGCGCTCCGTCGCCGACGGCCTGGTCGCCGAGTCGGCGGCCTATTCGGTGCTCCAGTCGGGTCCGGAATTCGCCGCCTGGCGAGCAGCCCACCCACCCCGCTCCGGCCGAGACGAGGGACCGCGGTTGCGGTCGGAGCGACGGGCAGGCACGCTCGTCCTCACGCTGACCCGGCCGGCGCGCCTCAACGCGCTCGACGCCCAGATGCGCGACGAGCTCGTCGATGCGCTCGCGCTCGCCGCCGCGGACCCCGGTGTCACCGGGATCGAGTGGGGAGGCGAGGGCCGGGCGTTCTGTGCCGGCGGCGACCTCGATGAGTTCGGCACCCGGCCGGACCCGGCCTCCGCGCACGTGCTACGGCTGCAGCGCAGCGTCGCCCGCGCGCTCGTGCAGCTCGACAAGCCGATCGTCACCTACCTGCACGGGCCGTGCATGGGCTCGGGTATCGAGCTCGCGGCGTTCACCACCACCGTCATCGCCGACCCGGACACGCAGATCGCCCTGCCCGAGATCGGTCTGGGCCTCGTGCCCGGCGCCGGCGGAACCGTCAGCCTGACCCGTCGCATCGGCCGTCTGCGCACGGCGTGGTTGGCCTTCTCAGCGGCGACGATTGATGCGACGACGGGCCAGGACTGGGGCCTCGTCGATCGGATCGAGTCCGGGACTGATCGCCTCTGGTCGGGGTGACGAAGGCGCCGAGAGTCGGCCCGCGGCCAGGATCTAACCTCGACGTGTGACATCGACACCGGGCTCGGGCCACAGCCACGCGCCTGGGCCGCCGCACGCCCAGCGTGCGCGCGGCGCCGCCGCGGCCAACGATCCGTTCCCCAACGTCGAGAAGGTCCGTCCCGGCCTGTGGAGCATCCCCGTCCCGCTGCCCAACAACTCGTTGCGGTACGTCCTGGTCTATGTCTTCGAGACGGACCGCGGGCCGTACCTGATCGACGCGGGGTGGAACACCGACGACGCCTTCAGCGCACTCGAGAGCGGACTCACCGAGGTCGGCTCCGCGTTGACGGAGGTACAGGGCGTGCTGGTCACCCACATCCACCCCGACCACTACGGCCTGGCCGGTCGCATCCGAGAAGCGTCCGGTGCGTGGATCTCCCTGCACCCTGCGGATGCCGCGCTCATCCACGACCGCTACGACGAGCCGGACGACCTGCTTGACCAAGTCGCGGCCGCCCTGCGGCGCATGGGCGCGCCCGATGAAGAACTGGAGCCGCTGCGCAACGCGTCCATGCCTGTGCGGTCGCTGGTGGACCCGGTCTTCCCCGACGTCCTGCTCGAGGACGGCGCGCGGCCCGAGGTGCCCGGCTGGGACCTGACGGCCATTTGGACGCCCGGCCATTCACCCGGACACCTTTGTTTCTACGAGTCCAGCCAGGAGCTGATGCTCTCGGGCGACCACGTGCTGCCCCGGATCACGCCCAACATCCCGTACCACCCCCAGGCCGGTGCCAACCCGTTGGGCGACTACCTGGCCTCCCTCGACAAGCTCGAGCCCTACGAGGTGAAGGAAGTGCTGCCGGCGCACGAGTACCGCTTCGACGATCTCCACGCGCGGCTGGTCGAGCTGCGCCAGCACCACCAGGACCGCTTCAAAGAGGTGATCGCGATCCTGTCAGAGGGGCCGCACACTGCGTGGGACATCGCGTCGCACATGCGGTGGTCTCGTTCGTGGGACGACATCGCGGGCTTCATGCGCCGCGCCGCCGTCGGTGAGGCGGTGTCCCACCTGCGGGCGCTCGAGATCGACGGCTTGGTGCAGGTGGAAGACGGCGAACCGGCGCTGTGGTCGCTCACCGAACGAGCGATCGCTCAGCATGCCAAGCACTGAGCTCGGCGCGGCGATCGAGACGGCGCGCGCATAACCTCACGCCAGCACAGGGGTGAGGTGGTGCGAGATGACGGTGGGGTTCGCCTTGTCGGGAGGCGGCAACTTAGGGGCCATGCAGGCCGGCGGCATGCGGGCGCTGTTCGAAGCGGGCATCGAGCCCGAACTCCTCACGGGCTCCTCTATCGGCGCGCTCAATGCGGCATTCTACGCGACCCATCCCGGCATCGGGGGGTGCAAAGCGCTGGAGACCGCGTGGAGCGACATGCGCCGCCAGGACGTCTTCCGCTTCGAGCTCTCCCGCGCCATCGCGGGTTTCATTGGCCTGCGGGATCACCTGGTGACCACAAAGCGGCTGAAGGTGATCATCCGCGAGTGGTTGGGAATCGAGCGGATCGAAGAGGCCCCCGTTCCGTTTGCCGCTGTCGCGACCGACGCGCTGACCGGCGACATCGTGCTGATGACGGAGGGCGACGTGGCCTCCGCTCTGTTGGCCAGTGCCGCCATCCCCGGCGTGTTCCCGCCCGTCCTCCGCGACGGTCGCTGGCTGGTCGACGGGTCCCTTTCGGCCGGCTGCCCCGCGAGCGAGGCGCTCGAACTCGGGGCGGATGTGGTCTTCGCCTTCATGACGACGACGGCGCCCCGGCGGAAGCCACCGCGAGGCGCCGTGGCGGCGGCGATGAGCAGCGTGTCGTTGTTGACCTCCAAGTTGCAGGTGTCCCGGTTGGAGAGCGCCCAGGCCGCGGCCAGGGAGCGGGGCGGCGCGGTGTACTTCGTGCCCTCTCCGTTCCCCGAAGCGCCGTCGCCCTTCGACTTCAGCCAGGGCTCCACCTTGGCCGCCTCCGGGGTACGCCCGCGCCTCGGCGTGGGTGAGCGAGCTGGCGTTCGACGTGATGCCAGCCGATTCGCCCCGCTGAACGAGCGGGACGCCGGTTTAGTTCGTTGGCTGCGCGCCCAGGGCCCGGGCGCAGAACGAGCGCACCTGGCGCGCCAGCTCGGTCCGAGACGCCGGCCAGTCCCGTGAGGGCGTCAGGCCGGCGGCCGACCACACGACCGAGCGGATGAGCGATGCGTCAGCCACCGGATCGGCCAGCGGGAAGGACCCGTCGGCCGCCCCGGCCGCGAGCATCGCCTCCAACGGCTCCATGAGCAATTTGGATGCGTGGTGCGTCTCCTCCGCATACCCCTCCGCCCGCATGGCGCCGGGCGAGCCGAGGACGCGCACCCGGGCGGCCTTGGTCCGGTGCTGGCCCAGGCTCAAGATCTCGTCGATCCAGGCGTCGAGCGCGGCTCGCGGCGACGGCGCGGCGTCGACCTTGGCGTTGAGTCGCGCCGCCGCATTCTCCGCCTCGCGACGGTAGAGCGCACACAAGAGCTGATCCTTCGACTCGAAGTGCCGATAGAACGAGCGGGTCGACAGATTGGCTTCGGCCAGGATGTCGGCCACCGATGCGTCCACGTAGCCGTTGCGACCCATGACCTCCATGGCCGCATCGAGCAAGATGCGCAGCTCGTCTTCGGACTCGAAGCGACGAGGCCGTCCGGTCCGAGGGACGACCGGATCTGCCTTCGGGTCGCTCACCCGCCGAGCGAGCCCGCCAACACCGGCACTTCGGCGAGCGAGCGCAGCCCGTCGTTGAGGTGGGTGCAGCAGTCGATGGACCGCAGCTGGCCGAGCACCTCGGTGCGCATGGCCCGCAACGCGGTGCCGACCATCCTCGACGCATTGTCTGCCGCAAGCGGACACTCGGGGTAGGGCAGTACGCGGGGGACGGCCCGCAGGCTCTGGACGATTCCGGTGGCGCGATCGGCCGTCCCGAGGATCTGGTACTCGTGCAACACCACGTCGGGACCTTCGGGCACCGAGCACGTGTCGCGGAACATGGTGTCGAACTCGAGGTGGTCTCCCGCCTCCCAGACATCGATCCGCCGGGCGCGGCACATGTTGATCTCCGGAGCATCGTCGCGCTTGTGCCAGCCGTCCGGATCGGCCGGGTCATGGAGGGAGGGGGAGACCGGGGTGTTGTCGCTCACGCCGCGCAACGAGCCGTCCGGGTGGAGCGCGCTCGAGCCGTCGCGGAAGCCCGAGCAGATGCCCCGCATGTCGCTCTTCGGCCCCTGGCCCATCCGCTCCCGCATGCCGGGGACCGCGTCCGCCCAGCGGAAATACGTGAAGCCAGAGATGAGCGTGGCGCCGGCGATGTCGTCGAGCAGGAGGTGCAGCGGCGTGCCAGTCTCGACCTGGTCGGGCAGCTCCCGGGCGATGGCCGAGCGCAGGTTGCCCCCGGCGCGACACCCCACGAGTCGCTGCAGCGGTTCGTGGGCCGGGTAGCTCTCAATCCGTTGCACGTCGCGCGCCCGGCCGGTCACCGCATAGAGATCGGAGGACGCCACGATCATCGGGTGACCCCGTTCAGGGGTGAGGAGGTCACGCGCCCGGCCCTTGAGGTGGAGCTCGGAGCCGAACCCATCGGGCCAGAACATCAGCATCGTCGAGGTCCGGCGGACCGAGCCCGGCCGCCGCGCCGGCGGGGTCTCGACCGGGTCGGCCGGTGCGGCAGCCAGGATCGTCATCACAGCACCTGTTCGCAAATCATGTTTTCAGGCTAGTGATCCCGGTGGTCTGCCCGCATTTCGGGGAACTGGGTGGCGGTCCCAGCTGGCGGTTTTCGCTCCCTTCCCACAATTCACAGCGGGCTCTTACGCGGTGCTGTCAATTTCCTGACCTTCATGGCCGATAGTGGATGGATGCGCGTGCACAAGGGCAGGGTGGTGGCGGCAGGGATCCTCTGCGCCATCGCGGCGACGGTGGCGGTGTGGAGCGGTCCCCTGTTTGCCGCATCGAGTGCGCTCCACGCGAGCGGTCAGGGCCAGGCGCACGGCGTGAGCCACAGCCACACCGCCCGCTGACGGCTCACTGGACCGAAGAGGCCGTCCAGGTCTGGCCGCCGTCGCTCGTGGTGTAGGCCGCCGGGCCCGACGAGGTATTCGCCACCGCGATGCACGTGCCCGATGCGCTGCACGTAAATCCAAGCACCGGGAACGTGGGGCGGGGGCTGAAGAAGACGGACCCGGTTCCGGGCCGGAACAGGGTGCCGAAGGTACCGCCAGTGTCCGTGGTGAGCGATCCGATGATCGAGATCGGGCCTGTGGTCGCGGGGTCTGGCCCGATCGCCATGCAGTCCGTGGCGCTCCAGCAAGCCACGTTCTGGAGGCTCGCGCTCGACGCTGGGAGCTTGGCGTTTTCGTTGGTCCACGTCGATCCGGCGTCTGAGGACACGGCAAGGTCGCCGGGCAAGGTTGGATCGACCGCTCCTTGAGGGTCCGTCCCGAGAGCGAGGCACGAGGAGCCGTCCGGCGTACAGCTCACCGTCGAGTAGCCCAGCGTGCCGCCGGCAATCGTCTGTGCCGTCCAGTGGACTCCCGCATCGACGCTCGTGGACACCGTTGCACCGACAGCGACGCAGATGGCCGATGTGCAAGTGATTCCTATCGGGTCGTCCGGAAGTGTGACGCTGGTCTGCCACGACTTCCCACCATCGGTGGAATAGACGGAGCCGGTCGGACCGGTCCCTCCACCCACGGCGGCGCAATCGGCGGCGTTCTCGCACGCGACGGACTGGAGAATGGGCGCCGGCGTTGTGTCTAACGACCACGTCAAACCTCCGTCGTCGGACACCATTGCGTACGTAACTGACGATTGCGTTCCTACCGCAACGCAGTGCAACGAGGTGTCACAGTCGACGCCCGTCAGCTCGGGAGCACCCGTCGGCACCGAATCGAGCGTGAAGGTCGACCCACCATCGGTCGACCGTTCGATAAGCGCCCCTTGACTGCTCGTGCCGCCGACGGCCACGCACACCGTGCTGCTGGCGCATGAGACCGCATTAAACGTGCCGTCGGTGGACGGGGGCGGCGGCACGGGTACCTGGAACGACACGGTCGACGCCCCAACGACGATCGCAACGGATAGGGCGTCCCCGCCGACGAAGGTCAGGTTGTTGGCGGCGTCACCGAAGGGCTGATAGGTGGGCAACGCCGAGAGGCCGGTGGCGGCGAAGAGCCAGTAGCCGCCGTTGTCCGGCGTCGTCGCGAGGGCGCTCCATCCCGTGGAGCCCGGCCCGGCCGCCGACCCATAGAACTGCGCGTCGCCGTAGTCGAACACCCCACCGTCGATCGCCACGAGGCGGTAGCCGCCGAAGTCGGGCGTGCCGGTCATGAAGCGCATCGGCGCGTTGAGCGGTTGGCCACCCATGGAGCCGAAGAAGGGCGCGTTGAAGGCGAAGACGCCGCCGTCGGAGGCCACGAGCCAATAGCCGCCAGTCGCCGCGTCGGCGGCCATGCCGACCACGGGCTTGTTCAGTTTTATGCCGCCGGTCGAGCCGTAGAACTGCGCGTCGCCGTAGCTGAAGATGCCGCCATCGGTGGCCACCAGCCAGTACCCACCTCCATCGGGCGTGCTCGCCATGCCGACGATCGGCGCGTTGAGGTGCATGCTGCCGGTCGAGCCGTAGAACTGCGCCTGGCCGAAGGCGAAGACGCCACCGTCGCTCCCGAGCAACCAGTAGCCGTTGCCGTTGGGCAGCGCGGCCGAGCTGAAGATGGGCGCGTTGAGCTTCATTCCGGCCAACGAGCCCTGGGCGATGGAGGACGCGCAGGTCGTCCCCTTGGGCGCGAGCACGGAGATGGAGCCATCGAGGCGCGCGATCAGGACGCCGGTGCAGGTGGTTGTCGTGTCGTGGGGACGGGCCGCTGACGCGCCCGCCGTCGGTGTGTTAGCCGGGACGTATCCGCCGACCAGGAGGGTGCCGAACACCACCGCGATTGTGGCCAGTCTTGCCGTCCATCGAGTCCGCATACGACCTCCGCCTACCCCTGTCGCCATGTCACTCGCGCCGCGGCGTGCGATGACGACGACTTCATACGCCCCGCCCTCGCCGTGAGGGTACGCCGGGCCACGATACTCAGGAGTTGATGGCCGAACGCGGCGAGTTGGTTGGAGATTTGTGTCTTGTGGATCCCGATCGTGGACCGCAGCGAGGATTTGTCCTCATCTCGCCCGAGAGAGAAAGGTGTGTTGCATGAGTCCTGAAGCAGCAACCTCGTCCGAGCCTGTCCTGGTGAAGGAGCGCAGAGGAGCGGTCTCCGTCCTGCGGCTGAACCGCCCAGAGGCCCGCAACTCCCTCAACCCCGAACTCCTCACCGAGATCGGT
>DASXEK010000070.1:0-10039 GCA_036490155.1 Acidimicrobiales bacterium | reverse complement strand
CATGCCCGCCGGTGACGGCTACTACGAGGTGGCGTCCGACGGTGGGGTCTTCAACTACGGCTCGGCGCAGTTCTACGGCTCGACCGGGTCGATCCATCTCAACGCCCCGATCGTCGGCATGGCGGTCACGCCCGACGGCGGGGGCTACTGGCTCGTCGCCTCCGACGGTGGGGTCTTCAACTACGGCGACGCCCAGTTCTACGGCTCCATGGGGGGTCAGCCCCTCAACAAGCCGATCGTGGGCATCGCGTCGACGCCCAACGGCAACGGCTACTACCTCGTGGCTTCGGATGGTGGCATCTTCAGCTTCCCCAACAACCCGAACGGCCCGCCCTTCTTGGGCTCGACGGGCGGGACCCCCCTCAACAAGCCGATCGTGGGCATGGCCGAAACGTCGGCCGGCCAGTACTACCTGGTCGCCTCCGACGGCGGCGTCTTCAGCTTCCCCGAGGGCCCCTCGGGCCCGCCCTTCTACGGCTCGACCGGGTCGATCAAGCTGAACAAGCCGGTGATCGGCATGGCGCTCACCGCCGGTGGCGCGGGCTATTACCTGGGTGCGGCCGACGGCGGCATCTTCAGCTACCCCGAGGGCGCTACGGGCCCGCCGTTCTACGGCTCACGCGGAGGCCAGCCCCTCAACAAGCCGATCGTGGGGATCGCCGGCTAACACCCGGGTTGACGCTCGAGTCTGGAATCGGTTGAGAGACGGCCCGCCCTGACCGGGGCGGGCCGTCTCTCAACCATTCCTTGCATCCCACCTTTCTGGCCGCCGAACGGCAGGGGCAACGTGCGGGCGTGGCGCGATCGCAGCCCTGTGCGTGCGCATACAACGATGAGAACCTTCTGCGGCACGTGTCGTAAAAGCCGTGACCACGTGGACCTAAGGTGGGTTGGGGCTTGGCGCGGAACCCACCGCGCGAAACGGAGAGACGAAGAGAGGTGACATGCGGTCTTTGCTTGTCCGTGTTCTGACAGCCTGCGCTGCCGCGGCTCTGCTCGCGTTGCCCGTATCGGTGCTCGAGACCGACGCGACGCCAGCGGCTGGCGCCGCCACCTCCCACGGATTGACCGTGCCGGCACAAGTGACCGCCGCCACCTGGTCGACGATGCCGAACACCGCGACGGCGACGAGCTCGGACCAATTCGCCAGCCGGGTCTCGTGCGTGACGTCCGTCTTCTGCATGGCCGTGGGCGACATCACCGAGCTCGGCGCAGGTGGCTTCGCCCAAGAGTGGAACGGCACTACCTGGTCGCTGCTTCCCCTGCCGACTGTGCCCTCCGCGACGGCCACCAACCTCAGCGGGATCTCCTGCGTCACGACTTCCTTCTGCATCGCCGCGGGTTTCGCGACCTTCTCAAGTGCTCCGGCTCCACTCATCGAGCAGTGGAACGGCTCCGCCTGGACGCTGGTAGTGGACGCCTCCACGCCGATCGCCGCCTTGCAGGGCGTGTCGTGCGTCAACGTCTCGTTCTGCGTGGCTGTTGGCGTGGGAGGCAGCAACCAGGCGATCGCTGACACGTGGAACGGGTCAGCGTGGACGACGACCACGTTGACCAATCCGAGCGGCGACACCACCGTGTTCCCGTTCAACGTCTCGTGCACGACCCCGGCCACGTGCATGATGGTCGGCTGGGCGGCGACGGACTCGAACGTCGTGCCATGGGCCACCTCGTGGAACGGGTCGGCCTGGACCAACACGTCCGTTCCGACGGGCACCGAGACATTTGGGCAATTCGCATCGGTCTCGTGCGCCGGAGTGTCCTACTGCGTGGCCGTCGGACCGGCCACCGCGGCCAACTCGAGCAACGTGAACCTCGTCGAGACCTGGGACGGGACGAGTTGGACGCAAGACTCGGTCCCCCAGCCCGGTGACTCGGGCACCTCGCTCCTCGACGTCAACTGCTTCAGTGTGACGTCGTGCACCGCCGTCGGCAGTTCTGCCACCAACTCGGGCAACACCACCTCGTCGGAGGTGCTGACCTGGAACGGACAGACCTGGCAGCAGGCCACGTCACCCAACGCATCGGGCGTGAGCACGACCCAGCTGACCGGCGTCGACTGCCTGACCAACTGGTCGTGCGTCGGCACCGGCTACTCGTCCGACGGCACGAACAACCAGCCCTACGACATCGTGGCGCCGATCGCCCGCAACGGGTACCGGTTCGTCGCCAGCGACGGCGGTATCTTCAACTACGGCCCCGGCGCGCCGTTTCTCGGCTCGATGGGTGGCCAGCCACTCAACGCGCCCATCGTGGCCATGGCGGACATGCCGGCGGGAGACGGCTACTACCTCGCGGCGTCCGACGGCGGGGTCTTCAACTTCGGCTCGGCTCAGTTCTTCGGCTCGGCCGGGAACCTGCACCTCAACGCGCCGATCGTCGGCATCGCGGTGACGCCGGACGGCGGGGGCTACTGGCTCGTCGCCACCGACGGCGGGATCTTCTCCTATGGCGACGCCCAGTTCTACGGCTCCATGGGCGGCAAGCCGCTCAACAAGCCCATCGTGGGCATCGCGCCCACGCCCAACGGCAACGGGTACTACGAGGTGGCCTCAGACGGCGGCATCTTCACCTTCCCGACCCAGGGCGGGCCGCCGTTCCTGGGCTCCACGGGCTCGATCGTGCTCAACAAGCCGGTGGTGGGCATGGCGGTCACCTCGGCGGGCCAGTACTACATGGTGGCCACCGATGGCGGCATCTTCGCCTTCCCCGAGAACCCGAGCGGGCCGCCGTTCTTCGGCTCCACCGGCTCGATCGTGCTGAACAAGCCGGTCGTGGGAATGACGCTGACCGCGGAGGACGCCGGGTACTACCTCGGAGCGTCTGACGGCGGGATCTTCGCCTTCCCCGAGAACCCGAGCGGGCCACCGTTCTACGGCTCGCGCGGCGGTCAGCCGCTGAACGCGCCGATCGTGGGCATCGCCGGCTGAGCCGGCCCGTTCGCCGCCCCGAAGTCGTCTAGGACTCGAGCGGCAGTGCGCCGCCCTCGGCCGCGTCGCGCTCGGCGGAATCGGGCAGGCCGCGCACGGCAGCAATCAGCATGACCGCGATGGCTGCACCGGCAAGCGGTCCGACGACATAGACCCACCAGCCGGTGAAGTCCCAGCCGACGATGTCGGGGGCGAGGGTGCGGGCCGGGTTCATCGAGGCACCGCTGATCGGGCTGGCAAAGAGACCCAGCAGCGCCACCGTCGCGCCGACGGCCAGTGCCGCGTTGTGCCCGATGCTGCGGTAGCCGGTCGCCGTGTTGAGGATGACCGTCACCAAGATGGCCGTGAGGACGATCTCCATGACGAGCGAACGCCACTCCCCACCCGGCTTGGCGATCGGGTAGTTCCCTCCGGCGATGACGTGGCCGTACATGTTCTGGAGGAAGAGGGCGGCGCAGATAGCGCCGGCGAACTGCACCGCAATGTAGGGAATGGCCCAGATCGGTTTGAACACGCGCCGAGCCGTGAAGGCCAGCGTCACCGCCGGGTTGATATGGAGGCCGGACAACGGGCCCAGGGCATAGATCATCGCCATGACCACCGCGCCCGGAGCGATGACGGCTGCGGTGCGACTGATCGGGCCCCCGCCCACGTAGTGGTTGATCACACCGGAGCCGGCGGCCACGGTCACGAGGATGAAGGTCCCGAAGAACTCGACGATGAGCCGGATGCTGAGCGGGCGGTGCTGGAGCGTGTCCTCGCTGAAGCGGATCATGAAGCGATCGCCCAGCATCGAGTCCTTTTCCAGGTCGATCTCCTGGGTGGTCACCGGCGTGGCCACGCGTCGTTCGGCTGCTGGCATGACGTCGTTCCTTTCCGCAACCGGCCCGTACGGCCGAGTTCAGGCTTCCTGACCGGGTGAACCGCCTGCGACCTCGTAGGACCACAGCTCGGATGACACCGAGACGGGCCCGCCGTGGGGCGACGGGCGGTCGGCGCCAGCGTGGCCGTGCGCGAAGGCTGGAGAGGAGACCCAGGCCTGGAACGACGCCTCGTCGCGCCACCGGGTGACGACGAGCCATTGGAGCCGATCATCGGTCGGCCGCAACAGCTCGAAGCCCTCGAAGCCTTCCGCGTTGTCGACCGCACCAGCGCGGGCGGCGAAGCGGCGGGCCAGCTCGTCGCCGGAGTCCTCGGGCACGGTGATGGCGTTGATCTTGATGACGGTCATGGCCGCATCATGGCCGATCAGGCGATCAGGCGGTGGGCTCGGTGACGGGCGCCACGTCGCCGCCCTCTTCGAGCAGGCGTCCGTCGACGAGGATGGGGGCGGGCACCGGCATGCGCAAGGCGAGGACAAGCCCGTCGGACGGCCGGCAATCGAGGCGCTCGCGACCTGCCGGCGTCATGAGATCGAGCTCGGCCAGGAGGTTGCCGTCCTCGCGCCCGACCAGGCGCACGGCCACCACGTCGATGCGCGCCCGCTGCATGACCTGCATGAACAGCTCGTGGGTCATCGGCCGCCGCCCCGGAATCCGGCGCAGGGCCTGCGCCAGCGCGGTGCCCTCGGGCAGGCCGACCGGGAACACGAGCGTGCGCATCGGCGGCTCAGCCTCGACCAGGGTCACGGCCGGGTACTGCGAAGGCAGATCGAGCGAGACGTCGTCGACGTCCATGACCCGGAACGACAGGTAGGACGGCTGCGGGGCGGGAAGAGGTCCGGCCGCCGCCACCGGGTCCGGGCCGGCCGGCTCGGCGGACTCGGCATCGGCCTGCAGGCCGGTCACCGGTGTCTCCGGCGCGCGCCGACGCTCAGGGCGAAGCCGACCGCGCTGAAGAAGACGAGCACGGCGGTGCCGCCGTAGCTGACGAAGGGCAACGGGATGCCGGTGATCGGCATGATGCCCATCGTCATCCCGGCGTTCTGAAAGACACTGAAGGCGATGAAGGCGAACAGGCCCGTGCAGACCAGGCGCCCGAAGATGTCACGGGACTGGCTCGCGGCGCGCAGGACGCGCCAGGCGATCACGCCGAGGAGGGCGAGGACGCCGACCGAGCCCACGAAGCCGAGTTGCTCGGCCACGGCGGTGAAGATGAAGTCGGTCTGTTGCTCGGGCACGTAGCCCAGGTTCGTCTGCGTCCCGTGTCCGATGCCCGAGCCGAACACGCCGCCCGAGCCGATGGCATTCTCCGCCTGCGTCTTGTTGTAGATGGCTGACTGCACGAACGGGTTGCTCGACTTCGCATTCGGGTTGAGGAAGGCCGTGAATCGTGCGATCTGGTAATGGTGCAGGAACCCGGCCTCGACCGCGACGAGCACGACGAACACGGTGCCGATCAGGAGCATCACGAGGATCCGGATGGGCAGGCCAGCGACCGCGAGCAGGACGAGCAGGACGATGATCATGATCATCGCCGTGCCGAGGTCGGGCTGCAGGAGGACCAAGAAGATCGGGATCCCGGCCATGATGAGGAGGCGGAAGACGTCGCGCCAGGCCAGGCCGACGTCATCTCGCCGGGCGCAATAGGACGCGATGGCGAGGATGAGCGCGAGGACGGCGAACTCGGACGGTTGGAGCTGGAGCGGGCCGAGGCTGAACCAGCGGGCGGCGCCCTGCGCGCTGCTGCCGACGACGAAGACCCCCAACAGGGAGAGGATGATCAGCCAGTAGAGGATGTTGGCCACCGGCTCCCAGCGCCGATAGTCGATGAGCGCGACGACCACCATGACGATGACGCCGAGCACGACGAAGAGCCCCTGCTTCTTGAGGAAGGTCTTCGGATCGTCACCCTGGGCGAGGAGGACGCCGCGGGTGGCGGTGTAGACCATGACCACGCCGATGACGGAAACCGCGAGGGTCGCTCCGACCAGGATGAAGTCGAACGGGGGCACGCTGCGGCGAGTGGCAACGTGTGTTCGGGCGAGTGTGGTCATATACCTGGATTCGCGGACACAATATCGGCCGTGACCCCCACCCCCCTGGCGCCGCTCCCTGCCCTGGTGGCGTCGTTGAGCTCGTCGTCGAAGGGGGCCGCTGGTGGTTCCGGGGTGTCCGGCGGGACGGGCGCGTCAGGCGGGTCGTCGTTGTTGGGACAGGTGAGCCAGGTGGCCTCGCAGACCACCGCGCAGGTCGACCAGGGCGGCGGCTGGCTCTACCACCTGTTGACCAAGCTCGGGGTAAGCCCGGACACCGCGTCCACGGTGACCGACCTCATCGTCCGTCCCTTGAGCATCCTCATCGTGGTGGTGGTGGCGGCGCTCATCGCTCGCTACGGTGCCAAGGCGATCCGGCGCCTGCTCACCCGTATCGCGAACCAGACGGCCACCCGGTCGGGGTCGTCACGGGCCGGGGCGCGGGTGACGACCATGTCGGGTCTGGCCGCGAACGTGTGGCGCCTGTTCGTGTTCGTGGTGGCGGGCGCGATCGTGCTCGGAATGCTCGGCATCAACCTGACTCCGTTGCTGGCCAGCGCGACCATCATCGGCGCCACGCTGGGGTTCGGCCTGCAGCAGATCGTGCGCGACTACTTCTCTGGCGCGCTGATGACGATGGAGGACCAGTACAACATCGGCGACTCGGTCACCGTGGGTGGGGTGACCGGGGTCATCGAGGACGTCACGATGCGCCTCACGCGTTTCCGTGGTGTCGACGGCACGATGTACGTCATCCCCAACGGCGACATCCGCCTCATCGGCAACCTGTCGCGGGGTTGGGCCCGCGCCGTCGTGGACCTGACGCTGCCGGGAAGCGCGGCGGTAGACTTGGAGCGGGTGCGTTCCGTGATTTCGTCGGCGGCGCAGGACGTCGCGGCGCGGCCCGAGTTCGTCGACCACACCACTGAGCCCCCCAACGTGGTGGGGCTGTTCGCGGCGGACGCGACGACGATCACGATGCGCGTGATGTTGTTGACCGTGCCGTCGCAGCGTGACCCCTTGACCCGTGCGCTCCGTGAGGCGGCCATTGCGGCGCTGGCGCGGGCTCGGCTGTGGCCAGTCGATACGGCGCCGGTGGCGCCGGATACCGTCGGATCCTGATCGGCACGGCCGGGCCGGTCCGCCTCGCTGTCCTGGGACGATGCTTGTTTCTCAGGTTGTTCTCACCTACGGTACGGCGGCCTTCATCGGTCTGACCGACGGCGCCCCCTCGGCGGAGAGGAGACATGAGCGTGATGGGTCGTCTTGCTGCAGTCGTGGCCGCGTTGACGCTGCTCACAGTGGTTCCCAGTGTTCTCAGCGAGCCCGAGTCAGCGGCGGGGGCGGCGACGCCAGGCTGGCTCGTGGCCCAGCAGTTTCCGACTCTCACCGCCACCTTGGATGCCATCACATGCCCCTCGACGGACGAGTGCTTGGCGCTCGGCTCGACGTCGATCGACGACGCGGCCGGTTCCGTCGACCTCACCACTGACGGGGGCTCCACCTGGTCCGCAGAGAGCATCCCGGACACGGTGGAGTCGCTGGGTGACTTGTCGTGCCCATCCGTTAATGACTGCTTCGCGTTCGGCGTGAGCGCTGGCGGCCCCGTCATTTTGGTGACGAATGACGGAGGATCGCAGTGGACAACGCAGAACGTCCCGAGTGACGTCTCGAGCCTCTCTTCGCTCTCTTGTCCGTCGATAACCGTCTGCTTCGCCTTTGGTCAGGACGACACTTCGAATCAACCGCTGCTTGTCGAAACAACGGACGGCAGCACGTGGACCAGCCTGGTGAGCCCGGTAAGCGCCGGTGGGCTCACTTGCCCGTCGACCACGGTTTGCTATGCGCTGTCCTTCAACTCGGTGGCCAGCACGACGGATGCGGGGACCACGTGGTCGATCGCCGCCCTCCCCGGTGCAGAGATGAATGCGATGGCCTGCCCGTCGACCACCACGTGCTTCGCCGTCGGCGGGGACAACGGGTACATCGATGCCACCACCGACGGGACCACATGGAACAGCCAGACCGATCCCCCCGGAGAAGGAGACCTGAACGGAGTTGCCTGCCCATCCCCGACCGAGTGCTTCGCGACTGGCTCCGGGGGCATCGCCGAAACTACTGACGGAGGGGAGAACTGGACGACGCAGAGCCTGTCCGGGCCCATCACCAACTTGATTGGGATCTCGTGCCCGTCGCTGAGCAACTGCGTCGCCGTGGGGATCCGCCAGCTTCCCATCGGCGCCACGAACGAATTTCTCGCCGGGTCAGCAACCACCGTCGACGGAGGGTCGACCTGGTCCGAATCGGTCCTGTCCAACGGGGTCGGGGGTCTGAACGCGGTGGCCTGCCCAACCTCTGCAGATTGCCTGGCCGGAGGGTTCAACGTCACCGCGACCTCGTCGAATGGCGGGACCAGCTGGGGCAGCCAGACCGATCCTCCAGGAGAGGTTCCGGCCCTGAGCGGCGTGGCCTGTGCCACCCCGAATGATTGCCTCGCCGTCGGGCAGAGCACAGAGAACGGCTCACCTGTCGGCGTCGTCGACTCCTCAGCCGACGACGGTGCCTCCTGGACCGGAGGCACCGTCCCGGTTGGCGTGACGTCACTCTCCGCTGTCGCTTGCCCGTCCGCGACAGCCTGCTTCGCGACCGGGAGCACGAGTAGTGGCCCCACGATCTTGGCCAGCAGCGATGGAGGGAGTAGCTGGACTCCTCAGGCCATACCCGCCACGGTTATTGAGCTTGCGGGTCTCGCATGCCCTTCCCCGGCGGATTGCTTTGCGGTCGCCGCGGCCAATCATGCGTCGATCATCGTTACCACTGATGGCGGCACGATCTGGAACAGCCACACCCTTCCGAATGAGGTGACCGGATCCTCCGGAATCGCGTGTACGTCGACCAGCCAGTGCTTCGTGCTCTCGCACACGAACGCGGGTGCGACAATTTCGGTCACAACCGACGGCGGCACCACGTGGAACGACGAAAGTATCCCGGACACTTCCGCCTACTTCAGCGCGATCTCTTGTCCTTCGACGTCCGAGTGTGTCGCCGTCGGCGCCGCGAACACCGAAAGCGGCCCGCCTGTTGCGTTAGTCACCACCGACGGCGGCAGCACCTGGACTCCACAGGTGATGCCCACCGGCACCACGGCCTTGCTTGCGATCACATGCGAGTCGACGAGCAGCTGCATCGCCGTCGGGTACAGCGAAATCCTGACGTTCACCGCCCCGGTACCCCCACCGCCTCCCCCACCGCCACCGCCTCCGCCAGCCGCGCCCTCCCACGGCTACTGGCTGGTGGGTTCGGACGGCGGGATTTTCTCATTCGGTGCGGCCCAGTTCTATGGCTCGACGGGTTCGTTGTCGCTGCAGCGTCCCGTCGTCGGCATTGTCCCCACCCCAAACCACGGCGGCTACTGGCTCGACGCGTCCGACGGCGGAGTCTTCGCCTTCGGCGACACCACCTTTTACGGCTCGATCCCTGGCCTCGGGCTCAGGCCCGCCGGTTCGGGACTGCCGAACAGCCTTGACGCGCCGATCGTGGGCATGGTGGCGAGCGTCGACGATCGGGGTTATTTCATGATCGCCTCTGACGGCGGCGTCTTCGCCTTCGGCGACGCCCGCTTCGCCGGGTCGTGCCCGGGCATCGGCGGCTGTGCCGGCGCTGCGGTGGCGGTCGTGCCCGACGCGAGTGGGAACGGATATTGGGTGGTGACATCGACGGGCAACGTCTACGCCTTCGGCGACGCCCCCTACTACGGTGCCCCGGGCCGCGGGGTGGTCACCTCCGCGGTCGCCACCCCAGACGGCGAGGGTTATTGGATACTCCTCGGCAACGGAGAGGTCTTGCCCTACGGCGATGCTGCGAGCCTCGGATCGCCGGATTCATCGAACTTCAACGGCCTTAACCCGGCCACGTCCATCTTCGACACTTCGGACGGCGGCGGGTATTGGGTGGTCGACGCCAGCGGCCGGATCTTCGTCTTCGGCGACGCCCCCAACGACGGGGACATGTCCGGCAGTCACCTCAACGGCTCAATCGTCGCGGGCAGTGGCAGCTAGGAGACTGCTGAAGTAGGGGCATCTTCAGCAGGTTTCTGGTCGACGTCGCTCCTCACGATGACGCCGGTCTTTTGTGGTGGTCCCTTGACTGGCGAAACGGGTGGTCCCATGTTGGTGGCGAAGCCGTGGTGAGAGGG
>DASXEK010000047.1:0-49150 GCA_036490155.1 Acidimicrobiales bacterium | reverse complement strand
GGGACCGGCTCGCTGTTCCTGCACGGCGGAGTGGCCGTGCCACGCCGGGAGGAGATGGTGACCAGGTTCCAGGCCGGCGAGGTGCCGGTGTTCCTGCTCTCGCTTAAGGCGGGCGGCACCGGCCTGACGCTGACCCGGGCCACCCACGTGCTGCATTACGACCGCTGGTGGAACCCGGCGGTGGAGGACCAGGCGACCGACCGGGCCTACCGGATCGGTCAGAAGCACAATGTGCAGGTCCGCAAATTCGTCTGCGGCGGGACGCTGGAGGAACGGATCGACGCCATGATCGAGGCGAAGCGAGCGTTGGCCGAGCGGATCGTCGGCACCGGTGAAGGCTGGCTGACCGAGATGTCGACCGACCAGCTCCGCGAGGTCATCGCGCTGTCGGCCGACGCCGTGGGAGACGACTGATGCCGAACCGCTCGTCGCGTCGTCCTTCGGGCTGGTCGGGCCGGCCACCCGATGGCTGGTGGCCGCCGGCCTCGAAGCCGATCCCGGTCCAGGGGGGCGTGACGGCGCGCAGCAAGCGCGGGCAGATCGGTGCCACCTGGTGGTCGCGGCGCTTCATTGCCGTGCTGGAGTCGTTCGAGATCGGGGGTCGCCTCCAGCGGGGCAAGCGCTACGCGCGCACCGGCCAGGTGGTGAGCCTGGATTTCGTCCCCGGTCAGATCCGCGCCTCGGTACAGGGCTCGCGGTCCAAGCCGTACCGGGTGTTCGTCGAGACGGCGGTCTTGACGGATTCGGAGTGGGACCGCATTGAGGACGTCATGGCGTCGCGTGCGGTCTTCTTGGCCAAGCTCTTGTCCGGCGAGATGCCCGAGGAGATCGAAGAGGCCTTCGTCGAGTGCTCGACCACGCTGTTCCCCGCCTCGGGCGACGACCTCGTCTCCGCCTGTTCGTGCCCCGATTGGGAGAACCCGTGCAAGCACGTGGCCGCGGTCTTCTACTTGATGGCGGAAGCGTTCGACGTCGACCCGTTCCTCATCTTTGCGTGGCGGGGCCGAGACAAGGAGCGGTTGCTCGCTGACCTGCGGGCGCGACGGCGTGGTCGCGGCGTTGGTGAGTCCGAGTCCGAGTCAGAGACGGAAGGGCCGGAAGGGTCCACTGAGAAGGTCGAGGTCCGGGAATTCGGATGGCCGACGTTCGACCCGGGAGCCGAGAGACCGACCCGGGCGTCGGACGCAGCCTCGTTCTGGGGCAACCGGGACGACGTGTCGGCTGTTGAGGTCCGACCACGACTGGCCGTCGCGGCCGACCTGGTCCTTCGACAGCTCGACCCCTCACCGCTCGGCGACGACGCGGATGTCGTGGACGAACTCCGCCCGCTCTACGAGCGCATCACGTCCAACGCCATCGCGCTGGCCTTCGGCGAGGACCCGGCGTCGTCTCCCTCGTGAAGAGGCCACCGTCCCTCCTCTTGTCACGCCTGTCCGGCACAATGCGATCGTGGTGACCGTCACTATCCGGCCGAAGGACTCCTATTTCGCTAAGGCCTGCCCCCAGCGGGTGCAGCTCGATGTGCTGCGGCCGTGCGAGCCCGCACCCGACTCGCCGTTCCTGCAGAAGCTGGTCCGGGCCGGCGAGGAGCACGAGGGCCAGACGGTGGCCGAGGTCTTCGAAGGCGTCGACGGCGCCGTCGTGATCGACGTCGAAGACCTCGACGCCCGCGAGTGGCAGACGCTGCAGGCGGTCGCCAAGGGGGTCTTGGTCATCGCCGGCGGGCGGCTACCGGTGGACCACGCGGCGCCGCGCGTGGGGGAGCCCGATCTCCTCGTCCGCCACGGCGACGGCTACCTGCCGGTCGATGTCAAGTCGCACAAGTCGCTGGACCGGCCCCGCAAGGCGGGCGCGGGTACGGCGCTGGTGTCCGAGGTGACCGAGCCGTTCTACGAGCGGGCGGCGCTTGATGTGGAGCATGCGCCCCGCAAGCATCTCGGCGACCTGCTCCAGTTGGCGCACTACCGCCGGTTGCTCGAGGCCGCTGGGTTGGCTTCGGAGGGCGGGAACTTCGGCGGCATCTGCGGGTCCGAGGGCGTGGTCGTCTGGTACGACCTCGACGCGCCCTGTCTCGATGCGCCCGAGCACGTGCCGGCGGCGCCGGATGGACCGCTCAGTCCGATGGACCGCTACGACCTGGAGTTCGCCCACCGGCTCGACGTGGCTTTGGCGGCCGAGGCGCACGTCGACGACGAGGCGGCGGCGTTGCTGGCCGAGCCGATCGTGTGCGCGCAATGCGACCTGTGCCGGTGGCGGGAATGGTGCGGCGACCGGCTCGAGGAGGTGGCCGACCTGAGCCTGATTTCCGGGGTCGGCGTGGGCCGGCGGCGGCTCTACAAGTCGCACGGGATCGACGACCTGCACGGCCTCGCCGCGCTGGACTGGACGACGGCCGAGCTCGTGCGCCGGGGCGTCGACGTTGCTGACCTGTCCGAGAAAGGGCGTGGTCTGGCGGCGGCGACGCCGTTGGACGACGTGATCCCGAAGCGCAAGAAGCAGCTCGACGACCTGGCGGCGCTCGGTTTCGTGAGCGTGGGTGACCTGGCCGTCGTCGACCCGGGGACTTTGGCCGTGTGCACGGCCGGGGCGTCGAACCTGGCGACCCAGATCGAGCTGGCCCGGGCGAGAGTTGGTTCGGCGGCCGCGTACCGCCAGCGCGGCGTCGAACGGATCGAGCTGCCCCGGGGCGACGTCGAGATCGACCTCGACATGGAGAGCACCAACGACGGCTGCTACCTGTGGGGTGCGTGGGTCCGCGATCGCCGGGACGCCGCGGCTGTCGCCACGTACGTCGCGTTTCCCTCGTGGGATTCCGACATCGAGGCCGGAGAGCTGGTCGCCTTCGAGGCCTTCTGGTCGTGGTTCACGGCAGAGCGAGCCCGGGCTCGTGGGGAGGGCGCGTCGTTCCGGGCCTATTGCTACAGCCGGAGCGCTGAGCAGGGTCAGATGACCCGGATCGCCGACCGGTTGGGCGTGCGCGACGAGGTGGACGCCTTCTTGGCGTCGGATGACTGGGTCGACCTCCTCGAGGTGGTGCGGGCGCAGCTGGTCACGGGGCGCGGCATGGGGTTGAAGGAGACCGCGCCGCTCGCCGGGTTCGTGTGGCGGTTCGACGACGCCGGCGGTGTCCTCGCGATAGTCAAGTACGACCAGGCGGTCGACGACGAAGCTGATGCGGCCGGCCGAGAGGGCGCCCGGCAGTGGATCCTCGACTACAACGAGGACGACGTGCGGGCGACCGCCGCCCTGCGTGAGTGGCTCGACGGCGCAGCGGGGGATCTGCCGTCGATCGCTTCGGCCGGCTGAGGAGAGGCGGCAGCCCTCGTCAGGTCAGCCGCTGAGGCGGCCGGCGCCACCCAACGAGTAGGCACTTTCCGCGTGCTGGGTCAGGTCCAGGCCGGTGAACTCGTCCTCGGGCGTCACCCGCAGCCCGATGGCGCGATCGATGCCCTTGGCCAGGAGCCACGTGACGCCGAAGGACCAGACGACGGCGACGAGCGCAGCGAGGCACTCGACCCCGAACGTGTGGAGGCCTCCGGCGCCCTCGAACAGTCCGTTGGCCCCGGCATGGTTGATGGCGCGGCTCGCGAACAGGCCGAGCAGGACCATGCCGATGAGCCCACCCACGCCGTGCACCCCGAGGACGTCGAGCGAGTCGTCGTAGCGCATCTTGAACTTGAATCGCACGGCTAACGCGCAGACGACCCCGGCGACCAAGCCGACCAACAACGACGGCAGCGGCTGCAGGAAGCCGGCGCACGGGGTGATCGCCACCATCCCAGCCACGGCGCCCGACGCCGCGCCCAACGTGGTGGGGAAACCCTCGGTCGACCATTCGAGCCCGATCCAACCCAGGAGGCCGGCCGCCGCGGCGAGCTGGGTGTTCAAGAACGCGTGCACGGCGATGTCGTTCGCCGCCAGCGCCGACCCCGCGTTGAAGCCGAACCAGCCGAACCACAGGATCCCAGCGCCCAGCAGGGCAAGGGGCACCGAGTGTGGGGCCATCTGCTCGCCCGGCCAGCCGCGGCGGCGGCCGAGCACCAGCACCACGGCCAGCGTTGAGAACCCCGAGTTGATCTCGACGACGGTGCCGCCGGCGAAGTCGAGGACGCCCCGGCTGGCGAGCCAGCCTCCCGGGCTGAAGACCCAGTGGGCCAACGGCGCGTAGACGAGCAACAGCCACAGGGAGATGAAGAGCACAAACGCAGGGAACCGCATGCGGTCCACCGTGCCGCCGCTGATGAGCGCGGCGGTGATGATGGCGAACATCAGCTGGAAGACGACGACGGCGAGACCGGGCACGTGCAGGCCGTGGAACCCCGGCAGCCCATGCGCCAAGCCGCCGAGGCCGCTCAGCCCGAGGTTGCCGATGAAGCCCCCGCCCGCGTCGGAGCCGAAGGCCAGGCTGCAGGCAACGACCACCCACAGCACCGTGACCACGGCCATGCACACGAAGCTCTGCATCATCGCAGCCAGGACGTTCTTGGCCCTGACCATCCCGCCGTAGAAGAGCGCAAGCCCCGGGGTCATGAAGAGCACCAGGGCGGCGCTCACCAAGACCCAGGCAATGTCTCCGCTCCGCACGGGGCGGCAGGTTACACAGCGCGTCTCGCCAGCCCGGGCTCCCAGGTACAAACGGTCGTCCGTCGATTGAGGCGGGCGCTTCGGCGCCTGCGTAGGCTCCGTCGCCAATGCGACCGGGGGAGACCATGGGGTGACCGGTGTCGCCGTCGTCGGGACGGGATTCGGCTGCTACACCCACGTGCGCGCGCTGCGCGCGGCGGGATTCGACGTGCTGGCGCTGGTCGGGCGGGACCCCGAGAAGACCGCGAAGCGGGCGCGCCTCTTCGAGGTCCCGCGGCCGTTGACCTCGCTTACCGAGGCGCTGGCCGTGCCGGGCGTCGAGTGCGTCACCATCGCCACGCCGCCCGACACCCACGCTGCGCTGGCGCTCGAGGTGATCGGGGCCGGTCGTCACGTCCTCTGCGAGAAGCCGTTCACTGCGACGCTGGACGAGGCGCGTACGGTCCTCGCGGCAGCGGAGTCGGCCGGGGTGGTGCACCTGCTCGGCACCGAATTCCGGTTCGACGCCGGGCAGGCGGGCTTGGCGCAGGTGGTGCGCGAGGGCGCCATCGGCGAGCCCCGGATCGCCACCTGGCTCATGCACGTGCCCGTGCTGGTCGACGCCGCGGCGGTCGTCCCCGACTGGTGGGCCGACGCCGCGTCACACGGCGGCTGGATGTGGGCCCACGGGTCCCAGCTCATCGACCAGATCCGAGCAACGCTGGGCGACTTCGCCGGGGTCAGCGCGCACCTCGTCCAGGTGATCGACCGACCGGCCATGACGGCCGACGACGGGTTCGTCGTCCACTTCCGCATGCGCAACGGCGCCGTCGGGGTCCTGCAGTCGACGGCAGCCGACTATGGGGTGCTCGTCGAGACGCGGGTGACGGGGTCACGCGGAGCGGCCTGGATCGAAGGCGTGGGGGCGACGGTGAAGGTGGCCGGTCCCGACGGCGTGGTGACGTGGCCGGTGCCCGACGGGGTCGCGTTCGAGCGCGCACCGAAGCTCCCCGAGGGTGCGGTGACGACGACCTACGAGCAGATGATCACGTTCGGCGTCGAGTACGGGCCGTACGTCCACCTGGCGTCGGCGTACCGGGACCTGATCGCGGGGAAGAAGGTGGCGGGGCCGCAGCCAGCGACGTTCGTTGACGGCGTGGCGCAGATGGCGGTGCTCGAGGCCATCACGGAGTCGGCGCGCCACGAAGGGCGCTGGACGCCGGTCGCCGCTTCGTAGGAAGAAGGGCTGGTCGGCTACGCGGGCACGGCGTTGCGGGACGTGCCGGCCGGCGGCTCACTGAGGTCGTGCGCCGCCAGGAGCCACTGGGCCGCCCCGGAGTCCATCGGCCGGCCCAGGTGGTACCCCTGGGCTCGTTCACACCCCAGGCGCCGGAGGCTCTCTGCCTGCTCGGCCGATTCGACCCCCTCGGCGATCGTCCCGTAGCCGAGCGTCCGTGCGAGCTGGAGCAACGCCGCGGCCATGCTGCGTGAGTCGTCCCCCGTCCCGAGCGGGTCCACGAACGACTTGTCGATCTTGACGATGTCGACGGGCAGCCGGTCGAGATGCACGAAGGTCGAGTAGCCGGTACCGAAGTCGTCGAGGGCGATGCGCACGCCGATGCTGCGCAGGGCGGCGAGGTTGCGCAGGGTGGCGGCGTTGTCGGTGATCACCTCGCTCTCGGTGATTTCCAGGACCAAGGCGTGCGGGTCGAAGCGGCAGTCCTCGAGCTCGGCGGCGATGCGGTCCGCCAGTTCGTCGTCGGCCAGTTGGCCCGCCGAGAGGTTGACGCCGATCTCGAGGTCGGCGTCGCAGAGCCCGGCCGCTTTCCACTGCCGGACCTGCTGGCACGCGAGGCGGAGCACGCTCGAGTCGATGGCACCGATGAGCCCGATCTCCATCGCCAGCGGGACGAAGTGTCGCGGGTCGACCAGCGCCCCCTCGGGGTGGGGCCAGCGCACCAGCGCCTCGAAGCCGACGATGCGGTGGGATTGGAGATCCATGACCGGCTGATAGTGCGCGATGAGATCGCCACCCGCGATGGCCGCCTTCAGCTCCTCCTCGAGCTCGATCCGAGCCAGCACGAACGTGTGCATCTCCTCGCGGTAGACCTCGAACCTGTCCTTGCCCCGCTTCTTGGCCTGGTACATCGCGATGTCGGCGTTGCGCAGCAACTGCTCGCTGCTGATGTCCTCAACGTCGAAGGCGATACCGATGCTGCTCGCGGCGCTCACCGATTTGGTCCCCAGACGGACGGGTGGGCGCAACGTGTCGAGGATCTTCTGCGCCAGGTCGGTGGCCGCTTCACGTGACGGCACGTCTTCCATCAAGACCGCGAACTCGTCGCCCCCCAACCGAGCGGCCGTGGCGGAAGGGGGGAGGAGGTTGACGATGGTCGTCGCCACCCACCGCAGCAGCTGGTCGCCCTCACCGTGTCCCAGGCTGTCGTTCACGGTCTTGAAGTCGTCCAGGTCGAGGAAGAGCACGGCCAGGTGGGTCTCGGCGTCTCGCATCTGCGATAGCGCGTGGTCCAACCGGTCCTGGAACCGGGGCTTGTTGGCCAGGCGGGTCAAGGAGTCGTGAAAGGCCCGGTAGGCCAGCTCGTCTTCGAGGAGCTTGCGGTCGGTCACGTCCCGAAAGCTGTACACCCGTCCGACGACCTCACCTCCGACACGTTGCGTCCTCGCGAACCGCTCGATCAGGCGTCCATCCTTGAACTCCAACAAGTCGGACCGGTTGCCCCCGGCGGTGACGTCGACCTCGTCGATTCGGCCCGTGAAGTCCTCGGGGTGAGTCAACTGGTCGAGCGCGAAGGCAAGGGTGGTGACGTCGTCGTTCCGGGCGACCGCATCGTCGGGGAGGCCCCAGATCTCGATGAAGTGTCGATTGAACTCCGTGATCTTGCCGGTGGTGTCGACCACCAGGATCCCGTCGGCCGTGGAGTCGAGTGTCGCCGTCAAGCGAGACAACGCCTGGCTGAGGTCGCGCTGGGCCGAGACCTGCGCGGAGGCATCGTGGGCGGTGACGACGATCCCCTCAACCGTCGGGTCGTCCAGGAGGTTGACGAAGTGCAGCTCGAACGGCACGGCGCCGCGGTCGTGCCGCAAGAGGTCGACCTGGGCGGTAACGGGGTAGGCCGACATCGCGCCCTGTCGAGCCGCGGCCAGGGCGGACGTGAACTCTGCCTTGTGGTGTCGGGTGACGATGGACGAGAGCGGTTGCCCCTCCAGCAGTTCGGGATCGTGTCCGAGAAGTCGGGTGATCGCGCCAGAGACGGATTCGAGGGTGCCCTCGTCCGACACCAGCATGATGATGGACCCGGCGTTGTGCACCAGTGATCGAAAGCGGTCCTCGCGCCCGGCGGCCAGCTCGTAACGACGGCGCTCGGTCAGGTCACGCATGCTCAACAGGACGACGTCGGTGTCGAACCAGTGCGTGGTGCTGCCGATCATCTCAATGAGGCGCCACCCCGAGGCTGCCTTGACCCGGATCTCGATCGGCGTGCCGACCTCCTTGCCCTGAATGCTCGAGAGTGAGCGGAGGACGAACTCCTGGTCGTCGGGATGCACGAGGTCCAAACCAGACTGGCCGAGCCAATCGTCCACCGAGCGCTCGAACATCCGCTCGGCGGAGCGGTTCCCCCAGACGATGCTTCCGGCGCCGTCGACCAGCACCACGGCGTCGGGCAGGCCTAAGAACGCCTCGACCATGGAACCGCGTGCATCGGGCGGGGACCCCGCCTGCTGAGGCGGTCGTGGGAGGTTGCGGAGAGGCCGAGGCGAAGGGACGTTTGGCGCGACCGCGCCGTCCCCGCGCCGCAGCCTCTCCCTCAACATCGAGTTCCCCCCCGGATCCGACCCTGGCTCTATTGTCGGCTGCTTTTCGGCAATCCGTGGTTGCCATCGGGTTGCAGTCGCGTGTTGCGGCGCGGGTGCTGTGTCCTAAATGACGAGGTGCTCCATGGACTCGGGGTTCGCCATGTTCTCCCTGATGTGGGCCTGCTGCTCCTCGGGCGACTCCTTCGAGCGCAGGACGATCGGGGTGAGCAGCAGGCCGAGCACGACGCAGCCCGCCGCGATGAGGAGCGCCAGCTGGTAGCCGTGGTTCAGCGCGCTCAGCACGTTGTGACCGGAGGCGAGCAGGGACTTGGAGTCGTTGGCGGCGATCGTGCTGAGCGCGGCCAGGCCGATGGCGCCCGCCATCTGCTGGGACACGTTGACGATCCCCGAGCCCAGGCCGGCGTCGACGTTGGGGATCTCCGACATCCCGATCTGCAGCAACGGGACGAAGGACGCGCCGGCGCCGACCCCCATGAGGAGGAAGGCAATGAAGATCTGCGGGAAGTACTGGGCGTGCTGCCCGGCCGTGCCGAAGAGCACCAGCCCGACCGCCGCCAGGACCATGGCCGGGTACATCACCGGCTTGGGCCCGAAGCGGTGCACGAGCCGCGCCGTGATGCCGGCCGACATGGCCGCCATGGCGACCGCCTGGGGGAGGAAGGCCAGCCCGGTGCGGATCGGGCTGTAACCGAGCACATGCTCGAAGTAGAGCGCCCCGATGAAGAATGTCGAGAACATCCCGATGATCAGCAGACCACGGACCACCGCCGACCCCGTCAGCGTCCGCAGCCGCAGGATGCGCAACGGCATGATCGGGTTGGCCACCCGGGACTCGAGGGCCATGAACGCCACGAAGAGGACGATGCCGATGCCCAGGCAGAGCAGCGTGTGGGCCGAGCCCCAGCCGTCGGTGGCCGCCGTGATGATGGCGTAGATGAACACCATCACCGAGAGGGTCACGAGGACGGAACCGAGCCAGTCGACGCCCTCCTTGATGCCGAGGCCGACGTTGTCCACCAGGAGGAGGGAGCCGGCGACCAGGGTGGCGATGCCGACGGGGACGTTGACGAAGAAGATCCAGTGCCACGACAGGGCCTGGGTCAGCACGCCCCCGGCGAGCAGGCCGACCGAGCCGCCCCCGACGGCGACGAACACGTAGGCGCTCATCGCCTTGGAGCGCTCGTACGCGACAGGGAACTCGGTGACGATGATGGCGACGATCACCGAGGAGGACAGCGCCCCGCCGATGCCCTGGACGAAGCGCGCCCCCACCAGCATGGCCTGGCTGTCGGCCGACCCGCAGACGATCGACGCCAGGGTGAACAGGGTCACCCCAGCCAGGAAGACCTTCTTGCGCCCGATCAGGTCGCCCAGGCGCCCGGCCATCAGGAGGAAGCTGCCGAAGGAGATGAGGTAGGCGTCGACCACCCAGGTCAGCCCGGACTGGGTGAAGTCCAGGCTCTTTTGGATGTCGGGCAGCGCCACGTTGACGATGGAGCCGTCGAGGGCGTTCATGAACATGGCCAGGCAGACGACGACCAGGGCGATCCAGCGGCGGCGGTCGCCGGTCTCCGTTGGGCTCAAGATGGTCTCGGCAGCATGGATAGTCATGGATTCGGGACTATCATAGAGGCATGACGGTTGAGGCCGTACGGGCCGGTTGCCGGAGGGGTCGTGGGGGGGTCTGGTTGTGAGCGCCCGGGCGGCGGCGCGGGCCGGGACCGGCACGGGCACGATCGTCCTGCTGACCCGGCTGTCCCGGGCGGTGTTCCTGCGGAGCTCGGTCGACCTGGTGGGGATGAACCTGCGGAACATGGTCACGCTCGCCTACCTCCGCGACCATCCCGGCGTCTCGCAGCAGACGATGGCCGAAGACCTCTCCATGGACTCGAACACCGGCGTGCTCGTGCTCAACGACCTGGAAGACCTGGAGTACGCCGAGCGACGACGGGACCCGGCCGACCGCCGGCGCCACCTCGTCGACATCACCGCGGCCGGGCTCGAGGCGCTCGAGCACGCGGAGTTGGCCCAGGGCAGCATCGAGGACGAGATCCTGGGCGGGCTGAGCGCGTCGGAGCGGGCGGAACTGCGGCGGTTGCTAGTGAAGGCGCTGGAGGAGCATCAACCGCCGGGGGGCTGACGCCGAACCCGGGGGCGGGAGCCGGCGCTAGTTTCGAGTCCGTGGCGCTGCGGTTTGGCCCCGAAGACGAAGAGGGCTTTTACGCCGCCGCGGACGCGTTGGCGCGTCGCTACGAGACGGTGCGCGGAGACGGGCTCGGACGGGTGATCGAGTGGATCCTCCAGCTCAAGTGGTCGTATCTCGACGGGGACCTCGCCGCGTGGAGCCGGGCCGACGTCGACACCATCCTCTTCGATCTCTATCCCGCCAAGAGCGTCCTCTCGCCAGGTGATTTCGAGGACGTCATCCGAGGCTTTGCCGGTTGGTTGAGGTTCCTGGCCGCCGAAGGTCTGGTCGCCGACGAGGTCGAGAGCGAGCGACTCGCCCCAGCTGGTCGAGCTCAGCGCCGCGGACTTCGCGCTCGCCATGGCGGATGAAGACAGATTCAGCCCGAGTAAGCGGATGACGATGGCCATGGTCGCGGACGGCGTCGAGCTGGGTGACCAGGACGCCATGAACGCATGGATCAAAGGGTTCAACTCGCGCAGCTTCGAGGAGCGCGGCCGCGTGCTCGGGTTGTCGGACGACGAGCCGTCGGCGGCCAGTGGGCGTGGCGGGCGCGGGGGCAAGTCAGCGCCTGCCCTGCGTCTGCGTCCCGTCGTCCTGGCCCCCGAGGAGGAGCTCGTCGAGGCGGCTCGAGGAGCGGTCCTCTTCCAGCGGATTGAGAAGCTCGTGTCCTTCGTGGGCGACGGTCGGAAGCTCACCGATCGCGGCAACCTGAAACTGGCGGACGGCAAGGCCCTGGTCGAGTTGCTCGGAACGGACGACGAGTTCGACAAGCAATTCGGCGACCAGGTGTTCCGGACCCGGAGTTCGGCCGATTTGCCCGGCGTCCACCGGACCTTCCGCCTGGCACTGGCGAGTGGGTTTCTCGAGAGGCCAGACGTGCGTTCGGTCCGGCCGGGGCCGGAGGTGGCGCTCCTCGACGACGCACCCCTGGAGGCGCTCCTTGTCCTCTTCGAGATGCTGACCGAGGTCGTCGGCACGACCCGGCTCCACGACGAGCCGGACCGCTACGGCTTCGGCTGGTACGCCGAGGAGCTCGACCACCAACTCCCCGGCATGCTGTCCCTGCTCTACAGCTCTCCGGTGCCGGTGGAGATCGACGACATCGCCGACCTGCTCTGGGCGCGCCTCAACGACCGGTACGACCTCGATCGTCTCGACGCGCACCGTCTCGAGATGGAGGAGGAATTCGTCAATCACGACCTGCGACGGGCCTTCGACCGCCTTGGCGAGCTCGGGCTCGTCGTGAAGTCGGGCGTGGTCCTGCGCGAAACCAGCCGATACAGCACCGAGGAGGTCGGTGGGACCGTCACCCTGACGCCCCTCGGCACATGGACGATGCACCGTCTGCTCTCGGGGACGGCGGAGGTCCCGGTTGGCGGTGCCCTGGCATCGGTGAGTGCCGACGAACTATTGCGGCGGGTGGCCGACCTGCCCGACGACGTGGGTGCGCTCGAGGTCGAGACCTGGATGGCGGGCCACGGAGACGAAGCGGCGGCCTTGCTCGTCGGCGCGCTGGGTGCCGCGGACGAGACAGGGCGTGTCGTCGGCTTTCAGGCGTTGTCGCTCCTGGGCCCGTCCGCCTCCAAGGAGGTGGCGCGGCTCGAACGTGACCCGGAGTTGAGCGCCTACGCCACCGTGTGGCAGGTAGATGCAGGTCTGTGTGGCCTTGACGAGTTGGACGCCGCGGGCGATCCGAAACGGTTTGTGCGCTTGCTCTATGCGGTGCTCACGCTGTGGGGGCCCGACGCCGTAGCGAAATGGTTAGTCCCAGTTTCCGGGGCGGGAGGTGTCGATGCGGGGCTGGCCGCGGCGTGGCAGGTCCGCCTGCCCGAGACTGAGACCGTGCTGTCGGTGATCGGCGATATCTACCCCGACAAGGCCGTGGCGAAGGTGGCGCGCAAGGCGCTCTTCCGCCACCGCTCGAGCGGCGGGGCGGCCGGGGCGACGTGAACTGACGGCGGCGCGGTAGGTGTTTCCCCGGTAGACGCAAAACGCGCCAGGTCGCACGTGAGTTGGCTACCTCTTTATCGAGGCGTACTTTGCCGTGATCAGCTTCCCGATCAACGTGTACCCCTTGTTCATCGGGTGGATGTCGCCCTTGGCGCAGAACCACGTGAGCGAGCAGACGCTGGCCACCGGGACGGGAATGGTCCCGTAGGCCTTGGTGTGCACGGTCCGGGTCAACGAGGTGTACGCGCCCGTCGCTTTGGTGACGTCGACGAAAGCGCCACCGGAACTGGCGTACGCCTTGGACAGTGCCGGGTTGACCAGGGTCTGAAAGGCAACGACCGACACCTTGGCCAGATTGACCGCTGCCGTCGGCGCCGGATTCTTGGGATAGACGTAGGTACCCAGGATCACGTCGGGATACGTGGAGCCGATGATCGGCACCTTGGGCCCTGCCGCCGCCCGCAGCAGGGAGGCCGTGAAGGTCACGTTCGTCTTGATGCTCGTGACCGCCGTCCCCACGCAGGTGATCGGATTGGCGTTCTCGGCGCACGGCACCACGTCGTTGCCACCGATCGACACCGTGATGAGCCCGATGTGGCCCTTGTGCGCCTTGATGAAGCCCAGCGCCGCCGAGATTTGCGTGGTCGATGGGTAGCTCTGCCCACCGGCCGTGTGCGCCAGCACCGCCGGGCACCCGACCGTGTGCAACAGAGAGGTCGTCGTCGCTCCCGCACACCCGAAGTTCACGAGGGTGAGGCCGGTGTGCTTCGCCACGTAGGTGGCGTAGCCGGGTGTCGCACCCTTCCCCGGCTGGTAGCCGACCGAGTACGAGTCCCCCAGCGAGACGTAGTAGGTCGGTGTCCGCGACGCGGCGCCAGCGGGTCCGCCGCCGGCCGCGGCCCCCGTACCGACCACCGCGAGCAGGAATATCAGTGTCGTCAACGTCACCGTCCTGCCGGTGTGGCGTCTGCGCATGTTCTTACCGCCCCTTTGCTGTCGCGGCCGGAGGGTCATCGATTCGCACGCCCCCCCGGGCCATCTCGTCTTACTACAGGTTCAAAAGGAATCGAGGTCGAGCGCCGTATGTCTCGCCAGGACCTCGAAGTCCGCGTCGGAGTGCAAGACGCTCATGTGCGCGCGAATCGCCGTGGCGCCAATGAGGCAGTCGATCATCCGCCGCACCGTCTCGCCGCTTCGACGGCACGAACGGTACAGCGCAGCCGCCTCCTCGTAGTCGCCTGCCAGCGTGGGCACGAGCGTCCCCCGAGCGAGCAGTCCCCGAAGCCGGCGCAGATGCATCTCGTCTCGGGCCCCGGCGAGCACCTCCATGCGGACGGGATGGCAGGTGGCGAAGTCGTCGTCCAAGAGGGCGTCCACCCGGTTGCACATCGGGCTATCTGTCCCTCGGAGGAACTCGATCCAGGCCGAGGTGTCGACGAGGATCACGGCGCTCGGTGCGACCGCATCTCTTCGAGGTCGCCCTCCCAACCCGAGCCGCGGAGCGACCGTGCCTCGTCGAGCCCGAGCGCCTCGCCAGCGAGTGCCCGCAGGGCGAAGTTCACCGCGTCCCGCTTGGTTTCGAGGACGTAGCGGGCCATCACCGTCTGGCAGGCCTCTTCGTCGATGTCGATGTTGGTGCGTGCCATACACCAATCATACACCCAGTATTTGCTGCTCGGCCTGGTCCGAATGCCCCTCCGAATGTGGGGGCGCATCTGCCCCTGGCGGAGCGACGGCCGGCGAAGGCGAAAAAGTCTGTCTGGCCTGCCCCGACGGCAGGCAGCGCTGGCTCGGTGGACGTTAACTGTTTATTGACAGGAAACAGGGTTTATTAAGGTGAGCCGAATCTGTTAACATGGAGGAAACAAAGAGACGATGCCGCCGGGGCGGGGCGACAGGAAATGAGACTGCCATGTTCAACCGAATCATTCTTGCGGTGGACCGGACGAACTCGGGCGAGGTGGCCGTGGACTTCGCCACCGCGCTGGCCCGGGAGTTCGACGCGGCTGTTCGGGTCGTCCATGTGAACGAACTGATCGTCGGCGGTCGAGGCACCGCGTACGAGACCGAGTCCGAGGCGATGGCCATCGTCGACCGTACGGTCACCGCGCTTCGCCGCGCCGGCGTTGCAGCCGATGGCGTGCACTACCTGGCCAACTGCTTTACCGTCGGCGGGCGCATCGCCGAGGCGGCCCAGGACTGGGGTGCCGACGCGATCGTCTTCGGCTCGAATCGGCGCCGCCGCTGGAGCCGCCTGCGCGGCGCCGGCCTGCGTGAGCGGGTGACCACCCTCACCGGCTTGCCTGTGCTCACCGCTCCCGCCCCCCTCAAGGCAGTGCGGGGGGTGCACGGTGACTCGCTCGACCGCGAGCTTGCCGAGCTGGTCGCCGCTTCAGCCAGCCATTGATCCTTCGGACTCCGACGCCGGTCGTGCGCCGGCCCACCCGATCCGCTCCTCGAGATAGGCATCGATGAACCCCGAGCGATGCCCGTCCTCTCGCCACGTGATGGGGAAGAAGGACTCGTCCATCGCGTCGTCGCCGAAGCGCTTGTAGCGGCTGTAGAGGTAGCCGGTCGTGTCCGGGTGGAACCTGGCCTCCGACGACATGCAGTGCGCGACGAGCGAGCGGCGTGGCGCCGTCGAACGGTTGACGTCCGAGCCGTGCCAGGTCCATCCGTCGTGGAAGGCGCCCCCGCCGGCCGGCACCTCCACCGGGACCCGTTCAGGCTCCACGCCGTGTGCGGCGGCCGCCTGGCGCAGCTCGGCGTGTGGGTCGGCCGGTCCGTGGAACTGCTCGATCATTCCCCACCGCCGGTTCCAGCGGTGCGAGCCGCGGACGTACTCGACCGTGCCCTGCGCCACCGAGGTGTCCTCGAGGGCGATCCAGCAGCTGACCCATTCCGACGGGATCGCCCACTGCTCGTAGCTCGAGTCCTGGTGGAAGCCCAGAGCCTTGCCCCCGGGGGGCTTCCACAGCACGTTGTCCTGGCTGAGGCGCGCCCCCGGCCACCCTCCCAACCGTGCGCAGGCGCGGCCGATGTCAGGCCGCAACACCACCCGGGCGATGGCGCGGTCGGACTTCCACGCGTTGCAGATCTGCCGGGTCAGCTCGGGTGGGCTGACACCGGTGCGCCAGTTCCACTCGTCGGGGTAAAGGCCCGTCTCGAATCCACCGGCGAACAGGTCCTCGTAGCGGTCCAGCGCCCGGCGCGCCAGCGCCGGGTCGACGAGGTGTTCGACGACGACGAATCCGTCGCGCCGAAACGTCTCGACGTCCTCGTCGCTCAGCTCGAATTCGAATCCCACGTGCACGTCTCTCGCGGCTCCCGTCGGGTCAGACCTGGGCCAGATAGCGGGCGCGCTCCTCGGGCGAGACGAAGCGATGGCAGGCGGCCGCCTCGTCTCGCCGCGAGGAGGCGAAGTGTGCGGTGAACGCGTCGCCGAAGAGCTCGCGGGCGACGTCGCTCCGGGCGAACCGGTCCGCCGCGGTGACCAAGTCATGGGGGAGGGCCGCCGCCTCGGACTGCTGCCGACCGTCCAGTGGTGCCACGACCGGAGGTGGCGGGTCGAGCCGCTCCTCAATCCCGTAGAGCGCCGCACCGAGGAGCATGGCCAGGGCGTGGTGGGGGCCCACGTCGGCACCGGGAATCCGCAGTTCGAGACGAGCGGTGCGCGGGTCGGCGGTGACCGCGCGCAGTGCGCAGCTGTAATTGTCGTCGCCCCAGCTGGCGGTCGACGGTGCCCAGTTGCCGGGCCCGAAACGGCGGTACGAATTCGGGTACGGCGCGACCAGCGCGAGGAGCTCGGGGAGGAGTGCCACGATCCCCGCCACCGCGGCGGCGCCCGTTTTCGAGAGCACGCCGGCGTCGTCGCACAGGAGGGATTCGCCGTCGACGGCCGAGTGGAGCGACAGGCTCGGGTGACCGCCCAAGCCCGGGAACTCGGGACCGAGCTGCGCCATGAACGTGGCCTGGCGCTCCTGCCGCGCGTAGTGGGCCTTCGTGTAGAGCTTGGCCAGGGCCGCGGCGTCGGCCGCGCGCAGCGCGTGCTCGGGACTCAGCGCGATCTCCAGGCACCCCGGCCCCAGCTCCGCGCAAACGTGGTCGACTGCGATGCCGCCGCGCTCGAGCGTCGCCACCAGCTCGGCGAGATCCTCCTCCTGGGTCGCCATGGTCAGGGCGGACCAGCAGCGGTTGTCGCCCATGGCGGGGACCGGGTCGGGGGCCACCTTGTCGAGCACGATGCATTCGAACTCCCACCCCACCCGGGCGAGAAGTCCCGACGCGGCCGCGCGCTCGGCCAGGCGCCGGAGCTGGTGGCGGGCGGATAGTTCGCCCAACGGTTCGGTGAACTCGGCGAGGAAGATCGCCCCGCCCGTCCCGAACGGGTACGGGCGGCCGGAGTCGAGCTCGATGATGGCCGGTTGCGAGCGCGCCCCGGCGTGGCGTCCGAGGGCGTCGTCGGGGCCCCACCACTGCACGGCGTCGATGAAACTCCAGCCCTGCTCGAGTGCCCGGGCGGCGGCGACGGCACTCAGCCGCTTGCTCCGCAGGGTCCCGGACGCGTCGACCAGCGCACAGTGGATCGTTGTGATGCCGGACGCCGCCAGCCAGTGCAAGGTGGCCCGCTCCGCTACCGCCGCGGTGAGGCCCGGCGGCAACGCCGTCACGCCTCCACCCCCGTGCCGAGGACGGTGCCGAGAAGTCCAAGCACCAGGCCGCGGGCCGCCGCATCCATGGCGGCGCGATGGCGCGCCACGTCGGCCTCGAGCACGGCCGCGCTGCCGAAGTGCGCCGCCAGGGTGCGTGCGTACTCGGGCACCGTCGCCCACTCCGGGACCGTCGAGGGGCCCGCCTCGACGTGGAATTGGACGCCCCAGGCGCGCGGCCCGACGCGGATCGCCTGCACCGCGCTGCGGGCGGTCCGGGCCAGGATGACCGCGTCGGGCGGCGGCTCGGTCACCTCGGCCCCGTGCCACTGCAGCCCGGGGACGCTGGGCGGCGACCCGTACAGGAACGGTGCGACGTCGGCGAAGAGCGGGTCGGCCAGTCCGTCGTCGGTGAGCTCGACGTCGACCACGCCGATCTCCGGCTCGGCCATCGCTCCCACGGACCCGCCCAGCGCCTCGGCCAGCAGTTGGTGACCGAGGCAGACGCCGAGGAAGGGCCGGCCGAGCTCGGCCACCCAGCGCCGGATGGCGGCCTTCTCGCCGATCAGCCAGGGGTGCTCGCGCTCCTCCCACACGTCCATCGGCCCGCCCATCGCCAGCAGCAGGTCGAAGGGCTCGAGCGGCGGGATCACCTCGCCGGCGTCGAGCTCGACCACGACGAGCGAGAGGCCAGCGTCCACGAGCGACGGGCCCAGCGAACCGGGGTCCTCGAGGGGATGGTGCTGGAAGACCAGGACGCGACCGGCCTCGGTCTGGGGGCGGGGCGGCGGCGTCACGGCAGGATGTCGAGGTATTCCTTGACGTCCCAGTCGGTGACGGTGCCGATGAAGCGCTCCCACTCGTCGCGCTTGTAGTGGAGGAAGACGTCGAGCATCTCGCCGGGCAGGGCCGAGCGGATGATGGGGTCGGCCTCGAGGGCGTCGAGCGCCTCGCCCAGGGTGGCCGGGATGCGTTCGACGGACTTGCCGGCCTCGATGGCCTCGTAGATGTTCCCTTCCTCGGGTGGGCCGGGGTCGATGCTCTGGTCGAGGCCGTCGCGCATGGCCGCCAAGAGGCCGGCCATCGAGAGGTAGGGGTTCACCGCGGAGTCGACCGAGCGGTACTCGAAGCGGCCCGGCGCGCTCACGCGGAGTGCGGTGGTGCGGTTCTGGAACCCCCAGTCGGCGAAGATCGGTGCCCAGAACCCGGCGTCGGCGAAGCGTCGATACGAGTTCACGGTCGGAGCGGTGATGGCGGTGAGCGCGCGGAGGTGCGTCAGCACGCCCCCGATGGCATGCAGGCCGGTCTTCGACGGCAGACGAGCGTCGTCGCCGTCGGGCAGGAACATGTTGATGTCGTCCTGCCAGAGCGAGATGTTGTGGTGACACCCGTTGGCCGAGACGCCCATGAACGGCTTGGGCATGAAGCAGGGGAAGAGCCCGAACTCTCGCCCCACCTGCCGGCACACCTGGCGGTAGGTCGTGAGGTTGTCCGCCGTCTGCTCTGCCGGGCCGAAGGTGAAGTTCAGCTCCAATTGGCCGGGCGCGTCCTCGTGGTCGCCCTGGATCATGTCGAGGCCCATGGCCGTCGAGTACTCGACGACGCGGTGGATGACCGGCTGCAATTCGGAGAACTGATCGATGTGGTAGCAGTAGGGCTTGGTGACCCCCTCCACCGACGGCGTGCCGTCGGGGTTCGTCTTGAGCCACATCATCTCGGGCTCGCACCCCGCGCGCAGGGTCAGGCCGGTGTCGGCGCTGAACTGCGCGTGCAGGCGGTGCAGATTGCCTCGGCAGTCGGACGTCAGGTAGGCGCCCGGGTCGGTGCGCTCCTCGCGGCCACGGAAGAGGGTGCAGAAGACTCGAGCCACCTTCGGGTCCCAGGGCAGCGGGCAGAACGTCTCGACGTCGGGCAGGCCGACCAGCTCGGAGGCCTCGGGGCCGTAGCCGATGTACTGGCCGTGCCGGTCGATGAACAGGTTGGCCGTCGCGCCGTAGACGAGCTGGAATCCCTTGGTCGCTACGGACGCCCAGTGGGCCGCCGGGACGCCCTTGCCCATCACGCGCCCCGTCACCGAGACGAACTGGAAGTAGACGTAGGTGACGCCTTCGTCGGCGATGCGGCGGGCGACCGCCTCGATGGCGTCGTCCCTTCCGGGTTGGTGCACGAATTGCTCGAGGTCTGTCGCCATGCGTGCCGGCTCGCTTTCTAGGAAACTTTGTTTACCAATAGTGAACAACCCAGAGGCGTCAGGGCAAGACCCGGCGCGTATCCATTCTGTTAATTGTCCACCTCTCGGGCGTCGCGCGGGCGGGGCGTGCGCCGTGGTGGGTCAGGTGCGCTCGCCCCCGTAGATGGTGATGGAGAGGAAGCGGATCGGCAGCTTGATCAGCATGGTCGGGCCGTGGGGGATGTCGCCTTCGAACTGCAGCGTGTCCCCCCGCTCCATCTTGTAACGCTGGCGGCCGTAGCCGTACTCCATGACCCCACTCAGCATGTAGAGGACCTCGATCCCGCTGTGCTGGAAGAGCGGGAACACCTCGGTCTCCTCGTCGAGCGAGACGAGCAGCGGTTCCACCCGCTTGTACGGACCACGCAGGCTGCCCAGGAGCTCGTAGGTGTGCCCGGCGCGCGTGCCCTTGCGCACGATCTCGGGCCCGCTCCCCGCTTTGACGAACACGGCGTCACGTTCTTCGGCGAGGCCACGGAACAACGAGGTCACTGGCATGTCGAGCGCGCCGGCCAGGCGCTCGAGGGTGGTCAGGCTCGGCGAGGTCTGCGCGTTCTCAATCTTGGACAGCATCCCCTTCGAAATCCCGGTGCGCTCGGCCAGCTGGCCCACGTTGAGCCCGATCTCGAGACGCCGGGAGCGCACGTGGTTGGCGATGACCTGACCCAGGGTGCCATCGCCGTCGGGACCGGTGGCGTTATCGATCGCCACGGCGTCCGCTGCCTTGCGCTGCGCCGACTTGGTGGCGTGGGCACGTGGTGGCGTGGTCGTACGGGTCGGGGCCGAGCGCTTGGCCGTCCCCTTCGATCGGGACGACGGGCGTCCCCCCGGGGCGTCTGCGGTCCGGCGAGTGGCCACGGCCGGTCAGCCTAGACACGTGCCGGAGGTTGCAGCGGGAAGCCACGGCTCAGCGCATCTGGCCGGCCCCCGCGTAGGGGTGCTCGCTGACCAGGGGGTCCTCCTCGCCGAAGCGCTCCCAGCGAAAGTCGCGGTGGTCGACGTCGGCGTGGCGGCTCGTCCCGCGCACGACCAGGTCCGCCATGAGCTCACCGACCGAGGGCGAGATCTTGTAGCCGTGCCCGGAGAAGCCGGTGCACAGCCACAGCCCTTCGACGGGCGTGGCCGAGATGATCGGGTTGTAGTCGGGCGTGACGTCGTAACACCCGGCGTAGGAGGACGACAGCGCCGCGCCGTCGAAGCCGGGGAAGCGATAAGCGAACTTGGGCACCAGGGCGGCCAGGTCCTCCTCGCCCGCCCGTTCGCGGTAGTCGTCTGGATCGGCCCACTCGGGCCGCGAGTGGTCGCTGTCGCCGAGCAGTAGCGCGCCCGCACCCTCGGTGCGCACGTACTGGAGCGACACCAGGTCCGAGAAGACGGGGAGGGGCCCGAGCGGCCGGCCCGGGTCGACGAGGAGGATCTGCGCGCGCTGGGCGCGTACCGGGACGTCGAGCCCGAGCGGGGTGGCCAGGGCGGGGGACCACGGCCCGGCCGCCAGGACGACGTGGGCGGCGCCGACGCGGTCGCCGTCCACGAGGCGAACCCCCGTCACCTTGTCGCCCGCCGTCTCAATGGCGGCGACGCCAAGGTGTTGGCGCAACCGCGCGCCGCCGCGCCGCGCCGCGCCGGCGAAGGCCAGCGCGGTCTGGTGCCCGTCGCCGTAGCCGCCGCGCGGCTCGTAGGCGAACTCGGCGAAGTCGTCGAGCCGCGCCGCGGGCCACAGGCGCCGCGCCGCGTCGTGCCCGACCAGCTCGACCTCGATCCCGAGCGACTGCTGCATGGCGACGTTGGCGCGCAGCGACCCTAGGTTTTCCGGGCCAACGCCGACCAGGTAGCCGGTGTTGGTGTAGCCGGACGGGGTGCCGAGGATCTCGGTGGCCTGTTCGAGCACGGGCAGCGCGTGCCAGGCCATGGCGGCGAGCGAGCGGATGCCGTAGTGGCAGCGCACGACGCCGCTCGACTTGCCGGTGCCACCCGAGCCGACGGTGGCGCGCTCGAGCACGACGACGTCGGTGACGCCGAGCTCGACGAGGGCGCGCGCCGTCGAGAGTCCGGCCACGCCGCCACCGATCACCACGACCTCCGCCGAGCGGAGAGCAGGCACGGCGGTCAGGTGGGCCAACCCGGGATCCAGCCGGTGCCGGCCAGTGGGACCCGGGCCATGGCGGCAGCCTCCACCGTGAGCGCGGCCAGGTCTTCGGGTTCCAGGTGATGCACGCTGGATTTCCCGCAGGCCCGGGCCAACGCCGTCACCTCCATGGTGACGGCGCGCAGGTAGTTGGCCACCGCGGTGGCGGCGTGGACGGGATCGAGCCGCGCCTCGAGCGCGGCGTCCTGGGTCGCGATGCCGACGGGGCACCGGCCCGTGTGGCAGTGGGCGCAGCGGCCCGCCGCCGTGCCGAGCGCGGCGTAGTCCGCGCCGACGTCGTGGGTGCCGTTGGCGTCGCGATAGGAGGGTCGGTTGCAGCCGAGGGCGAGGAGGGCAGCGACGCCAATGGACACGGCGTCCGCCCCGAGCGCCAGGGCCTTGGCCACGTCTGCTCCCGAGCGGATCCCGCCGGAGACGACGAGCTGCACCTCCTCGCGTGCCCCGACGGCGCGGAGCGCCTCGGCCGCCATGCGCACGGCCGGCATGGTGGGGATGCCGGCGTGCTCAATGAACACGTCCTGGGTGGCGGCGGTGCCACCCTGCATGCCGTCGACCACGACCACGTCGGCGCCGGCGGCCACCGCCAGCTGGACGTCGTGGTCGACCCGGGTCGCGCCGACTTTGACGTAGATCGGGATCTGCCAGCCGGTGGCCTCACGCAGCTCTTCGATCTTGATGCGCAGGTCGTCGGGGCCGACCCAGTCGGGGTGGCGGCTGGCCGAGCGCTGGTCGATGCCCGGCGGCAGCGTGCGCATGGCCGCGACGCGCTCGTTGACCTTCTGGCCGAGCAGCAGGCCGCCGCCCCCCGGCTTGGCGCCCTGCCCGATCACGATCTCGACGGCGTCGGCCTGGCGCAGGTCGGCCGGGTCGAAGCCGTAGCGCGACGGGAGCACCTGGTAGACGAGCTGCGACGAGGCCTTGCGCTCCTCGGGGGTCATCCCGCCGTCGCCCGTCGTGGTCGAGGTGCCGACCTCGGTCGCGGCGCGCCCGAGCGCCTCCTTGGCGCTGGCCGACAGCGCGCCGAAGCTCATGCCGGCGATGGTGATCGGGATATCGAGGTGGAGCGGCTTCGCCGCGTGGCGGGTGCCGAGCGTCGTGGCGGTGTCGCAGCGCTCGCGGTAGCCCTCGAGCGGGTAGCGCGAGACGGACGCGGTGAGGAAGACGAGGTCGTCGAAGGTGGGGAGCTTCCGCCGGGCGCCGAGGCCGCGGATCGGGTAGTGGCCCGTCTCGGCCATCTCGTGGACGCGGGCGATGGCCTCGGGCGGGAAGCTGTGGTTCTCGGGACTGGGCGCGGGCCTGGGACTCTCCATCAGTAGGTGCCGTGGTGGTGGGTGGAGAAGTGGTACAGCTGGCGCGCCGACGCCACCTTGGTCACCCGGTCGGGCTCGATGTGGTCGAAGCCGCTCTCCTCGACCAGGCCCTTCACGGCGAGCACGTCGTCGTCGGTCATCTCCTCGACCACGGCGTCGGCACCGAGGGATGCGATGGTGCCCTGCACATAGATGACCGCCTCGTAGAGTGAGTCGCCGAGCGCGTGGCCGGCGTTGCCTCCGATGAGGATGGTGCCGGCCTGCGCCATGAACCCGGTCATGGCGCCGGCGTTGCCGGCGATGGCGACGGTGCCGCCCTTGAGCGAGATCCCGGCGCGCAGCGAGGCATGGCCCTCGACGAAGACGCGCCCGCCCCGTGCGGTGGCCCCTGCGCTCTGCGACGCGCTCCCCTTCACTCGGATGGTGCCGCCCATGAGGTTCTCGCCGACGGCCCAGCCGACGAACCCGTTGACCACGATGTCGGGCCCGCTGCCGTCGCGGGCACCGCCCAGACCGCCCACGAAGTAGCCGGCGTTGCCGTCAATCGTGATCGCCATGGGGTGCGCGAGGCCGACGGCGAGGTTGTGGCGGCCGCGTGGCTGCGTCACGGTGGCCTCGGACCACTCCGGCAGGCGCTGCAGCACCGCGTTGACCTCGCGCACGCTGAGCTCGTCGCAGTCGAGGGTCAACGGCGCGACGAGCGTCGCGGGGTCTATCGTCAGCGGCTCCATGTGTAGACCTCCTCGGGGTGGGGTTCGAACACGACGGCGTCCGCGATGCCGGGCAGCTCGGCCAGCGCGCGGTACTCCGACGCGACAGCGACGTAGCTTGCGGTCTCGGCCACCACGGCGGGCTTGCAGGCGAAGGCGTCGCGCACGACCGACATGCCCTCGGCGCTCGTGATCACGAGGGTGAAGAACCCGTCCATCTCCTTCATCACCCAGCGCGTCGCCTCCTCGAGGTCGTCGCCGAACTCGAGCCGGGAGGCCAGGAAGCGCGCCGCCACCTCGGAGTCGTTGTCCGAGTCGAAGGCGACGCCATCGTCCTCGAGGCGCCGGCGCACCGACGCGTAGTTGGAGAAGGAGCCGTTGTGCACGACGCAGAGATCCCGGGCCGGTACGAAGGGGTGTGAGTGCAGCACCGTGACGGCGGACTCCGTCGCCATCCGTGTGTGCGCCACGGCCTGGTACCCCTCCCAGTGGCGGATGCCGTAGCGGGCGCACGTGTCGGTGGGGCGCCCCGTGTCCTTCAGGACCCGGACGTGGCGGCCGGTGCCGAGCACGCGCACCTGATTCCAGTCGGCGGCCAGCAGGGCGTGCGCGTCGGGGAGCGTCTCCTCGGGCATGTCGACGACGAGTCCGGCCCCGAAGCGCTGGAGGTCGGCGCCGGTGCCGCACAGTTCGAGCAGTTCGCAGCCGACGGCCATCCAGTCGACCTCGACGTCGGCGCCGAGGGAGAGCCGGACGAGCGGGGCCTGGCCGCCGGCCAGCTCGGGGTGGGCCGGCGTGTCGGCGTAGACCGCGATGCCCGAGGAGTCCGGGCCGCGCTCGTCGAGCGCCTCGATCATCGGCACGAGGAGCGCGCCCAGCTGCGGCTCCAGGTCGGGGTCACGCAGGAGGAGACCGACGACGCCGCACATGTCAGCCGGCGCTCCCGTTGGACACGTTGGTGGCCGCCGCGGCCATGACCGGGCGGCGGTAATTCGCCACGTACGCCGGCATGGCGGCGCCGACGCGCAGGCCCGGGTCGACGACGGCCTGTTCCACCACCGTGGTGAACGGGATCACACCGGCCCAGATGGGGAGGTCGTAGTCCTCCTCCTCGTCGAGCGGCCAGCCGCTGCGCACCTTGGCCGAGCACTCGCCGAGGGGGAGGCGCAGCAGCATCGTGCTGCGCAGCTCCTTCTCGGTGGGCGGGCGCGCGTCGCGGCTGCGACCGGGAATGATGTGGTCGACCATGAGGTCCAGGGCGGCGCGCTTCTCGTCGAGGTCCTTCACCTCGCTGGCCGGGCCGATGATCACGACCGAGCGGTAGTTGATGTCGGTGTTGTAGGTCGAGCGCGCCACCACGAGCCCGTCCACGAACGTCACCGTCATGCAGATATCTGTCTCGGCGGCGCGGGCGCCGCGAAACATCCGGCTGGCGGCGGACCCGTGCAGATAGACGACGTCACCGTCGCGGCCGTAGGCCAGCGGGATGACGACCGGATAGCCCTCCGACGTGGTCAGCCCGACGTGGCAGACGAAGCCCTCGTCGAGGATGGTGTCCACCGTGGCCCGGTCGTAGACGGCGCGGTGCGCGTAACGGTGCAGGGTCGTGCGCTCGGAGGCCGGATCGCTCATGCGGTTCCCATTATGACGGCGGGATGTTGCCTGTCAAGAAACAACGTAGAACAGAATGCAACAATCCCTGCCCGGTTCGACGGCTTCCGCTCGTGCTGTTTACACGCCTGTCATCTAGGTGGGCGTGGCGGTTTCAGTTAACGGGCACGCAACACTTCGCAATAGTCCGGTAACCATCGTCAGTTTCCCGTGATGCAACATCGTTGACGAAGAGGGCTTGCGAGCCGACACCTCGATGGCACGAAATGCGGGAGGCGCCACATGGCGATCACACTGGACCGAGAGAGCCCGGCGAAGGCCGCGGACACGCTGCGGGCGCTGACCGAGCGCGACGGCGTCGAGTTCCTCTTCGCCATGTTCGTGGACATGCACGGCAAGCCCTGCGCCAAGATGGTGCCGGTCTCCGCCATCGACGGGCTCATGGCCGACGGCGCCGGGTTCGCCGGGTTCGCCGCCGGGCCCATGGGCCAGGTGCCGTCGTCGCCCGACATCCTGGCCATGCCGGACCTCAGCTCCTATACGCCGGCCCCGTGGCGCCCCGGGCTCGGCATCGTCCAGTGCGACCCCTACGTCGAGGGCGAGCCGTGGCCCTACGCGCCCCGGGTGATCCTGCGGGGCCAGCTCGAGCGGCTCGCCGCCGCCGGTCACGCCATGAAGGTCGGCGCCGAGGCCGAGTACTTCCTGGTGCGGCGGACCCCCGACGGTGCCATCGCGGTGGCCGATCCCGACGACCGCGCCGCGGCTCCCTGCTACGACGCCCGGGCGCTGACCCGCATGTACGACCACCTCACCTCGGTCTCCAAGCACCTCAACACCATGGGGTGGGCCAACTACGCCAACGACCACGAGGATGCCAACGGGCAGTTCGAACAGAACTTCCGCTACGCCGACCCGTTGACCACGGCCGACCGGGTCGTCGTCTTCCGCTACATGGTGCACTCGCTGGCGGCCCAGGCGGGCATGGTGGCGACCTTCATGCCGAAGCCGTTCTCGCACCTGACGGGGAACGGCCTGCACATGCACCTGAGCCTGTGGGACGAGGACGGCGCCGAGCTGTTCGCCGACCCGGCCGACGCGCGCGGGCTCGGGATCTCACCGATGGGGTACTCCTTCATCGGCGGCCTGCTCGACCACGCCGAAGCCCTCACCGCCGTCGCGTGCCCGACGGTCAACTCGTACAAGCGGCTGGCGAGCGCGCCCCCCAACTCGGGCGCCGCGTGGTCGCCGGCCTATGCGACCTACGGCGGCAACGACCGGACCCACATGCTGCGGGTGCCCGACGCCGGCCGGGTGGAGGACCGCTGCATCGACGGGTCGGCCAACCCGTACCTCGCGTTGAGCGCGCTCATCGCGTGCGGGCTCGACGGTATGGAACGCGGCGTCGATCCCGGCGATCCGTGTGAGTTCAACCTCCTCAAGATCGGCGAGGCGGAGGCGGCGTCGCTGGGGTTGCGTGCGATGCCGATGACGCTGTGGCACGCGCTCGACCACCTCGAAGGCGACGACGTGCTGCGCGCCGGTCTCGGCAAGACCCCAGACGGCGACTACGTCGACTACTTCGTCGCCACCAAGCGCGCCGAGGTCAGGGCCTCCGATGCCCTGGTCACCCCGTGGGAGCTCGACCGCTACCTCGAGGCCTTTTGACGGCGCAACCAAGGCAAAACCGACCGACCAACCCGGATGGCCCACCCGATGCAAGAGAGCCCATTGAGGAGATGAGCACATGAGTGAAGAAGGCACCGTGACGAGCGGCGCGCCCGCCGAGATCGCCACCTCCCTGCACCGGGGGACCAACTGGTGGGGGGCGTTCGTGATCGGGCTCGCGGGCACGATCCTGGTGACGGGCATCGTGCCCTTCGCCGTGTCCTCCATGGGCGCGGCCGCCATCCCGGCGATTGCGCTGGTGGTGATCATCGGCCTGATCGTCTGCCTGTGCATGGGCGAGCTGGCAGCGCTCCTGCCGCACCGGACCGGGGGCATGCCGTCCTACGCCTACGAGAGCTTCGAACCGCTCGGGCACACGACGGCCAAGCACATCGGCGGCGTGTCCGGCTGGGGGTACTGGCTGGGCTGGTTCCCCGTGGCGCCGATCAACATGCTGTTGGCCGCCGGTTATATCGCGGTCCTCTTCCACGTGCCCCTCGGCCGGAGTTTCTCGCCCCTCGGCACGCTGGGCACGCCGGTGTCCCTCGGCGTGCTCGTCATCACGTTCGTCGGCCTGCTCGGGCTGTTCGCCCTCTGTTGGTTCGGTATCCGTCTCGGGGCGACGTTCGCCACCATCCTCGGGGTGACTTCCATGGTCCCGCTCACGCTGTTGATCATCCTGCCGATCTTCAAGCCCTCGACCTTCCACTGGGCGAACATCTCGGGCTTCCACTACGCCGCTCCCGCGACCTCGGGAAGCATCTTCTTCCTGGCCTGGATCTTCGTGATCTCGTGGAACGCCATCGCCATGGAGGCGGCCGCCTGCTACATCGGCGAGTGCCGCGACCCGGCCCGTGACGCCAAGATCGCCCTGACGGCCGAGGGACTCTACGGCGTGTTCGTCTACATCGGCACGGCGGTCGTGTTCGTCGGGGTGTTGGGGGCCTCGCTCAAGACGGCGGACCCGCTCACGCTCTACACGAGCTTCTGCGACCACATCTTCGGCAACGCCGCCTGGGTCAAGTACCTCATCGGCATCCCGCTGATCTTCGCCCTGCTGCTCTCCGTGCTCAACGCCATCATGGGCGTGGCCCGGTCGCTGTTCCAGGCCTCCGAGGACCGGCTCCTGCCACGGTTCTTCGAGCACAAGAACAAGCACCACGTGCCGGACCGGGCCATGGCCTTCAACGTGGTCTGTGCCCTCATCGTCAGCCTCTTCGGGTCGCCGGTGCGCATCTACATCTTCTCCAACGTCGGCTACATCGTCGCCGTGGCGGCGTCCATGTACGGCTACTTCCTCCTGCGCCAGTTCCGTCCGGAGCGGGTGAGCCCGTTCCGCATGCCGGGATGGTTCCGCTGGGTGGCGCTGGTGGTGGCGCTCTTCCTCACCTTCGACTATTTCGTGGGCGGCTGGAATTCGCCCGACATCGTGGTGGGGCCCGGGCAGGGGCACTTCCTCTACATCCTGGGCCTGGTGATCGTGGCGGCGTACGTCCCGCTCTACTGGTGGCGCAAGACGAGCGACAAGCGGCGGGGGATCGCGGCCACTGACGAGATGCCGCTCGTCGTGGGGTCGCCCGGCGGCATCGACCTCGACGACACGCCCGGGCCGACGGTCCTCACGCCCCAGGCGATGCCCACGCTGTCCACCATGCAGGCCGAGACCGAGCGGTGACGGTGACGTCGCCGGCCCCGGATGCGCCGGCCCTGGGCTCACCGGTCCGGAGGAAGTTCGGCCGGCGGAAGTTCGACAAGCAGCCGACGCAGAGGGCGGCGGTGCTCATCGCGTCCAACGGGGAGAAGATCCCCGGCGCGGCGATCCGCCAGGCGCTGCGCATCAGCGTCGGCGAGCCGGTGGCGGTGGTGACCGTCGCCCGCATCTACGGCTCGTCGCTCGGGCTGCCCAACCCCGGCCTCATGCCGACGAGAAAGGAGATGAACGAGCAGAAGGAGATCGCGCAGCGGGCGGTAGCTGCCATTGAGAAGGGAGGGTCAGAGGCCTGGGGTCAGATCGCCGCCACGCGGCGGCCGTCCAAGACGATCGCCCAGGCGGCCGCGGCCCGGGGCGTCCAGCACGTCCTCGTGGTCCGGCCCGAGAAGGTGGGCTGGCGTCTCTTCGTCGAGGGCGACGTCGCCAAGGAGGTGGCCAAGAAGCTCGGGCCCGGGGTCACCGTCGAGGGAGTGACGCCCTAGCTCGCCGCCGCTGTCGCCGTCACGTCATCGTCCCTTTTCTACATACAAGGAGGAGAAGCAGTAGTGGGTATGTACCTGAGCATGCAGCGGGTCCGGTTCTCGAGCCCGGACGCCTACGACAAGTTCCGCACCGTCTTTTCCGACGTGCGCCATCACCTCATGACGAAGCCCGGCTTCGTCCACCTCACGTGGTGGGAACATCCCGACGAGCCCAACTGGTACAACGAGATCTCCTTCTGGGCGTCGAAGGAAGCCGTCGACGACTGGCACATGGACACCTACCACAAGCACGCCAAGGAGTGGGCGGCCAACGGGGCGATCATGGAGGACATCATCACCAACTTCGAGCTCACCGCCACGCGCCTGCTGCGGATCTGCCCGACGTGCGGGACGCTGCAGGACAAGCCCTATGACCTGTCGGCCGAGCAGAAGGTCCTGGCGGAGCCCTGCCCCAAGTGCGGGTTCAACTTCCCGGTGGCCAAGGAGACCGAGAACAGCACGTCGGTGTTCAAAGACATCATCTGAGCCCACCCCCGGGGGTCGCCCCCCCCACCCCCGGGGGGCGAGGCCGGGGCGACGCTGTGGGGCTGTTCGGGCCCGTTGTCCTTCGCGAGTACCGCCTCCGGAAACGTTTGCCCCGTCACAGCGCGAGCGCATCCTGGGCTGGTGCCGAGAGTCCGACCGAGCGGTGCCGAGTCGGGTGGCCAACGCCTGGCGGCGCACGCACCTGGCGGGTGCTGTCGCCGACAAGGCGCAGCTCGCGGGCATCGACGTCGTGCGCATCGACGAGCGTGGCACCTCTTCGACCTGTCCGCAGTGCCAGGCGCGATGTGCCAAGCCCAAGGGCCGGCGCTTCAAGTGTGGGTCCTGTGGCTACCCCGGGCACCGAGACATTGTCGGGGCCCGCAACATCGCCGCGAGAGGCGGCGGATCCACGACGGGTGACCCCGTCGTCACGCACCGCCGAGCCCGCACCGTGCCGGCCCGACGTGACCGGCGTCGCCATCTGATGGACGAGCGTCGTCGGTCCTGCCCGGCACCGGCCGCCCCGCAGTCGGGGAGTCGCTCGCTGGCGTCCGTCTCCGCCAAGGCGGGGTCGGGCCGATCCATCTGGATCACCAGCGAGGATCAGGCAACGCTGCAATCGTTGCTTGAAGGGGCACTAACCTCGTTGCACCCACGCCTGGAGGGCAGGTCGATGGACGAGACTTCGGGGGCATCTCGACACTGGGAGCTCGTTGACGAGGGATGGGGTCGCGAGGCCGTCGATTTCGCGACACTGAGCGAGCCCGGCAATTGCCGCGAATACGTGGCTGTGCATCACGCGCTCGGCGTGGACGCGGGCGACCATCTGCTCGATGTCGCGTGCGGCAGCGGCCTGGCAGTCGAGCTCGCCCAATTGCGCGGCGCTCGTTGCGCGGGGATCGACGCCTCGGCCCGGCTCGTCGCCGTGGCCCGCGATCGCGCGCGCGACGCTGACGTACGGGTCGGCGACATGTACGCCCTGCCGTGGCCCGACGCCACCTTCGACGTCGTGACCAGCTTTCGAGGGGTCTGGGGCACGACCGAGGACGCAGTCGGCGAGATCCGAAGGGTGCTCAAGCCCGGTGGCCGGTTGGGCTTCACCGTGTGGGGCCACATCAAGGTGTCGCCCGGAGCCTGGGCCCTGGCCCCGTTCCTGCTGGCCGCGTCGCCCAACCTGGAGAACCAGGCAGCCATGGTGTCGCTCGGCCGGCCCGGCGCCGGCGAAGCGTTGCTCGAGCGCTACGGATTTAGCGATGTGGCGCGCCTCGACGTCCCCTTTGCGTGGGAGTTCGCCGACCCGTCGACCTACGCCCGGGCGATCGCGTCGAGCGGTCCGGCGTACGAGGCCATCCAGAACGTCGGCGAGGAGGCCTTCCTGGACGCCGCGATCAGCGGGGCTCGACCGCACGTCCGCGATGGTTTGCCGCTCCGAGCCGAGATCGCGGTCGTGGCGTACCTCGCGCGCAAACCTGCCGAATAAGAGGGAGAAGGAAAATGGACGGCATCGGGTTCCTGGCCGCACCAGCCGGCTCCCCCCAGGCCCAAGCGCTCCTCGACGAGGACCGCGAGGAGCTCGGGTACGTCATGAACGTCACCCGGTTGTGGTCCTACCAGCCCGAGACGGTGACTGCCCTGTTCGACGTCATGCGCAAGAGCCTGGCGGAGGCCAACCTGACCCATCGCCAGCGCGGGGTGCTCGTGGCTGCCGCCGCGTCGGCGCGCGGTGACGCGTACTGCTCGCTGGCCTGGGGGCAGAAGCTCTCGGACTTCGCCTCGCCCGAGGTGGCGGCCGGGGTGATCACGGGGGACGACGCGCCGCTCACCGACGACGAGCGGGCCATGGCCGCCTGGGCCCGTCGCGTGGTCGGCGATCCCAACGCCGTCACCACGGCCGATGTCGACGCCGTGCGCCGCGCCGGTTTCGACGACGCGCAGATCTTCGCCATGACGACCTTCATCGCGCTGCGCCTCGCCTTCTCGACGGTGAACGACGCGCTGGGCGCAGCCCCTGACGTCGAGCTCTGCGGCACCGTCCCCGAGCAGGTGCTTGCCGCCGTGACCTTCGGGCGCCACCCGGCCTGAGCCCCTCAGGGCGGGCCGGCGCCCGCTCCTGCACTGACGGGCGTCGCGTGGTAGCAGCCGACCGTGTAGGGGTACTCCTCGGTGATGTCGTAGTGGTACATCACGACGCGTCGGCCGTCCCACCGTACGGCGCTCGTCCGCCCGTGGCAGGCGTCGAGGTCTGCGTCGGTGGGCAGGTTGCCCTGCGCGTCGCGCTCGAGATAGATGCCGTAGCCGTCCAAGGCGTATCCGACGAGGGTGGACGAGCCGGCAGCGTTCGAAGCCGCCGTCGCCAGGCAGGGCGAATACGTGTGGTAGTGGTACACGCCCTGCATCTGTGGATGGCCGTCGCAACTGTCTTGCAGCTCGTGGGCGCCGGCGTCACGACCCTCGTCGTCGAGCGCGTTGAAGAAGACGACACCGTCGACCGAGATGCCGATCGGACCCTGTCCGATGCAGCTGGGCGTCTCGGCCGCGGTCGGGTCGGCCGGCACGCTCCAGCGGTACGACTGCGCGGTCACGGAGTTGGGGTTCCGGTCGTACTGGTACGCCGGGTCGGAGCTCGCGATCGGGAAGGTCCCGGTCGTCGCACCCGTCGGCAGGTCATTGGTCACGAGCACTCGCTGCGGGCCCGAGACGATGAACGAATGCGATGCGTTCGGCCAGGTCGTCGCCCCTTGCACATGGATCTTGGTGGTGGCGTTCCAGGTCGCCGCGCTGGTGTTGATCCACGGCCCGTCCGCCTGCGCGCCACCGACGGAGGAGAACTGGGTCTGGCACGAGTCGACATCACCGATCTGCGGCGTCGTGGAGAGCTTCCCGTCACCCAGCGGGATGGCGGTGTCGGCGATCGGGGTCCCGGGCCAGCGGGTCACGCCCGAGCCCGATGCACCGGGCGACGTCGTCGTGGAGGTCGTTGCCCGGGCCGGCGCGCTCGTCGACGAGGCGCTCGTCGACGCCGGCTGGCCGCCGCCGCACGCGGCCAGCACGCCGCCGGCCGCGAGTCCCACAGCGAGGAAGCCCGTCTTCACGCCGGGTCGTCGGCTCCCGCCCCGGCCATGGGCCACGGCAGGGTGAGAGGTCCGTACGCGAGTCACGGCTGTCATCCTCGCCGCTCGGGGGCCCGGCCGTCATGACGAGGCCATGCGCGGGCGGCGCTGGAACTGGTCGAACGGGGTCACGCACCGGGTCTCGTAGGCTCGCCCAATGGTTTCCGAGCTGTTCGACGAGGCCGCCTGGAAGCAGGTGCCCGGCTTCGAGTTCACCGACATCACGTACCACCGCGCCGTCGAGCACGGGACCGTGCGGATCGCCTTCAACCGGCCCGAGGTGCGCAACGCCTTCCGGCCCCACACCGTCGACGAGCTCCTCACCGCGCTCGGCCACGCCCACAGCTCGGCCGACGTCGGCTGCGTCCTCCTCACCGGCAACGGTCCCTCGCCGGTCGACGGCGGCTGGGCCTTCTGCTCGGGCGGCGACCAGCGCATCCGTGGCGCCGCCGGCTACGAGTACGAGGACAGCGCCGACACCGGGCGCGCCGGGCGGCTCCACATCCTCGAGGCCCAGCGCCTCATCCGCTTCATGCCCAAGGTCGTCATCTGCGTCGTGCCGGGGTGGGCCGCCGGCGGCGGGCACAGCCTCCACGTCGTCGCCGACCTCACCATCGCCAGCGCCGAGCATGCGCGCTTCAAGCAGACCGACGCCGACGTCGCCAGCTTCGACGGCGGGTTCGGCTCCGCCTACCTGGCCCGCCAGGTCGGCCAGAAGTTCGCCCGCGAGATCTTCTTTCTCGCCCACACGTACAGCGCCGAGGAGGCACACCGCATGGGCGCCGTGAACGCCGTCGTGCCGCACGCGGACCTCGAGCGCGTCGCGCTGGAGTGGGCCGGCGAAATCAACGCCAAGAGCCCGACCGCCATCCGCATGTTGAAGTACGCCTTCAACCTGATCGACGACGGCCTCGTCGGCCAACAGCTCTTCGCCGGCGAGGCCACTCGCCTGGCCTACTCGTCAGCCGAAGCGAAGGAAGGACGCGACGCCTTCTTGGAGAAGCGGCCCCCCGACTGGTCGCTCTATCCCTGGTACTACTGAGCGGTCCGGCCGGCCTCGTGCTCGATACCGGACAGCAAGTACCCCAGCCCGCTGGCGAACTGCTTCGGGCTCGTCATGGCGACCAGCTCGCTGGCCGCGCGGCTCGTCCCCTCCGGGGCCGTCCAGTCGGCCCGCGACGTCTGGAGCGCCGCGAAGCCGACGGTGTAGGTCTGGATAGCCGCGTACGCCGTCTTCGACGAGGCGGCGTCGTAGCCCGCCTCGCGCAGGATCTTGAGCATCAGCTCCATGCGCCGCAGCGCGGTCGCCGAGATGATCGGGTGGCGCAGGTAGACGTAGAGCGCGGCCGGCTCACCGACGAGCAGGCGGCGGAGCCCCTCGGCCGCCGCCGTGAGGCGCGACTGCCATGACCCCGCGGCCGCCGGCAGGGGCTGGGACTGCTTCAGGAGCTCCTCGACCACCTCGTCCATGAGGTCGTCCTTGTCCCGGATGTAGCGGTAGAGCGACATCGGGGCGACGTCGAGCTCGGCGGCCAGGCTCCGGATCGTCATCTGCTCGAAGCCGATCGTCCCGAGCGACCGCAGGGCGGCCTCCACGATCTTTGACCGCGAGATCGTGCCCCGCGGTGCCCGCTCGCCGGGCGTCCTGCGGCGCGCACCTTTGATTGCGCTTTCCGCGCCCCACGCCGCCATGACACCAACCCTACCTGTTGCGTACAAGTACAGGCGGCCGGTAATATACTAGTACGCAGCTCCGAGAGAGATGATGAGGCGTCGATGGCCGTCGCAGCAGAAGTGGTCGCAGGAGTCCTGATTGCGCTCCTTCTGCTGGTGACGGCCCTCACGCTCTTCGTGGGCATCATGGGCGCCGTCTTCTCCGAGGGCTTCGAGCGCTGCCCTCGCTGCGGGCACCGGACCCTGGCCATGAAGGGCATGGCCCACCCGCACGGCTGTCCTGAAACGCTCTCAGAGCACGCCCTGCACCTGGTCCACGCCGCCTTCCACCACGTGCGCCTGCGGCACCATTGATCATGCGCCGGCTCGATCCCTCGCTCGAGCCACAAGGGCGAACGGCCGGCGGTGGCGCGCGGGGCCCGGGCGTGGTGGTGGTGGGAGTCGACGGCACCCTCACCGCCAGCCGGGCCGCCTGCTACGCGGCCGGTGTCGCGGCCCGCAACGGCGCGCTGCTCGTGGTCGTCCACGCGCGACCGGGGCCCATCACGGCCTGGACCGGCTTCGGGATGCTGTGCGTGCCGACCGTGGAGACGAAGGAAGAGTGCCGGGTCCTGCGCGACGCGGCAGACGTCGTCGAGCGCGCCTGGGACCGCGTCGAAGTCGAGCTGCGCGTCGGCGACCCAGCCCGCGAGCTCTGCCAGGTTGCCCGGGACCACGCGGCCGACCTCATCATCGTGGGCTCGTCTCGGTCCTGGCGCCACCGCTTCTGGGGTTCCGTGGCCGCGCGGCTGGCCAAGTGCGGCCAGTGGCCGGTCGTCGTCGTCCCCTGACGCGTCGCCCCCACGCCCGGGATCCGCCGCCGTTCGCACCCGCATCCGAGCGCCCACCAGGGTCGTCGGAGTAGAACATGGGCCGAGGGGCCCGCACGGCTGACCCCCGAAGGACTGACCACGAGGAGGTCACATGCTGGCAAGCAGCTATCCGGTGCTCGATGCGTTCCTAACGATCCTGTACTTCTTCCTCTTCTTCATCTGGATCTGGCTCGCCATCATGGTGTTCTTCGACACATCTTCCGCAGCCACGACCTGAGCGGCTGGTCGAAGGCGCTCTGGGTGATCTTCATCATCATCCTCCCCTTCCTCGGCGTCTTCTTCTACCTGATCTTCCGCGGCGGCTCGATGCACGAGAGGGCGGCCCAGCAGGCGGCGCTCCAACAGAAGGCCTTCAACGAATATGTCCGCCACGCCGCCGGCACCCCGGGCGCCGACACCGCCTCGCAGCTGACCAAGCTGGCCGACCTCAAGAAGGAAGGTCTGATCACCGAGGAGGAGTTCCAATCCGAGAAGGCCAAGCTGCTGGCCTAGCGGCGACGGCCCCGCGGCACCGGACCCCTTCGTCACCGGGGACCACGCCTCGGTGACGCCGGAGGACCAGGACACCACCGAGAGCGAACCCGAGCCGTCGACGGCCGCCATCGGCCCGCCGCCGCACACGGCGGCGGGCCCCGGCGCCACCGCGCCCCACCCCGACACATCCGAGCGCCTCGCCTCACGGATCGAGGAGGACGTCGACGCGCCACTGCCGTGGCGGTCCATCGTCAAGAAGACCGTGGCGGTCGTGGTGTTCGGCATCACCATCTACCTGGTCTTCCCGAGCCTGGCCGCGGTGTTCAGCTCGTTCCCGAAGCTGACCTCGCTCGATCCGATCTGGTTCACCTTCGCCCTGGCCCTCGAGGTCGCCCACTTCATCTGCACCATCGCGCTCCAGCGCATCGCGCTGCGCACGAAGGCCTGGTTCCCGGTGGCGACGTCGCAGCTGGCGGGCAACGCCATCAGCCTGGTCGTGCCGGGCGGCGCCGCGGTCGGCGCCGCCACGCAGTTCCGCATGCTGTCCAAGGCCGGCAACGACACGGCGACCGCCGTCGGCGGCCTCACCGCGTTCTCCCTCCTCGGGATCGCGGGGTTGCTGGCGCTGCCGGTCTTCGTGTTGCCCGCCATCCTCGCCGGCACGCCGATCGCCAGGGGGCTCCAGTACGCGGCGCTCTTGGGCCTGGGCGGGTTCTTCCTCTTCGCCGGGTTCGGCGCGGCGGTGCTCGCGCTCGACGGACCCATGCGCTGGGCCGGACGAGTCATCCAGGCGGTGCGCAACCGCTGGCGCCGCAAGGACGAGCCGATGACCGACCTCCCCGAGCGCCTCGTACGTGAGCGCGACCGCATCCGCCAGGTGTTGGGCGCCCGCTGGAAGGCGGCCACGCTGCTCAGCAGCGGGCGGCTCTTTCTCGACTTCGGGTGCCTGCTGGCGGCGATCCGCGCCACCGGGGCCAGGCCCAACCCGTCCCTCGTCCTGCTGGCCTACGCGGTGGCGGGCCTGCTCGCCCTGATCCCCATCACGCCCGGCGGGCTCGGCATCGTCGAGGCCGGGCTCAGCGGGCTTCTCATCCTCGCCGGCGTGCCGGGCGGCGATGCCGTCGTGGCGACGCTGGCGTACCGGATCCTCTCCTACTGGCTGCCGATCCTCGTGGGGCCCTTCGCCTACTTCGCCTTCCGGCTCCGCTACGGAGCGCCGCGCGATCACTCCGCCGGGCCCGGCGAATCCGGGCCCGCCCTCGCCCCGGGTTGATGCTTGGCGTCGGTCCACAGCCCTCGATGGTCCACCCACTCGAGCGCGAGTACCTCGTGCTGCTCGGACCTTGTTGCCTCCCGGCATTCGTCGTCCTCGTCATGTGAGCCGAAGTCGCCGAGCTGCTCGCCCGCCTTGAGGAAGGATTGACGCATCACCATGTCCTCGAGCGATGCAACGGGCACCAGGGCGTAGACCAGGCGGCAGTCGAGTGCCGCCGCCGTTCGAATCAGAGTGGATAGTCGGATCGATCCGCGTTCTTCTGCGCGTTCGATCTGACTGACCCGCGACTGCGTGACGTTCATGCGGACGGCCAACTCTGAGCTCGACATCCCGAGCGCATCTCGAATGGCCCTGACCCAACCTCGCCCCGGGCGAGGCCCAATACGCACTCTGAGCTCGGCCAGACGTGCATCGAGTATCCGGCGTGCGGCCAATCGATCGGCGTTCATTGGTGGGAGAACTGTCGTGTGTCTTTGGCTCGCTCTACTGAAATCCTCGAGATCTAGTAGCGCGCAGTCGTAAAAAGTAGGAAGTCGTACTCGAAGTTCGAGAAGTCAGTACGACGAGACGTATACACCTCGATGTGGCTCGGGGGGTCCGCTCGTCAGGCCCGACCGGTTGTCGCTGGTTGCGGAGGTGCGCCGCCGCCGGGACGGCGTGGGGCAGAAGCGGGCGGCCGGCTACCCGAAGGATGCGGCCGAAGAGCGGCCGAGGAATTGGACAAGCGTTGGGCGAAGCGGGAGCGGCCCGCCACGCAACTGTGGCGCGCCGCACGCCGGAGCCCGCCGGCCCGATCGCGTCCGATAGGGCCGGGCGCACACGGGCATTGCGTGTCGTGGCAACATGGCACGGTAAGCAGTGCAAGAGGGGGGCCCTGCGGGGCGAAACGATGCGAGAGTGCCAGCACCATGTATGAGGGGACATGGGATTCCGTCCGGACCCATCGCGTCCCGGATTGGTACGACGACGCCAAGCTGGGCGTTTTCGTGCACTGGGGCCTCTACTCGGTGCCGGGCTGGGCGCCGCGGGTGCCCGACATCCAGCAGCTGCTGGTCGAGTCCGGCCCGACGCGGATGTTGCGAGAGAACCCGTACGCCGAGTGGTACCTCAACTCCATGCGAATCAAGGGCAGCCCCACGGCGCGGCACCACGCCGAGGTGTACGGCGACGCCTATCCCTACGACAACTTCGTCAAGACCTTCGACGACGCGACGGCCGGCGCGAATCTCGATGCGCTCGCTGCGTTGTGTGGCACCGCCGGCGCCCGCTACGTCGTGCTCACGACCAAGCATCACGACGGCTTCGCGCTGTGGCCGTCGGCGGTGCCACATCTCGCCAAGGGCGATTACCACGCTCGGCGTGACCTGGTCGGCGACCTGTCGGCGGCGGTGCGGGCGCGGCGCATGCGCATGGGCCTCTACTACTCGGGCGGCTACGACTGGCCGGTGAACGGGGCGCTGTTGCGGCGGGCGTCCGATGCCGTGCTGGCGGTGCCGGCGGGACGTCGCTACCGCGACTACGTGGGCGCCCATGTGCGCGAGCTGATCGACCGCTACGCGCCGTCGGTGTTGTGGAACGACATCGGCTGGCCGGCAGGGGGCAATCTGGCCGAACTCTTCGCGTACTACTACAACGCGGTACCCGAGGGCGTGGTCAACGACCGCTGGCGCGAGTCGGCGGTGCCGCGCGGCCCGCTGGGCGTCGGGCTGGTACGGGCGGCGGGCTCGCTGTTAGAGCTGGCGTGGCCGTTGATCCCGGCGCGGCGCAAGCGCCTGACATTCTCGACGCCGCGGCACTGCGACTTCCGCACGCCCGAGTACGACGTGCTGGACACGGTCTCGGAGCGCAAGTGGGAGATGTGTCGCGGCGTCGGCCGCTCCTTCGGGGCCAACCGCCACGAGTTGCCCGAGGACGTCATCAGCGACACCGAGCTCATCCAGCTGTTCTGCGACGTCGTGGCGAAGAACGGCAACCTGTTGATCGGCGTGGGGCCTCGTCCCGACGGCACGGTGCCCGAAGCCCAGCAGGCACCGCTGCGGGGGCTGGGCGCCTGGCTGGCCGCGAACGGCGAGGCCATCTACGGCAGCCGTCCCTGGGTGATGGCCGAGTCGTCCACGACCGAGGGAACGCCGCTGCGCTTCACCAAGAGCGGTGAGGGCATCTATGCGCTGGTCATCGGCCTGCCGGCGGGCCGGCGGGTCACGCTGCGGGGGGTGGATGGCTCGGGCGTGCGCCGGGTGCGCCTGGTGGCGACCGACGAGCTGGTCGAGTTCTCGGTGGACGGGTCGGGGACCTTGACCGTGGCCCTGCCCGAGCGCTTCCCACTCTCCGCGGTGACCGCGCTGGACCTCGGGAGCGAGGTGCGGGCGCGGCTGGGGGGCGCGGCGTGAGGTCGCGTTACGTGAGGACGAGCTGGGTCTGGATGACCCGGGCGACCAGGCGATCCTGCGGGTCGCGCACGTCGGTCTCGACGACGATGACGGTGCGGCCGACGTGCAACGGCCGCGACGTGGCCTCGGCGTAGCCCTCCCGCAACCCGCGTAGGAAGTTCGTCTTCGACTCCACCGTCGTCGTGCCCGCCGCGCTGTCGGGCAGGTTCAAGAACGCGCAGGCCGCCCCGGTGCTGTCGGCCAGCGCCATGACGGCACCACCGTGCAGCAGGCCACCGGCGGTGCACCGCGCCGGCGCCCAGTCGAGGCGCCCCTTTACCTCCTCTTTGGTGTAGCGCGAGAAAGCAACGCCGATCGTCTCGGCGAACGGCATGAGGGCGCGCAGCGCGTTGGGATCGGGCGAGGTCGAAGGCGAGGCGGCGTTGGCGTCGGTCATGGAACCGGAGGCTACCGAGGCAGGACGTAGCCAGCGTTCAGTGATCGGTGAACGCCAAAGGGCCTTCGGCTGGGACCTCCGACCCTAGGCACCAGCCCGCGCGTCCCTCAGGATGCAGGTGTGGACGACGGTCGCCGGCGCTGCAGCTCGCCAACGACAGATACGGCTCGATCTCTCTCGGAGAAGATTCGTCTCGTTGACGGAGTGGGGATGGTTTCCCCCGGCGCGTCGTCCTCTTTCGCAAAGCGCCAGCCCGGGGGTGACGGGCTCGGCCTTGCGGGATCCGCTCCCCGCGGAGGTGGCGCTCGCTCCGGATAACCGTCGAGCGAGTTTGCCACCCGGGGGAACGGGAGCGGTGAACTCAATGTGACTCCCGGCGTCCGGTACCTTCCAGGTACTTGGCGAACGCCGGGAGCTCACATTGATCCTCGACCTCTTTCTCATCGGTCTCGTGGTGACGCTCGAGCCGCTCCCCCTGACGGCCATGATCCTGCTGCTGGCGGCCGAGCGCGGACTGCTCAAGGGCCTCGGCTACGTGCTCGGCTGGCTGGGCACCCTGGTCGCCATCGTGGCCGTCGTCGTCGTGATCACCGGCGGCGACCCGCTGATCCCCAAGAGCTCGCCGTCGACCGCTGCGCTGGCGGTCAAGCTGGCCGCGGGCGTGATCCTCGTAGGGATCGCGGCGCGTCGGCGTACCCGTTCCTCGGGTGCGGCCGCCGCGCCCAAGGAGGGGAAGGGGCCGAAGAAGGCGAAGAAGGAGCCCAAATGGATGACCCGCATCGACCGGGTCAATCCGTTGACCGCCGCCGGCCTGGCCTTCCTCCTTCAACCGTGGGTGCTGGTGGCGGCGGGGCTGAGCACGATCGTGAGCGCCAAGCTCAGCTCGGCCGGCGAGTACATCATCGTGTTCGCCTTCTGCGTCTGGTGTTCGGCCAGCTACCTGGTGCTCGAGACGTACGCCGCGGTGCGTCCCGACGTGGTCCAGGGTCACCTCCAGGCGATCCTCAAATGGATCAATACGCACCGCGACCAGGCGATCGTGCTCCTGTCGCTCGCGCTCGGCCTGTATCTGATGGCGAAAGCGCTCTACGGGCTGGTGTCGGCGTAGGGTCGATCCGCCGCTCGGCTCGCCTCAACTCGGTCGGTCGTTATCCGCGCAACGCGAGATCGCCGTCGGCGCGCAGGACGACGCCCGCAATCCCGAATCGCTCTGCCAGCAGTCCCGGGACGTCCGTGCGCGCGACCACGTCCGCGGCGGAGGCGCCGCCGACCGGTCGCTCCACCAGCACGGCCTCGTCGAAGACGAACAGTGAGAGGCAGCGGTCGGCCAGACGCCGGCCGGCGATGATCCCCTTCACGAAGTCCGAGTCCGGGTGCGTGGCGGTGAACCAGTTGTTCACCTCGATGTCGACCGGCTGGGCGGGTTGGGGCACGAAGCCGTACATGTCGGTCCAGCCACCGTCCTGGAACACCTGGAGCACGAGCTCGGCGCCTTCCTCGACGAGGCGGTAGCGCCAGCCCGACTGCTCCGTCTCGGGACCGGCCTCGAAGGGGAGGGGGTCCAAGAGGCCGCCGCCACCGAAGCCCACGTCGGCCAGCCAGGTCCCGCTCCGGTCCGACACCCGCAGGAGGAGGTGATTGAGCGGGCGGGGCGAGCCCTCCGGACCGAGGCGCACGCGGGCGAGCATCGGGGCGACATCGCAGCCACCTATCGAGTCCAGGGCGGCGCCGAGCAGGAGGTTGTGCTCGAAGCAGTAGCCGCCCCGGCGCCGGGCGACCATTTTCTCCTCCAGGTGCCCGAGGTCGAGGGAAACCGGCGTGCCCCCATGGGGATCGAAGTTCTCGAACGGGAGGGCGGTGGCGTGGGCCCGGTGGATCTCGGCCAGCCCGGGCGCAGAGCTGGTGCCCAGGCCGATGCGGTCCAGATAGGCGGGCAGGGACCGCAGCGGGGGCACCGAATCGACCATACAGGCACGAAACCGACGTCGAATTCGCCGAGATATTCGACGTCCGAGTGACCCCTCACTAAGGTTGCCTAGATCGGGGGGCGAACTCAGGAGCCGGCGTTGCAGACCCACTACCCCAAGATCACACAGGGCCCGAGTCGCACGTTCGTGGTCGAGTGCGCGCAGTGCCGCAACGACACGCACTCCGACTTGCCGATCGGGATCGGGATGCCCCTGCGGGATCTCGAGACGGCCGAACGCCTCCGCGACAACCACGCTTCGCGCACGACACGCGTGGCCGCCTCCTAGCCACGCCCGCTCATGCCTGAGACCGCCGGGACGGGCGGCGGAGGCGGCGCCGGTGTCATCACCAAACCGAGCCCGCGCTCGGTGGCGGACACCGTGGCGCGGCTCCTCGAGCTCCTCGAGACGAAGGGCCTCAAGGTCTTCGACGTCATCGACCAACGAGCCGAAGCGCACAGGGTGGGACTCGACCTCCGTGCTACCACCCTTGTCGTCTTCGGCAACCCGGCCGCGGGGACCCCCGTCATGGTGGCGGCACCGCTCGCGGCGTTGGACCTGCCGCTCAAGCTCTTGGTGTGGGCCGACGACGAGCACGGCACGCAGGTCAGCTACACCGATCCTGCGGTCCTCGCCGAACGCTATGGCCTCACACCAGAGCTGGCGACTGCGTTCGAAGGGATCCACAACCTGAGCGACGCGCTGGTCGCCGGGTAGGCGCCGCCAACGATTCAGGCTGGGCGCGCCGTCTCGAGCCTCACGGTGTGACGCTCGGAACCGATGGCCTCGTCGACCGCGCGCAGAAGGGCGCGGCCGGGCGCCCCGGGGACGCCGTCGTCGGCCTCGCCGTGGATCGTCACCGTGACGATGCCTCCCCACCCCCGGCGGACCTCGATCCCGGTGAAGCCGTAGTCGGTGTCATCGGTCAGCGTGTCGGCCAGGGCGTGCAGGATGCGCTTGTTCAAATCCGCTCCCACCATCCAATTCACCTTGACGACGCGTGGGGGCGTCGACCAGGGCAGAAGGTCCCCGATCGAGCGGGTTTGCCACCGCCCGGCCGGTCCATCAGCCGAAGAGCGGCACCGGCGTGGCGTACTCCATCTCGAAGTAGCCGGCGGGGGCGCCCGGCACGTGCAGCGCGGTGGCGGCCGGCTCGATGTCCACACCAGGGAGACCGGGGAAGAGCGGGTCGTGGTGGCAGAAGGCCACGCGCCCGGGTCGCAACAGCCCGACCTGCTCGAGCATGTAGTCGACGGTGGTGCCCTGGAACGGCTCGCCGTCGACGTTGGGACGCCCGCCGAGCGACAGCAGCGCCACGTCGGGTCGCAGCCCGCCGAAGATACCGCGCCAGTAGCCGGCGCTCCCGCTCACCAGCATCGAGCCGCCCGACGTCACGAGCAGGTAGGCCAGCTGGCCGCCGTCGTGGCGCGAGCACTTCTCGTTCATGGCGACGAGGGCCGGACCGGCCGGCGCCGGCGCGGCGTCCAGGCCGGTGAACAACCGGCGGATCTTGTCGGCGCGGTCCTGCGCGCTCGCGTCGAGGTCGCCCAGGCAGGGGATCGACGTGTCCGACTCACTGTGGGCGAAGAGGCAGGCGTGCAGGGCCGGCAGTACGCGCACCGTCGTGGTTGGGCCGCAGTGGACGGTTTCGCCGCCGGTCACGACCAACAGCTGCGCCTCGGGGACGCCGGCCTCGCGCAGGCAACGCGCCGACTCGGGCGAGGCGACGACCGTGGCGCCGGCGCCGAGCGCCAGCACGTCCGCCCCGTAGAGGTGGTCGAAGTGGGAGTGACTGACGAATACGAAATCGGCCTGACCGACCTCCTTGGTCGACAGCCCGACCGGGTCGAGGCCCGGCAGCCGGTCGAGATACGCGTCGAAGAACAGGTTGAGTCCCGCGTCGCGGACACGGAACGTCGCCGTCCCGAACCACTCCAGTGTCGTCGGCATGCCACGGGATCGTAGAAGCAATGCGACGAGGCAGGCGGACTAGTCCAGGTCCACGTTGGCGGCGATTGCCGGGGGCCTCCCGACCAACTTGGCCGAGAACTTCACCGCCTTCACCGCGCTCGTCACGCCGGTCTGGAGCGTGACGCCGATCACGATGAGGATGACCCCGAGCCAGAAGAGCCCGTGCCAGCCGAGCATCAAGATGCCGACGCGCCCGAGGGTGTAGGGCGGCGAGCAGACGACGGCGCCGATGGCCCCGCCGACCACCGTGGCCGTCAAGGCGTCGCGCCGCGTGCGCTGCTTCTTGGTATCGATGCCGACGATGCGCGCCGGGACGGCCAAGTAGCAGAGCATCATCACGCCGACGACGATGCTCTGGGCGACGATGAAGGGCCACCTGCCCCAGCGCGTCACGACCAGTGTGGTAAACGAGAGCGCGAACCCGATCCCGACACCCCACGACAGGATGGAGCCGAGATGCTGGTTGGCCTTGGCGAAGGACGGTCGGATCTGCGGCTTACCGGGCGCCGAGATAGCGAAGGCGAAGACGCCGTTCAGGTAGAAGCTGGCGGCGGTGATCACGGTCACCCCCACGATGGCGGGGACCAGGATCGGTCCGTAGAGGGCGTGCAGCGACTTGCCGTGCAGCACGTGGACCTTGATGTCGAGCATGGCCACCCAGATCCACATCGCCGGCACGATCTGCACCAGTGTCAGGCGCCAGTTGGTCACGAGCAGCTTCACGCCCTGGAAGAGCATCATGAACGCGCCGACCACCAGCGCGAGCGGGGCCAGCCAGCGGTGCGCCGAGCTCAGCTGGAGGACGGCGCGCTCAACGGCCTCGTCGTCGCTGCGCCGGATGGCATCGATGAGGCGAGCGATGCCGCCGCGCCCGCGCGCCAGTCGGGTGCCGGCCGCCCCGGTGCCGCCGGGCTCGGTGGCGGCGGCCGGGCCCGGTTCGCCGCCGTCGTCCGGGGCGCCCGGGTTTTCGTAGTCGAGGGTCACTGGTCGCTCCTCGCGCTGCCGTGCTCCGACACCACCCCCGTCATTGTGGCCCCCGCCCCGGAACGGGGAAAGGGGGGCGGGCCGCCGGTGCCGACCGCAATGGGCCCTTTCGGAATGCCGGTTGACCGCATAGCCTCTGGCGGCGAGCCGGTTTGGGCCGCGCGTCCAGGGGAGGTGGTCGCCGATGGCTATTGACGAAGTCGTCCGCCTGGCGGACAGCCCGCTCTCACGTGCCGTCCCGCACCTGAGCGATGCGGAGCGCAAGGCCAAGGGGAAGCAGGCACGCACCAAGGTGCCGCGGGACACCCACGCGCGCTTCGAGCCGGGTCCTGACCGACCCGACCCCGTTGCGTTGCTCGAGAGCCAGGCCCCCTCGCGGGTCCCCGAGCTCGTCCCGATCCGCTACGGCCGGATGCTCGTGTCGCCCTTCACCTTCTTCCGCGGCGCCGCGCTGGTCATGGCGTCGGACCTCGCCACCACTGCACGCTGCGGGCTCAGCGCCCAGATCTGCGGGGACGCCCACCTCTCGAATTTCGGCGTCTTCGGGTCACCCGAGCGCCAGCTGGTCTTCGACTGCAACGACTTCGACGAAACGCTGCCCGGACCGTGGGAGTGGGACGTCAAGCGCCTGGCGGCCAGCGTCGTAGTCGCGGGCCGCAACCTCGGCTTCTCCAAGACCTCGCGGCAAGAGTCGATCATCGGTCTCGGTCAGCGCTACCGAGAGGTCATGCGCGAGATGGCGGCCCTGTCGAACCTCGACGTCTGGTATTCCAAGGTCGAGATCCAAGGGCTCGTGGATGCGCTCAAGCAGAAGGCCACCACGAGCGGCTCGAAGGCCGAAGCCCACATGGCGGAGGCGGCCTCGAAGACGACGTCGAAGGCGATGACGAAAGACTCCATGCGCGCGCTGAACAAGCTCACACATGTCGTGGACGGGGTACGGCAGATCGTCAGCGATCCACCGCTGATCGTGCCGATCGAGGAGCTGTTCCCCGGTGCAGAGACCGAGGAGCACCTCGGCGTGTTCCGCGAGATGATCCGCAAGTACCGCCAGAGCCTGCCGACGGATCGCAGGTACCTGCTCGAGGAGTACAAGTTCAGCCAGCTGGCCCGCAAGGTGGTCGGCGTGGGGAGCGTCGGCACTCGCTGCTGGATCGTCCTCATGCACGGCCCGCGTCACGACGACGTGTTGTTCCTCCAGGCCAAGGAGGCCGAGGCGTCGGTGTTCGAGCGGTTCACCAAGAAGAGCTCGTACGCCAACCATGGTGCCCGTGTCGTCGCCGGGCAGCGGCTCATGCAGGCGAGCAGCGACATCCTGCTGGGTTGGCAGCGCACGTCCGGGCTCGACGGCGTGCCCCGCGACTACTACGTGCGCCAGCTCCAGGACTGGAAGGGGTCGATCGACACCGAAGACGCCATCCCCCAGGGCATGAAGGTCTACGCCGAGCTGTGCGCCCACACGCTGGCTCGGGCGCACGCGCGCTCGGGCGACCGGATCGCCATCGCGTCGTATCTCGGCAACAACCCGTCGTTCGAAAAGGCCTTGACGCGCTTCGCCGAGTCCTACGCCGACCAGAACGAGCGGGACTACGAGGCGTTTGTCGCCGCCTGCAAGAGCGGCCGACTCCATGCCGAAGAGGGAATCTGAGGCGGGCCTGAGCCGTGCGGATCCCTGTCCTCCCCCGGTGCACCAATCATGACTTTTTGCCCTTTCGCACGCCTGCATATGGTGCGATTGTGAGGGAGCAGCGTTCGAATACGCCGTCCTTCGGCGTCCGATCACCATCCAAGGAGCCCGAATGATTGCCTCGAGTTATCCCGTTCTCGATGCCTTCCTGACCATGCTGTACTTCTTCCTCTTCTTCATCTGGATCTGGCTGCTCATCACCGTCTTCGCCGACATCTTCCGCAGCCACGACATCAGCGGCATGACGAAGGCGCTGTGGGTGATTCTCGTCATCATCCTGCCGTACCTCGGCGTCTTCTTGTACCTGGTTTTCCGCGGCGGCAAGATGCACGAGCGGGCCGCCGACGCCGCCGCACAAAACCAGAAGGCGTTCGACAGCTACATCAAGCAGACGGCCGGCGTGAGCGGCGGTGGCGCTGGCGGCGGTGACAGTACGGCCGAACAGCTGTCCAAGCTCGCCGACCTGAAGGCCCAGGGCGTGCTCACCGACGCCGAGTTCGAGGCGCAGAAGGCAAAGGTGTTGGCCAGCTGAAAGGGCTGTCCACGACGACACGCACGCACGTGAGGAGGTTGGTATGACCCTGGGACCCGTCAGCTATACGGTGATCGCCTTTCCTGGCAACCGCTTCAACGGGAACATCGCCCCCGAGGTCGAGAAGCTCGTGTCGAACGGCACGGTGCGCGTCCTCGACCTGGTCTTCGTGGGCAAGGACCAGGCGGGCGACACCGTCAGCATGGAGTTCGACCAGCGCGACGAGCTGGCGGCCTTCGGCGACCTGGACGGCGAGGTGGGCGGCCTCATCAACGAGGAGGACCTGGCCCACGTGGCCGAGGAGCTGCCGGCGGGCAACTCGGCGCTGGTCATCGTCTGGGAGGACCTGTGGGCCACACCACTGGCCGAGGCCGTGCGGTCGTCCGGAGGCGTACTGGTGGACATGGGGCGCATCCCGGCGGACCTGGTCGAGACCGCGCTGGCCGAGCTGGCCGAGTCGCTCAAGACCTGAGTCTCACGCGGGTCCGAGCCGAACAGCAGCAACGAACGAGCAATCAACGTAGAGAGAACGAACGAGGAGAGGGAAGGAGCACACCATGCCATTGCGACGACGTCCGGTGTTACGGACGGTGGGCCGGACGGCGGTCATTGCGGGGACGGCCTCCGCGGTGGCGGGCCGGGTCAACCGCAACCAGCAACAGAAGGTCGCCGAGCAGGAGGCTGCAGCGGCTCCGGCCGAAGCGGCCGCGCCGAGCTCCGACGAGCTGATCAACAAGCTCAAGGAGCTGGCCAACCTGAAGGATCAGGGCATCCTGACCGAAGAAGAGTTCAACGCGCAGAAAACCAAGATCCTCAGCGCGCTGTCCTGACGCCGACACCCAACGTGGGGCCACCAACATTGGGTGAAGGCGGGATTGGTTTGTGCGTGCGCGCGCACGCGCGCTGAGTACGGGCGTTTCATCGTCGTCACTCCGGGTACTGCACCAACCGGGAGGGCGTGTCCATGCACGACAACCGGCAGCAAGTGATGAGTTCGGCGATCAGGCAGGCGCGGCGGGTGCGGAGAAACACGGGCAGGCTCATGGTCTCCGCTCTCGGCTTCGGGGTGGCCTACTTCTTCGACACGGACAACGGCGCAGCGCGACGCGAGCAGTTGCGTCGCTCGCTGCGCCGCACGGTCGCCACCATCGACTCCGTGTTGGCTCCCGAAGTCGGGGACCCGCCGCCGGTGTTCTTCCCGCTGCTGCGGGGCCTCGGGGCCGAGGAGGCTGAGCCCCGGCTGACCCAGCGCTCCGAAGCGAGCTGACACTCGGCTGACACCGCCGGGCGGCTGATGTCGCCCCAGGTGAGGCCGCCGGAACGACGAATCCCGGTCCGGCGCGGCGGACTGACCCGATCCCAGAATCGAGGGGGCGGCCGGTAACGTAACCCCCCAATGTGGCCGAACGACCCCGGGGCCCCGGACTCCTCTGTCCGCGTGGGATCGCCCTCGGTCGCGCGCTCCTGAAGGGCCCGGTTCCGCCATGGTGAGCGTGCAGGATCCTGTGGTGGCCGTGCGCGAGCCGCCACCCCCACCCCGGCGGTCCCGCCGGCGGCCGGCGTGGTGGTGGGTGCCCGGTGCGATCACCGTCCTCACGGTCGCCAGCGTGATCCTGGTGACCCTGTCGCAGCTCCACCCGAGCCTGCTGCTCACCAACACGACGACGACAGGTGGCGACACAGGCGCGCACATCGCCATGCCCAAGTACATGGAGACGATGCTCAGCCACGGGCACATCACGGGCTGGGACCCCGGCTGGTACGACGGCTTCCCCCTCTACACCTTCTACTTCACGATCCCGGATTTCTTCATCGCCGTCGCCGGGTGGGTGATCCCCTACGGCGTGGCGTTCAAGCTGGGGACGATCCTGGGCTCGGTCATGCTGCCGGTCTGCGCCTGGGCCTGCGGCCGCTTCTTCCGGCTGCGGGCGCCGCTCCCCACCCTGCTGGCGGCCGCCACCCTGCCGTTCCTGTTCGACTACACCTTCACGATCTACGGCGGCAACCTCTTCTCGACCCTGGCGGGGGAGTACGCCTTCTCGTTCAGCCTGTCGCTGGCGGTGCTGTTTCTCGGGCTCTTCGCCTGCGCGGTCCGGGAGGGCAAGTACCGGGGCTGGGCCGCCATCGTCCTCGCCGCGACGGTGCTCTCGCACATCGTGCCCGGAATGTACGCGCTGGGGGGTGCCGCAATCCTCACCGT
>DASXEK010000031.1:0-41384 GCA_036490155.1 Acidimicrobiales bacterium | reverse complement strand
GACATCATGGACGATTCTCAGCCCGCTTGGGGCTGATAGATCCGCTTGGGGTCCAAGGTGAGGTGCCTGAGCACTTCGCCGTCGTGGGTCAGGATCCGCACATCGCGATCCTTGGTGAGGATCAGCACCCTTCGGCCGCTGTAGCGCCGGCCCACTCCGATGTGGAAGAGCTGGCTCTTGTAGCGCAGCGTCACCTTGCCCGCGTTGACCTTGTCCTGGCGCACCCGGTAGTGCGGTGGCACCTTGAATGGCGCTTTGGCCGGTCGGGCCTTGGTGCGCGCATCGAAGGCGCTCCGAGGAGTGGTGCGCCGCGCCACTGAACGATGGGGCCGCACCTCGTTGTAGTACTCGACGAAGTCGTCGAGCTGGCGCTGCAGCGCGGCGATCGAACGCGCCGGCTTCTGGGCCGCCAGGTGCTTCTTGAGGGTCTGGTGGAAGCGCTCGATCTTGCCGCAGGTCTGGGGGTGCTCGGGCCTCGAGTGCTTGAACGCGATGCCCAAAGACAAGAGCTCGGACTCCATCACGCAGACCCCGTGACGGGGCGCCGCGGTGAACACCGCGCCGTTGTCTGACAGCACCGAGGCCGGATAGGCCCACTGGCCAGCGGCTTCATGGAACGCGGTGACGACGTCGATGGCCTTGTAGATCGCCAGGGCGCGCGAGGCGACGCACAGGCGCGAGTGGTCGTCGACGACGTCGAGGATCTCGACCTCTTGGCCACTGGCGAGGCGCCAATGGGTGATGTCCATCTGCCAGCACTCATTGGGCAGGGCCGCCTCGAAGCGGATCCAGCTCGAGCGGGGGCGCTTGTGGGGCTCGGCGGTGACGAAGCCCCGGGCGCTCAGCAGCCTCCAGATGGTGGCGACCGAGGGGATGGTGCGCCGGGGGTGTTTGCGGCGCAGGTGGACCCAGATGGTCTCGGCCCCTGCGTCGTAGCCCGCGGCCTCGAGCTCCTTTCTCAGGCGCACGATCTCTTCTTCGAAGAGGTCGACGATCTGATTCGGGCTGTGCAGCGGCCTCTTCGAGCGCGCGATCAGCCCTGCTTCACCCTCGGCCTCATAGCGGGCGATCAGCTCGTAGAGCCAGGTCTTGGAGACCCCGTGGTCACGGGCCACCGCCCGAACTGACTGCTCGTCGACCAGAACTGCATTGACCAGGTACAACGCCATCTGCATGGGGCACCTCCTCGAAGGTGTCCACGATGTCGCGCGACAGGTGTCCGCTATGTCCTGAAATCAGACACCTCCGCCCCCACGCAGTGGCCGGCCGGCCGACCGTTCTCCGCCGTGCGGCACGACGGTGTGGAGGTCGCGGTGCTCGGCCCGGTCTCGGTGCGCGGGGTGCCGCAGCCGTTCCGTCGCGCCGCCGCCCGTGAGCTCGTGGTGTACCTCGCCTTCCACCGCGAGGGTGTCCGCCACGGCGAGTGGGCCCTGGCGCTGTGGCCCGACCGGCCCGTGTCCCCGGCGACCGTCCACTCGACGGCGTCCGACGCGCTACGCGCGTTGGGGGAGACGGCCGACGGCGCGGCGCGCCTGCCGTGCGGGCCCCGGCTGCGCCTGGATCGATCGGTGGGCACCGACGTCGACCGCTTCGGGGCGCTGGTCCGGTCCGGCCGGTACATTGAGGCGGTCCGCCTCGTGCGCGGCCCCCTCTTCGGCGGGTTGCGCCGGTCCGACTGGGCGGTGCTCGACGGGACGCTGGCCGAGGTCGAGGCCTCGGTCGTGCAGGCGGTGTTGCGGGGTGCCGACGCCCTGCTGCGCTCCGGCCGGGCCGCCGAATCGGAATGGACGGTGCGGAGGGGGCTGGCGGCCAGCCCGTACGACGAACGCCTGTACCGGGCCTTGTTGCGTGCCCTCTCCGCCCAGGGCAATCGCGTCGGGCTGCGCGCCGCCATGGCCCAGCTGCTCGTGCTGGCCGGCGACCCACCCGCGCCGCCGATGCTCGCGGGGTGGGCGGGTGGCGCCTGGGAGCCGCTGCACCCCGAGACGACCGCCTTGTACCGAGAGCTTCTCTGCGGGCGGCCTGCGACGGGTGGGGCACCGGCCAGGCTGTAGGGTGTCGTCCCGCCATGGCGAGAAGCTCCTCAGGGAAATCAGTCGCCCGCGCGGCCGCAACCGGTGGCGGTGCCACCTATCGCGGCCAGATGCCCATCAACTGGTACGCCGCCTTGGTCGTCATCGTCCTCGTCGGGCTGGCCTCGGTGGCCTTCGCCAAGTACCACTACAACCAGGGCGCGTCGACGACCGAGCCCACCGTGGGCACCACCTGGCACGGCGCCCTCGCCATCGACATCTGCGGGACGACGCAGCCGTCACTCGCGGCCTCCCCCAGTAGTGCGTCCACGGGCCTCACGACCACGGGGAGCGGCGTCCTCTCGATCGCGCCCAAGACGGCCGGCCAGGCGGGCGACAACGCCACCGTGGGCAAGTTCGCCAGCGGGTACAAAGACCTGGCCCTGACCAACACCTCGCTGCAGCTTCCGGGCACCAAGACCCCCGTGTACAAGAACGGCGAGAAGTGCCCGACCGGCACGCCGGACGCCGGCAAGAAGGGGGTGATGTTGGCCCGGTCGTGGATCATCACGACCCAGACCAAGCACAACCAGCAGGTGCAGACGGGCGGCGCCACGACCACCAAGCCGGCCGACCTCAGGTTCGCCGACCGACAGCTGATCACCGTCGGGTTCGTGCCGGCGGGCACGAAGCTGCCCAAGCCGCCGGGCACCACGATCAGCGCCCTGCTGCAGGTGTTGTCGGGGACGCAGCCCGTGGCCACCACGACGACCACGACAGCGCCGGCCACGACCAGCTCGACGGCCGCCACGACGAGCTCGACGGCGGCCACGACGACCAGCACCACCGCGGCTCCGACGACCACGACGAGTCAGCCGACGACCACCACGACGAAGCCTTCGTCCACCACGACGACGAAGTAATGAAGGCGGTCGTCCTCGTCGGGGGCGAGGGGACGAGGTTGCGTCCCCTCACGCTCACGTCCCCCAAGCAGATGCTCCCCATCGTCGGCGTGCCGATGATCGAGCGGGTGCTCGGCCAGCTCGCAGCGCACGGCGTGGACGAGGCGGTCCTCTCTCTCGGCTATCTCCCGGATGCCTTCATGCAGGCCTACCCCGACGGCCTGGCGGCCGGGGTGCGGCTGACGTACGCCGTCGAGCCCGAGCCCCTCGACACCGCAGGCGCCGTGCGCTTTGCGGCGACCTTTGCCGGGATCGCGGAGACCTTCGTGGTGGTGAATGGTGACGTGCTGACGGACCTCGATCTCACCGCCCTCGTGGCCTTTCACCGCGCGCGCGGGGCGGAGGGCACCATTGCGCTCCACCCGGTCGCCGATCCCTCGGCGTTCGGAGTGGTGCCGACCGACTCGGAGGGCCGGGTCACCGCGTTCGTCGAGAAGCCGCCGCGCGACGAAGCCCCCACGAACGAGATCAACGCCGGGACGTACGTGCTCGAGGCCTCGGTGCTCGAGCGGATCCCGGAGGGAGGGCGCGTCTCCATCGAGCGGGAAACCTTTCCGGCCATGGTGCGTGACGGCAATCTCTTCGCGCGGTCCGACGATGCCTACTGGCTCGACACGGGCACCCCGTCGGCCTTTCTCGACGCCAACTTCGACTATGTGGCCGGCAAGCGGGGCCCGCTCGTCGCGCCAGGCCTGGTCGACGACGGGCGGGGCGTGCTCGTCGAGGGCGAGAGCGAGGTGGCGGGCGACGTCGTCGGCGCCTCCGTCATCTTTGCCGGCTGCGTCGTCGAGCCCGGTGCCCGGGTGGAACACAGCATCCTCGGACGCGGGACGGTCGTCTCGGCCGGCGCCGTGGTCAGCGACTCGGTGTTGATGGACTCCTGCCATGTGGCCGGAGACGCCAAGGTCGCCGGTTCCGTGATGGGCCCGCGCTCCGTCGTGGGGCAGCGGGGCGACGTGCGCCCGGTCTCCGTGCTCGGCGCCGACGCGGTCGTCTCATCGGGCACGCTGGTCGACGGCGAACGGGTGTCGGGCTAAGAAGGGCGGGTATGCGCACCCTGGTCACCGGCGGCGCAGGCTTCATCGGTTCGAACCTGGTGGACCGGCTGCTGGCCGAAGGTCACGAGGTCGACGTCGTGGACGACTTCTCCACCGGTTCGCTCTCCAATTTGTCCGAGGCGCGCGGGAGCGGGGGCCGGGCGCTCACGATTCACCACCTCGACATCACCGCACCGGCCGTGGTGGACCTGATGGCGCGCCGCCGGCCCGAGCTGGTCTTCCACCTCGCCGCGCAGGCCGACGTCAGGGTCTCGGTCGCGCGGCCCGCCCACGATGCCGCCATCAACATCATCGGGTCGCTGCACGTCCTCGAGGGGGCGCGCCAGGCCGAGACCGAACGCATCGTGTTCGCCGCCAGCGGCGGCACGCTGTACGGCGACCCGGCGCCGGAGGACCTTCCGGTACGCGAGGCGCACGTCCAGCAGCCGCTGTCGCCGTACGGGGTTTCCAAGAAGTCGGTGATCGACTACCTCGTCGCGTACCGCGAGCTGCACGCGCTCGAGTTCTGCGCGCTGGCGCTCGGCAACGTCTACGGCCCCCGGCAGGATCCGCACGGGGAGGCCGGTGTCGTCGCCATCTTCGCCGAGCGGATCCTGCGGCGCGAACCCGTCACCGTGTTCGGGGACGGTGAGCAGACGAGAGACTTCGTGTTCGTCGACGACGTCGTGGATGCGTTCGTGCGGGCCGCCACGAGAGGCGGCGGCCTCGTCTGCAACGTTGGCACCGGGCACGAGATCTCGGTCAACCAGTTGCTCTCGACCATGGCCGACCAGGCCGGCGTCGAGGTCTCGCCGGTCTTCGCGCCGTTGCGCCCGGGGGAGCTCTTGCGCTCCTGCCTCGACGTCGAGCGGGCGGCTATTCAGCTGGGCTGGCGGCCCTGGACCGAGCTGGCCGACGGCGCGCGGGCCGTGCTCGAGTTCGTGGGCGCGCGGCTGGGCTGAGCGAGCCTCAGCGGAAGAGGTCCTCGTCGGGGGGGCGGACGATCTCGGCGCGGACGGAGGCGGGCCGGAGCCACGCCGCGGGCACGCCGCGGACGATGGCGACCGGGATGCCGCGGTCCTTGCCCATCACGAGCTCCGCGGCGCCGGCGATCTCGTCTGCGACACAGACCTCGGTTGCCATGAGCTCGCGCCCTCCCGCGTCGAGCGTGCCCTTGAGGTCGATGACGGCCGCGACGCCGGCGCACCCGATGGCGACGTCGGTAACCCCACGGCGCCACGTTCGTCCGAACGTGTCCGAGACGATCACGCCGACGTCGACCCCGAGCGCGTGCCCCAGGGCCGCCCGGATACGGCGCGCCGAGCGGTCGGAGTCCTCGGGGAGCAGGGCGGCGGTGCCCTCCGCCACGTTGGACAGGTCGATCCCGGCGTTGGCGCAGACGAAGCCGTGCCGGGTCTCGCTGATGACGAGGTCGCCGCGCCGGCGCAGGATCCGCACGGACTCCCGCTCGACCAGGGCGAGCTTGGCCTCCGGGTCGGCGTGATCGAGCTCGACCAGCCGGCCCTCGGCCTTCGAGACCACCTTTTGGGTCACCACGACGACGTCGCCGGCGCGGAGCTCGGGGCCCTCGGGCCGTGCGGGTGCGAGCGCGGCGGCGATGAGACGGCCCAGGTTCGTGCCGGGCGCCACTTCGCCGATCCCGGTGACCGGGAGCAGCGTGAGGCCGTCAGGCACGGGACTCGAGGACGACACGGGCCAGGTGGGCCGACCGCTCCGGGGAGCTCATGACCGTGGGGGCCACGACGCAGCGCACTCCCTCGGCTTCCACCTCGCCCGAGCGGTGTGCGTCCGCCTCGTCAATCACGAGCGTGCCCACCCACGACGCGTAGAGCCGCGCCACCCCGACCACGGAGGGCTCCGTGCCCAGCTCGCGCAGCAGCCGGTCGGCCGGGCCCTTCAGGGCGGCGCCGGCGACGATCGGGGACACCGCGACGACGTCGTGTCGCCGGGCGCGCAGCGCCTCCAGCACGCCGGGTACCGCGAGCACGGGCCCGATGGAGACCACGGGGTTGGACGGGCACACGACGATCATCTCGGCGTCGGTCAACGCCTCCATGACCCCGGGCGCGGGTCGCGCGTCCTGCGCCCCGTCGAAGTGCACGCGCTGCGCCGGCACGTCGTGCGCCAGCCGGACGAAGTAGTCCTGGAAGCCCACCTCGGTGCCGGCCGGTCCGAGGGCGCTCGCCGCGGCGAGCGTGACCCGCGTCCGCAGGGGGTCGTCGGTGACGGGCAGCAGGCGCACATCGATGCCACGGCGCGCACACAGGGCCGTCGTCACGGCGCTCAAGGGCTCGCCGGCGGCGAGTCGCCCGGTGCGGAAGAGATGGGTGGCCAGGTCGCGGTCGCCCAGCCGGAACCAGTCCTCGCCGCCCAACCGTGAGAGCTCGTCCATCACGACCCAGCTCTCGCCGGCCACGCCCCAGCCCGTCTCCCGGTTGTCCAGGCCCGCCAGCGTGTAGGTCACGGTGTCGAGGTCCGGACTGATGGACAGGCCGTGGAGCACCATGTCGTCGCCGACGTTGACCACGGCGGTGATCTCGTCGCCCGGCAGGACGCGCACGAGACCGGAGAGCATCCGGGCGGCCCCGACGCCACCGCACAGGGCCACCAGCACGAGGGTGAGCATAGGAGCGCGGCGAGGGAGGGCCGTCCGGGGCCCCCTGGTACCATCGCCGCCCGCCATGGCCACTGCGATCCCGTTGGAGCGGCACGAGACGGCCGTGTCCGTCCTGCGCGAGGCGGCCCACGTCAACGCCGACGTCGAGGCCTACGTGGAGCCGGCCGGCGCGGGGGAACGCCGCTCGCTGAGTTTTGCGGCGTGGGACCGCGCCGCCGACGGCGTGGCCGGCCTGCTGGAGGAGCGCGGCGTCCGCAAGGGCGACGTGGTCTGCCTGCTCCTGCCCTCGTGCCTCGACTACGCCGTGCTCTACGCCGCCCTGCAGCGTCTGGGCGCCATCACCTCGGGCATCAACCCCCGCATGGGCGGGGGCGAGGTGGCGTCCATCATCGAGCGGGCCGCCCCCGTGCTGCTGGTGGCCGACGCCGACGCCGACGCCGCCGTGGCGGCCGAGGCCGCCGCCGTGCCGCAGGTGACGCGCGCCGAGGTGGCGGTCGCCTGGACCGGCCGGCCCCCCTCGTCGTGGCCCGAGCTCGGCCCGGATGACCCGGTGGCGCTGGTGTGGACGAGCGGGACCACGGGACAGCCCAAGGGCGCGCTGTTCGACCACGCCAACCTCGCCGCCGTGGCGCGCGGGACCGACGTGCTCAGCCGGCCGGGTGACCGCCGGTTGTCGCCACTTCCCTTCGCGCACGTCGCCTACATGACCCGCGCCTGGGACGAGATCGCGCACGGCGTCACCACCGTCATCACCCCGACCCCCTGGCGAGCCGACGACGCGATCCGCATCATGGCGGCCGAGCGCATCACCGTCGGCCAGGGCGTCCCCACGCAGTGGGCGCTGATGTTGGCCTCCGGAGAGTTGGCCGGCGCCGATCTCAGTGCGCTGCGCGTCGTGGGCACGGGCGCGGCCCGCATGAGTGCGGCCATGGTGGCCGAGGTGCGCGAGCGTTTCGGGGCGCCGGTCGTCGTCCGGTACACCTCGACCGAGACCTCGCTCGGGACGGGGACCACGCTGGCGTCCTCCGACGCCGAGGTGGCGACGACGGTCGGCCGGCCCGTGCCCGGCGTCGAGCTCGCGATCGTCGACGAGACCGGCGCGCCCGTCGTACCGGGCTCCATCGGTCGGGTCCTGCTGCGCTCGCCCGCCGCCATGCGCGGCTATTGGGGCCAGGGCCCTGGACGCGGCCGCGCCGTCCACGAGCTGATCGACGCCGACGCGACCGCGGCCGTGCTGGCGCCAGACGGTTGGCTCACGACGGGCGACTTCGGGCTGCTGACTCCCGAGGGGAACCTCCAGTTGGCCGGGCGCGCGCACGAGCGCTACATCCGGGGTGGCTACAACGTGTACCCCGCCGAGGTCGAAGAGGCGCTGGCCTCGCATCCGAGCGTCGCCCGGGCCGCCGTGGTCGGGGCGCCCGACGACGTGCTCGGCGAGATCGGCGTGGCGGTCGTGGTCGCCGAGGCGGGCCTCCGCCCCGAGCTCGGCGAGCTGCGGGCGCACTGCGCGGCGCGGCTCTCGGACTACAAGTCCCCCGATGCGCTGGTGGTGGTCGACGAGCTCCCCCTCACCCCGATGATGAAGGTGGACCCGGGGCGCCTCGGCGCCCTGGCGGCGCGGGCGGCCGAGGAGCGCCGCTCGGCCCGGGAGCGGGGTCACCGCCCCGGCGCCGGGATGGTAGGCAGTGGCCACGACGAAGAGGCCGCCGCGGCCGACGAGAAGGAGCGTGCATGAGCCCCACCAAGAGAGTCGGCGAGTCCGACCCCAACCGGGGGACGGCCCCCGAGGCGATCACCCCCGGGCGCTACCAGGGCCGCGTCGCGATCGTCACGGGCGCCGGGTCGGGCATCGGCCGGGCCACCGCGCGCCGGCTGGCTGCCGAGGGGGCGGCCGTCGCCTGCCTCGACCTCGCCGGAGAGGCCATCGCCGCCGTCGCCACCGAGATCAACCAGGAGGCGGCCGAGGCGGGCGGGCGTGCCCTCGCCGTGCGCTGCGACGTGACCGAGGAGGCGGGGGTGGCCGACGCGGTGGCGCAGTCGAAGGCCGAGCTCGGCGAGATCACCAACCTGTGCAACATCGCCGGGATCGGCGGGTTCGCCCACACGCCCGAGCAGTCCCTGAGCGGGTGGGACAAGATCATCGCGGTCAACCTGACCGGCACCTTCCTGATGTGCCGGGCGGTCCTCCCCGCCATGATCGAGCACGGCGGCGCCATCGTGAACACCGTCTCGACCGCCGGCATCATCGGCCAGCCGTATTCGGCGGCCTACTGCGCGTCCAAGGGCGGGGTCAAGATGCTGACCAAGGCGCTGGCGGTGGAGTACATGGCGCGCGGGGTGCGCGTCAACGGCGTCGCACCCGGAGGGGTCGACACGCCGATCATCCACAACTTCGGTCCCCCCGAAGACTCGGACTGGAAGCTGATCGAGCGGTTGATGACACCGATCGGCTTTGCCTATCCCCACGAGATCGCCGGCGCCTTTGCCTACCTCGGGTCGCACGAGGCCGACTACGTGACCGGCGCGATCCTGTCCATCGACGGGGCGATCACGACCTGAGCGACGCCCCCACACCGCCGGGCGCGCCCCCGCCGCGCCTGCGGGTCGCCCTCGACGCGACACCGCTCCTCGGGCTGCCCACCGGCATCGGTGCGTTCTGCCAGGGTGCGCTCGCCGCGCTGGCGGCCCGGCCCGGCGTGGCCGTGCACGCCTTCGCCATCAGTTGGCGTCGCCGTTCCCGGCTCGACGGGAAGCTCCCGGCCGGCGTGGCGTCGACCCAACGGGCCATGCCGGCACGACCGCTCCATGCGCTCTGGGCGCGCGGCGATCGCCCACCGGTGGAATGGTTCATCGGGCCGGTCGACGTCGTCCACGGGACGAACTTCGTGGTGCCCCCGACGCGACGTGCCGCGGCGGTCGTCTCGGTCCACGACCTCACTCCGCTGCACCACCCCGAGCTGTGCGACGGTGCCACCTTGGCCTACCCCGGTCTCATCCGCCGGGCGCTTCGCCGGGGAGCCTGGGTGCACACCGACTCCGCCTTCGTCGCCGGCGAGGTGGTCGAGGCCTTCGGGGCGGACCCGGGCCGCGTCCGCGTGGTCAACCCGGGGGTGCCCGCGCTGCCCGAGCTGAGCGACGACGAGGCTGCGGCTGGCGTGCGGCGCGTGCTCCCGGCGGGGACGGGGCGCTACTGCCTGGCCGTGGGAACGGCCGAGCCACGCAAGGATCTTCCCGGCCTGGTCCGCGCGTTCGGCGACGTGGCCACCCACCACCCCGACGCGTCCCTGGTCCTGGCGGGCCCACCCGGTTGGGGAGCCGACGCGCTCGAGACGGCCATCGCGGCCTCACCCGTCCGGGCGAGGATCGTGCGTACGGGCTGGGTCGAGGATCGTGACCTGGCCGCGCTGTTGCGCCGCGCCACCGTCTTGGTCTTCCCCTCCCTCTACGAGGGGTTCGGCTTCCCGCCCCTGCAAGCCATGGAGATGGGGGTGCCGGTCGTGGCGACCCGGGCCGGGTCCTTGCCCGAGGTCCTGGGCGACGGCGCGTGCCTGGTCGACACCGGCGATCGCGACGGCCTGGCCGCCGCGCTCGACGAATGCCTGGCCGACGAGACCGTGCGGCAACGTCTCGTGGCTGCGGGCACCGCCTGGGTGGCCCGCTTTTCGTGGGCCTCGTGCGGCGACGGGCTCGAGCGGCTCTATCGCGACGCAGCCGAGGATCGGCGTGGCTGACGCGGGCCCGACGGTGCTCATGGCCGTCGAGCAACTGCGCCGGCCCGTGCCGGGGGGCATCGGCGCCTACGCGCGCGGGCTCCTGACCGGCCTGGCGCAGTGCACGTCCGAGGGCGACGGTGCAGAGGTGACGCTGTTGGCCAGCCGGCCACCTCGACGCGGCGACGATCCGCTCGTCGCGTTCGGGCGCCCACTCGTCGTGTCGCCGCTTCCGGGCCGGCTGCTGACGCGTGCCTGGGATCACTCGTGGCTGCGCGCGCCCGAAGGTTTCGACGTCGTGCACTCCGTGTCGCTGGCCGCGCCGATGCTGCGGCCGGGGAGTACGAGCCGCCTGGTGGTCACGGTCCACGACGTGGCCTGGCATCGCCATCCCGAGGCGACCACGGCGCGCGGCCGGCGCTGGCACGAGGCGGCGCTCCACCGCGCCCGCGACGCTGCGGCGGCGCTCGTGGTCCCCTCCCGCCTCGTCGCGGCGGACCTCGACGTGTTCGGGGTCGACAGGGCGCGGATCACCATCATCCGTGGCGGCACCGACCACCTCGCGCCGCCGGACGAGGCTGCGACCGCCACCCTGCTGCGCCGGGCCGGCGTCGAGGGCGAGTACCTCCTGACCGTCGGCACCCTCGAGCCGCGCAAGAACCTCGAGCGTCTCGTGGAGGCCTTCCGGCGCGTGCGCCCCTCGCTGCCCGAGCGCTGGCCGCTGGTCGTCGTCGGCCCCACCGGATGGGGGCGCCGGGCGCGGCCGCCCGACACCGACGGCGTCGTCTTCACGGGCTCGGTCCCCGACGCGGTGCTCTCGGGCCTCTACCGCCGCGCCCGGGCCTTCGCCTACGTCCCGCTCACCGAGGGCTACGGGCTTCCCCCGCTCGAAGCGATGCGGATGGGGACGCCGGCGGTCGTGTCGGCCGAGGTGCCGAGCGTGCACGATCTCGATGACCTCGGGCCCGCCGCGGCGCGCATCGTCGACCCGCTCGACATCGACGACGTGGCGGCCGGCCTCGCGGCGGTGCTCACCGACGACGCGCTGCGCGCCGACCTCATCACGCGCGGGTCGGCTCTGGCGTCGGCGCGTACGTGGCACCTCGTGGCGCGCGAGCACGTCGCGTTGTGGGCGCAGCTGCGATGACCGACGGCGTCCCGCTCCAGGTCTCCCTCGACGTCTCGGCCGTGCCGGTCCACCCCGGCGGGGCGGGGCAGTACACCATGGCGCTGGCCTCCGGGCTGGCGGCGCGGCCCGACGTGGCGCTGACCCTGGTGGCGCGGCGCAACGACGCGGCGCGCTGGCGCGAGGTGCGCGCCGCCCGCCTCCGCCCCGAGGTCCCCACGTCGCGCCCGGGTCGTCTCGTCTTCGAGCAGGTCGGCCTGCCTGCCCTCCTGCGTTCCGCCGGGGTGGCGGTGCATCACGGTCCGCATTACACGATGCCGGCGCGCGCGCCCGTCCCGTGCGCGGTGACCATCCACGACTGCACCTTCTTCGATCACCCCGAGTGGCACCTCCGCTCCAAGGCGGCGTTCTTCCGACGCGCCATCCGCCGCGCCGCGCTCGAGGCCGGCGCGCTGATCTGTGTGAGCCAGGTGACCGCCGAACGGCTGCACGCGAGCGTGCCCGTGCGTGCGCCCGTCGTCGTCGCCCCGCACGGCGTGGACCACGCGCGCTTCTCGCCGGCCGAGCCGAGCGCTGGCGCGGACGTTGCCACCCTGCGCGAGCTCGGCGTGCCGGCGGGCCGGCCGATCGTGGCGTTCGTGGGCACGCTCGAGCCGCGCAAGGGAGTGGCGCCGTTGATTGCCGCGTTCGACGTGCTGGCGGCGGCGCGCCCCGACCCGGTGCTCGTGCTCGGGGGCCAACCCGGCTGGGGCATGGGCGAGACGGAGCGCGCGTTGGCCGGGGCTCGGCACGCAGACCGGATCGTGCGCACCGGCTATCTGCCCGATGCCGCGGTCCCGGCCCTGCTGCGGCAGGCCGCGGTGGTGGCGTACCCGGCGTTGGAGGAGGGGTTCGGTCTGCCCGCGCTCGAAGCCCTCGCGTGCGGGGCCCCGCTCGTCACCACGGAGGGAACCGCCATGGCCGAGCTGGCGGACGGGGCGGCCCTCCTGGTGCCGCCGGGGACCGTCACCCCCCTCGTCGAGGCGCTCGAGGTGGCGCTCGACCAAGGGCGCGAGACCGAGCGCCGCCGCCAGGGGCTGGCGGTGGCGGCGGGGCGGACGTGGGAGGCCAGCGTGGCCGAGCACCTTCGGGCGTATGCGCTGGCCCGGTCGGCCTCGCTGTAGGGTTCGGCGGATGCGGTCGCTGATCACGGGGGGGAAGGGTTTCGTGGGCCAGTGGCTGGCCGCGCACCTGAAGGATCACGGGGACGAGGTCGCCGTGATCGACCTCGAGACCGACGTCGCCGACGGGACGGCGGTGCGACGGGTGTTGGCCGACGTGGTGCCGGATGCCGTGTACCACCTGGCGGCCATGACGCACGTCGGCGAGAGCTGGGAGGACCCCAGCCAGGTGCTCCGGGTCAACGTGCTCGGGACCGCCGAGGTCCTGGCCGCCGCGCGTGCGCAACCGCAGGCGCCGCGGGTGCTCGTGGTGAGCTCGGCGGAGGTCTACGGGGTGGTTGGTCCCGAGCAGCTCCCGCTCTCCGAATCGACCCCGACCGCGCCGGCCAGCCCGTACGCCGCCAGCAAGCTGGCCTCCGAGGTGGTGGCGCTGCAGGCCTGGCGTGGCTACCGCCAGCCGGTCATTGTCGTGCGGCCCTTCAACCACATCGGCCCGGGTCAATCACCGAACTTCTTCGTGCCTGCGCTGGCCAAGCGCATCGTCGAGGCCCGACGGCTGGGTGCGGGTGCGCTGCGCGTCGGGACGCTGACGACGCGCCGGGACTTCACCGACGTCCGGGACGTGGTCGCCGCCTACCGCCTCCTGGTCGAGCGGGGTGCGCCCGGGGCGGTCTACAACGTGTGCTCAGGCCGTGACGTGGCCATGTCGGACGTGGCGACGCAGCTGCTCGAGCTGGCCGGGGCCGACCTCACGCTCGAGACGGACCCCGAGCTCGTGCGGCCCGTCGACGTGCCGGTGCTGCGGGGGGACGCCGGGCGGCTGCACGCCGCGACCGGCTGGCAGCCGACGATCCCGCTCGCGACAACGCTCGCCGACGTCCTGGCCTCGTGGGAGGCGGACTGACGGCGAGCGTTGTCTGCGCGCTGCGAGAGGGACTGCTTAGGCGCTGACGCGCTGGCGTATCTGGATGCGCACCTCGCGCGCCTGCTCGCGCGCCTTGGTGGTGAGCTGCGACACCGACGCCGGCAGCTTGTCCTCAATCGGCGCCAGCGTGGTCTCGACGAACTGCTGGGCCGACTCGGCCAGGTCGTCGAGGTGCCCGATCCCCTTGGCCACGCCCTGGCGGACGTCGCCGAGGCGCTGGTCGATCGGCAGGTCCTTGGCCACGCGCTTCTGTAACTCGACGCGCTGCACCTGGGCCCGCTGGTAGGCGAGGACCCCGAGGCCGACGGCGACGTAGGCCGCATCCCGGGCGAGGTCCGTGACACCCTTTGAGAGGGTGCTGATGTTGTTGGTGACGTCAGGCATGGTTGGCTCCTGTCTTGGCTGTTGCTTTTTGACGATCCGCTCGCAACGGACCCGGCTTTCGGTCCCGTGCTTTCACGTACTACAGTATCACGTTTGTTAAACAGTAGCAAGCACCAGGCACGAATTCCGTGCCTGAGGGGGGTATCGCCGACCGGATAACCTCAGGCACCTGATGGACGCCCAAGTGCCGGCCGTGGTCGCCGTCATGGTCACCACCGACCCGGGCCCGTGGTTCGAGGACGCGCTCTCCTCGCTGGCCTCCCAGGATTACCAGGAGCTCTCCGTGCTGGTCCTCGCCGCCGGCGACGACACGCCCGAGGTCACCGAGCGCGTCGGCCGCGTGCTGCCCGACGCCTTCGTCCGTCATCTCCCGGGCCGCCCCGCCTACGGGGCCGCCACCAACGAGGCCCTGGGGATGGTGGAGGGCGCCGCCTTCTATCTGCTGTGCCACGACGACGTGGCGCTGGACCGCGACGCCGTACACCAGCTCGTCGAGGAGTCGTTCCGCTCCAATGCCGGGGTCGTCTCGCCCAAGTTCGTCAACTGGGATGACCGCAGCATCCTGCTGCACGTCGGCATGAGCTGCGACAAGACGGGCGCGGTGGTCGACCGGATCCTCGAGGGTGAGGTCGACCACGGGCAGCACGACGCCGTGCGCGACGTCTTCGTGGCTCCGGGTGGCTGCATCCTCATCCGCGCCGACCTCTTCCGTGAGCTCAACGGCTTCGACCCCGGCATCGCCGCCATGGGCGAGGACCTCGACCTGTCGTGGCGTTGCCAGGTGGCCGGCTCGCGGGTCGTCGTCGCGCCCGACGCCCGGGTCCGCCACCGCGAGGTGGTGGCCGGCGGGCTGGTCCCGCTGGCGTCGGGAAGGGTCTCCCGCGGGCGACTCCCCGACACCATGCAGTCGCTGCAGCGTCGCCACGAGTTGCGCGCGGTGCTCAAGTGCTACACCCGGATGTCACTCGTGCGGGTCTTGCCCCAGGCCGCGTTATTGGCGCTGGGCGAGGTGCTGGTCGCGCTGTTGGCGCGCGACGGGGCGCGGGCACGCGCCGTGGTCGGCGCCTGGACCTGGAACGCCCGTCATCTGACCGAGATCTCGCTGCTGCGAGGCGGACTGGCCGAGCACCGCCTGTTCCCCGACGCCGAGGTGCGCCGCCTGCAGCTGCGCGGCAGCGCCCGCCTGTCGCGGTACATCAGCCGGCTTTCCCACCAGGGCCTCGAAGCCGCCAACTCGGTGGTCCTCACCCAAGAGCTCGCCCAGCGCGAGCGCGAGCGGGCCGAGGTGGCGGTCCTCACCGGGAGCGTGGGGTCGGCGTTCAGCGAGGACGCCGACTTCGACGAGCTCGACGACCTGGGTCGCCGCGCCGGGCGCGACCGGTTCGGCCGGAGGGTGCGCGCCGCCCCGCTCAGCACGGGACGCCAGCGCCTGGTGGCGGTGCTCGTGGCGTTGTTCGTGATCGCGCTCGGCACCCGGGAGCTCTTCTTCGGCTCGCTGCCCCTCGTGGGCCAACTGGCCCCGCTGCCCTCGTGGTCGTCCACTTGGCACCACTTCTTCTCAGGTTGGCAGTCGATCGGGGTGGGCACCACGGCACCGGCGACGCCGGTCTTCGGGCTCTTCGGCCTCACGGGCACGGTGTTCTTCGGCGCGATGGGCACGCTGCAACGTGTCCTGTTGTTGGGCTGCATCCCTCTCGGTGCCCTGGGTGTCTCGCGGTTCATGCGGCCCCTCGTCTCGCCGCGGGCGCGGGTGATCGCGGTCATTTGCTACCTCGGCCTGCCGCTGCCCTACGGCTCGCTGGGCGCCGGCCGCTGGGACGGCCTCGTCGCCTATGCCGTCTTCCCCTTCATCGCCCTGCGACTGGCCCGGGCCGGCGGCCTCGACCCCTTTGCGGTCGGGGCCGGGACGCGCTGGCGGAGCAAGCCGGCCGGGCAGGTCGCGGTCCTGGGCGCCCTCATCGCGGCGGGCGCGTCGCTCGCGCCCGCGTTGGTGCCGATGGTGCTCGTCGCCGCGCTGGCCTGGACGGTGGGCTCCGTGTTGGTGGGTGCGCGCGACGCCGGCCGGCGCGTCCTCGTCGTGGCGCTCGAGGCCGTCGGGGTGGCGCTGGTGCTGGCCGCGCCGTGGGTCGTGGGCACCGCGCTGGCCGGCCGGGGCTCCGTGGCCATCTTCGGACTGCCCATCGCGGGAGCCAGCGCGCCGGACTGGGGCGAGGTCATCCGCTTTGCCGTCGGGCCCGTCGCCCGTTCCCCGCTCGTGTGGCTGCTGGTCGTCGGCGCCGCGCTCCCGCTCGCGCTCGGACGCGGCATCAGGCTGGTGTGGGCGGCGCGGCTGTGGGTCACTGCGTGCGCGTCGTGGGGGTTGGCGCTGGCCGCCGGGCGCGGCGACCTGGGGTCGTTCGCTCCCTCGGAGGCGGTCGTGCTCGCACCCGCCGCGCTGGCCGTCGCCGTCTGCGTCGGACTGGGGATCTCGTCGTTCGAGAACGACCTCAGCGGGCGCGAATTCGGTTGGCGCCAGGTGACCAGCGTGGTCGCCCTCGTCTTCGTCGCCATCGGCCTGCTCCCCGTGGCCGCGGGCGCCGTCGGCGGCCGGTGGGGGATGCCGTCCCAGGGGGTCGACCAACCGCTCGCCTTCCTCGAGCATCCCGGGGCCACCGACGTCTCGCGGGTCTTGTGGCTCGGCGATCCGAGGGCGCTCCCGGTCGGGGGGTGGTCGGTCGAGCCCGGCCTCGCCTACGCGCTGACGCCCGAGGACCTGCCGGACACGTCGCAGGTGCTCACCCCGGCCGGCCCGGGCCCGGCCGTCCTCGTGGCGAACGCGGTGCGCCTTGCGACCTCGGGCGGCACCGTGCACCTGGGCCAGCTCCTGGCCTCGGCGGGCGTGCGCTACGTCGTCTTGATCGAGGGCCTGGCCCCCTCGACGGTCGGCGCGCTGACCCCGTCGATCAACGCGCCCCCGCCGCCCGGGCTCGAGACGACGCTGCTCGGCCAGGACGACCTGCACGTCGTCCCGGGGCAGGTCGGCGTGCAGGTGTTCGAGAACGACGAGGCCATGCCCGTCACCGCGCAGCGGGTGGCGCCGCTGCCCGTGGTGCGCTCGTGGTCGTACCCCGACGCGGCGGACGCGGTGGGTTGGCAACCGGTGCTGGCCTCGTTGGCGGAGGCCTCGCCCGCCGGGGGCACCGCGGCGGCGGGGACGCTGTACGCGGGGTACGCCCCGGCCGGCAGCTTTGCCCTCACCGTGGACGGCCGATCGGTCGGCCAGCAGCCCGCGTTCGGGTGGGCGGCCCAGTACGTCACGCCCAAGGGCCGCGCCGAGCTCTCGCTGTCGCAGTTCCCGTGGGTGCCCTTGGCCGTCCTGGCCGAGGTCGCGCTCTGGGTCGTCCTGCTCGCCGCGCTGGTGGGGCGACGCCGCGTGCGGCCCCGCCCGAGCCACCGGAGCGCGTCGTGAGCCCGCCGCAGCACGGCCGGGCCGTGCACCACAGCCGGGAGCGTCGGTGGCCGGTGCTGGCCGTCGTTGCCGCGGTGATCGTGATCGTCGGGATCGTGGCCGGGACGAGGGGATCACCCACCCCCGCGAGCGCGCTGGCCGTGCCCGCCGCGTTGGTGAGCCCACCCGACGCGGAATCGTCGTCCTGGTACTGCACCGGGCAGACAACGGGCTCGGGCGCCGCGGCCGGGTTCCTCGTGCTCTCCAACACGACCGCCCGCGCGCAGACCGCCGACATCACCACCGTCTCGGACTCGGGGGCGCAGGTCCATACCGCAATCGACGTGCCGGCGCGCGGCGTGACGGCACCCTCGCTTCCGAGCGTGTCGTCGGGCTCCTGGCAGGCCGACACCGTGACGGTGGCCGGCGGCGGCGTGGCCGTGTCGCAGGTGGTGCACGGGTCGACGGGCTGGGCCGAGGCGCCCTGCCAGAGCTCGACCTCGGCTGACTGGTACTTCCCCGACGGCTCGACGGTGCAGCAGAACACCCTCTCCGTCTCGCTCCTCAACCCGACGTCGTCGCCCGTCGTCGTCGACCTGAGCTTCGAGACCCCGGGCGGCGTGGTGCAGCCGATCAACTACCAGGGGATCGTGCTCGCCCCGGGCGCCGTGCAGGCGGAGGACGTGGAGTCCGTGGTGCAGCAGGCCGCACAGGTGAGCACGGTGGTGACGGCGCGCACCGGCCGCGTCGTCGCGTCGGAGCTCCAGACGTACGTGGGCGCGAGCGCCGGCCTGGCCCTCGTGCCCGGCCTGACGCAGCCCGAGCCCCACTGGGCGATCCCGCAGGCCGAGGAGGTGGCACAGGGGGCCTCGGAGATCGACGTGTTCAACCCGGGGTCGGTGCCTGAGCAGGCGACGGTCCACCTGCGCCTGGCTTCGGGGCCGCTGTCCCCCCTGACGGACACGGTGGCGCCCGGCACGACGTGGTCGCTCGATACGAGCCAGCAGACGCGCATTCCCGCCGGCGCGCTGTACTCGGCGGAGGTGGACGCGACGGGCGGGCCCGGTGTCGTCGTCAGCCGCTCGGTCCAGGCTCCCGGGTCGGCCTCGGCGCCCCAGAACGGTCTCGCCACGGCGGTCGACGGGTTGACCACGGTGACGCCGACGAGCGAGTGGCTCGTGCCGCCGCCCGGGACGAGCGACAACCCCGCCGTCAGCGGTGCGGCGCCGCACACGCTGGCTGTCGTGAACCTCAGCCGCGCCAAGGAGACCTTCAGTGCCTACGCCGTCACGCCGGGGCGCCAACACCTCGTGGCGTCGGGCGTGCTCGAACCGGGCGCCAACGGGCTGGTGCCCGGTTCGGCCCTCGCCAACACCGGGTTCGATCCGATCGTGGTGCGCGGCACCGGTCCGATGGGCGTCAGCGAGGACCTCGCACCGAGCGGGATGGTCGGTGCCGTCACCATGCCCGGCATCCCCTTGGCCGCGCCCATCGGGCTCTGATCACTAGAGCCGATGGCGCTGGAAACGGCGCCACAGCACGCGGCCGCCGACCGCCACGATGGCGAGGCAGAGCAGCGCGAACAGGAACGGACCGGCCAGCCGGATGACGCCTTCCACCCCGGCGGTGAAGCCGCCGACGCTGTCGTGCCAGGCCTGCACGAGGCCGGACTCGGGGAACGGTCCCGGTCGCGGGGGCGACACGCTCGCGTCGACCGTCACGTTGAGCGTGGAGTAGGACGTCTCGCTCGTCAGGACCTGGAGCTGGCCCTGGAGCTGCTCGATCTGGGACTGGATGCTGTCGAGCTGTTCCTGCACGGACAGGATGTCGCCGATGCTGGTCGCCTTGGCCAGGATCGTGAGGTACTGCTGGCGGCTCGCCTCGAGCGCGGTCAGCCGCGCCTGCAGGTCGACGTACTGGCTGGTGACGTCGGACGCCTTGGTCGAGACGTTCGCCGTCTTGCCGTACCGTTGCGCCTGCTTCAGCACGGTGGTGAAGTTGTCGACGGGGACCTGCAGGGTGATGGTGCCCGACGCGGCGTTGCCACCGGACGCGCTCTGCGTCTGGGAGTTGGCCACGAAGCCGCCGTAGTCGCCGGCCAGGCCGTTGAGGCGGCTCATGGTCCGCACGACCGCGCCGCGGCCGACGGTCAGGCCAAGCGTGCCGGTCTGCTCGATCTTCGCCGGCTGCCCGACCGAGCCGGACGGGAGCGCCGGCGTGTTCGGCGCGTTCGTGGTGGCACTGCCGCTCGGAGCGCCGCCGGTCGCACCGCCGGCGCTGGTTCCGGCGCTCGCGTTGGTGCTCGAGCCGAACGCGGGTCCCTGGGCCGCCGCACCGGGCAGGGTGGTCGTGGTGAGCGGGACGGCGCTCCCTGCGTGCGTCGCCGGCAGCCGCGCCGCCTTGAGCCCGGACGTCACCGTCGGGGTCGACGGTGCGCGCACCGCGGCAGCGATCGCCCCGGCCAGGACGAGCGCGACGACGAGACATGCCGCGGCCGACAGGACACGGTGCCGGCCGGCCATCGCGGCGAGGCGCCGGCCTCGGCCGGGCGCGAACGGCGCCAGCTCGTCCTCCGTGTCCGGAACGCCGCCGGCCTTCTCGTCGCGGTCCGGAGCTTCGCCGTCGGCCGCCGCCCGTGCGGGCGCTTCGGCGCGCGCCAGAATCGCGTCCGGGCCCGTGGCCGGCACCTCGAACGCCTCCGCCGCCCGACCGAAGAGCGCAGACAGGCGGTCGTCGTCGAGCATCGTCATGATCCGGCCTCCTCGGCGGGGTCGTCGCCGGCGAGGGCGAGCGCGCTGAGCGCGGGGTCGGCCGCCAGGCGGCGGCGCGCCTCGTGCAGCCTCGACTTCACGGTGCCCTGGCGCCGGCCGATGGCGCGGGCGATGTCACGCTCGCTCAGGTCGGCGTAGTAGCGGAGCACCACCGGCACCCGGAGCGAGAGCGGCAGCCGCTGGAGCGCCGCGAGCACGGTGGCGGCCACCTCACCGCGCTCGGCGCTGACCTCGGGACCCGCCCCCTCGGCGGGCAGGTGGGCCAGCGGCTCGTCATCGGCGCGGCGGTCCCGGTGCGGGATCTCGCGGCGCAGCTTCGAGTAGCACGAGTTGACGACGACCCGGTAGAGCCAGGGTTGGATGCTCGGGACCGCCGTGAGCGAGTCGCGGAACCGCCACGCCCGCAGGAAGGCCTCTTGCACCGCTTCCTCGGCGTCGGCCGGGTTGCCCAGGATCAGGCAGGCCGTACGGAAGGAGGGGACATACCCCTCCTCGAGCCACCCGGCCAGCTGTGCGTCCACCATCCCCCTTCATGACGCCGCCCGGCCCCATTCGGTTCGCTTGGGTGCGGGCGTATCGCCCGCGACCAGCCCGGACCGGTTCGTCGCAGGAGCGGGCCTAGCCTCCCGAGGATCCCTCGGGCGTCCCGCCCGGCTCGGCCGGCGGCCAGGCCGGTGGCGGCCAGGCCTCGGGCTCGGTCGGCCGTCCTGTCGCCGTGGCCGAAGGCACCGCCGGCGTGACCGGGACCGCGACGGGCCCGTCGTCGGCCGGAGCCGCCTCGTCGAGCGCGCCGTGGCCGTTGGCGGCACCCGCGGCCGCGCCGTTTGCCGTCTCCGCCGTGCCGTTGGCCCCGTTGGTGACCGTGGCGTCGGCCGGCGCGTGGATGGCGGCCTCGTTGAAGTGCGGCACCGACTTGGCGCCCTCGCTGTGGACCGGCGACCCGTGGGCCTCGTCGACCAGGCGGGCCACCTCGGCGCCGTCGATGATCTCGTTGTCGAGCAACGCGCGGGCGATGGCGTTGAGCCCGCCCCGGTGCTTGCTCAACACGTCCATCGCCCGCTGTTCCTCCGAGCGCAAGATCCTTTCGACTTCGTCGTCGATGACCTTGGAGGTGTCCTCGGAGTAATCCCGCGTGTGCATGAGGTCCTCGCCCAGAAAGACCTGGCCCTGCGAACCCCACGCCATGGGGCCGATGGCCTCGCTCATGCCCCATTCACGCACCATCTTGCGCGCCAGCTCCGTATTGCCGACGAGGTCGTTGGCCGCGCCCGTCGACAGGTCGCCGTAGACCAGCAGTTCGGCGCAGCGACCGCCCATGCGGACGCACAGCGAGTCCTCGATGTAGGCGCGCGGGTGGATGTGGCGCTCTTCCATCGGCAGCTGGTGGGTCACGCCGAGCGCCATTCCCGTCGGCAGGATGGTCACCTTGTGCACCGGGTCGGCGTGCTCGAGCACGTACGCCAGCACGGCGTGGCCACCCTCGTGGTAGGCGATGCGCTCCTTCTCGTCCTCGGAGAGCACCATGGACTCGCGGCGCTGGCCCAGCAGGACGCGGTCGCGCGCCGTCTCGAAGTCGGCCATGGCGATCTGGGCGCTGCCGCGGCGCACCGCGTGGAGCGCCGCCTCGTTGACCAGGTTGGCCAGGTCCGCCCCGGACATGCCGGGTGTGCCGCGCGCCACGACGCTGAGGTCGACGTCGGTGGCCATGCGCTTGCCCTTGCAGTGCACCGCCAGAATGGGGAGGCGCTCCTCGAGGTCGGGGAGGGGCACCACGATCTGGCGGTCGAAGCGGCCCGGGCGCAGCAGCGCCGGGTCCAAGATGTCGGGCCGGTTGGTCGCCGCGATCATCACGACTCCCTCGGCCGTGTCGAAGCCGTCCATCTCCGAGAGCATCTGGTTGAGCGTCTGCTCGCGCTCGTCGTGGCCACCGCCGAGCCCGGCGCCGCGCTTGCGGCCGATGGAGTCGATCTCGTCGACGAAGACGATGGCCGGCGCCTGCTTGCGGGCCGTCTGGAACAGGTCGCGCACGCGGCTGGCGCCGACGCCGACGAACATCTCCATGAAGTCGGAGCCGCTGACCGACATGAAGGGCACGCCGGCCTCGCCGGCCACGGCCCGGGCGATCAGCGTCTTGCCCGTCCCCGGCGGGCCGACCAGGAGCACGCCCTTGGGGATCTTCGCCCCGATCTCCTTGAAGCGGGCCGGCGTCTTCAAGAAGTCGACGACCTCGCTGATCTCCTGCTTCACGCCCGTGTAGCCGGCGACGTCCTCGAAGGTGGTCGACGGGCGGTCGCTACTGAAGGTCTTGGCCTTGGAGCGCCAGATCGACATGATCCCCGACATCTGCCCCCGGGTCTGGCGCCCGATGAAATAGATGAAGGCGGCGCCGATGGCGATGATGAAGATGTACGGGAGGAGGTCGCTGAGCAGGTTCGACGAGGGAGTGGGGAAGCTGACCGCGACGCCGTCCTTGCGCATCGTGGTGACGTCGTTGGGCAGCGAGGGACTGGGGCCCTGGACCTGGTAGCTCGTCCCGTTCTTGAGGTTGCCCGAGATCTCACCCGAGGCGTTCGAGATCTTGGCCGTGGAGACCTGCTTGGACTGCACTTCCTGCAGGAACTTGGTGTAGGTGAGCGTCTTCGCGTTGTTCGTGTGGATCGTGCCGACGGCCAGGAGGATGGCCACGATCCCGATGGCCAGCACGCCCCAGAGCCAACGCCAACTCTGCCCGCCGGTCGGCGGCGTGCCGGGTTGCGGCGGGCCGCCGTTCTCCCCGTTCTGCGGCGCGTTCGGCCGGCTCGCGGGCTTGTCGACGCGCTGAGGACTCACCCCTGCCATGCTATGCGCCGCCCCTGCGCCACGGTGACCGCCCCCCACCAGGTCCGATGTCGTGCCGACCTGCAGGTCCTGGGGCAGTGGCCCGCCGGTATCGTCTTGGCGATGAGCGACCCCGAGGCCGGCGCGCCCGCCACCGGACCGCCGGCCCGGCCACCCGGGCCGGTCCCCGCCGGCTACGTGCCCCGCGAGCGGCACCAACAGGCGAGCCCTCCCGCGGCCCCGCCGCCGCCGCCTCCGGCCAATGGCACCCTCGTCGCGCCCGCCCCGAACCCGGCCTACGGGTCGTTGCCCGCCCCGCCCGTCCTGGCCTACGCCGGCGTCGCGACCGGCGGCGCGCCGGGAGGCCCCGAGGGCGAGGTGCCCTTCCTCGATACGCCGCGGATCCCCCCGCAGGCCAAGCGCCAGGCCTTCGTCTGGCTCGCCTTCGCCGTCGGCGGCTTCCTCGTCGGCCAGCTCGGCGCCGAGATCTTTGCGCTGATCTCCGGGGCCATCGCAGGCAAGACGTCGGCGCAGATGCAGGCGATCGCGACGGCCCCGGTGCCCCCCGAGTGGTACGTCGTCACCACCCTCATCGGCTTGTGGATCGGCTTCATCGGCGCGCCCTGGCTGGCCAGCCGCACCCAGGGCACCCGGAACTTCGTGCGCGACCTCGGGGTGCGCTTCAAGCCGATCGACCTGGCCGGCATCGCCATCGGCGTCGGCGGGCAGTTCCTGATCGCCGTCATGTACGCGCCGTTCCAACACGACATCCACAACTTCAACGCGCCGTCGCAGAAGCTCACCGGGGCGTCGCACGGTGCCGGCTTCGTCATCATCGCCATCGCCACGGTCCTCTTCGCGCCCGCCGTCGAGGAGCTGTTCTTCCGCGGGCTGCTGCTGAAGTCACTCGCCCGGTTGTTCACGCCGCTGCAGAGAGCCGGCGGCGCCCGTGCCGCCGGAGTCGTCCTGGCCGTGATCGTCGACGGGCTCCTCTTCGGCGCCGCGCACGGCGAGTGGGTGCAGTTCGCCGGCCTCGCCGCGTTCGGCATGGTGCTGGCCGGCGTCTCGTACCGCACGGGGCGCCTCGGGATGAACATGGTGGCGCACGCCTCGTTCAACCTGGTCGCCATCGTCGCCATCGCGACCTCGGCGAGCGGCGTGATCCACTGAGCGCCGGCCCGCCGGGCCGCGTCGGGCGGAGGGCTCTCCGGCCCGGCCCTATGGTGGTGCCCCGTGAGCCGCATGGACCAGGTCTTCAAGGCGTACGACGTGCGCGGCACCGTGCCCGACCAGCTCGACGCGGACATGTGCCGCGCCATCGGCCGCGCCATGGCGCGTTTCGCCGGCGCCCCGGAGATCCTGGTGGTCCGGGACATGCGCGAGTCCGGCGTCGAGCTCGCCCGCGCGTTCTCCGACGGCGTGCGTGCCGAGGGCGTCAACGTCACCGACCTGGGTATGGCCTCGACCGATTTCCTCTACTTCGCCTCCGGCCATCTCGACGCACCGGGCGCGATGTTCACCGCCTCCCACAACCCGGCGCAGTACAACGGCATGAAGCTGTGCCTTTCCGGGGCGCGCCCGATCGGCCGTGACACCGGGCTGGCCGACATCGAGGTGGAGGCGGAGAAGCTGTACGGCGAACCGGTGCCGCCCCTCACCGGAGGACGCCGCGAGCTGGACCTGCTGGCGGAGTGGGCCGAGCACGTCATCTCCTTCGTCGACGTCGCGACGCTGCGCCCGCTGAAGGTCGTGGCCGACACTGCCAACGGCATGGGCGGGCTGGTCGTGCCGATTGTCTTCGACCGGCTGCCCTTCAAGGTCGAGATCCTCTTCCCCGAGCTCGACGGCACCTTCCCCAACCATCCGGCCGACCCGATCCAGCCCGAGAACCTGGTCGACCTGAAGGCGGCGGTCCTCGAAAGCGGCGCCGATGTCGGGCTGGCCTTCGACGGCGACGCCGACCGCGTGTTTCTCGTCGACGAGCGGGCCGAGCCCGTGTCGGGCTCGCTCACCACCGCGCTGGTGGCGGCCTCGATGCTGCGCAAGCACCCCGGCGAGACGATCCTCTACAACCTCATCTGTTCGCACGTCGTGCCCGAGGTCGTCACCGAGATGGGTGGCACCCCGGTGCGGACCCAGGTCGGGCACTCCATCATCAAGCAAGTCATGGCGGACACCGGCGCCATCTTCGGCGGCGAGCACTCTGGGCACTACTACTACCGCGACAATTTCCGCGCCGACTCGGGCATCATCACGGCGCTCCTGGTGCTCGAGCTGCTCAGCCAGAGCGGGGAACCGCTCTCGGTCATGCTCGAGCCCTACCAGCGCTACGCCGACTCCGGTGAGATCAACACCGAGGTGGCCAGCCCCGCGGCGACGGTCGCCGCCATCGCGGAGGCCGAGCGCGCCGCCGGGGCATCCATCGACCTGCTCGACGGGCTGACCGTGGAACACGGTGACTGGTGGTACAACGTCCGGCCGTCCAACACCGAGCCGCTATTGCGCCTGAACGTCGAGGCTCGGACCCCCGCGCTCTGCGCCGCGCACGTCGCCGAGGTGCAGGAGCTGATCGCCGCCCACGCCGGCACGCCGGCCGACCCCAAGTGAGGAGTCCCTCGTGAGTCTCGACCCCCTGCTGCTCGACGTCTTGGCCTGCCCCGTCGACAAGGGGCCGCTGTTGTGGTTCGAGGACGAGGACGTCCTCTACAACCCTCGCCTCAAGAAGAGCTATCGCGTGGAGGACGGCGTCCCCGTCATGTTGGTGGACGAGGCGGCCGACGTGAGCGAGAGCGAGCACGAGCGGCTGACGGCCAAGGCCGAGAAGGACGGGGTACGGGCCACCGGGCCGGCCGCGGGGTGAGCCGCGCACCCCGCCTCGACACGGCGGGGATGTGGGAGGCCGCCTCGGCGCTGCCAGAGCAACTGGCGGATGCCCTCGAGACCGCGCGGCGAGTGTTCGGCCCGGTCACCGCGACAACCGCCAGTACCGCCGCACCGCGTGCCGTCGTCGCGCTCGGTCTCGGCACGGCGGCCACGGCGTGCGACGCCGTCGCCGCCCTCGCCGGCCCGCAGCTCGCCGTCCCCTTCGTCGTCTGTCGCAGCGCCGACGTGCCCGCGATCGTCGGGCCCGGCTGCCTCGTGCTGGCGGTGTCGGCGGCGCCGGACAGCCCCGAGACGGTGGCCGCGACGATGGAGGCCGTCGACCGCGGGGCGCGCGTCGTCGGGTTCGGCGGCGACGGCGAGCTGGCCCGCCTGGCCGCGGGCTCGGGGTTCGCCTGGTGCCCGGTGCGGCCGGACGTCCCGGTGGCGCGCGCCGCGCTCGGCGGGGCGATCGTGTCGTTGCTCTGCGCCCTGAGCGGCGACGGCCTGTTGCCCGACTGCGCGCCGTCCGTCAACACCGCCGTGGGCCTTCTCACCCGGCGCCGGGACGCGTTCGTGGCCGATCGTGGCATCGCGGCCGCGCTCGCCCGCCGGATCGGCCGGACCATCCCGCTCGTCTACGGGGAGAGCGGCGTCGGCGCCGTGGCGGCGCGGTGGTGGAAGTCCTGCGTCAACCTCAACGCCAAGTCGCCCGCCTTCGCGGCCGAGCTGCCGGCGCTCGCCTACGACGAATTGGCGGGCTGGGGCCAGGGCGGCGACATCACGCGCCAGACGATGACGCTCGTCCTCTTGCGGCACGGCGGCGAGCAGGCGCCGGTCGCCGGCCTGTTCGGCGCCGTGCGCACCGCCACCGAGGAGGTCATGGCCGACGTCCTCGAGGTGTGCGCCGAGGGCGACGACGACCTCGGCCGCTTCCTCGACCTGGCGCTGCTGGGCGAGCTCGTCTCCTTGGAGCTGGCGGCCGGTGAAGGCGTCGACCCCGGCCCCGTTCCGGCCGTCGAGCAGGCGCACGCCCACCAGCCCTAACCGTCGGCGCTCAGGCCGAGTGGACTACTGTCGGCGGGCCTCATGAGCCAACGCGGGCGGAACGCGGGAAGGCGGCGCAGTGCACCTCCTCGCCCTTGAGCTGAACCGGCACTTCGTCGTCGCGCTGGTGACGATCCCGCTCTTCACCGGGGCCATCGGCTACATCACCAACTGGTCGGGCGTCATCATGCTCTTCCGGCCCATCCGATTCCGGGGCACCCGGGTGCCGGGCCTCAAGTTGCTGTATCCCTACCTACCCCGCCGTGTCCAGGTCATCCCCGCCATCTCGAAGGATGGGCGCTTCGGCTGGCAGGGCATCGTTCCCTCGCGCGTCGACAAGATGGCCAGCATCTCGGTGGACAAGGCCTTGGCCAAGGTCGGCAGTATCTCGGACTTCTACCACCAGCTCGAGCCGGACAAGATCGCGGACCATCTGGTGGCGACCGCCCAACCCGAGATCCGCCAGGTCGTCGAGCGCATCATGGTGCGCGAGCACCCGCAGCTCTGGCGCGATCTGCCGCCCTCCCTCAAGGAAGCGGTCTTCGTGCGGGTGGAGCAGGAGCTCCCGTCACTCGCACGCGTCATCACGACCGAGGTCGGCGAGCACATCGACCAACTGATCGACGCCAAGTTGATGGTCATCGCCTACTTCGAGAGCCATCCCGAAATGATGAACCAGATGCTCCAGGAGGTCGGGCGCAAGGAGCTGCGCTTCATGCAGAACTTCGGCTTCTACCTTGGCGTGCCGCTCGGCCTCATCCTCGTCTTCGTCGTTCAGGCCTTTCCCTACTGGTGGGTGCTCCCCATCGGGGGCGTGGTCATCGGCTACGTCGTCAACTACGTCGGCATCACGATGATCTTCGAGCCGGTGCATCCTCGCCAGGTCGGTCCCTTCCGGCTGCAGGGCCTCTTTCTCAAACGCCAGCCGGAGGTCAGCGACGTGTTCGCCCGGCTCATCGCCGACGAGGTCATCAACCTGCACAACGTCGGTAACGAGCTCCTCTACGGTCCGCGTTCGGATCGCACCCACCAGATGCTCGAGGACACGATCCGCCCGGCCGTGGACAAGGCGATCGGTCGGGCCCAGGGCGCGCTGCGCGTGGCCATCGGTTCGCGTGAGTACGACCGCATCAGCGCCTCGGTCGCGCTCGAAGCCACGGATTTCGCCACCGCGTTCGACGACGAGGAGTTCGGCCACGAGCAGTCGCAGAAGATCTATGACTTCGTGGCACGCCAGATGCGCCGGTTGCCTTCCGACGAGTTCAGTGAGTTGTTGCGCTCGGCGATCAAGCAAGACGAGTGGTTACTGTTCCTCCACGGAGCCGTCCTGGGCTTCGGTGCCGGGCTGCTGCACCTGGCGATCTTCGGAGTGTGAGATGAGCGACCCCCTTCCCGATCACGAACCGGCGCCGGTCGAGGCGCCGCTCGACGACCTGAGCGGCCCGATCACGGTCAATCGGGTCGTCCGGGCGGCCCCCGGGATGGTGCGCCTCGCCGCGCTGTCGTGGTGGCACCTGACCGAGTGGACCGCGCGCACGACGATCGACAGCGGGCGCGACCTCGTCGCTGCGCTCGCCTCCGGCGCGCGGCCGTCCGAGGCCGTGCGCGAGGCGACGGCCGACCTTCGTCGCATCGGTCGTCAGGCGATGGGCACGGACGACGGCGAGGCGCTGCGCCCGCAGCCCAGCGGCGTGACGACCGAACAGTTGCACGCCCGCGGCGCCGAGCTCCTCTACCGCTCGGCCGACGTGTGGTACTCCTCTGATATCCACCCGGCCTACGAGCGGATCCTCGACGAGCTGGCGCCGGACGAAGCGCGGATCCTGCGCTTCTTGGCCACGGAGGGACCCCAGCCGTCGGTCGACGTCCGCACCGGGCGTCCCTTCGGCATCGGTTCGGAGCTCGTGGCGAGCGGCCTCTCCATGATCGGCTTGCGCTCGGGAGTGCGCGATCTGGCGCGCGCCAACGCCTATCAGAACAATCTCTTTCGGCTCGGCCTCATCTGGTTCTCGCGCGAGGAGGTCGATCCCGTGCGCTACCAGGTGGTCGAGGTGCAACCGGACGTCGCTGAGGCCATCAAGCGGGCGGGACGTCTGCCGCGCGTCGTGCGGCGCAGCATCCACCTCACCCCCTTCGGCGAGGACTTCTGCCGGACGTGCCTGCCGATCGACGAGGCTGCGTTCTGGCGGGGTCCCGAGCCGGCGCGCTGAACGCGCGTGCCTACAGGAGAAGTGGTGAGGCTACGCCCGCCGGCGCAGCCACAGTGCCCCCCCGCCCGGCAGGAGGGCCGGCAGCTCACGCTCGAGGACGTCGCGGCGCGCCTGCACCAGCCAGTCGTAGAACAGCGCGATCTCGAACGAGGGGTTGAACAGGAGGAACGCGTGGAGCAGGTAGGTCTCGTTCCAGGCGCGCCCCTCGTAGACCCAGTCCTTCGGGTACTCGAAGGCCCAGAAGATGTCGTGGATGTGGATGTACACCCCGACCGGCACGATCGGCAGCACCCGGGTGATCAAGTGGTGCGCGTCGCTGCCCGTCTTGACGACGTGTGAGCAGTCGATGAAGAGGACGTCACCCGGCTCGAGCTCGGCGAAGCGCTCGAGCTCGATGTCCTGGACGCCACGGGCCAGGACCTCGACGTCGTCGCCTGGTCGCAACAGCTTCTCGAGGTCCGTCGGGTACGGCTCGACGCACGTGATCTGCATCGCGCCGTCCAACCAAGCTTCGTTCGTGTCGAGAGCGAGCGCGGTCGTCCATCCCGAGCCGATCTCGAGGTAGCGCCGCGGCCGGAGGTGCCGCAGCACCGCCTGGAGGATGAGCGCGTCGCCCATCGAGTAGGAGGGATTGTTCAGGTAGTAGCGGCGGTCGGGCTGCGGATCGCTGTTGAAGGTGACGCCGTCGGTCAGCGGGGCCAGGGTCCGCAACAGCGCCAGTTGGGCGTCCTCGTTGAGGTCCAGTCCCACCAGGTGGTCCGGCGGCGTGAAGATCTCGCCCTCGCGCTCCTTGATCTCCTTCATGCTGGGCACGGCCGAGTAGAAGTGCCCGGGTGGCCGCCACACGAGGAAAGGCTCTGCGTCGTACCCGCGCAGTAGCGACAGGTGCGCCTGCAGCGCGGCGATCTCGTCGGTGCGGCGGAGCTTGCGGAACCACTTGTCGATGAAGGGGACGCGCCCTGCGGCCTGCCGCCAGCGCCGCGGCCCGGCTTGGGTCACCACCCGAGCCTGACCCGGGTCGTCAGCTCAGCCGCTCCACGATCATGGCCATGCCCTGACCGCCACCGACGCACATCGACTCGAGGCCGAAGGTCTTGTCCCCGTCCTCGAGCCCGTTGAGCAGCGTGGTCATGATGCGGGCGCCCGTCTGGCCGAACGGGTGGCCGAGGGCGATGGCGCCACCGTGGACGTTCAGCTTGTCGAAGCTGATGCCGAGGTGCTTGGCCGAGGGGATCACCTGCGCCGCGAAGGCCTCGTTGATCTCCACCAGGTCGATGTCGTCGATGGTCATGTTGGCCCGGGCCAGGACCTGGCGGCAGGCGTCGATCGGACCGAGGCCCATGATCTCGGGGTTGAGGCCGGACACGCCGCTGGCCACGATCCGTGCGAGCGGCGTGATGCCGAGCTCCTTGGCCTTGGTGTCGCTCATGACGATGACTGCCGCGGCACCGTCGTTGAGCGGGCACGCGTTGCCCGCGGTCACCGTGCCGCCCTCGCGGAATACCGGCTGCAGGTTGGAGAGGCCCTCGAGGGTGGTGTTGGCCCGCGGGCCGTCGTCCTTGGTCACCACGGTGCCGTCGGCGAGGGTCACCGGGATGATCTCGCGCTCGAAGAAGCCGTTGTTCTGCGATTCGACGGCGCGCGTCTGCGACAGGAGCGCGAACTCGTCCATCTCCTGGCGGCCGACCTTCTCGTATTCGGCGACGTTCTCGGCGGTCTGGCCCATGGCGATGTAGACGTCGGGCAGGCCGGCCGGCGGCGCCCACGGCTCGGTGACGGCGGGTGTGCGCACCTTCGTCCGCTGCTCGGCGTTGGCGAAGGCAGCGTTGTGCGGCCCGGTGTCCGACGCGCCGTGCAGGTACCGGCTCACCGTCTCGACACCGGCTGCGACGAAGATGTCACCCTCGCCGGCCCGGATGGCGTGCGCGGCCATACGGATGGTCTGGAGAGAGGAAGAGCAGTAACGGTTCACCGTCACGCCGGGGACGTTGGGCAGCCCGGCCAGGATGGCGGCCACGCGCGCCACGTTGTACCCGGCCTCGCCGGCCGGCTGCCCGCATCCGAGGATCACGTCCTCGACCGTGTGCGGGTCGAGCTGCGGCACCTTCTCGAGCACCGCCTTGATCACGAGGGCGCTCAGGTCGTCGGGCCGGCATTCCACGAGCGAGCCCTTGTTGGCTCGCCCGATCGGCGTGCGGCCGGTGGCGACGATGACGGCTTCAGGCATGGTGACGGGCTCCTTGCTTCGATCGCGGGCCTGGGGCTCCCGCCCGAGGACGACGTGCAGGTTACCCGTGGGTAGCAGTGGCCCCGGCGGGCCGACATTGGCCGCCCCGGCTGGCCGGACTGTAACGTGTTCTATCGCGCCGAGCACTGCGGTCGTGCCGGCGACGACGTGGCGTTGACGTGGGGCAATGCGCCCCCGCCATCCCGGGAGGGACACCGATGGAGATTGCCTACACCGAGGAGCAGCAGGCGCTGAAGAGCGAGCTGCGCGCCTACTACCAGAACCTCCTCACCCCCGAGCTCGAAGCGGAGCTGGCGCAATCACACGGCATCGGGCCCGTGGTGCGCCGGGTCGTCCGCCAAATGGGCCAGGACGGCTGGCTCGGCGTCGGCTGGCCGAAGGAGTGGGGTGGCCAGGGTCGCTCCGCCATCGAGCAGTTCATCTTCTTCGACGAGTCGATGCGCAGCGGCGCACCCGTCCCGATGCTGACCATCAACACCGTCGGTCCGACGATCATGAACTTCGGCACCCAGCAGCAGAAGGAATTCTTCCTGCCCAAGATCCTCGCCGGCGAGATCCACTTCTGCATCGGCTACACCGAACCGAACGCGGGCACCGACCTCGCCTCGCTGACGACGCGGGCCGTGCGCGACGGTGACGAGTACGTCATCAACGGCGCCAAGGTCTTCACCAGCCTGGCCGGCGACGCCGACTACATCTGGCTCGCCACCCGCACCGACCCCAACGTGGCCAAGCACAAGGGGATCTCCATGTTCCTCTTGCCGATGGATACCCCCGGCATCCGGGTCGTTCCCATGAAGCTGCTGGGTGACCACAACATCAACTACACATTCTACGAGGACGTCCGGGTCCCGGCCACCAGCCTCGTCGGCGGCGAGAACCAGGGCTGGAACCTGATTACGAACCAGCTGAACCACGAGCGGGTCACCCTGTGCTCTCCGGGGATCATCGAGCGGGTGCTCACCGACGTGCGGGCGTGGGCGCAGGCGACCAAGCTGCCCGACGGGCGCCGCGTCATCGACCAGGAGTGGGTGCAGGAGCACCTGGCCCGGGTGCACGCCGAGCTCGAGTTCCTGCGCCTGATCAATTGGAAGGTGGCCTGGCAGGGCACCCAGGGACACCTTGACGTCGCCGACGCCTCGTCCATCAAAGTCTTCGGCACGGAGTTCTATCTGCGAGCCTTCCGCGCGCTGATGGAGATCATCGGCCAGGCCGGCTATCTCACGCGCGGATCGCCGGCCGCCGTCATCGCAGGACGGCTCGAGATGTACGCCCGCTCCATGATCATCCTCACCTTCGGTGGGGGCACCAACGAGATCCAGCGCGACCTCATCGCCATCTTCGGCCTCGGCATGCCGCGGTCGCTGCGCTGAGCCGTTCGAACCAGGAGACCCCATGGACTTCACGTACAGCGAAGAGCAAGAAGCCGTTCGACAGCTCGCCGGGCAGATCTTCGGCGAGCGGTCGACGCACGAGCGCCTGAAGCAGATCGAAACCGAGGCGGGCGACGATGGGCCCTTCGACCGCGACCTCTGGCGTGAGCTCGCGAACGCGGGCCTCCTCGGGATCCATCTCGGCGAGGACGTCGGCGGGGCCGGGCTCGACTTCGTGGCCGCCTGCCTCGTGGTGGAGGCGGCCGGGCGCACGGCCGCCTACGTGCCGGTGGTCGAGACCATGGTCTACGGCGCCATCGCCATCGAGCGCTTCGGCACCGACGCCCAGCGCAAGACTTGGCTGGCGGGGGTGGCGAGCGGCGAGACGGTGCTGACGGCTGCGCTGGCCGAACTGAACGGCGAGGTGATCCTGCCCGGCGGCACCGAGCCCGCCACCACGGCCAGCGTCCAGGCCGACGGCTCGTGGTTGCTGCGCGGGACCAAGGCCTGCGTGCCGGCGGCCTTTGCCGCCGATGCCGTGCTGGTTCCGGCCCAGCGCAAGGCGGCGGACGGCGCCGACATCGGGGTGGGGGTCTTCATCGTCGACCCGCGCGCACCCGGCGTGACGCTGGCGCGCCAGACCACGACCACCGGGCGGCCCGAGGCGATCATGGAGCTGACGGACGTGCCGGTGACGGGCGACGCCTGGCTGGGTGGCGCGGCGGCCGACGGCGCCGCCATCGTGCAGGTGATCACCGAGTTCGCCACGACGGCGCTGTGCATCCTCGAGGCCGGCGCGTGCGCCACCGCCCTCGACCTGACGGCGGAGTACACCAAGACGCGGGTGCAGTTCGACAAGCCGATCGCGACGTTCCAGGCCGTGGGCCAACGGGCCGCCGACGCCTATGTCGACACCGAGGCCATCCGGCTCACCTCCTGGCAGGCGGCCTCACGTCTGGCCGCCGGCCTGCCCGCGAGCTCCGAGATCGCCGTGGCCAAGTACTGGGCGGCCGAAGGTGGCCAGCGCGTCGTCCACGCCGCGTCGCACCTCCACGGGGGTGTCGGGGTCGACCGCGACTACCCGCTCCATCGCTATTTCCTCCTGACGCGCCAGGTGGAATTGACCCTCGGCGGCGCGAACGAGAGCTTGCGCCGCCTGGGTCGCATCCTGGCGGACGAGCCGGTCTGACCGTCCACAGCGCGCCGGGCGCGCGCCCCGAAAGGTTTCGCTGGCGCCGTGTGCGGTGCGATACTCGCGACCGATGGTGGACGGAGTGCGGGCGGGACTGATCGGCACGGCGGTCACCATGGCCGTCGACCACGTCACCGAAGAGGTCGTCACCGCCTTCAACCGGGCCGACGTCGCATCGTTGTTGTTGAAGGGACCGTCCATCGCTCAGTGGCTCTATCCCGAAGGCCGGCGGAGCTATCGTGACACCGACCTTCTCGTGAGTCCCGACGACTTCACCCGGGCTTCTGACGTGCTGCGTTCCATTGGCTTCGGAGCGCCCTCCCACGCGTTGGTGGACCACGCGCACACCTATCAGCGCGACGCGGGCGGCTATGCGCAGACCGTGGACCTCCACCGCACCCTGCCGTACTTCGCGTCGCCCCCCGCCGAGGTGTGGCGCGTCCTGAGCCGCGCCAAGTCGACGATCTCCGTCGGCGGCGTCGACGTCGACGTCCTGGGCGTCCCCGAGCGGTGCCTCCATGTCGCCATCCATGCCGTCCAGCACGCGTTCGAGGCGTCCGAGGACAGCGGGCCCTTCGAGGACCTCCGGCGCGCGGTCGCGGCGGCGAAGTTCGAGGAATGGTCCGAGGCGGCCGTGGTCAGCCGATCCCTCGGTGCAGAGGATGCCCTGGCGGCAGGGCTCTGCCTCATCCCCGACGGCAACGCGTTGTCCGCCCGCCTGGACCTCACGACCGATCGGCGCGGCATCCTGCGCTTCGCGGGCACCGCCGGACACGCGGAGCTTCCGGCCTATCAGCTGCAACGTTTCGTCGATGCGGGGAGCTTTGGCGAGCGCATGCGCCTCCTCGTCAACCCGATCATGCTGTCGCCAGCCTCCTTGCGACAGGTGTCCCCGCTGGCCCGCCGCGGGCGCGTGGGCCTCGGGTTGGCTTACGCCGCCCGCCCGTTCGTCGTGGCGGGTCGCGTCGGATCGGCCATGGTGTCCCGTCGGCGTATCCTCAAGCCCCAATGACCGACCACATCGTCGCCCGCTCGAACGATCTCGAGACCCGAACCGTCGAAGACGAGCTCGTCCTGCTCGACTTGCGCACGCAGACCTACCTCAGCCTCAACCGGACAGGCGCGCGCCTGTGGCCGCTGATTGCCGAGGGGACGGACCGTGCGGCGCTCGTCGATGCCTTACGCAAGCGTCACGAGGTCTCGGTCGAAGTGGCCGAGCGCGACGTGGACGCACTGGTCGCGCAACTGCGAGAGGCCGACCTCCTGCAGCCGGCTGAGGGGCATGCGAGCCCCGACGCCTGAGGACCTGCGCGCCGCAGCCTGGACCCTGCGCTGCCTGGCGCGCTGCCGCCATCTCGACGAGCACGACGTGCGCACCGTGCCGTTCCCGTCGTCGGCCCGGATTCCCGGGCGCGCTGGGCGGGCCGTCGCCCGGCTGTTGCGCGACCGGGAGAACAAGTGCCTGAGCAATGCGCTGATCGCCCAGGCGTGGCGCTCCGATCACGGGGACCCGGTGGACGTGGTGATCGGGGTCACCGCCCCGTCGTCGGGCTTCACGGCACACGCCTGGCTGGCCGACGCGCCCGCCGCGGCCAGTGCGGGCCACCAGGAGATCCACCGGATCCCGCCGAAGGCGCGCGTGTCGTCGCGACGTGACTGACCGCAAGGGGAAGACCAGCGAGGCACGGGCGCCGTCGCTCACCCGGCTCGAACGCGCCGCCGGTGTCGCCCTGGGGGCGCAGCCCATGGCGCCGCTACCGGACGGCCCGAGCGGATCCGCCCGTGCCGCGCTCGAGCTCGTCGTCGCCCGCTTCCTCGAACGCGCACCCTGTGTCGTCAGCTTCTCCGGCGGGCGGGACTCCTCAGCCGTCCTCGCTGTCGCGACCCTCGTAGCGCGCCGAGACGGGCTGCCCCTCCCGATCCCCTTCACGTTCCGGTTCCCCGGCAAGCCGCTCACCGAGGAATCCGACTGGCAGGAGCACGTCATCACGCACCTTGGCCTCGAGGAGTGGCAGCGCGTGGACCTGCACGACGAGCTCGATCTCCTCGGTGACGTCGCCCGCCGGTGCCTGACGGAGTTCGGGTTGCTGTGGCCCGCCAACGCCTACCTCCACGTGCCGGTCTTCGCGGCTGCGTCCGGCGGCACGGTGCTCACCGGCCTCGACGGCGACGGCCTCTTCGGCGACTGGCGGTTTGGCCACGCGCAGGCGGTGTTGCACCGCCGGGTTGCCCCGCGGCCGCGCGACGTGGTCCGGGTGGGCTTCGCGCTCGCGCCGGTGCCGCTCCGCCGTGCCGCCTATCGCCGGCGCGGCGTCTTCGTGCCGGGATGGCTCTCGCTGGCGGCCGGCGCCGGGTACGCCGATGCCGTGCTCGACAGAGCCGCCGGCGAGCCGCGCCGGTGGGATCAACGCGTCGGCTGGCACGCCGGGGCGCGCGCGCTCTACCTGGCCCAGCGCAATCTCGAGGTGATCGGCGCCCGCGACAACGTGCAGGTGGGCAACCCGTTACTCGAGCCCGAGTTCCTGGCCGCCCTGGCCCACGAGGGAGGGCCCGCCGGCTTCGGCGACCGGACGCAGGCGATGCGCCACCTGGTAGGCGACCTGCTGCCGGCAGAGACGGTCGAGCGCGTGAGCAAGGCCGCGTTCGGCGATGCGGTATGGCTCGACGAGGCTCGCGCGTTCATCGAGTCGTGGGACGGCCGCGGGCTCGACCCCGAGCTCGTCGACCCCGAGCGGCTCCGCACGGCCTGGCGGACCGAGTACCCCGTGTTCCACAGCTGGACGATGCTCCATGCCGCGTGGCTGGCAACCCACGGCGCCACGGGCGCGGGCCAACGCGCCGCGCCGAGGAGCGTTCAGGAGAAGTAGTCGACCAGGACGCGGCAGAAACCTGCGAGTCCTTCCGGGTCGCGCGGCCGACACGCCCGGATCATCGGCACACTTGCGAGCTCCAACAATGCGGTCGGGTTCGCCGGCACCGTCGGGAACGTCCGCTGGCGCGCGATCAGCTCCATGCGGCCGGCGAAGCCGACCGGCGCGAGCTCGAGAGCCGGTCCCCAGTCGAGGGCGACCAGCCCGGCCAGGCGCAGCGCCGCCGGGGCGGCCGGGAGCCGCACGCGGTGGCGCTGGCCCGATCGCACCAGATGCTCCGACACGCCGGGCAGTGTGCCCTCGACCCGCAGGTCGATGCTGCGCGGTCCCACGAGCACCTCGTCCCCGTCGAGCACGGCGAGGTCGTCGGACAGGACAGGCCTCCCATCCTGCGTGGCCAACCAGGCGAGCGTGGTGCTCTTGCCCGCTTCTTTGTCGCCCAACATCAAGATGGCGCCGCCGCCCGCCTCGAAGACCCCCGCGTGAATGGCCTCGCGCCCCGACCACTGCCAGAACAGGGCGGCCGCCGGAGCGAGGTACGGATGGAGGAGGTCCTCGTCGGGCGGGCGCGCCCCGAGGTGGAGGTGCGCCTCTCGGCAATGGCGCTCCTGACGGAGCCGGCCCCCGCCGATCAGAGGGAAGTCGGCGCGCGTTTCGGTCAGGATCGGTTCGGAGGGGTCGCCGGCGACGTGGTCGACGTGCACGTGAAGCGAGAAGGTTGGCGCGGTGGCCAACTGCGGTTGCATCCAGGGGTCGGCATCCGGAATACCGTCAATGACGAGGCCGTATGCACCCAAACCGGGCGCGGGCGGCGACACGTCGGCGGCCGGGGGCACGCCGAAACTCTATGCAGACACCGGGCAACAAAAATCGCAAGGGTTGAGCGTGCGTTGCGTTTTCCCCATTGCAATGCAGGTGAAACGACCTGTACCCTGCGGTCAGGCGAAATACACCGAAAGGAGCTTCACCCGTGGCGGACCACATGGCGGAAGAGTACGAGGCCCCGACGCTTACCAAGCTCGGGACGCTTTCGGAGCTCACGATGGGCGGTACCGGCATCATCCACGGCGACCTTCTGCTGAGCATCGGGTCGCTGCTGGACATCGCAGCCAAGCTCGGCATTTAGGGCCAAGCGTCGCCGGTCCTCCGATCGGCGGCAGCAGAAAGATTTCACTCAACCGGCCCGCCTCGTGCGGGCCGGTTGGCTTTTGCCCAGAGGTTCCTCTGGCGTCCTACGCCGAGGCGGCGAACTGCGCCGTATAGAGCTCGAAGTACCGCCCCCGGTGGGCGAGGAGTTCGTCGTGCGTGCCGCGCTCCACGATGCGCCCGTGGTCGAGCACCAAGATCATGTCGGCCCGCCGAATGGTCGACAGCCGGTGGGCGATGACCAGGGACGTGCGCCCGGCCAGGGCCGCCTCGAGGGCACGCTGGATGGCCTGCTCGGTGGCCGTGTCCAACGAGGCCGTGGCCTCGTCCAACACGACGACTGACGGCGTGCCCAGCATCATGCGCGCCAGGGCGAGGCGCTGCTTCTCGCCACCCGAGAGGCGGAAACCGCGGTCACCGACGACGGTGTCCAGTCCGTCGGGCAGCTGGTCGACCATCGAGAGCAGTTGTGCCTCTCCGAGCACGTGCCGTAGGTCTTCGTCGGACGCGTCGGGCCGTGCGTAGAGCAGGTTGGCCCGGATGGTGTCGTGGAAGAGATGGACGTCCTGGGTCACCATGCCGATGCGGTTCTGCAGCGAGCGCGCGGTCGCGTCGCGTACGTCGACGCCGTTGATGGAAACGGAGCCTGAGGATACGTCGTAGAGCCGGCGGATGAGATAGCTGATCGTGGTCTTGCCCGCCCCGGTCTGGCCGAGCAGCGCGACGAGTTGGCCCGGCACGATCTCGAAGGACACGTCGGACAGGACCGTCGTCTCGGTTTCGGGGAGGCTGCCATCCTCGAGTGAGGGGATCGAGTTGCCCTCACGCCCCGGGTAGGCGAAGTCGACGTCGTCGACCAGCACGGTCGCCGGGCCCGGCGGGATGTCGATGGCGCCCGGGGGCTCGCTGAGCCCGACCGGTACGTCGAGGACCTCGAAGAGCCGCTCGAAAGAGACCAGCGCGTTCACGACGTCGATGGGCAAGCCGCCCAGCGAGATCAGGGGTCCGTAGATCCGCCCCAAGTAGGTGGCCAGCGCGACCACCGTGCCGGCCTTGATCGTGCCGTTGGCGGCCAGGACGCCGCCCCACCCGAAGATGAGCGCGGTGATCAGGCCCGACACGACGAGCAAGATGGCCGAGAAGCTGCGTGCGTAGACCGCCATCCTCACCTGGACATCGCGCACTTCGGCCGAGAGCCGGTCGAACCGCTGCGCCTCTTCATGGCGCCGTCCGAAGAGGGTGACCAGCAGGGAGCCGCCGACGTTGAAGCGCTCGCTCATGTGCGTGCTCATGCTGGAGAGCGCCTGCAGGTTGGCCCAGGACAGGCCCGCCACCCGCGTGCGGGCGAAGCGCACGAACAGGCCCCCGACCGGCAGCGCCACCAGGGTCAGGAGAGCGAACTGCCAGGAGAGGACGAACATGACCGCGAACGACACCACCAGGATGAGCCCGTTGCTGACGACGACCGAGGTCAGGTCAGTGAAAGCCTGCTGCGCCCCGGCGACGTCGTTGTCGAGGCGGCTCATGAGGGCGCCCGTCGGGGTGCGGGTGAAGAACGCGAGCGGGAGCTTCTGGGTGTGCTGGTACACCGCCGAGCGCAGGTCGAACGTGATCCCCTGTCCGATGCGCGCCGAGAGGAAGACACTGGTCAGGCCGAACACCTGGTCCACCACGGCCACGGCGGCGAGCCCGATGGCCAGGCCGACGATCTGACCATGGTTCCTGGCGACGATGGCGTTGACGATGAGGCCGAAGAGAAGGGGGACCGACGCCGCCAACAGCGCGTCGAGGATCACGACAATCAATAAGAAGCCGAGACGTCCCCGGTAGGGACGGGCGAAGCGCACGGCGCGTCTCGCCGTGCCGCGGGCCACCCCGTGCTGGAGCATCGGCGGCAGGTGCAAGATCTTCACCAGGGACATCCCGCGCGTCGGCCTCTCACGATGCGCCTAACGATAGGGCGGCTCGTAGGCACAACCCCGGCTTTGAGAGGTCGATTCAGACGGTATTGGGTGGGGAGAGGCCGAGCCCGTAGCCGGCCAGGAACACCCCGGCCTCTTCGTGACGCGGGTAGCCGCCGGCGAGCCGGTGGAAGTCGGGGGAGTGGTCCGGATAGGTGAGGTGGGCCAACTCGTGAACGAGGACGGAGTCGAGAACCCAGGCGGGCACCACGTGCAGCCGGTGCGAGACCCGGATGTCGCGTGAATAGTAGGAACACGAGCCCCAGCGGGCGGTTTGATTCGTCACCCAGCGGACTGAAGCGGGGCGTGCCCCGACGAGGTAGCGATCGCTGAGGACGATCGCACGGGCCAGGAGGTCGTCATTACTGAGACCCGAGGGCAGCCGGTGACGGGTCATGAGGCGCTCGACGAGCCAGTCGACGGTGGATTTGCGGGACTCCACGTCGAGGTGCGCGGGCAGCGACACCACGATACGGTTACCGTCCCACCGCGCCTCCGACGTTTTCTTGCGGCGCGCGCTGATGCGGACCTCGACCAAAGGAGCCGCCGGTGTTTCGGGCGTCGCCGTATCCACCGGCGTCGCCGGCTCGGGCTCCGCGCCGTCGAACTCGGCGACGTTGAAGAGGGTCATTCCGGCATTGTGGCGGATTCGTGTGACCGTTCCGTGCATGCCTGGTCAGCGCCCGCTGCAGCGGGGAATGCAGGGGTCGCCGGCCCTCGCCCTCAGATGGCGGGAGCCCTCGAGGTTGGTGCCGGTTAGTTCGACAGGCGATTCTCGGGGTCACGCAGCACGACGGTGCTGGCGATGTGGTCAGCCAGGCACTTTCGCTCCCGCCCGGTCACCATGAGGATGAACGAGATGACCTCGGTGATGAGGCTCAGTATCCCGGTGACGATGCCCCCGACGATCTCGCGGAGCGCCATCCGCCACCAGCCGGCGCGGCGTGCAGTCTGGGGGTGCCACGTCCGCATGCCCAGCACCATTTGCGTGGGCGTCTGACCCCGGCCCCACGCGATCGCACCCCAGATCACGTAGCCGATGCCGAGCGTGACGATGGCCAGCGGAATGGCCAAGAACCAGGAACCGATGCGACGACCGATAGAGGCCAGTTCGGTGCCATCGGGCAGGTTGAGAGCGCTGACCGGGTCGAAATGCATGCCGGCGGGCGGCGCGACACCGGCCGGGTATGCCGCCGGTACGGCATACCCCGGCGGAGGTGGTGGTGGCGGTGGTGGTGGTGGTGGAGGAGGAGGAGGAGGAGGAGGAGCTGCCGCCGGCGGATCGGCTGCGGGCTCTTGCTCCGGAGTGGGAGGTACGTCGGTCATGGATGCCCCTTATCGAATCGAGTCGACCGCGGGACAGTAGCTCGCATGCACTCCGATTGCGCTGATTGCAGCCGAACCCTCCAAGGAGAGGTCCACGCTCCGGGGCGAATTAGCCCAGCACGAGCTCGGCCATCGTCCGCATCGTCGTGAGGTCCCCGTTGACGAGCATCGTCGTGGGGCGCG
>DASXEK010000069.1:0-18457 GCA_036490155.1 Acidimicrobiales bacterium | reverse complement strand
CCCTCTCACCACGGCTTCGCCACCAACATGGGACCACCCGTTTCGCCAGTCAAGGGACCACCACAAAAGACCGGCGTCATCGTGAGGAGCGACGTCGACCAGAAACCTGCTGAAGATGCCCCTACTTCAGCAGTCTCCTAGAGAACAGGCCGCTCCGGCAAGCGCAAGAACCGCGCTGACAACCAGCAGCACGTCGAGGGTGCTTGCGAAACTTGAATGAATGGCCGCGACCAGAGGTCCCCGGAGCGACGGCGACACTCCGTCGATGGCTTGGGCGGCGTTCCCCTGCTGCACGGCGGCAACGACCCGGGGCAGCTCGTCGTGGAGTGCGGGCGTCGCAGCGAGTGCTTGACCCAGCTTGTGTTGCAGCGAGGATGCGAAGATCGAACCGTAGGCAGCGATACCGGTGGCGATACCGATCTGGCGAAAGGTGGTGTTGACTCCCGAGGCCATGCCCGAGCGTTGCGGTGTCACAACGCCGACGGCCGTGGAAGCCAGCGGAGGGTTGACCGCTCCGGAACCCGCGCCGGCCACAACAAAGCCGGGAATGAGGTGGGTCCAAGAGCTCGCTCCGTCGAGCCCGGTCATGAGGAGCAGGCCGACGCCGACGAGAAAAAGGCCGGGCCCGATGAGCCAACGGACGGGCATGTGGGTGCTGAGCCGCCCAGCGATCGTTGCCGTGACGAGGGTCACCCCACTCATGATCAGAAGCCGGAGACCGGTGCCGAGGGCGGAGTAGCCAAGGTCGTCCTGCAAGTAGAGAACGAGGTACAAGAGCATCGCGTAGAGCGAACCGTTCATGGCGAAGGCGGCAGCGAGTCCGCCGCTGAATGTGGGGATTCGAAACAGCGACAGGTCGAACAGCGGGTGATCCGCCCGGTGCTCCACTGCCACGAACGACCCCAAGAACACAACGGCGAGGACGAGGCAGATGACGACGCCCGAGTCGCTCCAGGCAATCTCGCCAGCGCGAATCAAGCCGTAGGTCAAGCTGACGAGCCCGGCGGTGAGGGTCGCAAACCCGGCCCAGTCGGGCCGCGCCGCGTGTGGCGTCTTGGACTCGTCCACCCGCCACCTGGTGATGGCCAGTGCGACCACACCGATCGGCAGGTTCACCAAGAAGATGCCCCGCCAGCTGATACCCGTCGTGATCACCCCGCCCAACACCGGTCCGAGGCCCACGGCGACGCCGGTGACGGCACCCCAGATCCCGAAGGCCACCCCTCGCTCATGGCCATGGAACGACTGCGCGAGAAGGGCCAGGGACGTGGCGAAGAGGATCGCGCCGCCGATGCCTTGCGCACTGCGGGACAAGATCAACATGATCGGCGACTGGGCCAACCCACAAAGCAGCGAACCAAGGGTAAAGACGACAAGGCCGATGGTGAACAGGAAACGCCGCCCGTAACGGTCCGCCAGCGAACCGGCGGTCAGCAGGACCGACGCCAGCGTCAGCGCATAGGCATCAACGACCCATTGCACATCGCTGAAACTCGCGTGGAGGCCGGACTGGATGGTCGGCAAGGCGACGATCACGATGGTGACGTCCAACAGCAACATGAAGGTGCCGGCACACACCACGACGAGGGTCCACCACTTCTTTTCCATGGCGACAGCCTGCCGGTCCGACCGCCCTTCCACCATCACTTTCGTGATTTCTGCTCATTTCCAATACGAACTAGGGTTCGTGAGGTGGGATCCGCCACCATTGATCTGGTAGATCGAAAAATCATCCAGGCGCTCTACCTCGACCCTCGAGCACCGTTCAGTCGGTTGTCCGAGGTCCTCGGACCCTCCGAGCAGACCATCGCCCGCCGCTGCCGGCGGCTGTTCGACCGCCGTGTCGTCCGGGTCGTCGGCCAGCTCGACTCCCAGCGCCTCGGCCAGTCCGACTGGGTGGTGCGCATCCGCTGCGCTCCGGGCTCCGCACCTGCGGTCGCCGCCAAAATGGCCGAGCATCCGGACACCGCCTGGGTCCAACTGACGTCGGGCGGCACCGAGATCGTGAGCACGATTCATTCCCGTGACCGCGAGCGCCGAACTCCGCTCCTCCTCGGCCAGCTCTCGGTCGGTCGTCAGGTCGTCGCGCTCGAGGCCTACTGCCTCCTCCACGTGTTCGCCACCGGGGTGTCGCCTCCTCCCGACTCGAACGATCTCAGCCAGAAGGAGATCGACCGGCTCCTTTCGGCGGGACGCATCGCGACGTCAAACGCACCAGCGACGGTCACGCTGCACGACAACGACTGGCCACTTGTCCACGCCCTCGCCGAAGACGGCCGCGCCTCGTACCGGCAACTGGCGGAACTCACCCACTGGCACGAGTCGACCGTCCGGCGACGAGTCGAGGAACTCGTCGGCTCGGGCGTCCTCTTCTTTGACATTGATCTCGACAGCGACGCCGTCGGGATCCGCTCCCAGGCCCTGTTGTGGATGTCGGTGGTCCCCGCCAAGGTCGCCCAGGTCGGGCACGCCCTGTCGGGCCGCCCCGAGATCCCCTTCGTTGCCGCCACGACCGGGTCAACCAACCTGATGGCGGCCCTGAACTGCGAAGACGACCATTCGCTCTACGAGTACATCATCGGGGAGATCGCGTCGCTTGACGGCCTCACCCACATAGAGACCGCTCCCGTGATGCGGGCGGTCAAAATGCACGCCACCATCACCCCACCCAAGACGTGACAGGTCGTCTCGTCGAGGCGCGCTATTAGTTAGCAAAAGTAAATATACTGGGACCATGAGTGGATCCCGAACGGCGGCATTGGCTGACCCGCAGGCAGCGGCCGGCGGACGGGCAGCCGACGACGGGCTCGCCACCCGCCTGCGAGTCGCCGTGACTCGCCTCAACCGCAAGCTTCGCCAGCAGGCACTGGCCGGATTGTCGCCGGCTCAGGCCTCGGCCCTCGGCACCGTCAACCGGCTGGCTAGTCCCACCTTGGGCGAGCTGGCCGCAGCCGAGCAGGTCCAACCGCCGACGGTGACCCGATTGGTGACCTCCTTGGAGGGCGCCGGCCTGGTGGCCAGGGAGACCGACGATGTCGACCGGCGGGTCGTCCGGGTGCGGATCACCGCCGAGGGCCGCCGCAACCTCCAGCGCATCCGGACGCTCAAGAACGCGTTTCTCACCCGCCGACTGGCCGCCCTGGACCCGGCTGAACAGGTCCTGGCCGAGGACCTGACCCGCCTCCTCGAGCACCTGGTGGCCGACGAATGAGCCCCATCACCCGGGCGGCCCGCCAGACCTTCAAGGCGCTGCGGGTCCGCAACTACCGCCTTTACTTCTTCGGCCAGGTGGTCTCGGCCTCGGGCACCTGGATGCACGCGGTCGCGCTCGGCCTGCTGGTCCTCTCGGACCGGCTCCACGGGAACGGATTCAACGTCGGCATCGTCACGGCCCTGCAGTTCCTGCCGATGCTGCTGCTCGGCAGCTGGGGCGGGCTGATCGTGGACCGGGTCGACAAACGGCGGCTGCTCTATGTCACCCAGACGGCATCGGGAGTGCTCGCTCTCGCCCTCGGCCTCCTGGTGGCACTGGGAACCGTGCACATGTGGGAGGTCTACCTGATCTCCACCCTGTTCGGCGTCGTCAACCTCTTCGACAACCCGGCTCGCCAAACCTTCGTCTCCGAGATGGTCGGCCGCGACCTCATGCCCAACGCCATCAGCCTCAACAGCGTGGTCATGAACTCAGCCCGTGTGATCGGCCCGGCCATCGGAGGGATCCTCATCTTCACCGTCGGCCTGGCTGCCTGCTTCCTGTTCAACGCCGCGTCCTACGTGGCAGTGCTGGTCGCTCTGTTCATGATGCGTCCGGCAGAGCTCCACCAACGCCCGGTGGTGGCCCGAGCGAAGGGGCAGGTCCGCGACGGCCTTCGCTACGTGTGGTCGACCCCCGAGCTGCGGGATCCACTGCTGGCGATGGCAGTCGTGGGCATCTTCGCCTTCAACTTCACGACCACTCTCCCGCTGCTGGCCACCCGCACCTTCCACGGTGGCGCCGGCACCTACAGCGCGCTGATCGCGGCCATGGGCGTCGGCGCGGTCATCGGCGGCCTCATGGTCGCGCATCGGAGCCGGCCCAGCACCGCCATGCTCGGTGTCATCGGCCTGGCCTTCGGCGTCATGCTCCTGGTGGTGGGCGTCGCCCCGACCGAGATCGTGGCCCTGGTGGCCCTGGTCTTCATGGGGCTCTGCAGCATCTCGTTCATCTCCACGGCGAACGCCACGATCCAGATGCAGGCGGACCCGGCCATGCGCGGCCGGGTCATGGCCCTCTACGCCATCGCCTTCCTTGGGAGCACCCCCATCGGGGCTCCGTTGGTGGGCTGGATCGCCGACACCTGCAGCCCGCGGGTCGCCATCATGGTCGGCGGGGTGGCGACTCTGGCAGCCTGCGTCCCTCTCGCCCTTCGCTACAGCCGCGGGCGGATGTCCGAAACAACCTTGGCGGTGAAGTCCGAGATCTCGGATGCCGAACCGGGCGAGGTGGTGGACTTCGCTCCCCGACCCATCATCGGCGCACGATCCGGAGAGGTTCCGGCGCAGATCCCTCGGGTCGGAACTGCCTAGCGACGTTGGAGTCTCATCTTCCCGAAACGTGAAGACGAGAAGTTGGCACGGCGCGTACGACCATCAGAGTGTGGCGAGCCACCATTCGGCGAGAGCCAGGCCAAGCCTCCTTCGCTCAGCTGTTGGGAGGAACGCTGATTGTCGCGCTGGGGTATGGGACGTTGAGCCACTCTGCGCACACACCTGGGAACCGACCCGGGAGAAGGGAGAGGGCCGGTGGCGTCAGCGTTGCACCTGGTCAGAGAAGGCGTCCTGATGGAGCTTCGACGTGGCACGTTCCGCGTCTGGCTCGACGGCAATGACATCGGATCAATCGAATCGCACCAGACCATCGAGTTTCCGATCGAGCCGGGGCATCACACGTTGCAAGTCAAGGAGGGCCGGTACGCCAGCGGACGACGTGCTTTTGACGCGGCCGAGGCGGAGATCGTCAACTTCCAGTGCAACGGCGCCCGGATCTGGCCCATCTACCTCGCGTCCTTCGTCGTGCCCAGCCTGGCACTCACGCTCAAGCGTGAGTAGGCCGACCCACGCGACCGGCGACGTAGTCGCTTACCGAGCCAAGAAGCGACGCCCAAACGTCATGGCACGACGACGATGATCGGCGCACCGCGCTTTCCGACCAGCCGCCGCCCCAGCGAACCAGCGAGTTGGTGGCGAGCCTTGGTGGAGCGCCCAACGACGATCAGATCGGCGTGGTCGACGTGAGCAACTCGTAGGAGTTCTTTTGCCGTGTCCCCGTGGGTGCAAAGAAACGTGACGTCGACTCCGTGGTCGACACCGTATGCCCGCACCTGATCGGCCAATTCCTCCGCCTGTTCGGTCGTGGATTGTTGAATGGCCCCGAAGGGAACGGCCGCACCGGCCAAAGACGCCGTTGCGCTCGCCGAGGAGGCGCCAGGGTTCGGACCCACGAAGACGGCGACCGTGCGACCGCCGAGTCGCCTCGTCTCGCCGCACGCCCAGCAGAAGGCGTCCCAGGATGTATCGGACCCGTCGATCCCGACGACGACCTTTGCGTTGACCGGGTCGCCACGGTCGTCGTGGACATGGTCGCGGTGTTGCGGGCTGTGCTCCATCCCTTTGCGACGTCCCATGGTCATGACTGGGCCTGGGCGACGGACGAAGGCGCCACGTTGGATTGGTTCCTGCGTTCCTCATCCAACTTCTGGATGTGCGTCATTGCCGTGACGGCTGCGAAGAGGGCTTCGGCTTCGTCAGCGGGAAGCGCGTCGATGAGCTGTGCGAAATCCTCTACGCCGGTTTGTCGCCTGGCTTGGATGTAGCCCGTGCCGTCGGAGGTGAGCGCCACCAGGGCCACGCGTCTGTCGGAAGGGTCGCCGCGCCGTTCTACAAGTCCCGATCGCTCCAGCGTGCTCACGAGTGCGGTCATGGACGGTTGCATCACGCCCTCGCTCGCAGCCAGATCGGTGATGCGGCGTGGCCCGGTCTGTTCCAGGGTTGCCAGCGTCGACAGTGCGGTCAGGCTCAGGTCGCGGGGCTGACTCCTCACTGCCATAGCGATGAGGCCGTAGAGGGCTCGACCGATCGTCCGACTTTGGGCCCTGCCCGTCCGGCGGGGAACCTGGAGTTTCGTGGTCATGGTGCGAGTATAGTCCAATCTATATACTGATGTCTATATAGATGCTACGATGGATCAATGAGCATCACGAGTGTCCGGCCGCCGCGGCAGACTCCGGTGGTTTCGGCCGGCGGCCCCGAACGCATCCGAAACCAATGGGTCGACCTCCTTGTCAGTTCCGACCCTGGCCTCAACCGGCTCCGCGATGCCGCCCAGGGCGTGCTGACTATCGCCGTCGCGCTGGCAACCGAATGGATCTTCGTGCACCTGACCGGGGCGTTGCAGATCGGGAGCGGAGCGACCGCGTCTGCGGCAACGGCATCCACGGTGGCGGCCAATCATGATCTCCTCGCCATCGCCATGCTGCTTGGTGCCATCGTCGGACTCATCGCCAGCATGGGCGTGCAGGATCCCAAGGCCAAGAGTCAGGCGATCACGTTCCTGATCCTCCCCATCCCGATCATCTCGGCCCTGGCCCTCGGGATCGGTATCGGCGGGCACCGCGTGACCGCTCTCGTGGTCATTGCGCTGGTTTTGGCGTTGGGCACCTACTTGCGGCGTTTCGGCCCTCGAGGTTTTCTCGCCGGGCAGCTGCTGTTCATCGGCTACTTCGTTGGCTTCTCCTTGCACAGCGTCGTCGACATCGGTGACCTGGGCTGGCTGGCGGCCGAAGTCGGCGTGGGGTTCGGGGTGGTCATCGCCGTGCGCTTCGTCCTCTTTTATCCCCATCCGGCTCGAGCTCTCGAGCGCACCCGGCGTTCCTTCGATGCCCGAGCCCGTCGAGTGTCCTTTCTCGCACTCGACTTGTTCGACAACGTCCCGCTCGACCCGCGCCGCGTCCGGCGGATGCACCGCCAACTGACGCGCCTCAACGAGGCTGCCCTGATGATCGATGCGCAGCTCGGCGACCCGGGCGCGGTACCCGAAGGTTCTTCCGGCGAGCTCCTGCACCAGCGACTATTCGACATCGAGCTCGCTCTGACCAACATCGCACGCTTCGCCGAGACGATGGCGCGCCGGCACCTGCCGCGCGAGCGACGTTCCGAGGTTCGTCTGGCTCTGCTCGACCTCGCTCGCGGCGACAACAAGGGGGCGACGGCACACGCCGAGACGCTGATCGACCTGCTGCGCGCGGCCGGACGCCCGTCCGCCGGCGAGGACCGCACCGCCGCGGTGATCGCACACCGCTTCGCCGGTTCGGTCGTCGACCTGTGCGAAGCGATGACCGAGTGGATGGCGATCGGCACGATCAGCACTCAGCAGCGCACGTATCAATCGTCCGTTGTGCTCCTCGGTGGGTGGTTGCCCGGCTCGGCCCAGGTCAGCAGCGCCGCATCGCTCGAGGGCGGCAGACGGTGGGGCGAAGGGACCGGCCTGCCGCGCTACACCCGCAACGCCATCCAAATCGGTGTCGCCGCCGGCGTGGCCATCGTCTTGGGAGACCTGATCTCTCCGCAACGCTTCTACTGGGCGGTTCTCGCCGCGTTCATCACGTTCATGGGAGCGCACAACGCCGGTGAACAGATCCGCAAGGCTCTCTTCCGCGTGGCCGGGACGGTGATCGGCATTGGTGTCGGCTCGTTGCTTGTGAGCGCCGTTGGTCACCACACCGTGTGGTCGATCGCGGTCATCCTCGTCTCACTCTTCCTTGGTCTGTATCTCTTTCGGGTCAGCTACGTATTCCTCGCCGTCGCAATCACGGTCACCGTCTCGCAGCTGTATCAGCAGTTGGGCGAGTTCACGAACTCACTGTTGGTAGTCCGCCTCGAAGAGACGGCCCTCGGCGCGGCCGTTGCCATCGTCGTGGTGATGCTGGTGCTCCCACTGCACACCCGCCAGGTCCTGCGCGTGGCAATGCGCGAGCAGGTCGAGGCCGTTGCGCGGCTGGTCGACCACGCCAGTGCCCGTTTGGTGGGCCAGGCGGACGGGATCGATTCGACGCTGCGATCTGACGCGCGGGCAGTCGATGCGGCCTACCAGGCCGTGGTCGCGACAGCCCAGCCCGTGCGCCGTACGGTCCGAGGCAGCGCCGACGAGGACACCCAGCGGGTTCTGCGCCTCACCTCGGCCGCCCGCAACTACAGCCGCAACCTGGTGGTCGACGCGGGGAGGTCGCAGACGCCCGATGTCTCCATGGACCTCGACATGGCACGGGCCAGCGCGACCCTTCATCAGTCCATCGAGGTCATCGCTCGAGCACTCACCGGGCCCCGGGACGGTACCTACACCCGTTCCTCGGCGCTCTTCGATCAGGTCGAGCGCTTCGATGCGCGCCCGCAGGGGTGCGCTTCCACGGAGTTCGCCTTCCGTGACTTCAAGCTCCTCGACGGCACCATGGCCAACCTGGCCGAGCTCATGGGTCTCGGAATCACTGACTACGACACCGAAATGAGCTCGCGGGTGGACCCGGTACGCCAATGACCTGCGGCAGACTTCGGATCGGGGCCAGTGTCGCCGCTCTCGTGGAAGGTGACGGACGCCAGGCGGAGCTGGTTGCCGTACGCCGCTCCGCTTACCTCTTCGGCGGCGCGAGGCGGTAAACAGCCCCGGCGGTGTCATCGCTGACGTAGAGGGCGCCGTCGGGACCGGGAACCGCGTCGACAGGGCGACCCCACCGACTGCCGTCTGCCTCTTGGAAGCCGGCGACCAGAGTGATCGCGGGTTGGAGCGTCCCGGTGGTGGTATCCCACGCCATCCACAACACGGCGGGCGATTGGGGCGGCTCACGATCCCACGAACCATGGACGGCGACGACCGCCCCGCCCGACCACGGGGCGGGGAGCTTGCTGGCCCCCAGAAAGGCCAGGCCGAGCGGCGCGCTGTGGGCGGAAAGGGCCACTTCGATCGGGGGCAGGGACGAACAGTCGAGAGCAGCGCCGCCCGGGTTGGTCAAGGCGTCAGGGACGAAGGGAACGTCGGCCTCGGACCCGGCCGGGGTGTTGCGGTCGGGATCGGGATTGCAGTACGGCCAGCCCAAATCGCGGCCTTGGGTGACCGGGACGACCTCGTCGGGCGGGTGGTCGTTGACATAGGCCTGGATGACCTTGCCGAAGGCGTCCGCGACCCCGTCGTAAGCCCCGGTGAAGGGGTAGGCGATGTTGTCGCGGTTGTTGACCGCCGTCCACACGGTGCCGTTGGGGGCGACGGCGAGCCCTTCACCGTTGCGGACCCCGGTCTCGACCACGTGCAGGTCGCTGCCGTCGGGGTCGACGGCCATGATCACGGCCCGGGGCGGAGTCATGGTTCGGTCGTCGGGATTCGCGTTGGAGGAGCTGCTGACGTTGAAGTAGATGGTGCCGTTCGGCGCGACGGCGACGTCCTTCGGGCGGTGGACGTCGTCGCCGCTGGGGTCGAGGTCGGGCAGGTTCCCGGCCACCACCGTCTGGGTCCCAGAAACCGTGCCGCCACTCCACGCGTAGCGATCGATCTGGTCGGACTCGCCGACGTAGAGCACCCAGTGACCGTCCAGTCGGGCGAAGGCCAACCCCTGCGGTTGGGTCAGCCCTGACAGGATGGTCCGCGCCGCAGGGACGGTCTGAGGGTTGGCGCCTGGGACCAGTTCGACGATCCGGCCCTGGTCGGGTTCGCTCACCAACAGGTTCCCTTCGGGGCTCCACGCCTCCATCCGCGCATCGGGCACCCTGGCCCACACCTCGGCCGTCCAGCCGGCGGGGAGGGTCAGGGTCCGGGACACCGAGAACGGTGCCGCAGCCTCACCGGACAACACTGTCAAAGAGACCATGGTTGTGGCTCCTCTTGCCGCGACACTGGTGGTGCTCGAGTCGGACGTCGTGCTCGGAGCCGTGGAGGGCCTCGTCGTGGTGCTCGGACCACCGGCGTCCCGGTTCTGCCCGGCGGTGCAACCGGCCGCACAGAGGGCCATGGAGATCGCGAGGACAACGACCTTGGCTCTGTCTCTCGGCACCAAGACCACCCGTGGCCGGGAACGAGAGGGCGGGCGGTACGCGGATCGATGTCGGAGCCGAAGGACAGCCACCTCCCCAGTCCATCACCCTCGGTGACGGGAGGCGGCGCGACGACCTGATCGTCCTGCTCTCTTGCGTCCTCGCAGGGGTGGCGGAGGGGCTGCGAACCTCCTCAGGACGCGTCGAACTCGGTCAGAAGCCGGGTCGCCGCTTCATTGCGCACCTGACGCGGCGCAGCGAGTGCCCGGAGCAGGCAACACGCCGTCGATGAGATAACTACTCACGACATCTTGCATACAGATGTTGGCGGATCCATTGAGCAGCCAGCTGTGTCCGTATCCGACGTACGTGACCAGCCGGCCACCGACTGCGGGAGCCAACCGGCGCGCCACGGCATACGGAGTGTTCGGGTCGTAGGTATTGCCGATAATGAGCGGCGGTTGGCTCCGAATTGGAACGAGGTGGGCAATGGCGCCAGTCGAAGAACTCCATCCCGGACAGCCGATGAGGTTGTTGGCCACGGCCTCAGCACCGCCGAGCGGAAAGCGCGCGCCCAGCGTCCGAGCCAGGGAAGCCGTGGAGGCGGCGTTCGGGTGGGCGACGGCGTCATTGCAGGTGATACTCCAGAGCGCGCCGACCAGCGAATTGCCGTTCAAATCGGTCTCGAGGCCGAGGGCTACTGAGCGCAGCGGGGCGCCGTTCCCGGCGGTCGCCGCTTCCAGGGCGGCGAAGTAACCGGGAGTGAGAGTCGGCGCAGACAGGTACAGCAACGTCGCCGTCATCAAGTCACCGACGGTGACCGGAGTGTCATCGCCATCGCCGGGCGCCGGCAAGGGAGCCCGGGCGAGCTGTGCAGCGAGTCGTTGATAAGACCCGACCGGGTTCGACCCGAGCGCGCAGCCTGCTGTGGTCGGGCAATCGGAAAGCGCATGCTCGAGCGCCGTCTGAATGGCCGGCGCTTCGAGCGTGGCGTCTGTCGGGAGGCTCAAATTGGCGTCGACCGCCCCGTCCAGCACCATCGAACGCACGTGATTCGGGTACAGCTGCCGGTAGACGGATCCAAGGACCGTGCCATAGGACAATCCGTAGTAGTTGATTCGGTCGGCCCCGAGGGCCAAGCGGAGAGTGTTCATGTCCCGAGCCGACGTCGTGGTGTCCACGGTCGGGAACAGCTTGGGATAACGGGAACGGCATGATCGATCCAGGCCGGAAAACGTCCGGACGGCAGCCGGGGTCCCGGCCACTGCGCTACCGGCCGCTACAGGAGACGGTCCGCAGAGAAGGGGGGTGCTCGACCCGGTTCCCCGCTCATCGAAACTCACGAGTGTGAATTGGCTCCGTACTGACGTCGGAACGAACGACGCCAGGATGGGAAGGATGAGAACCCCGCTCTCACCGGGCCCTCCCGGATTGAACACGATCACTCCCTTGCTGTCGGGCGCGGGATGCTCGATGACGGCCAGTGGCAGCGACCCGCGAGAAGGGCGTGCATAGTCAATCGGTACCCGCAAGGTCCCGCACAGGTACCCCGTCGCCTTGGGGCATGGCGACCAGGCGATGCCAGATGGACGCAGGGAAGCCGTGGCAACGCTCGAACCAGGCAGGAGGGTGAACGTCAGGGCGCAGCAGGTCGCGAGCAAAGCGATCCGCATCCACCCCGGACAGTTCGCCGACTGGCGACGCGACCTCAACCGCGGACTCGCCCACACGCGGCAGGATGCTAGTGAGAATCGCTCGGCCGAAGGCTGGAGCGGGTAAGCAAACCCATGGTCAATGGAAGCTCGCGCAATCTTGAGGCGGGCGACGTTGCACGCCGTCGATCCGTATGACCATCCCTGTTGCGGACGGGCGAAGACGCACCGTCGTCTCGGTCACCGCTGTGGCCAGTCGCAGCCCTGCGATCCAGCTGCCCAACCAGGTGTGCCGCCGGCCGATCTCCCACGGGCCGTCAGATCTGTGGCTCGCGGGCCCGCATCGGCAGCTTGAACAGGAGCAGGAAGGTGACAACCAGCGGCACCAGGCTCGCCCACGCGGTGATCGCAAGGGCGTGCGTTTGAAGGTGCCCGTCGAACGCAGAGAAGAAGATCGTCCCCAGCACGGCGACGCCGAGCGCGCTGGAGAGCTGCTGGACGGCCTCGAGCACGCCGGAGGCTGAGCCAACTTCGTCCATGCCGACTCCGGCCAGAATGAAGTCGAACAGCTGGCCGATGCTGGCGCCGGCACCGAGTCCGATCAGGAACAGCCCGGGGGTGAGGCCCAAAGTTGAGACCGTGCGGGCGCCTGTCACGGTGACGGCCAGCACGATCGTGCCCGCCACAACGACGACGACGCCGAGGTGGAGCAGGTGACGTCCGAGCCGTCCGACCAGCGCCAACCCGACGCCCATGCCGGCGATCATGCCGACGACCATGGCCAGGAGCGTCAACCCGGCATGGATCGGTGAGAAGTGTTCGCCGAGCTGCGCGAAGAGCGAGACGCAGAGCAACAAGCCGCCGAACGCGCCGAAGAAGGCAAGCGCGACCAGAATGCCGCTTGTGTAGGTGCGGTTGGCCAGCAGCCCGGGCTCGATCAGCGGATCAGCGCGACGGCGGCGCTCCCACAGCACGAACACGCCGAGTAGCACCGCTCCAGCAGCGAGAGAGACAAAGGTCCAAGCTGGCCACCCGTCGGCGCGGCCCTGGATCAGCGGGTAGATGATTGCGGTCAGTGCGACGCCGATCAACACCATCCCGCCGATGTCGAGACGGATGCCAGGGTGCGCGATGGTCCGAGGCAGCACTCGGACTGCGCCGGCAAACGCCGCGATGCCGATCGGCACGTTGATGAGGAAGACCAGTCGCCACCCGATTCCCCACAGGTTGGCCTCTACCAGCGCACCGGCCAGGATCGGCGCCGCGAGGATCGAGAGACCCATCATCGGGCCGAAGGCGCCGAACACCTTGGTCATCTCTTCCTCGTCGAAGACCTCCTTGAGCATCCCGAACCCTTGGGGGATCATCAGGGCTCCGAACGAGCCCTGTAGGACGCGGAAGGCGATCAGCACCGCCGGCGAGGGCGCAATCGCGCAGGCGGCGGACATCACCGTGAAGCCAGCCGAGCCAATCAGGAACAGGCGCCGGCGCCCGAACATGTCGCCCAATCGGGCGCCGGTGATCAGGAACACAGCGAACGCGAGCGTGTAGCCAGCGGGCAGCCACTGCAGGGTGGAGGCACTGCCGCCGAGCGCGGCCCGGATCGACGGGCCGGCGACGTTGACGATCGTCGCGTCCATCAGATCCATGATGTTGGCGGCGATCACGACGGCGAACACGAACCAGCGGAGTGGGTTGCGGGCGCCACGTTGCGTGGCGGCGGCCTTCGCCAGACCCTCGCCCGGGACCATCCTCTCTACATCAACGACCGTTTCCATTGTGACTCCTTACTGAGTACGCCGTTCGCAGTCATCACGGTATCAGACTGAGTACACTGTTCGCAATGAGTTCGGGTCGTGGGGTCATTTGGGAGCGCCCGGAGCGGGCCGCTCGCGGTCCTGCCCCGTCGCTGTCACGCGAAGAGATCACGGCCGCCGCCGTGGCGATGGCCGACACGCAGGGAATCGACGCTGTCTCGATGCGGACCCTGGCGGTCCAGCTCGGCGTGGGTGCGGCATCTCTCTACCGCTATGTCGACCGCAAGGACGAATTGATCGACCTGATGGTCGACGCGGTGATGGGTGACGACCTGCAGTTCAACATCCGCGGGGACTGGCGCGACGACCTTCGTTCGTTCGCCCGCGGCCTGCGAGCGATGACCCTGCGGCACCCCTGGGTGGCGGTCCATGGCGCGGGCCGACGCAATCTTGGACCGAACACTGCCCGACGTTACGAGCAGGTACTCAGTGCTATCGACGGTCTCGGGCTCGAAATCGACGAGATGCTCGTGATGGTCGAAACGCTCGACGCCTTCATCCGTGGTCACTCGCTGGATGAGCTCTCAGAGCAAGAGTCCGCCCGGCGCTCCGGTCTCGACCAGGAGGAGTGGATGCAAGTTCAAGCCCCCTACGTGCAGAGTCTGATCAATGGCGGCCACTACCCGCTGCTCACTCGTGTCGTCTTCGACGCTCGCTCGCCGCACGATCCCCACCGCCTCAAGAACAGCTTCGACCTTGGGCTCGAGCGAGTGCTCGATGGGCTCTCGGCGATGCTCCCCGGATAGCTCGCCATATACAAAGCTGCCGGACCGGTGCCCAGGACCCGACGAACGAGCGCTATCTCCTCCAGGCCTAGCGCGATCTCGTGGGCCGAACACGCTGACGAGGAGCGGGTATTTCGGTGTCTACATCCTCAGCGAGGTCACACGCACTGCCGGGCGGGTCGAGAGCATCGAGCTGGGTAGCGAGCAACCGAACCTGAGCACGGAACGTGTCGCGCGTCCCGGAGCTCAGCGGGGCCAGCAGGTGGGCCTCCGCCGCCCGGAGGCGGTCGTTGAGGCTGGCGAGGAGTTCGTTGCCCTTTTGGGTGGCGACGATCCGCCGGGCGCGCCGGTCGGCCGGATCGGGGCGTCGTTCGATCAGACTGGCGGCTTCGAGGTCATCGAGGAGATACGTCATGACCGTACGGTCGACTCCCAGGTGCTGGGCGAGAGCGAGCTGACTAGCGACGCTGCCCTGAGCAGCGGCGGAAAGCACTTGGTAACCCCGCGGACCCCCCGGAAGGTCGGCCATCGCGGCAAGGGCGGCCTTCACGTAGGCCCGAAAAATCGTGCCCAGCCCCCACCCGAGGTCGTCTGCCAACACGTCCGAGCAACCCGGAGTGTCCTCAGTCACGCTGGCCAGCGCCGTTGTCCACGAAAACCATCATACGAACTGGACCGAGAAGCGTTGTGGATAAGATGCTCTGTTGTCATGATGATCTGTGAAGCATATAGTTGTGACAGCATGAACCGGCACAGGGACCCGAAGCGGAGACGAAATGACGGATAGCAATGAGGTAGCGAAGCCGACGGTAGTTGTGGTGGGTGGCGGCTACGGCGGCATCACCGTCGCCAAGGCGTTGGACGAGACGAGCAACGTCGTGCTGGTCGAACCAAGGGACGCTTTCATGCACAACATCGCCGCACTGCGGGCGCTGGTGGATCCATCCTGGCTCCCGCGGATCTTTCTGCCCTACGCGGGACTGCTCACGAACGGCCGGATTGTTCGCGACCGAGCTGTCGTGGTCGACCCACACAAGGTGCTGACGGCATCAGGCGAAGAGATCTCCGCCGACTACGTCGTGCTGGCAACCGGGTCGAGGTACCCCTTCCCGGCCAAGACGGACCTCGTCGACACCCATCGCGCCCAGGAGCAGGTCCGTCAAACGAATCGAGCGCTCGCGCAGGCCGATCGGGTCCTGCTGGTCGGCGCGGGTCCGGTTGGGATTGAGTTGGCTGGAGAGATTCGTCACGTGTGGCCCGAGAAGACAATCGTCCTGCTCGACGTCGCCGACGAGATTCTCGGCGGTCCGTACATGCCCGAGCTGAAAACCGAACTTCGACGTCAACTGCTCGAGTCCAGGGTCGAGCTGATTCTCGGTAGCCCGTTGCGGCAGGCGCCGCCGACCGAGCCGGGGGAACTAGCCACCTTTCGCGTGACCACCGAAGCGGGGACAGAAGTATCTGCTGACATCTGGTTCCGCTGTTACGGCGTCATACCGAACAGCGACTATCTCGGAGACGAGCTATCGGCCGCACGCCGCTCGGACGGATTCATCGAGGTCGAGCCCACCCTCCAGGTCGCTGGGCAGACAACGGTCTTCGCCGTCGGTGACATCTCCACCGCGGACAGCAAGATGGCCGGCTTCGCTCGGCGAGAGGCTGCCACGGTGGCCGACAACATCAACGCATTGGCCCAGGGACGATCGGACCTGACGCACTACGAGTCCATGGGCCCCGCGATCGCAGTGCCCATCGGACCTACGGGCGGGGCGGGTCAGTTCCCCGGACAGGACGAGATCGTGGGGAGCGAGACCATTTCCGAGGTGAAGGGCAGGGACATGATGGTCGACCAGTTCGGCGAGCTCTTCGGACTCGCAACCTCGACCGCCCCCTGATCGTTCAGCTCAATCAGCAATCGACTCTTAACCGGCCGACAGGCCCGAGCCAAGTAACACGTCCTGTCCAAAACCTTGATGACACCCGGCGAGATCGGACTACTCCGTTAACCGAGGAACGTGAGCAGCGCCGAGTTGACCTCTTCGGGGTAGGTCCACGCGATGTTGTGCGGTCCGCCCTCCACCGGGACGAGGGTGCAGTCTGCGATCAGTGCCGGAAGCCGAGCCGCCGTCACCTCGAAGGGAAGGATGCGATCGTCGGTACCGTGCAGGACCAGCACGGGGACGTCGATCTTCGGCAGGTCGGCGCGGAAGTCGGTCAGCCAGGTGTCGACACAGGCATAAGTCGCATGCGGTGAGCAGCCGGCCGCCACATTGAAGCTCGCCTGCCACGCCCGGTCGCTGATCCGGGTGCCACCGAGGACATCGACGTTGAAGAAATTGTTGAGGAAGCCTTCGAAGAAGGCATAGCGGTCAGTGACGATGGCCGCCTCGATATCGGCGAAGACCTTGGCGTCGACACCCTCGGGGTTGTCGTCAGTCTTGAGCACGAACGGTGGGATGGTGCCGAGCAGGGCGGCCTGACGCACTCGTTCCGAACCGTAGGTCGCGAGGTGGCGGATCACCTCGCCGGTCCCCATCGAGAAGCCAACGAGGACGGCGTCGTGCAGATCGAGGTGCTCCATCAGCACCTCGAGATCGCCGGCAAAGGTGTCGTAGTCATAGCCGAAGGTCGGCTGACTCGAGCGGCCGAAGCCGCGGCGGTCATAGGTGATCACTCGATACCCATGGGGCGAGAAGCTCGCGCTCTTGGCGTTCCCACGAGTTGCCGTTGAGTGGATAGCCGTGGATCAAGACAATCGGGCGGCCACTGCTCACGGAAGAGTCGCAGACCACCGAAGGCGGCGCGCAACGACGCGAAGTACGCGCTCAGTTCATCGAAGCCCAGTTCGGCGCCCGGTCCGTGGAAGACGTAGTCCTCCCTGAAATGAGGCGCGGAGCTTGTCGTCGTTCTCCGTGGCGATCGCCTCGTCGCCGATGCTGATCAACTCGCGGGCCAGGGGGCTGTCAGAGATGAAGCCTGGCATCCTTCCTCCTTGCTCGTCAGGAATGGATGGTAACGGCGTATCCGTCGGGGTCAGCAAACACGAACGTCCGGCCAAATGGACTGTCGAAGGGCTCGGTGACGATTCGAACTCCGGCAAGAACAAGCCTGTCGTGCAGAGCCTGCGGGTCATCGCCCTTGAGCCACAGTGCGACGCCCCAGCCGAGACGTTCGACTGCCTGCAAGTCAACTGCGGGCTCACGAACGGCAAAGGGGATAGGAGTGGTGGCAAAGACCACTGCTCCTGGTGGGCTCTGGGCTGCCCGCTCAAGGCCAAGCTGCTCCGCATAGAAGGCAGCAGACACTTCCAGGTCGCTGACCTGTAATGCGATGAAGTCGGGTCCGATGACTCTCACTGGCGCTCCTCTATAGTTATCAGGCTACCTGATAACTATATCAGGTAGCCTGATAAGTGCAAGGTACCGACGGGGAAGGCAGGGGAACGAGTGCCAAGAGCCGAGGAGATGTCGGGTTACCTAGTCAAGCGCGCTCAATCGGTGATCCATCTCGCCCTGGAGGAGATCGTCTCCAAACAAGGACTCGGGATCCCGCACTACGTCGTGCTCACGTTGCTGACTGAGACGCCTGGATTACCCAACGCCGAGCTTGCCCGCAAGGCGTTCGTGACCCCCCAATCAATGAACGAGGTCCTTAAGCAGCTCGAAGCTTCCGGGTTGGTGGAGCGTCACCAGAGTCCGTCGAATGCACGGATCCTCTGCGCTCACTTAACCCGCGCGGGCGAGAAGAAGTGGCGATCGGTCCACGACGGCGTTCAGGAATTGGAAGAGCGTCTGCTCCGGGGTCTCACGCAGGACGAAGTCCGAGTACTGAACCGATCGCTCGAGACGATCATCCGGAACATGACTCCGACGGCGTGAGCTTCACCGTCCGCCACGAACTGCTCCCCGCCAACTCCACTCGGCGAGTCTCGCCTCTATCTCCGGCTGAAGGACGTGAAAGCAAGTGCCAGACGTTCCTGAGACGCCCTCGACGCCCTCGTGGGATCTGTAGTGGCATAAATCTGCGGGCAGCAGAAGGGCCGACCCTCTCGGATCGGCCCTGGCCTGCTCTAGTGCGGTGACATTCAAATAGCGCGCGATTGGCGCACGGTCTCGAGGGCCACCCGTCCCCGTCGAACCTTGGTGATGATCTGCTTGGCCGTCTTGGTCCAGATGAATGGAATGGGGTCCTCGTTGTGGTGGGCGATGTA
>DASXEK010000037.1:0-3860 GCA_036490155.1 Acidimicrobiales bacterium | reverse complement strand
CCGCCGAGGACCTGCTGCGCCTCGTCGATCTGCGCCACCGTCGCATTGGAGACGCCGGCCATCTGGATCTTCCCCTCGTCGAGCAGCTCGGCCAGCGCACCAACCGACTCGGCCCACGGCACCTTGGGATCCGGGCGGTGGTACTGGTACAGGCCGATGGCTTCGACACCCAACGCCTTGAGCGATGCTTCGCACGCTTGCTTCACATAGGTCGGGTCACCGTGCACCGTCCAGCTGCCGTCACCCGGTCGCCGATGCCCTCCCTTGGTGGCCACCAAGACGTGGTCGGTGGGCTGCCCGTACGTGGCCAGCCCCTGGGCCACGATGCGCTCACCGTGGCCGTGCTCATCGGTCGACAGTGCATACGCGTCAGCGGTGTCGATGATCGTCACACCAGCGTCGAGTGAGGCATGGATGGTCGCCATGGCCCTCGCCTCGTCCGGACGTCCTTCGATGGACAACGGCATCTCGCCCAAACCGATGGCGCTGACCCTCCGGTCGCCGATCGTGCGCTGCTGCATCTCTCTACCTCCGGAATGAGTCCGCGTCGTTCGCAGACGCGTTCTACCACCGGAGGGCCGCTTCTGATGCTGGCGGCGGGTCGACCCGCCCTCCGTGAGTTGAGCGATCAGGCCTTCGGGGTTGACTTTCCGACCGGGAAAGTCATACACTTTCCAATCAGGAAAGCGAGGACCCAATGACCATCCCGATCGGCGAATCCGAAGCCCACGCCGCCTTACGTTCCATCACTCAGAGCCGCCAGCAGGTCATCGCGCAGATCAATGTCCCGCCTTGGTACTGGAGCGGCATGGCCGCCGGTTGGGTGGCTCTGGGCGTGATCGCCGATTTTGCACCGCCCTGGGCCTCCATCGTCGGGACCGTCGTGTTCGGGGCGGCGCACGCGTCCATTGCGCCGCAGGTGCTCACCGGCCGCCGAGGCTCGACACAACTCAGTGTCCACGGGGACCTGGCCGACCGACGGATTCCGCTGCTGATCATCGGCCTTCTGGTCGTCATGGTTGCCGTGACGGTCGGCATTGCGCTCCTCCTCCATGCCGATGGTGCCCGCCACCCGGCGACATGGGCCAGCGTCGTGGTCGCGGCGCTGCTTCTCGTCGGCGGGCCTTCGTTCATGGGCGCGATCCGCCAGCGGACGGAACGGAGCGCCCGTTAGATGTCGAGCCCTCGCTTCGACGAGCTCATCCATCCGAGCACGCGCCTGTCGATCGTGGCGCTTCTTGCCTCGACAGACTGGGCGGAGTTCTCCTTCGTGCGCGATCGCCTGGCCATGTCGGACTCGGCCTTGTCCAAGCAGTTCACGACGCTCGAGGAGGCTGGTTACCTGACGATCGAGCGAACGCTGTCCAACCATCGGCGGCGAGTTCGTGTTGCACTCACCGACCTGGGTCGGCGCGCTTTCGAAGGGCACGTGGCGGCACTTCAGGACGTCATCGCGAACGCGCAAGTTTCAGCGCCCTAGGTGTACCCGGACACGACGTTCATGATCCCCCGTCAGGAGCTGGCGAGATCTGGGTCTGCTCTACCGATCCGCTCGACCTCTCGAGCAAGGGTACCGTCAGGATCAGCGTGACGATTCCGGAGACAGACTCGGGAAGAGCGGACTCAGATCCGCTTTCGCGATGGGACGGAGGGCACCGCGTACTGCTGCTCGCTTCTGGGCGACGCCCCACCACGGCTTCGGGATTCATAGAGATCAACCTTCTCAATTGCCACGTGTCCAGATTGTCGCTCTGGACCTAAGAGGTATCCCCCCACCGTCCCGAGCCGTGTTTCAACGCCGGCGATGCCGGCGTTTCGCTGCGTGCGTCCTGGGGCGGGTCCCCGGCGGAGTGAATCGCCCGCTCGCGGTTGGTTTGCGCCGGCTCGGGCCCAAAATGGCATCACGTTCAGCCAGTGGCCGGGCGTTGAAGTCAGCGATGAAGGCATCGACTGATTCCTGGTCATCTATACGAACGCCTTCCTCTCTCGCCGTGGTCCAGAGACGTTTACCAAAGCTGAAACGCGACGTGTCGGCCATATTGATGCGGAACTGATCCTCAATAGCGCTCAGATGCTCGAGGAGCACGGCCGGGGCATCGCTGTCTGGATTGAGGAGTTCAGTTTCTGCCAAGAACTTGATGAACTCCGCGGCCTCGTCGAGCACGCCCGTGAGTCCATCTGAATCGACGATGACCTTGGCCGGGTGAAGCTCGAGATACAGCTCGTCAAGGTCACGGCAGCTCCAGCGAGTCAGATCCCCATCCATGTACGCCCACTTGTAATGGATCGGTGATTCGGTCACATCGTTGTCGGCATCGCCGCACCATTCGGCAAATCGTCTCTTCAGCTCCGCGCGGGCGACCTCATAGTCTTTTTCGCTTTCTGGCATCCAATCAATGGGGGTCTTTGGCATCGCCCCATTTTGGCTCTGCTGTTTCAAAAAATGAATTGTTGGGACTGGGCGATTGTTTGACGAGAGCCGCCCAAGCTGAAAACTCGCCGTGATCTGGACGTATCGGTGGGGCTAGCAAGAATCGAACTTGCGACCTCAGCATTATCAGGTCGATCCGCCAAATCCTCGGAGGTCCCGCTTCGTCTCGTGAAGTGCCGGTTTTGCTGGCCGTTGGCCTGTCCGAACGTGGGGCGCGAGACGAGGCGGGACGGCGCAGGACGGGTTGGGACCGATTGTTGGGACGAAGTTGGGACATATGTGCGCCGTCCGATCCTCCCCAATTCCGCTATGTGCGGCAACGGCCGCACTAGCCGACGCGCACCAGTTGTACCCTGAAGTCATGACCGCGCAGCCCGTCATGACCGCAGAGGAGTGGTTCAAAGGGATGCAGGATGCCGAACCTCCAACCCCCGATGATGTAACGATTTTGTGGGACGGTCGCCGGCTCGACTCACGGGAAGCCGTGATGGAATGGTTAGCCGAGGTCGAGGCCAAACGAGCTGAGGCCTCCGCTACGGGCACCGATGTCCAAAGCTGATGGGCCGCCCTACGACCTACCTCGGTTGATAGAGGTTCTGAACCGCTACGAGATCGAGTACCTCATAGTGGGAGGTGCTGCCGCGTACGCATACGGTGCCGCGCGTCCCACCGACGATGCCGATTGCGTCGTGCGCCGTGATCGAGCCAACCTTGAACGCCTCGCCGGCGCCCTACGTGAGTTGAACGCCCGTCTGCGCGTTGGTGGGATGACCGACGCAGAGGCCCGTACATTGCCTGTCCAGATCGACAGAACGACATTGGAAATGGCCGGTATGTCGACCTGGATGACCGATGCCGGCCCCTTCGACGTCCTCGCAGGATTGGAGACACCGGAGGGCCGGCTGGTCCCCTACGAAGAGCTGGCTGAGCGAGCAACCGTGCTTCAAGGTGATGGGTTCTCGTTGCGGGCCGCTGCTCTTGACGACATCATCCGAGCCAAGGAACGAGCAGACAGGCCAAAGGATCACGAGGCGCTGCCCGAGCTACGTGCCATTCGTGATGCCCACGTTGTTGGCGAGGAGGATGTCGATAGAGGGTGATAGTTGGTTCACCCGAATGACCCAAAACACTTGCCCGACAAGCAGACGCCGTTGTTGGGACAGCCGCAGGATCATTCTTGGCGTCTGACCAGCGATGACGTGGGGTGTACTCGGAATTGTTGGAACAGCCGACGTCGCTGCTCGTACAACAGCTCGACGAAAATCGGCTCTGACCCGGGCTTGGCGTGGGGCTAGCAAGAATCGAACTTGCGACCTCAGCATTATCAGTGCTGCGCTCTAACCGACTGAGCTATAGCCCCGGAGGGAGGTCGAGATTACACCAGGCCTCCGAACTACCGGAGAACGGCGTCCTCCGGCCACAGCTTCAC
>DASXEK010000022.1:0-14135 GCA_036490155.1 Acidimicrobiales bacterium | reverse complement strand
TGAAGCTCGGCGTGTCGGCGCCGGCGGGGCTGCTGCTCGCCCCGAGTCCGGCGGCGCCGGCGGCAAGGCCGGCACCGGCCAAAGCCAACGCACCTCCGAGCGAGGCCATACGACGGCCAAGCGATTTTTTCAATCTCATCTGCGTTCCTCCCTCAAGCTTGATGCGGTGCGGCCCTTTGCGGCCGTCCCTCCCGACACCGATGTGCCGGTTTGGTCTACGCAGGCAAGCTCCGCCGGCCGCTCAACGCGATGAGCGGGCCGCTCAGCCCGTGTCGAACCTAAGTGATCTTCTGGACAATGTGCAATCGCGTCGCGCATTTGCACCTCGAGCGTTCACCGCCGGTAAGAAGTGGCAACGCCCGCGCACGTGGCGGTAACCACAGTTGGGTCGCGCGGCGCGCTCTCCGCGACGCGCGCCACGCAACCGGCGCGCCGCAGCGCGCGGTTCGACGGCGCGGCTCACGAAGGTACGGGGGTTGTCTACCAACACCGAAGCAAGCCTTGGGGCGGAAGCTGCCGCCAAACAAACGTGGTGACACAACGGTGTCGGTCAAATGGACGCCCGGCCACCTCGTCGTGACCCACCCCACGATGGTCGTGCGCGCACCCGACGCGCCGATCGCATAACCCCGCGAGCTCGACGACCGGCGAGGCCCCTGCCACCCGGTCCACGCCTTCGTCCCCACCCGGCCGCACGAGTCGGTACTCCTCCCCCCGGATCAGATAATCTGACGGGTCGTCAGATTTCGCGCCGGGGCGCCCCCCGGACCCATCCCCGGAGGTCATCGCACCATGGACTTCGAGTTCTCCGAGGAGCAGCTCGCGTTCGTCAAGGAGGTCGAGACCTTTCTCGATGCCAATGACGACCCCGACGTGTTCGACCTGACCAGGGAGAACATGGCCCAGATCGTCGACACCCCCAAGCGCCGCGCCTTCATGGCCTCCCTCGGCGAGAAGGGGTGGCTGGGCATGACCTGGCCGGCCGAGTACGGCGGCAAGGAGGGCGAGGGCGTCTACGAGTACCTGCTCAACGAGCAGCTCGCCGGTCGGGGCGGCCCCCAGATCGGCAAGGGCGTCGGCATCGTCGGCAAGACGATCATCCGCCATGGCAACGAGCGGCTCAAGAAGGAGTTCCTCCCCAAGATCCTCCGCAACGAGATCGAATTCGCCGTCGGCTACAGCGAACCCAACGCCGGCTCCGACGCCGCCTCCATGCAACTGAAAGCGACCCGGGCCGACGACGGTTGGATCTTGAACGGCCAGAAGACGTGGACCACGTCCGCGCACTTCGCCGAGTGGTACTGGGTCGGCGCCCGCACGGACCCCGAGTCCAAGCACGCCGGCATCACGCTCTTCCTCGTCCCCATCGACCAACCGGGCATCACGGTCAACGCCATCTGGACGATGGGCGACGAGCGCACCAACGAGGTTTTCCTCAACGACGTCTTCGTCCACGACGATTACGTCGTCGGCGAGATCAACCGTGGCTTCCAGTACATCTCCGAGGCGCTCGACCTCGAGCGCTTCACGATGTTCACGTTCTCGCCGATCAACCAGCGCTTCGAGCTGCTCGTCGAGTACGTCAAGACCACGACCCGCGACGGCAAGCCGCTCAAGGACGACCCGGTCGTCCGCCAGCGCCTCGCCCAGCTCGCCACCCAGCTCGAGGTCGCCCGCGTCATGGGGCTCAAGTTCGTCAACGAGTCCTCCAAGGGCGGCGCCGCCCCCACCGCCGAGGCCTCCGAGTACAAGCTCTTCGCCACCGAGCTGTCGAAGCGTCTCGCCAACGCGTCGATGGACATCGCCGGTCCCGGCAGCCAGCTCCGCGTCAAGACGCCCGAAGCCCCGATGGCCGGCCGGGCCGAGTCGACCTACCGCTACACGGTGATCGACACCATCGGCGGCGGCGCATCCGAGATCCAAAAGAACATCATCGCCCGCCGCAAACTCGGCCTCCCCAAGAACTTCTAGCCCTGTCTGCCGTGTCCACCGCCCCCTCCCGCCAGAGCCTTCTCGGCGGGGTCACCGTCCTCGACCTCTCCACGGTCGGCCCTGCCGCGCGCTGCACGCGTCTCCTTGCCGACTACGGCGCCCACGTCGTGAAGGTCGGACCGGTCCCCTCGGCGAACGCCACGCCGATCGAGCCACCGTTCTTCGCCTACAGCGGCCACCGCGGCATGCGGCGCGTCCTGCTCGATCTGAAGGACGACGACGGCCGCGAAGCGTTCCTCGCGCTCGCCTCGGCCGCCGACGTCGTCGTGGAGAGCTTCCGCCCGGGCGTGGTCGACCGGCTCGGCATCGGCTACGAGGCCGTCTCGGCTCGCCATCCCGGCATCGTCTACTGCTCGACCAGCGGCTACGGCCAGGACGGCCCGCACGCCCAATGGGCCGGGCACGACGTCGACTATCTCGCCGTCGGCGGCTTCCTCGCCATGTCCACCCCCGGCACCGACGGCGCGCCGCCACTCCCCGGAGCCACCATCGCGGATGCGGCGGGCGGCGGCATGCACGCAGCACTCGCCATCACCGCCGCCCTTCTGCGCCGCGCCTCGTCGGGTCACGGCACCTACCTCGACGTCTCGGTCGCCGAGGGCGTCCTGTGGCTCATGTCGCTCGCCATTGACGAGCAGCTCGCGCTGGGCGGCGACATCAAGCCGGGGCACGACATCCTCTCGGGCCGCTACGCCTGCTACGCCACCTATAAGACGTCCGATGACCGGTGGGTCGCGGTCGGGGCGATCGAGGCCAAGTTCTTTGCCAACCTCTGCACCGCCTTGGGCTGCCCCGACCTGGCGGCCGCCCAGCTCGATGACGACGCGCAGCCGCGCCTCCGCCAGGCCTTGGCCGACGCGTTCGCCAGCCGTACCCGCGACGAGTGGGTCGACCTCCTCGCCGGCGCCGACACCTGTGTCGCCCCCGTGCTCGACGTGGCCGAAGTGGCATCGCACCCGCAGTTCGCCGACCGCGGCACCGTCACGAGGGCGAGCCACCCCACCGAAGACACCTTCGCTCAGCTGGCGCCGCTGCTCGCCGGCATGGACCGCGAGCACGGCACCACCATCGCAATCTCGTTACCCGATATGACGGCCGACACCGACACGGAACACCTCCTCAAGGAGGCCGGCGTCGACGGTGAGACCGTGGCGCGCTGGGTGGCGGCGCGAGTGGTCGCATGACGACCCACGTCAACCCGGACCCCCTGACCGTGGCCCTCGACCTCGTGGGCAAGGAGCAGTACCACGAGGTGGGTGAGTTTCCGGTCGAGCAGGGCTACGTCTGGACGTCGTGCGCCTCGGTCGAGAACGGCAACCCCCTCTTTTGGGACGCCGAAGCGGCGGACGCATTGACGGGGGGCCCGATCGCTCCCCCCTCCATGGTCTCGGTGTGGTTCCGGCCCCATCACTGGGCGCCCGGCCGCACCGAGGAGGCGCTGCCCCTCCAGGTCCACTTCGACCTCAAGGAGCTCTTCGGTCTGCCCGAGGCGGTCATGACCGACAACACGATCGAGTTCCACACCCCCGTCCGCATGGGCGACGTCCTGCGCACCCACCAGGTGCTGCGCTCGGTGAGCGAGGCGAAGACCACGAAGCTTGGCACCGGCCGGTTCTGGGTGATCGACGTCGTCTACGCGAACCAGGACGGCGATCTCGTCGCGGTCGAGTCGTACACCGGCTTCGGCTATCGGCGGTCCGAGCCATGAGCGCTACCGTGATGCCGCGCCTCCTCTTCGACGATGTCGCCGTCGGTGACGAGCTGCCCCCGCTCGACTACGAAGTCAGCGCAACCGCGGTAGTGCTCGGGGCCCTGGCCACCCGCGACTGGCGCCCGATGCACCACGACAAGGACTTCGCGGTGCACCGCAACGGCACGCAGGACATCTTCTTGAACACGCCGAACCAGGCCGCCTGGTTCGAGCGGTACCTCACCGACTGGACGGGTCCCCACGGCCGCCTCGCCCGGGTCACCTTCCGCATGAAGGGGTCCGTTTTCCCCGGCGACACCATGTCGTTGCGAGGCGTCGTGGAGTCGATCGAGGTCGACGACGCCGGCTGCGCGTTCGTGACCGTTGCGGTGGCGCTGTCGGTCGACGGGGACGTCAAGACGACCTGTACAGCCCGCGTGGCTCTGCCACGAGCTGTGTCCGACAACCCTTGGGCTCGCGCGGGCGCGCAGTGGCGCCCTTCACCGTCGCCTTCGTCGTGATCCTTCGCCCACAATTCCCAACGACCGCAGAGGAAGTGCGCCGTGCTGGACCTTGAGTTCGACCAGGAGCAAGAGCTGCTCCGCCAGACCATGCGTGACGTGCTGCAGCGCCACTGCCCCTTGGACGTTGTCCGAGCCATGGAGGACGATCCGACCCGCTACCCCGCCGAGTTGTGGACCCAATTGGGCGAGCTCGACCTCATCGGCCTACTCCTCCCTGAGGAGTTCGGGGGTTCTGGGATGTCTCTCATCGAGGGCGTCGCCCTCTACGAGGAGTTGGGCCGAGCGCTTGCGCCCACTCCGCACTTCGTCAGCGCCGTGATGTCCGGCGGCGTGCTCGCCGAGGCCGGGAACGCCGAGCAGAAGGACCGATGGCTCCGCGCTGTCGCCAATGGAGAGGCCGTCCTCACTCCCGCCTGGCTCGAGCCCGAGAACGGCTTTTCGCCGCTCGGCGTCGAGGCACGCGCCGTGGAACGGGGATCCGGATTCTCACTCAGCGGTCTCAAGCGTCACGTGGCCTTCGCTTCCTCGGCCGACCGCCTGGTCGTGTTGGCCCGCACGGGCGACGGTGACGAGGACATCGACTTGTTTCTCGTCGACCCGGCGTCACCGGGCGTCACCCTGCGCCAACAGTTCACCATTGCCTCGGATACGCAGTACGAGGTCACGTTCTCCGACGTGGCCCTGACCGGGGCCGATCGCATAGGCACCGCCGGCACGGGCTGGACCACCTGGCAGAGCGTGCTCGAGCCAGCGTTGGTCCTCCTGGCCGCCCAAGCCGTCGGTGGCGCCCGCTACGCGCTCGAGATCACCACCCAGTACGCCCTCGATCGTCGCCAGTTCGACAAGCCGCTCGGCGCGTTCCAGGCACTGGCGCATTACCTCTCCGACGCGGTCACCAACCTCGATGGGGCCGAGCAATTGGTCCACGAAGCCGCCTGGGCGGCGGCGAACGGTCGCCCCATTACGTCCCTGGCCCCCATGGCCAAGCTCTTTGCCTGCTCCATGTTCAGGGACATCACGGCCATGGCGCAACAACTCTTCGGCGGCATCGGCTTCACGCTCGACTTCGACATCCAGCTCTACTTCCGCCGGGCCAAGCAGCAGCAGCTCATGTGGTCCAACGACCGTGTTCTCGAGGACGCGGTCGCCGCCGCACTCCTCGACTGACGACGCCGTCAGGTCGTCGCGTAGCGCGCTGCGATCTGTTCGAACGCCCGCACCTCGCCGCCGTACGGCCCCGTCTGGGACGGATGGTGCACGACGAACTGGTCGAAGCCGAGCGCCTCGTATGGCGCCACCAGCTCGTCGAACTGGTCCACCGAGTCGATGACCGGCTCGGTGGGCGTCCATAAGAGGACCCTCCCGAGGCTCTCAGGCGCCCGCCCGGCCGACGTGAGCACCTCGTCGAGGGCGCCACTTTGGCGTGTGACCGCGTCGAGCACGGTCTCGGGAGTGCGCGCCACGGCCCCCGTCGGCCCGATGGTCACCCAGCTGTCCCCATAATTCGCCGCGAGGAGCAATGCCTTCCGGCCGCCCGCCGCCACGGTGAGGGGGAGTGGACGCTGCAGTGCGCCCGGTGTGCTCGGCGCCTCGTTCGCCGCGAAGTGCTCGGTCCGCATGGTGGTACGCGTCGACGGTTCGCCGTCCACGATCGGCTTGAGGACGCGGAGGAACTCCTCGAAACGAGCCAACCGCTCGGCCGCCTGCCATGGTTCCTGCCCGAGGGCCGACGCGTCGAACCCCTCGCTGCCCGGTCCCAGTCCGAGGTCAAGTCGTCCGTTGCTCAGGTCGTCGAGGGCGAGCGCATCGCGCGCCAGGGTGACCGGGTGGCGGAAGTTGGGCGTCGCGACGAGGGTGCCGAGCCGGATGCGATCGGTGACGCCCGCCGCGGCGGCGAGCACCGGGACCGCGGCGTGCCAAGGGCCATCGGGCATGCCACCCCAGCGGATGTGGTCGTAGGTCCACGCGGTGCAGAATCCGACGTCGTCGGCCCAGGCCCACTGCGAGTGCGCTGAGTGCCACCGGTCGCTAGGGAGGATCACGAGACCGATCCGCACGGCGCCGAACCCTAATCGGGCCCGAGTGCCGACCCCCTGTACGTTGTCCGGCGTGGCCAACGAGGCGGAGCGCAAAAGGTGGAACGACGAGCGCTGGGCCGCCGCCTGGCCTTCCCGGGAGAGGCTGACCGAGTCGGTGTCGCCGTATCTGTTGGCCGCGGCCGATCCTCTTACGGGCCAGCGGGTGTGTGATATCGGATGCGGCGGCGGCTCACTCTCCATCACGATTGCTCAGGCGGTCGCGCCGGAGGGAGAACTGGTCGGGTACGACATCTCGGCGCCCCTGCTCGAGCTCGCTCGCCAGCGCGCCGACGAAGCCGGCGTCTCCAACGCCCACTTCGTCGAGACGGATGTGCAGGCCGGCGGGTGGGACCAGCCCTCGTTCGACCTGGCCGTCAGTCAGTTCGGGGTCATGTTCTTCGACGAGCCGACGGCCGCTTTCGCCGCCATCCGGCACCACCTGAAGCCAGACGGACGCCTCGTGTTCGCCTGCTGGCAGGGGGTCGAGTGCAATCCGTGGCATCTCGGGACGGCCTTGCGGGGCCTCGTGCCGCCTCCCCGGGTTCCCGCGCCAGGCAAGAGCCCGGTCGGTCCGTTCGCCCTGGGTGACGACGAGTATGTCCGGGAGCTGCTCGAAGCAGCGGGCTACGCCGCGGTGCACGGCACGCCGCACGAGACGACGGTGTGTGCGCCGGCAAGCGCCGTGGTCGATCGGTCGGTGTTCTGCCTTATGGGCATCCTCCCTGAGAGTGAGGAAGAGGCGCTGAAAGTCGCCCAAAACCACCTCGAGCGCTTTGCCGTTGCGGGAACAGGTGAAGACGAAGCGCTGTATGAGTACCCGTTGGCCTTCACCGTCTACGAGGCGACGAAGCCGTAACCCGGTAGCGAACCCAGTGGCTGGCTACAGCGGCACTCCGCTCCCCAAGAAGCTTGGCATCGTCGAGGGCTCGACCCTCACTCTCATCGACGCCCCGCAAGGTGTGGTCGACGACCTGCCCCCCGGCGTCACGATCAAGAGGCAGGCGCGCGGATCAGCGGATGTAGTCGTGTCGTTCTTCACACGCCGGAAGGACTTCGAGCGCCGTATCGATGCGCTGGCCGAGATGATCTTCCCATCCGGAGGACTCTGGGTGGCGTGGCCGAAGAAGGCGTCCGGACGGGAGACCGACATGCACGAAGGTGTCGTGCGCGAGGTCGCGCTGCCACTCGGGCTGGTGGACAACAAGGTGTGCGCGATCGACGAGACCTGGTCGGGCTTGCGCGTCGTCTGGCGGCGGGAGCGCCGCAGCGCGCCGGCGCCGCGCCCTTAGAAGAAGCCCAGACGCGAGAGGGGCCAAATCCGCACGTCGACCTTGCCGACAATGGTCGACTCGGGAATGGGTCCCCAGTACCGGCTGTCGCAGGAGAGCATCCGGTTGTCACCCATGACGAAGACGTCGCCCTTGGGCACCTTGTACGAGTGGTGCAGCGCGTACGGTGCCGGCGAGGGCCCAGGGTACGTCTTGTCCTGTTCCGACGACGGCAGAAACGGCTCCGGAATCAGGTGGCCGTTGATGAACACATTGCCGCCCGAGACGGAGATCGTCTCGCCCGGCAGTCCGATCACGCGCTTTACGAGGTTGGCGACCGGAGGTCCTGCGCAGTCCTCGTTCGGTGGTGTGGAGAAGACCACGATGTTGCCCCGATCGACCCCGTGCAGGTCGTAGGCCAACTTGTCCACCACGATGCGGTCCCCGATCTGCAGCGTCGGCTCCATCGAGCCCGACGGGATCGAGTACGTCGCGATGACGAAGGTTCGGAGGAGGAAGGCGACCACGAGGGCCACCACGACGACTCCGGCCAGCTCAATGACCCAGCGGTTTGATTTTCCCTTCGCCGATTCCGCCGATTCCGCCGCGTCCTCTGACTCCGGGCCCACGGCGCCGCCCTGGTGCTCGTCGACGTCCATGGCGAAAAGCAGTATTACCCGCCCAGCCCGATGTCACGGGTCGCCGCGTCGTTCGAACCGGTATGTCACGCCCCAGGGTCAGAATGGGGCCGTGCCGGAAGCCGTCATCTTCGATTTCTACGGGACGCTGGCCCACTGGGCCGACTCCGATGCCTCCAGCTACGAGGCGGTGTTCGCCACGTTCGGCTACGAGCTCCCCGCCACCGTGCGGGCCAGCTATTTCTCGCGCTATGACGGCGTCGACCACGCCGAACACTCGGTCAGCGAGGACGCGTACGAGGCGTGGGTTCGGTTTCGTCTTGGTGAGCTCTCCCTGGATTGCGGCGTGGCGCGCCACGACCTGGACGTGGTCGTCGACGCCCTCCGCGACCTCGATCGAAACCAAATGGAGGCCTACCCAGAAGCGGCGGCCACGCTCCGTACGCTGCGCAACGCCGGGGTCCCCATCGGCGTCTGTTCAAACTGGGGCTGGGAACTCGATGCGTACCTGCACCAGGTCGGCCTCTTGGACCTGGTCGACTCCCGCATCACCTCGGCGCGGGTGGGCTCACGTAAGCCCCATCCCGGGATCTACGCCTGCTCGACCGGTGAGCTCGGGATCGACCCCGAGCGAGCGGTGTTCGTCGGCGATTCATGGGAGCCCGATGTACGAGGTCCGCGTCGCCTCGGCATGACAGCGATCCATGTCTGGCGGGCGGACGAGCGCGACGGGCAAGAGGCGCCGCCCCTCGAGCCGGGCGACCACCGCGTCGACGAGCTGAGCGGCGTCCTTCCGATCGTCGGGGTCAGCTAACCGAACCGACGGCCGGGCGGCCGTTCTCGGCCAATCCCGCGGCCAGCTTGTCGCGGTCGTCGTCGCTCAACAGCTCGAAGCGGAACGCCGTCTCGTCGAGCGGACGCCACCAGATGGGGTCGTCGCAGGCCCACGCCTCGGCGCGCAGGCCGACCTTGGTCACCTTTCCGGTTGCCGTCTGGGGCAACGACGCGGCGACGCGCACGTAGCGGGGGAGCCACTTCGGCCCCAGGTCCGGCTGGGCGAGCAACCAGGCGGCGAAGCTCTCGGGGTCGAACGGCCGCCCGGGCACGGTCTCGAGCGCCACCATGACCTGGTCGCCGGCGCCTGACGCGGTGTCGGGGACCGGGTACACCGCCACGACGGCCAGATCGGGATTGCGGGAGAGCACGGCCTCGACCGGGCCGGCCGAGAAGTTTTCCGAGTCCACGCGGAGCCAGTCGCCGCTGCGACCGGCGAAGTAGATGAAGCCGTCCTGGTCGACGAACCCCAGGTCGCCGGTCCAGTACCACCCGCCTCGCAGGCGGTCCCGCTCGGCGTCCTCCCGCCGGTAGTAGCCCTCGAACTTGCCGCGGCCGCTCCGGTTGACGATCTCTCCGATGGCCTGACCCGCGTTCAGCAGCTGACCATCGGCGTCGAACTCGGCGGGCGGGCATTGCTCGCCGGAATCCGGGCTGATCACCACCAGGTCCACACCGTCGACTGCCTTGCCGAGCGCGCCCTTGGGCATCCCGGCCACCGGGTTGATCGCCGCCCCCCCTTCGCTCTGCCCGTAGCCCTCGATCAGGTAACACCCGAAGCGCTTGCGAAAGCGGCTGCGGTCCCGCACCGAGGCTTCGGTCCCGAACGCGCTCTGCAGCGTGTTCTCCGCATCGTCCGGGCGCTCGGGAGTGGCGAGGATGTAGGCGATCGCCTTGCCGACGTAGCTGAACTTCGTCGCCCCGAAGAGCCGCACGTCGTCGAGGAACGCGGATGCGCTGAAACGGGGGGGCACGGCGATCGCCGCCCCCACCATCACCGACGGTCCCCACAGCGCCATCAACGCGTTGCCGTGGAACAGCGGCATCGGGCAGTAACAGACGTCCGACGACGTGTAGCCGTAGCCGGGCGCCGCCACCTCGGCGATACCCGCCAACCGACCCTGGGTGCAGCGCACCGCCTTCGGCGCCCCCGTCGTGCCGGACGTGAAGATCAGCAGGTAGAGCGACTCCTCGTCGATCCGCCCCGCCCCCTCGACCAGCGCCTGTGTCGCCGCACCCCCGGCGAACTCCGCCACGAGCGCCGAATAGCGCGCCGTCCCGATGACCAACACCTTGTCCGCGTGGACGCCGAGATCCAGCCCGGTCAGCAGCTCCGCACCCTCGTCGTCGGTGACGATCATGGCGCAGTCGGTCGCGCGGATGTCCGCTGCCAGAGCCTCACCTCGTCGCGTCGGGTTGATGCCGACGATGGCGGCCCCAGCCAGCGCTCCGCCGTTGAGCCAGAAGAGGTACTCGGGGCCGTTGGGCAGCAGCACCCCGATGTGCGGCAGCCCGGTCCCCATCAGCGACTGCGCCAACGCGCCGCGGGCCGCCCCCTCGGCCACCGCCTGGCGCCACGTCCAGTGACCGCCAGCGTCCAGGACGCCCGTATGGTCGTCCTCCGCCCGAGCCGCCAGCATCGCCGCCACCGTTGTCACGCCCACACCCCCTGCGCCCCCTGGCCCGTCCCCGTCCCCGGCGTCCGCCGCACCAGACTCCGATCCAACCCGTCGACGGTTGCCGCGCCGCAGAGCCACATCGTTCGTCGGAGCTCCGCCTCGAACCACCCCAGCATCCCGGCCACGCCGTCGGACCCCCCGGTCGCCAACGCCCACAAGGAGGGCCGCCCCACCAGGGCCGCCCGGGCCCCGAGCGCCAGCGCCTTCGCGACGTCGGGCGCCCGCCGCAGTCCACCGTCCACGTAGACCTCGGCCCGCCCGTCGACCGCGTCGACGACCTCCGCCAGGATGTCGGCGGTCGCCGGCGCGTCGGCCAGCTGGCGGGCCCCGTGATTCGACACCACCACGCCGGCCGCCCCCGCCTCGACGCACCGCACGGCGTCGTCGGCCCGCTGGACTCCCTTGACCACGACCGGCAACGAACTCAACCCAGCCAGCCACCCGATGTCGTTCGGGGTGAGCGCCGGCTCGAACTCTCTCGTCACGATCGCCATGAAGCCACCCTCTCGCGCACTCGATGTGCTCCCCCCGGCCAGGTTCGGCAACGCCAGGTCGTCGGGCAGGTGGACGCCACCACGCCACTCCCGCAAACGCAGCCCCGACACCGGCGCGTCCACCGTCAGCACCAGCGCCCGGTACCCACCCGCCACGGTCCGTGCGACCAGCTCGGCCGTCCGCGCCCGATCGCGCAACACATAGATCTGCATCCACCGCACCGCGTCCGGAGCCGCCGCCGCCACATCCTCCAAAGGGCATGTCGCCAGCGACGACAGGATCATCAGCGCCCCCGCTGCGGCCGCACCCCGTGCCGTCGCCACCTCGCCCTCCATATGGGCCAGCCCCTGGATCGCCGTCGGTGCGATCGCCACCGGCGTACCCACCGCCGATCCCAGCAAGGTCGTCGCCGTCGAGACCGACGCCACCCCGGCCAGGACCCGGGGATGGAGCTGCCACCGATCCCACGCCGCCAAATTCCCGTCCAACAACCGCTCGTCGTCGGCCCCGCCGGCGTAATAGGCGTAGGCCATCTCGCCGATCACGTGCCGGGCCTCCCGCTCGAGCTCCTCCAGCGAGAGGTCGGTCACCAACGGCGCTGCCCCGGTCAGCCGCAACTCCGGACCCGGACCCGGACCCGTCCCGGCCCCGTCACCCGCCGGGTTACGCCCCGTTGCGTCGGTCCTGGCAGGATGAGCGGGCACGTGCCGCATGGTAGGCGGCGCCCGGGCTGCGAACCCACAGCGGCGGCCCGTACGGACAACGACAAACACAACAAAGCGGAGGTGGCGTGCGGTTCTCGTATGCGGAGTCGATGGTCGAGCCGTCGTATTACCTGCCTCTGGCCCAGGCCGCAGAAGACGCTGGATTCGACTCCTTCGTCGTCCCCGACTCCATCTGCTACCCCGAGCACTCAGACACCACGTATCCGTTCAACCCCGACGGCACCCGCGAGTTCCTCGAGGACAAGCCGTTCCTCGAGCCGTTCTCGATCATCCCGGCCATGGGCGCCGTCACCGAGAGCATCCGCTTCGTCACCTTCGTGATCAAGCTGCCGATCCGCCAGCCCGTCCTCATCGCCAAGCAGGTGAGCTCGACCGCCGTCCTGACCAACGACCGCCTGGTCCTCGGCGTCGGCACGAGCCCGTGGCTCGAGGACTACGAGATTTGCGGCGTGCCCTGGGAGCGCCGCGGCAAGCGCATGGACGAGGAGATCGCCGTCATGCGCGGCCTCCTGGCGGGTGGCTTCTTCGAGTTCCACGGCGAAATTTTCGACGTCCCGTCCATCAAGATGTGTCCGACACCGCGCCGTCCCGTGCCGATCCTTATCGGCGGCCACCACGAGGCCGCCCTCAAGCGGGCCGCCATCGACGGCGACGGCTGGTTGCATGGCGGCGGCGATCCAGCCGACCTCCCGGGCCTGCTCAGTCGTCTCGCCGCCCTCCGCAAGGAGCACGGCACCGAGGACAAGCCGTTCGAGGTCCACGTCATCTCGACCGACGCCTACTCGCCCGACGGCGTGCGCCGCCTCGAAGAGCTCGGCGTCACTGACGTGATCGTGGGCTTCCGCTGGCCCTACGGCGTCGAGCAGGACACCGAGTCGCTGCAGACCAAGATCGACAACCTGAGCCGCTTTGCCGACGGCGTCATCGCCAAGATGCGTTGAGAGGGAGGGACCTCGCACATGACCGACACCATCCTGACCGCCCGTGAGCTCGGCCTCCGCTCCCGGGCCGCCGTCCACGCCGGCGACCGCGAAGCCTGGCTCGACCTCTTCGCGCACGACGCCCTCGTCCAGGACCCCGTCGGCCCCTCGCCGTTCGACCCCGAGGGCAAGGGCCGTCACGGCCACCAGGAGATCGCCGAGTTCTACGACGCGGTCATCGCGCCCGCCGAGGCGATCGACTTCGAGATCTTCGAGTCCTATCTCTGCGGCGACGAGGTGGCCGACATCGGCATCATCCGCACGACGCTCGCCGGCGGCACCCACCAGGCCGTCGTGCACACGGTCATGACGTACCGCACCAACGGCGCCGACAAGATCGCCTCCCTCCGCGCCTTCTGGGAGTTCGATGCGCTCGAGCTCGTCGAACTCGAGGTCTGAGTCCCGCATGCGCGTGATGGTCCGCCCGGGCCTCTTTTCCGACCCCGAGGCCGGCTCGGACAGCGCCGCCCTCCTCGGTAGCCGTTGCGCCGCCTGCGGTTCCCACCTCTTTCCCCGCGTCGACGCCTGCACGTACTGCGCCACCGAGGACCCCGAGCCGGTCGAGCTCTCGACGCAGGGGACCCTTTGGTCGTGGACCGCGGTCACGGCATCCCCACCCGGCTACGAGGGCGACGTCCCGTTCGGCATCGGCATCGTCGAACTGCCCGAGGGCATCCGGATCATCTCCCGCCTGACCGAGAGCGACCCTGCCGCCCTGCAGCCCGGCCAGCCGATGGAGTTCCGGGTCGTGAACCTCTACGCCGACTCCGAGGGCAACGACGTCGTCACCTACGCCTTCGCACCGCGATGAGCTCGTCCGAAGTCGTAGTCGCGGGCGTCGGCATGCACCCGTTCGGGCGTTTCGACGGCGTCTCGACGACGGACATGGGCGTGGTCGCCGTCCGCGCCGCCCTGCGCGAGGCGGGCATCGGCAAGGGCGACTTCCAGGCCGCGTTCTGCGGGACCGCCTACGGCGGCGTCGCCACGGGCCATCGAGTGCTGAGTCGCCTCGGCATGACGGGCATGCCGATCGTCGACGTCGAGGCGGGCTGCGCCAGTGGTGGCGCCGCGCTCATGCTCGCCGCCGGCGCGATCCGGGCTGGCCAGTACGACACCGTCCTCGTGTTCGGCACCGAGAAGATGCCGAAGGGGATCATCCGCTCCTCCTTTTTCGAGCCCTGGCAGGAAGAGGCCGGCCTGGCGGCGACCCCGGCCTTCTTCGCAGTGCGGGC
>DASXEK010000002.1:0-8637 GCA_036490155.1 Acidimicrobiales bacterium | reverse complement strand
AACATCTCACGGAACGGTGCGGCGTTGTGCACCATGCTCACGGCGTAGCCGTTCTGGGCGCACGGCGCCGAGATCATGCCCTCGCCGATGTGGTGCGAGACCGGCAGGCCCGATTCCTCGACGGCCTCCCAGACCGGCGTCATGTGGCGGCTGTTGTAGTCGATGGCCTTGCCGTCGGCGTTGTTGCCCGCCTTGAGCGGCAGCCAGAACGTGGTGATGCCGAGCGCCTTGAGCTCGGTCAGGGTCCGCCGGGCTCCGTCGCCGTCCCACCAGTTGATGAGGCCGACCCCGTAGAAGCGGCCCGGGGCGCGCGCCTGCAGTTCGGCCAGGTACTCGTTGTAGATGCGGAACGAGAGCTCACGGGCTTCGAGATCGGGGTAGCCCATCAGTCCCAACAGGGCGTTGGGGAAGGCCAACTCGCGGGTCACACCGTCGCCTTCGAGCTGGGCCAGGCGGGTGTCGAGGTCGCCGGTGCTCGAACCCGGGAGCGGGTCGTACTGCATGAGGACGCCGGTGAAGCCGGGCGGGAGCAGCGGGCGGTCGCCCACGTTCATGGTCCAGGCATCATCTTGGTTGACCACCCGCGGCACGCGGTCCTTCATGGAGTCGGGCGCCCGCTCGAAGAAGATGTCCTCGGACAGTGAGATGTGGTTGTCGGCTGAGAAGACCTTGGTCCCCGCCGGCAGTCCCGAGACCGTCCCCTCGGCGTGGCCGTGCCGGTCCTTGGGTGCCCCGGGTCCCCCGGGCGGGTACAGCTGGAGCGTGTCTGCCTGGCGCGCCATAGGGGTCTTCTCCAATCGACGGAACCGTCAGCGGTGGATGCCAGATGGCCGTACTGGTAATACTTCGACGTCTTAGCATTTGTCAAGGTTCCACCGGATGCCGAGGTGGAACGCCAGCGGAGCAGCCGAGGAGGCACCATGGCGGGCGACACGCACAGCGACACGACACGGTGGACGGACAAGCTCGAGTTGTCCGAATTGGTGGCAGTGCTGGCCTCGGCGGTGGACCGGGCTGATCGGGAACGGATCGCGTCGTGTTACGCCGAGGACTCCTTCGACGACCACGGTTCCTTCAAGGGGAGTGGCTGCGCCTTTGCCGACTTCATCTGCGATGCGGGCTTCATGACGTTCATGCACCACCTGATCGGCCAATCCGTCTTCGAGGTCGATGCCGCCGGCCAGGGGGCCTGGGGTGAGACGTACTTCGCCTTCCACGGCGGGGTGGGGCCGACCGTCGTCACGGGCTGCGGGCGCTACGCCGACTACTTCGTCAAGGCCGACGGTGCGTGGAGGCTCAAGTACCGCCGGGTCGTGCCCGACCTCTCACCGGCGGGCGACGATCCCGCGAACTACTGGCAGGCCAGCCGGGACCGCGACGACCCGAGCTACGACCGCCGCACCGGGCCCGACGCTCCGCCGGCGTGAGGTGCTGCGGTGTCAGCTCGACGAGGGCAGGCTGGCGGCCAGGCTGAGGACGCTGACCGTCTCGGTGCCGCCCTTCTTGAGGCGCTCCGAGGAGCGGTACCCGAGGTCGACGTCGGCGGCCTGGGCGCGCAGCGCGCCGACGGTGGCCTGGTCCTTCGGGACGTGTGCGAACGCGTCGAAGGAGAAGATGCGCAGCGCATTGCCGTGCGTGATGCAGTCGATCTCCGCGTCGGGCACCCCTTCGAGATACGCCGCCAGCGTCTCGGGCGACTCCGGCCACGTCGAGTCCGAGTGGGGGTAGTCGCACTCCCAGGTGATCATGTCGGGGTTGAGCTTGTCGCGGCACTCGATGCCGAAGGCGTCGTCGATGAAGCAGGTCACGATCCGCTCGCGGAAGACCTCGCTCGGGAGCTTGCCCCCGAAGTCCTGATGGGTCCACGCCCGGTGGTGCTTGTAGACGTTGTCCACTCGCTCCAAGAAGTAAGGGATCCACCCGATCCCTCCCTCGCTGAGCGCGATGGTGAGGTCGGGGAACTTGCGCAGCACCGGCGACCACAGCAGGTCGGCGGCGGCCTGCACGATGTTGATCGGTTGCAGGGTGATGAGCGTGTCGATGGGCGCATCGATGGAGGTCACCACCACCTGGGAGGAGGAGCCGATGTGCAGGCAGACGATGGTCTGCTCGTCGCTGCAGGCGGTCCAGAACGGATCCCAGTGCTCGCTGTGCAGGGACGGGTACCCGAGCTTCTCGGGGTTCTCCGAAAAGGTCACGGCGTGACATCCCTTGGCCGCCACGCGGTGGACCTCGTCCGCCATGGCGCCGACATCCCAGATCGGCGGCAGCGCCAGCGGGATCATGCGGCCCGGATAGGTGCCGCACCATTCGTCGATGTGCCAGTCGTTGTAGGCGCGCAGGACGCCCAGGGCGAGGTCCTTGTCACTGGCCCGGGCGAAGTACTGGCCGCAGAACTGGGGGTAGGAGGGGAAGTTCATGGAGGCCAGCACGCCGTTGGCGTTCATGTCCCGGACGCGCTCGTGGATGTCGAAGCAGCCCGGGCGCATCTCGCTGAAGCGGGTGGGCTCGACGCCGTACTCGTCCGGCGGCCGGCCGGCGACGGCATTCAGGCCGACGTTCGTTGCCTCCTGGCCCTCGAAGACCCAGGCGTCGGTCCCGTCGTCCTTGGTGACGACCTTGGGCACCATGTCCTTGTACTTGGCGGGCACGTGGCCCTCGAACATGTCCGGCGGCTCGACGACGTGGTCATCGACCGAGACGAGGATGAGGTCGTTCTGGTCCATGTGCTGCTCCTTGCTGGTTGTGACGGGCGCCTCAGCCGAAGAGGACGGGGAGCGAGGTCGGTGAGCGGAACACCTGGCCGCGGATGTGCGGGTCGTCCCCGGCGGGGTCGAGGCGGAGGTTGGGCAGGCGGTCGAGGAGCAGGTTGAGCGCGGTGCGCATCTCGAGCCGAGCGAGGTGCGTCCCGATGCAGGCGTGCGGGCCGTGCCCGAAGGAGATGTGCGGCCGGGGGTTCTCCCGGAAGATGTCGAACGTGTCCGGCTCCGCGTAGCGCTCCTCGTCGCGATTGGCCGCAGCCAGCATGAGCATCACGGTAGATCCCGCCGGGATGCGCACCCCTCCGACTTCGACGTCCTTTTTGGCCAGGCGCGTGATGTTCAGGAGCGGGGTCTCGATCCGCAGCGTCTCCTCGATCGCCTGGGGCACGAGCCCGCGGTCGGCGCGGACGGCGTCGAGTTGGTCGGGATTGTCCAGGAGCGAGAACAGCAGGTTGCCCGTCGATCGGTAGGTGGTCTCCACGCCGGCCGGGAGGAGCAGGCGCAGGAAGGAGAAGATCTCCTCGTCGGTCAGGTGCTCGCCGTCGAGCTCCGCCTGGGCCAGGTCGCTGATGAGGTCCTCGCGGGGGTCGTCCCGCCGTTGCGCCAGGATCGTGGCCAGGTAGTCCTTTACTTCGTTGGAGGCGACGATGGCCTCGTCCAGCTTGGTGAAGAAGCTGAGGATGGCGGTCGACCAGAGCTGGAACTGCCGGTAGTCCTCGCGGGGCAGCCCGAGAATGCCCGCAATGACCTTGGTTGGGAAGGGAAAGTTGAATTCTCGGACCAGCTCTGCCCGCCCACGGTCAGCGAACGCATCGATCAGGTCGTTGGCCACGGCGACGACGAGCTCGTCCTCCCAGCGCGCCAGGACCTTCTGCCGGAACGCCGTCGACACCAGCGCTCGGTAGCGACGGTGCTGCGGGTCGTCCATGCCGAGCATGATGTGCTCGCCCATGATCGGCCCCATGATCAGGTCGATGATGTGGGCCGACGAGAAGGTGTCGCCGTCGCGCAGGACCTGGGCGATGTCCTCGTGGCGGTACACGAAGAAGACCTGCTGTCCCTCCTCGTGGGGCATGAGCGAGTTGTCCAGCGTGTGGACGGGGTTGGCCCGACGCGCCTCGGCCAACTCGGGGTAGGGGTCGCGCACGTCGCCCGCCACGGCGTCGTCGAACAGTCCGAGGTCCTCGCTGCTCCCGGCCGGCTGCTGCGCCCCGTCCATGGTGGTGGTCGGGTCGGCTGGCATCTCCACGGGCTCCTCCTGAGAAACCTAATATTTGTTCACCTCGAAGTTAGTAGCCTGCTCCGGGGCCGTCAATCGATCGGATGGCGTTCCGAGCGGGGCACAAGGGGAGGTGCGGTATGGGTGACGGTGGTGAGCTCACGGGCCGGCGTGTGCTGGTGACGGGCGCGTCCAGCGGTATCGGTGCGGCCACCTGCCGCACGATCGTGGCCAAGGGCGGCGCGGTGGCGATGGTGGCCCGGCGACGCGAGCGGCTCGAGGAGCTGGCGGCGGAGCTGGGGGAGGCCGCGGTCAGCGTGCCGGCCGATTTGACCGACCTCGACCAGTTAGCCGCCAGCATCAGCGCCGGCGCTGACGCCCTCGGGGGACTGGACGGTGTCATCGCGGTGGCCGGGCAGATGATGACCGGTGCCATGGCAAGCGGCACACCGGAGAAGTGGCGTGCCCTGGTCGACCTCAACCTCATCGGCCCGCTGGCCACGGTTCGCTACGCCCTCGAGCACTTTGCGCCGACCGGACGGCGCGACGTCGTGATCATCGGATCGACGGGCGCCCTGACACCGATGGCCGGGGTCGGGATCTACGGCGCATCCAAGCGCGGCCTCGAAGCGGCGTTCGACAGCCTGCGCCTCGAGTTGGCCCCCAGCGGCGTGAACGTGAGCCTGGTCATGCCGGGGATGTTCGAGACCGAAGGCCTGACGCTCGACGGCATCGTCATTGACGGCGAGGTCGTTGGCGGTGACATCCCGTACTTTGCCGAGGGTGGGCTGCCGGGATCGCCATCGGCCCTGGCCGACTGCATCGCCTTCATGATCGGGATGCCCGAGGGCATCTGTATCCACGAAATGGTGGTGCGGCCCACTTCCCAGCTGAACCCCTAGGGGGTTCGTCGACTCAGGGCGAACAGCGACTGCCCCCCACGGGCAGGTTCGCCGACGGCCGCCCGGACTGCCCGGTCTCCCAGCCGTCCCAGATCCCGGCGGAGTACGGACCGACCTGCCCCGCCCTCTGGTAGTCGCCTTGGGGGTCGTACACCTTGGCTTCGGGGAACGGCCAGGGGCAGGCGACCGACGTGGCGGCGCCACTGCCCCGGATGGCGGCGAAGCTGCCGCCGTACAGGAAGAGATAGGCCCCGTTGAGGACGAGGAACATGACGGCGAACGTCCCGAGCACCTGGCGGCCACGGAAGAGGCGGACCCGCTGGCTCAGCTTTTCGGCGACCGTCCGGCCACTGTCGTCGCGGTAGAGCAGCACGCCGGCCGGGATCATCACCGTCGTCACCAGTGAGGACTCCCACAACAAGGGGAATTGGTACGACTTGCCGGTGAAGACGGAGCCGAAGGGGATCACCTGCGAGTAGCTGTAGAGCTGGGCCCTGATCAGCAGGATCTCCTGCACGGCGTCGTAGACGAATCCGACGACATAGATGAGAGCGGCGAGCGAGATGAGCGGGTGGCGCCAGACGAAGGAGTCGACCGGGCGCGATCGCTGCAATCGGCGCAGGATCCACACGGCGGGGAAGTAGGGCGCCAGATAGAACAGCACGTACCCGATCACGAGGAACGGCTCCACCGTGGGCGAGATGGAGACCAGGGGCCACGTCTCGGGCCAGTGCCAGAGCTGCGGGTTGTAGGTGGCGTAGGGCGCCCAGTTCATGATCGGGTCCTGCCAGACAAGCGTCGTGCAGACAATCGCCATGAGCAGGACCGGGTGCTTGGGATAGCGGCGCCAGAGCAGCACGAACGTGATGACGAGGGCGACCATGGCCACGACCAGGCCGATCTGGAAGAGCACCATCCAGTGGGTCCACCCGAACAGCGGCCGCACTGGGCGCGGCGCGCCCTGCACCGACGTGTCCTTGATGCGGGCGGCGACAGCGCCGCGCCGGGCGTTGTGCGCCACCAGAATGAAGACAGCCACCACGCCGCAGCCGAGGAGCGCCCCGTACAACCCGCGCCGATCGGTGCCCGGCGTGCGCACCGGCCCTCCGGGCGCGCGATCCACGTCCAGCAGTTGGGTCGACACCATCAGAGCTCCCCGAACCGACCGACCAGGCGGGACGAGCCGAATTCGGAGTTGAGCTGGCGGGCCACCAGGTAGCCGGCACCCATCCAGCCCCGCCGGGTCCACTTGCCGAAGGAGACGCGGGTGCCGGGCGCCCCCGACGCCGCCGGGACCATCTTCACCCGCTCCAACGCTTCCTTCACGCCGCGTGGCGTCAAGGGGTGGGCGTCAGCAAACGCCAAAAGGAAGGCCGTCGCCACGTCGTGGTTGACCACGGGCACGCAATACTCGGGCCGCCGGCCGAAGGCGGCCTGATACTGGTCGAGGAAGCGTTGCCCGACCGGGTTGCTCTCGTCGTACTGGTCGCAACCGGTCCACCCCTCGATCGCTCTCCACATGATCTCGTGAATCCAGGCGTTCTGGAACGCCGTCCCCATGAAGCGTGGCGGGTTCCAGTCCAGGCGTTCGAGGGCGGGGGAGAGCAACACGATGCCGAAGCCGAATCCGCAATGGACGATGGCCTGTGGCTTGGCGTCGTGCAGGGCGCTGACGGCGCGATCGATGTCCTGACCGGTTTGGGGGATCCACTCTTCGGCCACGATGCGGATGCCGTGCGCCGCGCAGGCCTTGCGGAAATTGCGGATGTAGGAGTCGCCCACCAGTGACTGCTCGATCAGCGCGCCGACCTCGGTGTACCCCTCCTTTGCCAACAGGTCGGACCAGAAGATCGGCTCGTCGGTCATCGAGCCTTGCGGCAGTGAGAAAGTCCACTCACCGAGCCAGTCGTCGCTCCCGGTCACGCTGATGGAGGGCACATGGAAGCGCTCCTCAATGGCTTCGCGGGTGGGGACGCAGTTGTCGGTGATGTGCGGGCCGAAGACGGCGAGGCAGCCCTCGTCCACCAACTCGCCGTACGCGTCGATGACCGACTTGATGGTTCCCTTAGGCAGACCCTCGACTTCGCGGAACACGATCTGCACCGGACGGTCGAGGACCTGTTCTTCGAGGGCCTGGCGGAACACCAGCTCGAAAGGGAAGACCAGATCGTCACGGCCTTCCTGCGGGTAGCCCTCAGGAAGCTTGAAATCCATGAGGTAGCCGAGTTTGATCGGCTCGGCGGTGCTTTCGTAGGACACGAACCCCCCTTTGACCGGCGCAGAGGCAGACGGCTTCAAAACCTGATATTTGTTCCGACCCTAACCAGGCTTGCTCGGGGCGTCAATCGCTGCCGACCGTCAGATGGGTTCGTCGGTGGCGTAGGCGTCGAGGAGCTCGAGCAGGCCGGCTGTCAGCACGGGGTCGTCGGTCAACGGCCCGACGACTGCTGCCCGGGTGGCCTCGCGCAGGCTCAAGCCCTCGCGCAACAGACAGCCAGCCGCGATCAGAACGCGTGTCGACGCCACCTCGCGTAGCCCACCGTCTTCGAGACGGCGGATGGCGTGACCGAGCTGGACGAGGCGGGCTGCCACCGGTTGTTCCACGCCGGCCTCGTGCACGATCACCTTCTCCTCCACCTCGGGCGGCGGAAAGGAGATCTCGATGGCCACCATGCGCTGACGGGTCGAATCCTTCAAGTCCTTGAGGAGACTCTGGTAGCCCGGGTTGTAGGACACCACAAGGCAGAAGCCGGGCGCCGCATCGAGGGTGACGCCCAGCCGGTCGATCGGCATCCGCCGCCGGTGATCGGTCAACGGGTGGAGCACGACCGTCGTGTCCTGGCGCGCCTCGACCACCTCGTCGAGGTAGCAGATGGCTCCTTCACGGACCGCCCGGGTCAACGGGCCGTCGACCCACACGGTTTCGCCGCCCTGCAGCAGGTAACGGCCGACCAGGTCGGCCGTCGTAAGGTCGTCATGGCACGCCACCGTGATGAGCGGGCGCTGCAGGTCGTGTGCCATGGCCTCGACCAGGCGCGTCTTGCCGCAGCCGGTGGGACCCTTCAAGAGGATGGCGAGCTCTTGGCGGAACGCCGCCGCGAAGACCTGCTCCTCATTGTCGACGCCGACATAGAACGGACGTTCCTGCGTGGTCATGTGGTGGTCCTCTTCGAGTCGAGATGGGTGCGGGCCCGTCGCTGCGCTCGGCGCCGTTGGGCCGCTGCGCTGTGCAGTGCGTAACGGAACATCGGTGCGATCACGAGCGGGAGCTGGTCGGCCCGGCCAAGGCTGGCATAGGCGGCGCTGCCGAATACCTGCCGCAGGGCGCGAGCGTCGGTCACTGCGCCCACGCTCAGGCAGATGCAGCCGATGCCACGGCGGCGCGCCTCGGTCAGGGCCCGACGCGCGTCGGCCTGGCCGTACGCGCCTTCGTAGCCGTGGTCATAGGCGAACCCGTCGGACACCACCAGGAGCACACGTCGTGAGGTGGCGGCTTCGCGGTCGAGGGTCCGGCTGGCATGACGGATGGCCGCCCCCAGGCGGGTGTACGCCCGTGGCGTGCACGAGGAGAGGCGGTGCCAGGCCTCGCGGCCGAGGGGCTCGTCGAAACGCTTGAACGGCAGGATCTGGACGGACGTCCGACCTTGGGACCGAAAGCCGTAGAGCGCGACGCGGGCCCCGATCTCGTGCAGCGCGCGCGCCACGCGCGCCGTGGCGGCCTGTTGGTGCGCATGCACCGTGCCGCCCACGGCCG
>DASXEK010000071.1:0-2701 GCA_036490155.1 Acidimicrobiales bacterium | reverse complement strand
TCGACCCCAACCTCTACCCCACTAAAATCAAACTCACCGATCACCAAAAGGAATCGATACCCCTCACCCGACACGAGTTCCATGGAGACTGGAATTACGCCATCGAGCCACGGCATGAATAAGTTAATTCATTCCGGCTCCTAAGTCCCGGGGTTGGCGCATCAACCGATCTGGGTGATACACAACCACATGCCGCACCCGCCCCGCGCGGATCACCTCCAGCAACGCATCCCACCCCGGACGCTTCCGCCTCCGCTGCCACGCCGACCGGTTGTTGTCCACCAACACCGCACCCGAGGCGATCACCAACCCCCACCGCTGCGCCACCTCACAGCACAACCGCTCCTGACGATCCACCCCGGTCTGATCCTCATCCCGAGCATTCGAGATCCGGCAATAGATCGCCGCCGGTTCCCCCGCCCACCCCGAGGACCCCTGCTCCTGACTACGGGTCCGGGTCCGGGTCCGGCCCCGCTGCTGACGCTGTGTGCCGGTCATGCTGCGCAGTGTATGAACACGGCATGACGCAGGCAGTGCAGATGCGGCGGCGCGACGCCGTCGGGCACCGGGAAGGCCAACTCGACGACAAGCCGATGGAAAGTCTGGCTCGCGCTGCCTGGGTTCACGCTGCGCCGAGCGTCGAAACTGAACAGCGGCGCGGCAGGTTCTGTTGCGCCATCGAGCCGCCGGCGCTCGAGCTGGCGGGCAAGGAGCTCACCGATGCGCGGCCCGTGGGGCACCAGGCGGCTCTTGCCGAACTTGCCGCCCCGCACGATGAGCAGTTGCCGGTCGGTGTCGATGTCGCCCAGACGCAGCCCACACGCCTCCCCGGATCTGAGCCCGAGGCCGTAACACAGAACGTAGATGCCGTGGTAGATCGCCCCGCGACCCGGGGCCCTCGGGTTGTCGGGCAGCGCCATGGCCGACGTGAGCAGCTCACGGGCCTGGGTGAGATCGAAGAGGAAGGGAAGGCGCTGGGCCGTCTCCCGTCGCCGGGTGGTGTGCAACGGCGCCGCCTGCATGCGCTGCTGGGTAACCGCCCAGTCGAGGAAGCAGCCGAGGATCCCGATCAGGTGGTTGAAGCTGCGGGCTCGTTGTCTCGGTCTGGAGGCGGCGAACTCGTCGAGCAGACCGGGTGTGAGCTGGCGCAGGTCGTGCACCCCGTGCTGGGTGGCGAAGGCGACGAGCAGACGCAGCGTGGCCTCCTCGGTGTGATACTTCCGGCCCAGGGCACGCTTGTGGGCCAAGAAGTCCGCGACGGCGGTGGCGAGGTCGTCGTTCATGTCAGGACCGCCTCGCCGTCGCCCAGCGCGACCTCGCGCAGCGCCGCGACCGCGACCTTGGCGTAGACCTCGGTGGAGCGCGGCGAGCGGTGCCCGACGAAGTCGCCGATCCTCTTCAAGTCGAAGTTGGCATCGACGAGGCGCTGCACCGCCGAGTGGCGCAGGGTGTGCGCCCCCGGACGGGGAACATCGACACCCGCCTTGAGCAGGTAGTGGCGGGCCCGTGAGGACACCGCGGCCGCCCCGATCGGCCGGCGCGGAGCGACGGCCCGGAAGAACACGTGACGATCGGGTGTCGCGGGACGCCCGTGTTGGAGATAGTCCACGAGGGCCTCGCCGACCACGACAGAAAGGGGAAACGCCGTGGAGTGACCGGCCTTGCGCTCGGGGATCGCCAAGCGCTCGCGTTTCCAGTCGATGTCATCGAGACTGAGCGCGGCGACCTCCCGCCCGCGCAACCCATACGTGACCAGCAAGAGCAAGATCGCGTAGTCGCGCCTGCCCGCCGCCGTTCTGCGCTCGACACCGGCCAGGACCCGGTTGACATCGTCCCAGGAGATGGAACGGGGGATGTTCGAGAGCCGGTAGACCTGCGGCCAACCGACGGCGGCGCTGAGGTCGCTGGCCAGGACACCTTCTCGGTGGGCGTAGCGCAGGAACACCCGCAGCACCCCAGCACTATCGCGCACCGTGCTCTTGGCCAGCCCGGCGGCGGCGCGTTCGACAACGAACGCGCTCAGGACCGTCGGCGAGAGTTCCTGGATCGACTCGACGCTGATCCTCTGGAGGTAGGCCTCGAAGCGGTCGAGATGATGGCGATAGCCACGCACCGAGGCAGGGCGAAGACCACGCTCCTCAACCAGGTAGCCGAAGAAGCCAGGCACGACATCGGCGAACGGCCGGGCCTGCTGGGGCCGCCCGCTCGGCTCGAAGCCGGGCAGCACAACCGAGAGCATCTGTTCGACAGGGCCCCGAACCTCCTTCGCCATCGGCCGCGTCGACCCTGTGCGCGCCTCGTGGCGTGCGACGCGGTCGGCCACGAACGCCTCGACGTGCGTAGGCAACTCGCCGATGCCGCTCGTCCCTCGCGCACGAGCGAACTCCCCGAACGCGAACACGAGCGGGACCCGGCGCCAGATGCTCTTGGTGCTGTAGTCGTGTTCGACCAGCCAGCCCACATAGTTCCCGATCTGCGCTGCAATCCACGAACCCCGGATCCGATCGACCGTGTCCGGCTTGGCGAAGTACTGCTCCAACATGACAACTTCCTCTCGACGTGACAGCTGGAGGAAGAACCATGTCTCGGCAGGCCACCGTTATGTGCCCCTCCCGAGCGGGGCACACACCTGCGCCGATGCTCCGAACACGATGGCGCGATCCCGGCCACATAACGTTGCCGGGCACAGAAACCGGACAAC
>DASXEK010000035.1:0-5151 GCA_036490155.1 Acidimicrobiales bacterium | reverse complement strand
GTGCTGCGGCGCCGACGAAGCCGAGGTCGAGCGGCGCGCCGCCAACATCGGGCGCAAGGCGGACGAGTTGCGGGCCAACGGGGCCGCTGGGACGCCCGACGAGGTGGTGGCTCGGCTCCAGGCCTTCGGTGCCATCGGGGCCGAGACCGTCTACCTCCAGGTGCTCGACCTCGACGACCTCGAGCACGTCGAGTTGATCGCGCGCGAAGTGCTCCCGAAGGTCTCCTAGCTACAGCTAGAACAGCGTCGGCACGGCCCCCACGATGTTGGACACCTTCACCCCGAGGCCCGGGAGCGAGCCGATGAAGCCGGCATCGCCGAAGGCGAACACGCCGCCGTCAGAGCCGATGAGCCAGTAACCGTCGCCGTCGGCGGTGGGCACGATGCTCACGACGTTCGAAACGGAGATGCCCATGTCGGGCAGCGTGCCGTGGCTCACCGCATCGCCGAAGGGGTAGACCGTGCCGTTCGAATTGACGAGGTAGTAGCCCTTGCCGGTCTGGGTCGACGCGATGGACACGATGTTGTCGACCGAGATTCCCTCGCCAGGCAGCGACCCGTAGTAGTTCGTGTTGCCGAAGGCGAAGACGCCGCCGTCGCGGCCGACGAGGAAGTAGCCACCGCCGCCCGGCGTGGCCACGATGCCCACGATGTCGTTGACCTTGATCCCGAGACTCGGCAGCGAGCCGTAGAAGCCCGAGGATTGCCCGGTCGGGAACACGAACACCCCGCCGTCGGAGCCGACCAGGTCATAGCCCTTGTCATTGTTCGTCGGCACCAGGCCCACGATGTTGTTGACCTTGACCCCGAGGCCGGGCAGCGAGCCGTAGTAGCCCGAGCCCTGGCCGAGCGGGAAGACGAACACGCCGCCGTCGGAGCCGGCCAGGTCGTAACCCGTGTCGTCGTTCGTCGGCACCAGGCCCACGATGTTGTTGACCTTGATCCCGAGGCCGGGCAGGGAGCCGTAGTAGCCCGCGGGCTGCCCGGTCGGGAAGACGAACACTCCGCCGTCCGAGCCGGCGAGGTCGTAGCCTGTCGACTTCTGCACCTCGTAGGCGCCGGCGTCGCACGACGAGTAGCCGAGTCCCGGGCGTGGCTGGCCCCGCTCGTCGGTGGTCGAGGTGCAGGCGCTTGTCGGCACGATCCCAAAGGCCGAGCTCGACGTAGTGATCGCTGCCGTCTGTGGGCCGCTCGAGCCGTTGGCGGCCAAGGTGAGAGCGCCGATGCTCGTCGAGTTCGAGATGCTGGTTGAGCCGAGACCACACGAGTTGTCCGAAGACACGTTGTAGCCGTTGTCGGTAATGGGGCCGTTGCAGTCGGTTCCAGTCGACGCGTCGTCAAAGATCGAGTTGGCAACCGAGCCACCTTCGTAGTTGTAGAACGCATCATCGGTGTTGGAAGTAAAGGTGTCGTTTACAGCGGCGATGTTGAAACCCTCCAGCGCGCCAGTGTTCGACGCGAACGTGCTGTTGGTCACCGAGCCGCTGTCCCACGCCGCGATTGCGCCAGTGCTACCAGGGCCGGTGTTGCCCTGGAACGTGCTGTCGGTCACGGTTACCGTGCCTGACCCCCCGCCGCAGTCTGCGACATCGAAAGCTCCTCCACTGTCGCCGGCGGAGTTGCCGATGAAGGTGGACTGCGTAGCGACCACGTTGCCCGTGAGGTCGTCGCCGATACACGCATCGCCGGCATCAATCGCGCCGCCGTGGTCGGGAGCCGAGTTGTCCGAGAAGGTGTCGTCGTCGACAGTAAGCGTCCCGGACCCGAGGTCACTGATACCGCCGCCTGACTCCGTTGGGCTGCCAGCCATTCCGCCACTGATGGTCATGCCGTCGATGGTGATGGCGCCCACGCTCTCGTCGATGATGGTGATGTTGCTGCCAGACCCTCCATCGTCGAGGGTCGGCAATTTTGACCCTGTGCCCTCGATGTCGAGCGAGTCTCCCGAGCCGGCGTCGACGTTGATCGTCAGCATCTCGTCATAGGCCGTCGCAGAGCCGGCGACGTCGAGCGTGACCGCGACACCCGACATGTCTTCGGCGGTGACCACGCCGTCCTGGATCGTCTTGCAGGCGCCGGAACCGGCGCTCGTGCAGCCGGAGGTCTGCGTGCCGTTGACGTTGTCCACGTAGAGAGTGACGGCCGAAACGGCGCCCGAGGGGCCGGCCGAGAGCACGATCACACCGAGGCCGAGCACGCCGCAGAGGAGTGTGGCGCCCGCCGCGGCCCCCATCGCCCGTACCCGCATTGGTCGCCTCAATGACCCAGTCGTCCCGCGCGAACCCCTGCTCCCCGTTGTCCCCATCGTTTCTCCCCCGACTCGTTCACGCACTCGCTGCGTCCTGCGGCTCACGCCACCTTGGCACACATATACCCACCGGGCCAGGGATTTCGCCGCGCCTGGGCTGTATTCCGGAGGGACGGACGGGCGCGCCGACACCCTCGGTACGCTGGTTTCCGGTGCAACGGCCGTATCGAACCCGATGGCGGGCGACACCGAGCGGCGAGCCGGGGAGGACGACAGATGACCATCACGAGCCGCGGGGCGGTGTCCCCGACCAGTGAGCAGCCTGACCAGGGCGGAACGACGGGAGCCGAAACCGCGGGGAGCGTGACCACGACGGCGACGCCCCCGCTCGATACCGACGCCCTCGACACGATCGTCAACCTCGTCGCCGACCACGCGTCGGGCTGGGCGAAGACCGACGCCGCGGCACGGGCGAAGATCCTCCAAGAGGTGATCGACGCCACCCTGGCGGCGCAGGATTATTGGCTGGCCGCGGCGTGCGCGGCCAAGGGGTTCGAGCCGGGCTCGACCGAGGCGGGCGAGGAGCTGTTCGCCGGCGTCGGCACGTTCGTGCGCATGGCGCGCCTGTTCCGTGACTCGCTGCGCGACATTGCCAAGGACGGGAAGCCCTCGTTCGCCGGTCCGGTGCGCGAGGCGGCCGACGGCCGCCTGCGGGTCCAGGTCTTCCCGGGCACCGCGTTCGATCGCATCACGTTCCCCCAGACCACCGCCGAGGTCTGGATGCAGCCCGGCGTCACCCGCGAGTCCCTCGTCACCGGCCAGGCCCCGGCCTACGCCCCCGGCCCTGCCCACGCCACCCCCGCCGGCACGGCGCTCGTGCTGGCCGCGGGCAACGTGGCCTCGCTCGGCCCGCGCGACGTGCTGTCGAAGCTCTTCGTCGAAGGCAAGGTCGTCGTGATGAAGGCGAACCCGGTCAACGACTACCTCGTCCCGCACTGGACCCGCGCGCTTAAGCCACTGGTCGATGCTGGTGTGTTACGCATCGTCGACGGCGGCGCCGCGCTGGGTCAGTACCTGACGGCGCACCCGCGCATCGATGAGGTGCACATCACCGGCTCGGACAAGACCTACGACGCGGTCGTGTTCGGCTCCGGCCCCGAGGGTGCCCGGCGCAAGGCGGCCGACGAGCCCGTGCTCGACAAGCCCGTCACGGCCGAGCTCGGCAACGTGTCGCCCATCATCGTCGTGCCCGGCAAGTGGTCGATCCCCGAGCTGCGCTACCAGGCGGAGCACATCGCCACCATGTTGGTGAACAACGCCGGGTTCAACTGCATCTCGGCGCGCCTCGTCGTCACGCACGAAGCCTGGCCCCAGCGCGACGCCTTCATCGGCGCGCTGACCCAGACGCTCGCCGGCATCCGCACGCGGCGCGCCTACTACCCGGGTGCCGCCGAGCGACGCGACGCCTTCGTGGGCGCGCACCCCGAGGCGGAATCGCTCGGCAGCGGGCCGGCCGACGCACTGCCCTGGACTTTCATCGCCGACGTGCCGGCCGGTCGCACCGACGACATCTGCTTCAACGTCGAGTCCTTCTTCGGGGAGGTGGCCGAGACGGCTCTGCCGGCCCCGGACGCGGCGGGCTTCCTCGATGCCGCCACCGAGTTCTGCAACGACGTCGTCTGGGGCACGCTCGGGGCGACGATCCTCGTGGCGCCGTCGTCACTCAAGGAGCCTGCGGTTTCCGATGCGTTGGAGCGCGCCATTGCGGATCTTCGGTACGGCTCCATCGGCGTCAATGTCTGGCACGGGCTGTCGTTCGCGATGGGGTCGACGACGTGGGGCGCCTACCCCGGGCACCCGCGCACCGACATCCAGTCGGGGACCGGTGTCGTGGGCAACGCCGCCATGTTCGACCGGCCGCAGAAGTCGGTCGTGCGAGGGCCCTTCCGTTCCCGGCCCAAGCCGCCGTGGTTCGCGACGGCGCCGTCCTCCTACGAGGTCATGCGCCGTTTCGTGGCGTTCGAGGCCGAGCCGTCGGCCGCCAAGATCCCGGGGTTAATGCTCGCCGCTATGCGGCACTGAGCTCTCGTGGGTGGCCGGCCCGTCGAGGGCCGGCTCTGCTACATCGTCTTGGCGCGCAGTTGCGGTACGGCGTACGGCGCCGCGGCGACGATTGCCGCAATGAGACCGATGAAGGCGCCGAACGACCAACCCCATCCGCCTGCCGGCTTGAAGATGAAGGCGATGAACACGAGCACCAAGTTGACGATTGTCGCAGCCATCATCACACTCAGGTGGGGGAGGTTCTGGCTGATGGGTAACTCGTCCCATCCGGCACGGAGGACGAGGTAGGCAATCGTCACGATGCTGAGGATCAAAACTATGTAGAGATAACCGTGAGCCTGCAGGCCGGTCGCCGAAATGGTCAAGCGGAATCCAACTATGCCGCCGCTGATGCTGAACCAGTCCAAGAAAAGGGAGATGAAAAGCACGAGGGTGGCGATCCCGGCGATCCGGTCAGCCTGCGACCAGCGGGCGGCGTCGAACTTGTAGGCCGGGACGGTCGAGCCGGCCGAGGCGGTGGCCGCTCCAGCTCCACCCCCCGCTCCGGCGGGCGCTGCCGGGGGCGGGGCCGCAGTGGCCGCGGCAGTTCCGAGTGCGGCGCCGCAGCTCGAACACGTGGTGGCTTCGTCCGAGGCTTCGATCTGACACTGCGGGCAGGTCTTCGGCATGACGGTCCTCCATCGATCATGCGGCAGGGGTGAGCGCTGCCCCCGCACGCTTCCAGACTTCTAGTTCCAGCGACCCGGATTCTACGGGGGTAGAAGGCTCCTGACTAGGGATCATCGGGCCCGGCCGCCCTTTTAATTACGCCCGGGTGGCGCCGTGCGAGCGCTCCGTGA
>DASXEK010000033.1:0-1742 GCA_036490155.1 Acidimicrobiales bacterium | reverse complement strand
GGAGGCCACGTTCACCAGCAGCAGCGTCTTGCCGGAGAACTGTCCGAGCGAGGAGTCCTCGCCTTGCAGGGTGTGGATGGGGATGTCGTAGAGCGCCATGCCGGCGACCTTACCGGTCGGGCTCGCGCCTGCGCCCGCCCGTTCCGCAGGGGCACAGTGGCCGCCCTCGTGTTGCGCCGGGATCCCCCTCTCTAAGGTGACCCCATGCAAGCCGTGGTCATCCGTGATGAGGCATTGGCGTGGGAACAGCGGGATGACCCTGTCCCCGGTGACACCGAGGTGCTGGTCGCCGTGCGCGCCGCCGGGCTCAACGGGGCGGACCTGGTGCAGCGACGTGGCTTCTACCCGGCGCCTCCCGGCTCGCCCAAGGACATCCCGGGCATGGAGCTGGCGGGCGAAGTGACCGCGGTCGGACGCCAGGTGACGCGGGTCGACGTCGGTGCGCGCGTCATGGCTGTCGTCGGCGGTGGAGGCCAGGCCACCATGTGCGTCGTCGACGAATCACACGTGATCCCGGTGCCCGACGGCCTGGGCTGGCCCGAGGCGGGCGGTTTTCCCGAGGTCTTCTCCACCGCCTACGACGCGCTGTTCAGCCAGGCCGCCCTCAGCTCGGGTGACCGGCTCCTCGTCACCGGCGCCGCCGGTGGCGTGGGCACGGCCGGTGTCCAGCTCGGTGCGGCGACCGGCGCCACCGTCGTGGCCTCCGTGCGCGACCAGAAACGACGCGACGAAGTGGCCGCCCTGGGCGCACACCATGTCATCGACCCCGCCCAGGTCGCCGAGCACGGCCCCTATGACGTCGTGCTCGAGCTGGTCGGGGCGCCCAGTCTCGAGACAGCATTGCCGCATCTGGCCACCGGGTCGCGGGTAGTGGTCATCGGCATGGGGGCCGGGGCCAGCCTGTCGCTCAACCTGTTCTCGCTCATGTCCACCCGCTCGCGCATCAGCGGCTCGACACTGCGCGCCCGCAGCCGCACCGAGAAGGCCAACGTCGCCGCCGGGGTGATCGCCCACGTACTCCCCCATCTGGCCTCGGGTCGGATCAGCGTGCCGATCCACCAGACCTTCGCCATGTCCGAAGCCGCAGCCGCCTACGAGCACTTTGCGGCCGGTTCGAAGCTGGGCAAGATCGTGCTGGTGGCCTGATCGGGTGATTGACGCCGTCCTCTTCGACGGGGACCAGACCCTGTGGGACTTCGAGAGAATCATGGCGGCGGCGCTGACGGCGACACTCGCTGAGCTGCGGGCCGCCCGGCCCGGCGACGCCGTCGACGCGCTGACCATCGCCGAGCTCCACGCCGATCGCAACGCGGTCGCGCTCGAGTTGGCGGGCATCGAATTCGACCTGGGCCGCCTGCGGCGACTCGGCTTCGCCCGCACCCTGACCCGGCTGGCGGACGGCACCTCAAGCGAGACGGACGACGCTGTGCTGGTCGAGCAACTCTCGGCGTCGTACTTCGAGCATCGGGACCGCGACCCCGGCTTGTTCCCCGACACCGTGCCCTGCCTCCAAGCACTCCGAGCGAAGTACCGCCTCGGACTCCTCTCGAACGGCAGCCGGTCGCCTGAGGCGATCGGGTTGGGCGGGCTCTTCGAGACGATCGTCTTCGCCCAGGACCATCGGGCCAGCAAGCCCGACCGGGCGCTCTTCGCCGTCGTCGAGCGAGAGCTCGGTCTCAGCCCCGACCGCTGCGTCCTGGTGGGCGACCACCCGCTCAACGACGTCGTGGGTGCCAAGCGCG
>DASXEK010000013.1:0-1728 GCA_036490155.1 Acidimicrobiales bacterium | reverse complement strand
GGAGCACTCCGACTTCTTCGAGGACCCCTACGGCCGGGTCTTCCGCTCACTCCCCCGCATTCTGGGCGTCGTCTACGACGGCCCGCAGGCCGACGCCACCGGCAAGGAGGTGCGGGCCTTCCACAAGACCATCGGAGGGACCGACGACCACGGGCGGCGCTATCACGCGCTCGACCCCGCCACGTTCTGGTGGGCTCATGCCACCTTCCAGTACATGGCTGAGCAGGTGGCAGACCGCTACGACAGTCACCGTGTGACCCCAGCCGAGCGCGACTCCCTCTATGCCGACGGGATCGAGTGGTACCGCCGCTACGGCGTGAGCGACCGGGCCGTCCCGCCGACACGCGCCGCCTTCCAGCACGAGTTCGACCGCATCTGCAGCGAGGTGCTCGAGATGAATGCGGCCGTTGAGTTCGTGCTCAAGCTCTTGCACAACCCCGAGCCGCTGCGGCTCGAAGGGCCGTTGGCCCCCCTCTCGCCGGTCATGAAGCTGCCGCCCATGCGCCAGATCACCTCGACGGCGGTTCGACTCTCGGCCATCGGCGGCCTGCCGCCCATCGTCCGCCAGCGTTTCAACATCCGCTGGACGCGCCAGGACCAGATCCAGCTCGAGGCGCTGCAACTCGCGGTCGCCCAGGGCTGGCGACTGGTCCCCTTCCCCATGCGCTGGCAGCCGCGCGCGCTCGAAGGATGGCGCCGCGTGCGAGCCGAGCGCAAGGTAGCCGCCTGATGGCGCGTCGCAAGGCTTCCGTCGAGGTCACGTCGCTCATGGCGACGGTCATCGGGCCGCCCGACGCCAGTGACGAACTGGCCGTCCGCCTCCTCGACGCGGGAGCAGAGCTCCTGACCGAATACGGGTTGCGGCGCTGGAGCATGGACGATGTGGCTGAACGGGCCGGCGTCGGCCGCACCAGCGTCTACCGGAAGTTCCTCAGTCGCGACGACCTGGTCCATGCGGTGCTCGCCCGCGAGCTGCGTCAGGTCTTCGCGGCCATCATCGACACCGCCGCGCGCTACGACTCTGTCGAGGACAAGATCGTGGAGGGCGCGCTGGTCGCGTTGGACGCAGTGGATGGTTCACTCGTGTCCGCGCTGCTGACGTCGGACCCGACCACGTTCCTCCCGTTCCTCACGACCGAGGCCGCACCACTGCTGGCCTTGGGGCGCGAGCTCTTGGTGAGTTCCGCCATCGCGGCCGGAAGTCCCATCGAGCCGCAGTTAGCTGCGGAACTGGCTGAACTTGTCGCCCGCCTCGGCATCTCGTTCATCGTGACCCGCCAGACGGTGTTCCCCGTCGACGATCCGGAACTGGCCCGGGCGTCGCTGCGCCGGGTTCTCAGCCCGGTGCTGGCGCCATTCGAGCTGCCGGGGTAGGCGACCCATCCACTTTCGGGTTTTGGGCGGCCCATTGTGAGCCCGCCCCTCCTCTGCGTGGGGTAGCTTCAGCGGACGCAGCCTAGGCGGGGAGGCCCTCTGATGTTCCGTACGCTTCGACACATCGCGCTCATCGCGACCGTCACGACCCTCATGCTCGGGGGCGGCATCGCCCTCATCAGTGCCTCACCGGCCAGCGCCGCCGACACCGTGTTCGTCGTGAACGATGCCGGTGACTTCCCTCTGAACGGAAATATCGGCGTCTGTGAGTCAACCAACATCATCGACGAAGTCGGGACCTGCACGCTGCGCGCCGCCGTCGAAGCCGCCAAGGGCCTCGAGACGCCCGTCACC
>DASXEK010000014.1:0-5621 GCA_036490155.1 Acidimicrobiales bacterium | reverse complement strand
CGCGAGCGTGACGCTCAACAAGCCCATCGTCGGCATGGCGGCCACGCCCGACGGCCACGGGTATTGGCTGGTGGCTTCGGACGGCGGAATCTTCTCGTACGGTGACGCGTCCTACTACGGCTCCACCGCCGGCGTGACGCTCAACAAGCCCATCGTCGGCATGGCGGCCACGCCCGACGGTCACGGGTATTGGCTGGTGGCATCGGACGGTGGGATCTTCACGTACGGTGACGGCGGCTTCTACGGCTCCACCGGGGGCGTGACGCTCAACAAGCCCATCGTCGCGATGGCTTCCAGTTCGGATGGCCACGGGTATTGGCTGGTGGGATCGGACGGTGGGATCTTCTCGTTTGGTGACGCCATCTTCTACGGCTCCACGGGGAGCCTGACTCTGGCCGAGCCCATCGCGGGCATCATGGTGACGAACGACGGCCTTGGCTACTGGCTCTTCGCCAGCGACGGCGGTGGGTTCGCCTTCGGTGATGCCACGTTCGTCGGCTCGCTCAGCGGCACGACGCTCAATAAGCCAATCGTCGCGGGAGCGACCGCCTGAGGCTGAGGGCCTTGCCGGCTTGATCTCAGTTCACCAGGCGAGTTCGCCTTCGCCCTCGCAGAAGGTGCCGCTCGGGCCGTCCGCGCCGATGGTGGCCAGGCGCACGATGACGTCTGCACCCTCCTCGACCGGCTGCCCGGCCCCACTGAACGGAGTGAGGTCGGTCGCCGTGAAGCCGGGCTCGACCGCATTGAACTTGATTCCGGGAAAGGTCTTTGCGTACTGCACGGTGAGCATCGAGACGGCGGCCTTGCTCGAGCCGTACATGATGCTGGGGAAGTGAAACTGACGCCGCTCTGGATTCGTGACCGCCCAGAACGAGCCGAGGGCGCTCGAGACGTTGACCACGACCGGATTCTCGGATTGCTCCAGGAGCGGGAGTGCGGCCTGCGTGACACGGATGAGACCGATGGCATTGGTGTCGAAGACCTCCAGGGCGATCGGTCCGCTGACGTCGGCCATCGGACTGATGCCGGCGTTGTTCACGAGAACGTCCAGCTGGCCGGCGCGCTCGGCGATGGCCGCAAGTGCCGTCTCGACCGACGAGTCGTCCGTGACGTCGAGCTGCACGAACTGGCCGCCCAGCGCAGCGGCCGCCACCTCTCCACGCTCGGCGTTGCGCGCACCGAGGTAGACGGTGTGCCCCCGCTCAATCAACTGTCGGGCGGTCTCGTAGCCGAGACCCTTGTTGGCTCCGGTGATGAGCGTGACGGTCATTGCTCGGTGCTCCCCCTCTCGTGTTCGAGCTGTCAGGTCCTCGAACGGCGGACGGCGCATTGACCGTAGCGGGGTGCCCCGCGCCTTAGTGCGGGTTTTCTGATGCACGCGGCGGCACTGTACGTCTTCCCGAAGAACGACGGTCGGACGAGCCAAGAACGTCGGACGAGCGAAGCGGGCCCGGGGTGCCCCGGTTCCTAGCGCGCCGCCAACCGCGCCACGAGGCGAGCCTTCACCTCGGGCCACTCCTCGGCCACGATGGAAAAACGCGCCGAGGTGCGTACCGTGTCGTCGGCTCCGGGCCGGTCCGCCCGCAAGATCCCGTCGAGCTTCCCGCCGATGCGCTCGATGGCGGCCCAGGAGCGCTTGTTGCGCACGTCGGTCTGCAGCGCCACCCGGTGCACTCCCCACACCTCGAAGGCGTGCGTCATCATCAGCAGCTTGGCCTCGGTGTTCACCCGGGTCCGCTGTGCCGACGCGGCCAAAAAGGTGAACCCGATGTCGACGACGTCGGGCACGCCGACCCGCTGGTGGCTGGCGCCCGGTGGCCAACCCCAGAAGGCAACCTCGCAGAACCGCGTCGACCCGACCACCCGGTCCGGCTCACCGCCACCGGCTCCACCGCCTGCACCACCGCGCCGCACCGTCGCGAACGCGACGTGCGCGCCCGCGGCCACCCTGGCCAGCGCATCGCGCACGTGCTCGGCCATGTGCTCGCGACCGTCGGGGACGTAGGTCCACTGGTAGTGGCTCCGGTCCTCCGACGCGGCCTCGACCAGGCCCGGCACGTGCGACTCCGCCAGCGGCTCGAGTCGTACGTAGGTCCCCTCGAGCGTGAAGGGCTCAAGCATGGACGGCCGGCAACGGCACGTCCTCGGGCGGCTGTTGCCCGGCCTGTCCGCCGCCGGCCTGTCCGACGCCCGCCTGGCCACCGCCGGCCGGCGCCTGGCCCCCGCCCGCCCCGGGGCTGCCGGGGATGACGAAGTCACGCTGGCGCACGAGCACCACCGCGCCGACCGCACCCACGAGTGCGACGATGGCGGCGATGATCATGAGGTGGTTCATGGTGGTCGAGAACCCCTGGTGGTAGGCGCTCAGGAGCGCGTTGCGCGGCCCGCCGGCGGGGATCTGCTGGGCCGCCGCGCGCACGCCGCCCTCTGAGAGCGCACCGCGCAGCTGCGCGCCGCCTCGGTGCAGGACCGCGACGCCGTCAGCCGTCTTGTTCAGCGCGGCGGTGGTGTGGCTGATGATCTGGGTCTGGAACACCGCGCCCAAAATGGCGATGCCCGTCGCGATGCCCACCTGGCGGAACGTGTTGTTGGCGCCCGACGCCATGCCGCTGTGCTGGGGCTGGACCACCGAGATGGCGCCGCTGGCGAGGACCGGGTTCACGGCGCCGATGCCGAAGCCGCACAGGAGGAACCCGGGCAGCAGGTAGGTCCACGCCGACGTCGGTGTGGTGTCGGACATGAGGAAGAGCCCGACCGCGATGAGCAACATGCCGCCCCCCAGCAGGAAGCGCGACTGGACCCGGACGGTCAGGCGGCCGGCGAACGGCGCCACCGCGAAGGCGAGCAGGGTGAGGGGGAGGAACTTGATGCCGGCCGGCAACGGGCTGAACCCGAGGTCGTCCTGGATGTAGAGGGTCAGGTACAAGAACATCGCGAAGATCGAGGCCGCGATCGCCACGGCGACGATGGACACGCCGACGAACGCAGGGATTTTGAACAACCCCAGGTCCAGCATCGGATCGCTCGTTCGCGTCTCGTTCACGAAGAAGGCCACCATGAGCACGGCCGAGGCGACGAGCAGCGTCACGATGGACGTGCTGCTCCAGCCGAGGTCGTTGCCGCGCACGAGCGCAAAGACCAGGGTGAACAAGCTGACCGAGAACGTGATGAACCCGATCCAGTCGACGTGGCGCACCCGCTCGTCCTTGGAGCGTGCGATCTGGGTGAAGGTGATGACGATGGCGAGCACGCCGATCGGCACGTTGACGAAGAAGATCCAGCGCCAGCCCCAGCCGCTGGTGATCGCGCCGCCGATGAGCGGGCCGATCGCGACGGCGCCACCGACGACCGCGCCGTAGACGCCGAACGCCGTGCCGCGGTCCCGGCCGACGAACGCGCCAGCGATCAGCGCGAGCGACGTGGCGAACATGATGGCGCCCCCGACGCCCTGGACGGCACGGCAGAGGTTGAGCATCAGCGGCGACGTCGAGAGCCCGCAGAGCAGCGACGCGAGAGAGAAGATGCCGAGGCCGGCCGCGAAGACCTCGCGCCGCCCGTAGATGTCGCCGACGACGCCGGCGGTCAAGAGGAACGCGGCGAGCGTGAGCGAGTACGCGTCCACCACCCACTGCAGGTCCGAGAAGCTCGAGTTCAGCGAGCGCTGGATATCGGGCAGCGCGACGTTCACCACCGTGATGTCGAGGAGGAGCATGAAGGTCCCCGTACAGACGGCGATGAGGGTCCACCATTTGCGGTCGAGAGCGGGCATTGGCGGAGTGTACCGAGGCGTTGTTCCTGCTCGTACAATGTGTTGTGATCGTCGGATCGAACCTCACCGTGGAGATCGGCGACCGCACCCTCCTCGCTGATGCGTCCTTCGTGGTGGGGGAGGGGGAGAAGGTCGGCCTGGTCGGCCGCAACGGCACCGGGAAGTCGTCCTTCATCTCGGTGTTGGTCGGCGAGGCCAGTCCCCAGCTGCGCCACCGCGGCAACGTCCGGGTCCTCGGCTCCTACGGCTACCTGCCCCAGGCCCCCGTGCCCGGCGGGCTCGGGCTCGAGCGCACGGGGTTCTCCCACATCCTGTCGGCCCGCGGGCTCGATGTGCTCGACGACGCGCTGGGTGCGGCCCGCCAGGCCATGGCCAAGGAGCCCTCCGACGCGCACATCGAGCTGTTCACCGACCTCCAGGACAAGTTCCAGACGAGCGGTGGCTACGAGGCCGAGTCGGTGATGGCGCGGCTGGCCGACGGCCTGGGGCTGCGCGAAGAGCTCCTCCTCGAGGACATCGACGAGCTCTCCGGGGGCCAGCGACGCCGGGTCGACCTGGTGCGCGTCCTGTTCCAGGAGCCCGAGCTCATGATCCTCGACGAGCCGACGAACCACCTCGACCGCTCGGCCAAGCACTGGCTCCTCGACGAGCTGGCGCGCTTCTCCGGCGCCATCCTCGTCGTGAGCCACGACCTCAAGCTGCTCGACCACGCCATCACCAAGGTGCTGCACATCTCGAACCAGCACCTCACCGAGTGGAAGGGCAACTACTCGAAGTTCCAGTTGCAGCACGAGGCGGACCAGTCCCAACGCGAGCGCTCGGCGCAGCTCGAACAGCGCGAGATCAAGCGCCTGAGCACGCAGGCCGACTCCATGCGCGCCAGCAGCGAGAAGCGGGCGCGCAAGGCCCAGGCGATCGACAAGCGCGTGGAGCGGATGGAGGCCACGCGCACGCAGGTCGACAAGCGCGAGCGGGCGAGCAAATTCAAGCTGCCGGTGCCGCCCCGCTCGGGCGCGACCCCGCTCGAAGTCGCCAAGCTCGGTGTGCGCTACGGCAGCAACGAGGTGCTGACGAACGTCAGCTTCCACGCCGGCCGGGGCGACCACATCGTGATCATCGGGCGCAACGGCGCCGGCAAGTCCTCCCTGCTGCGCTGCCTGGCCGGCGTGCAGGATCCCACGAACGGGGTCGTCGAGCTCGGGGCCAACGTCGTGCTGGGGTACTTCGCCCAGGAGCACGAGCAGATCGACCCGGACCTCCCCGCGCTGGCCAACGTGAGCGACGCCATCCTCAAGCAGGAGAAGGAGCGGCGCGCCCTCCTCGGCTCGTTCGGCCTGCCCTCCAAGGCGGCGGACCAACTGCCCGGGACCCTGTCGGGCGGTGAGCGGGCGAAGCTCGGCCTCGCCATGTTGTCGGCGGGGGAGGCCAACGTCTTGCTCCTCGACGAGCCGACCAACAATCTCGATCCGTCCTCGATCACCGCGGTGGGCACCATGCTGGGCGACTGGCCCGGCACGATCATCGCGGTGAGCCACGAGCGCGGCTTCGTCGAGGCCCTGCGCCCGACCTATTGCCTCCGCCTACCCGATGAGCGCTACACCCACTGGCGCGAGGAGTACCTCGACGACGTCGAGATGCGCTAACTCAGCCAACCGCGCGCACGCCGCCCGCGTCGTCACCGCAGCCGGCCCTGGGCCGTGGCCGAATAGGACTAGGAGACTGCTGAAGTAGGGGCATCTTCAGCAGGTTTCTGGTCGACGTCGCTCCTCACGATGACGCCGGTCTTTTGTGGTGGTCCCTTGACTGGCGAAACGGGTGGTCCCATGTTGGTGGCGAAGCCGTGGTGAGAGGG
>DASXEK010000029.1:0-5982 GCA_036490155.1 Acidimicrobiales bacterium | reverse complement strand
CGGTGCAACGCGCTCGCGCGCGTCGAAAATGCACTTCGCAGTGACCCTCAGTCCCCTGCTTCGGCCTTGAAGCCTCGCCGCACCGCATCGGACCGGCGAAAGTCGGCCTACACGGCCGGGATTCGCTTGTTTTAGGACTAGTACGTGGCGGCGCCCAGGAACGGCGCGTCGAAAGAGAACAGCCCGCCGTCGCGGGCGACCAACCAGTAGCCGCCGTTGCCCCCGGGGGCCATGCCCACGACGGGCTGGTTGAGCGGGATCGATCCCGTCGATCCCTCGAAGGGGAGCCCGTAACAGAACACCCCGCCGTCGGACGCGACGAAGCGATAGCCCGAACCGTCGGGTGCGGCCTCCATCCCGACGATCGGCTTGTTCAGGTGGATCGAGCCGGTCGAGCCGAGGAACGGTGCACCCCCAAAGGAGAAGATGCCACCGTCGGCCGCCACCAACCAGTACCCACCGGTCGCCTGGTCGAGCGCCATGCCGACGACGGGCTGGTTCAGCGGGGTGCCACCCATGCTGCCCTGGAAGGCGGCGTCGCCGTAGGCGAAGACACCGCCGTCCGACGCCACGAAGTAGTACCCCTTGCCATCCGGGGTCGCGGTCATGCCGACGATCGGCTTGTTCAGGGGGATCGAGCCGGTCGAACCGTAGAACGGCGCGTCGCCGAAGCTGAAGATGCCGCCGTCTGCCGCCACCAGCCAGTACCCGCGGCCATCGGGCGTGGACGCGATGCCGACGATGGGCTTGTTCAGCGGCACGCCGAACATGGAGCCGTCGTCGACTGCGTCACCGAACGCCGAGACGGCGCCGTCCGAGCGCGCGATCCAGTACCCACCACCATCGGGCGTGGACGCGATGCCGACCACCGGGTACAGACTCGGTCCGACGGTGATCGTGGACGGGCCGCCGGACGACGAGGCGTAGCCGCCGGACGGGTCGGCGTAGGTCGCGGTGACCGCGCTGGCGCCGCTCGGCAAAGCCGAAGTCTGGCAGGTCCCGATGAACGCGCTGTTCACGTCAGCGACGCACAGCCGCGTGCTGCCCGAGTTGAAGGCGACGAAGCCGACCGGGCCCTGGACCGGGTTCACGTACGCACTCACCTGCGCGCTCAGCGTCAAGCTCTGCCCGAGGGTGGGCGACGCCGGCGACGCAGTCACCGAGGAGACGCTTGTCGGATCGGGGGTGAACGAGGGCGAGACGGAGAGGGAGGCGGAGTCGGCGTAATGCGGGTCACCCGAGTACGTCGCCACCACGGGACCACCGAAGTCTTCGGGGTTGCTATCGGAACAGGTGACCGACTGTGGTGACGCGCCGCTCACCGCTTCGTTCGTACATCCGGGCTGCGCGATGGGATGTCCGTTGATGGAGAAGGTGACGGAGCCGCCCAAATTGGTTCCGGGCGATCCCGACGCAGTGACCGTGGCCGTGAAGTTCATCGCGTACGCCGTCGTCCCGCTCGGGAGGTCCGCGGGCGGAAGGGCGGCCTCTTGCGCCGTGATCGACGTCGTGGTGGCCGGCGCCGCCACGTCGATCGTGGCGGTCCCGAACGAGTCGCTGGCGGTCGAGTTGGCGTAGGTGGCGTTGCCTTGGTAGTCCGCCTTCACCGTCTGCGAGCCACCGGAAGCGAACGTGACGTCGCAGCTGCCTTTTCCGCTACTCAACGTCGCGGTGCACAGCAGGTTCCCGCTGCCGTCGTCGAACTTGACCGTTCCGGTCGGTGTCCCGCTGGCGCCGGACACCGTGGTCGAGAGGAGGACCGGTTGGTTCAGTTGGGCCGTCGCCGGCGCGGAGGCCGTGACCGTGGCGGGTTCGAGCACAGCCTCGCTCGCGGCACTGGACTGCGACGAGGTCCAGTTCGAGTCGCCGGAGTAGGTCGCCACGATGCTGAAGGTCCCGGTCGACGTGTAGTCGATGTCACACTCCACGGTGGCGGCCAGCCCCGAGGTTGGCGAAACGGTGATGTTCGTGCACCCGGTGATGTCCGTGCCGCCGGCCTCGAACGTCACCGTGCCGGTGATCGCAACGGTGCCGCCTGCACCGGTCGGCGCGACCGTCGCGATCGCCGGGCTCGGGACCCCGACCGCGGCCGGCACCATCTGCAACGTGACCGATGTCGGGAGGGTCGTGGCAGAAGCCGGGGTCGACCCAACGGCGGAGAATCCGCCCGCCGATGCCACGCTCAAGCATGCGATGATCAGAGCCCGTCGCACTGCGCCTCCCGTCTCGCTGTCGCCGCAGTATACGGAGGGGTCGATTCACGGACGAGGGAATTTCCGCCTGCGCAACGTGATCCCGGGTAGCGCAACGGCCGTACCGGAGGAGGTGACCGGGGTTGCGCGCCCATTACGAGCTGGGCGCAGTGCTGACGGCGTTACTCCCGCGACGAGAAGTGGGTGTGCGGCCGCTCGAGCTCCACTCCGTCGAGGAAGAGGTCGAGCTTCTCGTTGTAGAAGGCCACGAGCCCCGCAATCGGCAAGAGGTCGCGGGTGGGGAAGTCGTAGGACCAGGCGATGTCCGGGTGCATGCGGCCGTCGATGACCGCGGACCAATAGTCGGTGGTCGTGCCCTTGTAGGGGCACGAGGTGACGGTGTCGGTGCGGACGAGCTTGGTGAAGTCGACGTCGGTGCGGTTCAGGTAGTAGCGGGTCGGGAGGCCGGTCTCGAAGCACATGACGGGCGAGGAAGACTCGGCGAGGACGGTGCCGTTTGATTGCACGCGGATGGTGCGCGTGGAGCGGATGGCATCGACCCGCGTGTAGGGACTGCGCGGATGGACAAAGACCTGTTCGTCCTCCTCGTACCAGGCGTCGAAGGCAGACCACTCGAAGCGCACGGTGGCATCGAGCCCGTCGACCTTGGCCGCGTCGAGGATCTTTGCCGCGTGGGGTCGCTGCAGCTCCCCGACGTGGACGGCGAAGATCTTCACGTCGCCTCGCGGCGTATCCTCGGTCGAGCCTTCGTCGACGAGCGCGTCGGCGCGCACGTCGGCCAGGGGGATGTAGTACTGCGGAAAGCCGGGCCACTCCCAGACGTAGCGAGCGTTGGTGGTGTCGACGATCGTCTGGCCGGCGAGCACGGCGCGGACGCGGCGAGGGACGGGCTCGACGTGGTTCGTCTCGACAAGGGGAGAGGGGTAGTCGGGCATCGTTTCGGCCTCCGAATCGGCTCGATCGGTGTTGATCGGGACCCTAGCGGCGCGTGGTCGCGCGTCGGCCCGCCCCTTGACAAGAGCCGCGACCGGAACGTGTGCGCTGTCTGACGGTCACTCATTGAGTAGCCAAAAGGGGCTCCTCTATGGACCGAGCGGTGTCCGTGGGTCGCGTCCCATGAAGGCAGCGAGGCGTTCCCAGTCGTCAGCACCGGGAGCTGGGTCGACCTCCGACCCGAAAGGGGCTCCAGGCTCGACCATGTTGCGGTACTGAGGTTTGATCATGTCCCGTGCCCCCTCGAGTGCCGGCAAGGCGAGAGAAGTATCCAACTTGTCGATTTGTCCGGTGGCCCTGGCCAAGTCCCAAGCGTGTGCGGCCAGCTCGGCCAGGTACATGTCCACCAGGGTGGCCCCCGTGTACTCCTCGCCCCAGGGCATCGTGTACGTCAAGGACAAGCTGGAGTGGTCGCCCCATGCGTGTGCCGCCTGTTCCGCAGCGCTCCGCAGCTGACTGGGCGCGTCGAAGAGCTGCACGTGAGGGGACTCGTCTCCGGGCGGGGGTGCCTGCCCGCGGCCGAGAGCGGCCGCACGATGGCCCGCTTCGACGAGATGGTCGATCAGTCCGGCCACGTCGTACTTGGGACACGGTGTCGGGTGGCCGAGCTCGTCAGCAGCTATTCCTGACACGATCACCGCAGCGTTCTCGTAAGAATCCAACAACGCGCTTCGACGGTCAGAATCGGCCATGCGGTTCCTCCTCGGAGTGACAGGCTAGCGACGCCGGTCGCCGGTTCGCGAGCGCACCGAAGGACGACTGTCTCACTCCCCGCACGGACGCTCGCGTCGACATTTGGCGCTGGTCAGAGTGCCCCGTTCGCTCGCCCGGCACTGCCGAGAAGAAGGTCCTCAACGTGCCGCATGGACACGCGACGGCAGTTCATATCGACGACTCGGTGGCGGTTGGGCCTTTACGGGGACCGGCGAACGTTGCCGATCGCGGCACTAGGTGATGGCGAGCATCCGCTCGAGCGCGACCTTGGCCCATTCGGTCGTCGCAGTGTCGACGACGATCCGGTTGCGCACGTCGCCGGCGACCAGACCCTCGAGGATCCAGGCCAGGTGTTGCGGGTCGATGCGCGACATGGTCGAGCACGGGCAGACGAGAGGGTCGAGGCAGACGACCGTCTTGTCCGGCGACTCGTTGTCGAGCCGGTTCACGAGGTGGATCTCGGTGGCCACGCCGATGACCGAACCCGAGGGCGCAGCATCGACCGCCCGGATGATGGCATCGGTCGAGCCGACCACGTCGCCCAGCTCCACCACCTCGTGCGCGCACTCGGGGTGGATCATGACGATGCCGTCGGGGTGCTCGGTTCGGAAGGCCTCGACGTGCTCGGGGCGGAAGCGCTGGTGCACCGAGCAGTGTCCCTTCCACAAGAGCAGCGTCGACTCCTTGACCTCGGCGTCGCTCAGCCCGCCGAGGGCCTGGCGCGGGTTCCAGACCCGCATGTCGTCGGCGCCGAAGCCGAGCTCGTAGCCGGTGTTGCGCCCGAGATGCTGGTCCGGGAAGAAGAGGACCCGATCGCCCCGCTCGAGCGCCCAGGCGAGGACGGCTCGGGCGTTGGAGGACGTGCACACGGCGCCGCCCTTTCGCCCCACGAACGCCTTGAGGGCGGCTGCCGAGTTCATGTAGGTGATCGGGATCAGGCGCTCGACGTCGATGACCCGGGCCAGGTCCTCCCAGGCCTCCTCGACCTGGTCGATGTCGGCCATGTCGGCCATGGAGCAGCCGGCATTCAGGTCTGGGAGCAGCACCTGCTGGTGGTCGCCGGTCAGCACGTCCGCGGACTCGGCCATGAAGTGGACGCCGCAGAAGACGATGAACTCGGCGTCGGCCTGGCCGGCGGCGATGCGGGAGAGGCCGAATGAGTCGCCCCGGGCGTCGGCCCAGCGCATGACGTCGTCGCGCTGGTAGTGGTGGCCGAGGATGAACAGCCGGGAGCCGAGCGCCGCCCTGGCGTCGCCGATCATGGCGGCCAGCTGGTCGTCGTCCGCGGCCGTGTAGCGCTCGGGGAGTGGCGCCTGGAGCCTGAGCATTCTGTCTGCCCCCTTCACGGGAGTGCATCGATATGGCCGGCGGGGACAGCCTGGTCGCCCATCCGCGGGGATGTCGGCCCCGGAGCGGTAGATATGTAGCCGGAAACCAGGCCGGCGACGTCAGTCTATGCCGTCCGCCCCGATCGGGCGCGGTTGGCGGGCCGTGGGTCGGAAGTGGACGGGGCCCCACGGCCACACGGCACACTGGGGGAGTGGTAACCCGACCTCCATCCGGCTCGATTCCCGACGGCCCCGGCTCGTACCAGTTCGTGGACAAGTTCGGCCGGGTGCTCTACGTGGGCAAGGCCAAGTCCCTCCGCCAGCGGCTCAATTCGTACTTCCAGGACCCGGCCGGCCTGGCGCCGAGGACCCAGCAGATGGTGTCCCAGGCCGACCACGTCGAGTGGGTGGTGGTGGACAGCGAGTCCGAGGCCCTGATGCTCGAGCACAGCCTCATCCAGCAGTACCAACCCCGCTACAACGTCCGGCTGAAGGACGACAAGAGCTACCCGTGGCTGGCCGTGACCCTGGACGACGAGTGGCCCCGCCCGGTGGTCATCCGGGGCCGCAAACGCCGGGGGGTGCGCTACTTCGGCCCCTACGGCCACGCCGGGGCGATCCGCTCGACCCTGGACCTGCTGGTGCGGAGCTTCCCCGTGCGGACCTGCTCGGACAACAAGTTCGTCCGCCACGAGCGCCTGGGCCGGCCGTGCCTACTCTACGACATCGATCGC
>DASXEK010000078.1:0-91766 GCA_036490155.1 Acidimicrobiales bacterium | reverse complement strand
CGCCACCAGCCGGTCACCCAGAATGGCCGCTGGATCGTCGAATCGGCGCTGCTTGTCGGAGTTCCCGAGTGCCATGCCCAATTCTTCCAAGCCTGGCCACGATTCGCGAATCGATAGGCGACTACTTCAGCAGTCTCCTAGCCTTTATCCGGTCAAAGGACTTCGTGGCCTCCCAGCAACCACAACCGGAGCGAGTCGCCACCGAGCCGGCAGGCTCAGCTGCGTGAGTTCGGCGGTGAGGTGTCCGAATGGGGTATCCCGCTCACTTCCCGTCGGCCAGATTGGGGCTCACCTCTGCTCCTGGCCCGGGTGAGCGGGCAGGCGAGTCACCCGGCGAACGCCGAGCGCCCCCCGGCGCCCCTACTCGCCGTGCCCGCGACGGCGGAGAGCGAAAGGACGTCGTCCCGAACGGACCTCGATGTGTATCGGTTTCGCGTTGCTCGCGTTGGGAATGAGGAACAGCCGTGACCGAGATTCCGGCATCGCACCGAGACCTCCTGGAGAGCAACGTGGCGACGCTGGCCACGATCGGCCCCGACGGCCGACCGCAGCTGACCGAGGTCTGGTTCCTGGAGGACGAAGGATCGGTGGCGATCTCGCTCAACACCAGCCGGCAGAAAGTCAAGAATCTGATCGACCGGCCGCAGTGCAGCCTGCTCATCCTCGACCTCGCCGTCCCGCAGCGCTACCTCGAGATACGGGGCGACGCCGAGATCACTCCCGATGACGACTACGTCTTCGCCGACGAGGTGGGGAAGAAGTATGGAGCCGACTTGCGTCTGCACGACGGGCCCCGCGACCGGCGGGTCGTGGTCCACATCCACCCCTACCGGGTGAACGCCGTGGACATGCGGGGCTGAGCTGTTGGTCCTCCGGCCCGGGCTGGGGCGCCCGATGGATGACAGCCATTTCCGTTTCCCCTACCGTTGAGAGAGACGTAGCGGGAGGTGCAGACATGACGGATTCCGTCGAGCCAGATGTTCCACCGAGCGGGACCGGTTGCGTGGAGTGTCTTGCGGCTGAGGGTTGGTGGCTCCACCTCCGACGGTGTGCGGAGTGCGGCCGCATTGGATGTTGCGACAACTCGCCCGAACAGCACGCGACCGCGCATGCGAAGTCATCGGGTCATCCGGTCATCCGAAGTTTCGAGCCGGGCGAGGATTGGTTTTGGAACTACCAGACCAACGAATACATGGAAGGGCCTCGGCTCGCACCCCCCGAGCATCATCCCCTCGACCAACCCGTGCCCGGACCGGCCGGACAGGTCCCCGCCAACTGGCAAGAGCTCCTGAACTAGTCGTGACGACCCGATGGGTCGGCCGCGATTCCCTGCAAAAGGCAAAAGACCAGTGCCATGACGCGCCGCGGATGAGGACGACGGAGCTTCATCCTCTTGCGTGCTCGAAGACTCCGTTACCCTCGTCGCCGGTGCTCGATGGACCGTGACGCGCTGACCGCGATGCCCGAGGCGGGGCCTCTGCCGGCGTTGGGCGCAGCGTCCACGCGCAAGAAGGGCAGCTCGTTTCGCGCGTTGCGGTCGCAACCATTTCGCCTCTACTTCGGCGGACAGGTTGCCTCCGCCAGTGGCACCTTCTTGCAGCAGACGGCGATCGGCTGGCTCGTCCTCGAGCTCACCCATTCGCCCAGCGATCTCGGCCTCGTTCTGGCGGCCGGGGGTTCCCCTCTCTGCTGTTGGGCCCTTGGGGCGGGGCAGTGGCCGACCGGGTGGACCTCCGCAAGCTCCTCGTGGCCACCCAGTCGCTCTACTGCCTTCTCGCCGCGTTGTTGGGGGGGTTGGCCGCGGCGGGCGACGCCAGCGTGACCGCGCTGGTGGTCATCGGCGTCGCGGACGGGGTCGTCCAGATCGTCGACTCGCCGGCCCGCCAGGCCATCGTCAGTCGCCTGGTCCCGCCGGACGACCTGGCCAGCGCGGTCAGCCTCAACGGGGTGGTGGTCAACAGTGCCCGGGTGGTCGGCCCGGCGCTGGCGGGCATCCTGATCGTGACGGTCGGCACGACGATCTGTTTCGGGCTGAACGCGTTGTCCTACCTGGCGGTGATCGCCGCCCTGCTCGTCATCCGGCCCCGCAAGGCGGGCGGACCTGCTCCGCCGGGACGCCGAGGTGTCAAGGAAGGGCTGCGCTACGCGGCCGGGCGCCAACAGCTCTGGCTCCCTTTGCTCATGATGTCGGTGGTCGGGCTCTTGGCCTTCAACTTCGCCGTGGTCTTGCCCGTGTTCGCCAAGGACACGTTTCACGGCAGCGGCGGCACCTACGGGCTGCTCACCACCATGCTCAGCGTCGGCGCGGTCCTGGGCTCCTTGGCGGTGGGACTCGTCCACCATCCCAAGCGCCAGTACCTGCTCTTCGCGGCCCTTGGGTTCGCCGTGATGTCGGCCGCCACCGCAGCCGCTCCCAACGTCGCCGTTGCGTGCGTCACGTTGTTCCTCATGGGTGCAGCGGCGTTCTGCTTTGTCACGATGTGTTCGACCACCCTGCAGCTCCACAGCTCGAGTGCCTATCGGGGCCGCGTCATGGCGCTCTGGGTCTTCGTCTATTTGGGAACGACGCCGATCGGCAGCATCGTGACTGGGTGGATCATCTCGGCCAGTGGTCCGAGGGTCGCGCTCTTGGTCGGCGCAGGGGCCTGCTTGGCAGCAGCGATCATGGCTGCGTTCGTCCATACGCCGCCCCACATCGACGCCACGCTCACCGACCTTGGTACCTGACTCGGCTGGGTCCGAGCAGCCGTTAAGGCCAGCCGCTTCGCCGGGGAGTTGGAGTTTCCCGAAGCTAATCTTGGCTACTTGACCGACCATTCAGCCGACTCCGGCGCGCTCGGGCCGTCCCCCGGCCAGCGTTTGCCGCGAGGCCGTCACGGCCTCGATCCGGAGCAGGTCGTCGCGTCCCAGCGGGCCCGGATCTTCTCGGCCATGACCTCGGTCACCGCCGTCAAGGGCTACGCCACCACGACGGTGGCCGATGTGCTCGCGGTGGCCGGGGTTTCCAGGGAGACCTTCTACGGGCAGTTCCGTTCCAAGCTCGACTGCTTCGAGCAGGCCTTCGAGGACGCCAACACGCTGTTGTTCGCTCTCATCACACAGGAGGCTGATCGCCGAGCGTCCAGCCCCCCGCCGTCACTCGCCACCGATGCACCACCATCCCGAAAGACCGGCTCCAAGCGATCAGGGTCGGCGGTATCTGCCGCTGGTGGGGCTCGCGCCGGCGCCGCCAGCGCGGCCGACACGTTCGACTGGGTGCTCGGGGCGTACCTCCACGTGCTGGCCTCCTACCCGGATCTGGCCCGGATGTGCCTCGTAGAGGTCTACGCCGCAGGCCCGCCGCTCGCCCGCAGGCGGGCCGAGGTGCAGGAACGCTTCGCCCGACAGCTGGAGCGGCTCTTCGACGCCCGCGACGCCGAGAGCCGCTTCGCCTGTCACGCCTTGGTCGCTTCGATCAGCTCCATGGTGACGGCGCGCTTGGCCGCTGGCGACACGACACCACTGGAGGACCTGCGCGAGCCCTTCGCCGCGCTCGTGCGGCAGGCCCTCCGTGAGCAGAGCGCGTAAAGCCCTGGTTCCCCTCTCGGGTCAGCCGGGCATGAGCGACACGTCGTCGATCTGCATCCAGGTGTCCTGGTTCTGCGCCCACAGCCCGCCGTACACCACCACGTTGGAGTTGTTGCCCGTGTTGAGGTTCACCATGAGCTCGGTGTAGCCGTTGAGCGAGGTGTACTCGTCCTCGCCGATGACGTTCCCGCTGGTGTCTCGCACCCCGAAGTAGCCGGCGCTGTTGTTCGAGGAGGTTCGTAACCAGCCGGTGAGGGTGTACTCCGTGTTGGGCGTCACCGAAACGGTTTGATCGATGTCGTTCCAACCGGTCGTGTTGCGCACCCAACCGTTGTTTGATCCCGAGAAGGCGTTGCCCAAACCCTGATCGATACCGCAATTTCCGGCGCAGCTCCACGGTCCCAGGCCCCCGGCTTCGAAGCCGGGGTCGTTCACGACGTTCGGCGGCGCCGACGACGGGGTCATGAAGACGTCGTCGAGCTGCATCCAGGTGTCCTGGTTCTGCGCCCACAGACCGCCGTAGACGACGACGCTGGTATGGCTGCCGGAGTAGAAACTGACGCTCAATTCGGTGTAGCCGTTCAGGGCGTCGTACTCGTCCTCGTTGATCACGTTCCCGCTGGTGTCTCGCACCCCGAAATAGCCGTCGCTGTTGTTCGAGGAAGTGTTCAGCCATCCCGTCAGCGTGTAGTAGGTGTTCGGGGCGACCGTCACGGTCTGGGCGAGGTCGTTCCAACCGGTCGTGTTACGCACCCAGCCGTTGTTGGCGCCGGAGTGGGCATTGCCGAGTCCTTGGTCGACGCCGCATTGTCCGGCGCAGTTCCACGGTCCCATCCCGGCGCTCTCGAATCCTGGGTCGGCGATCACGTTGCCGGCCGGCACCGGCATCGATGGGGGCGGCGGGGGCGGCGTGTAGGGCGGTGGCGGCGGCGTGGCTGGAGCCAGCGCGCTCATGATCCCCGGCAGGTCCTGGGCCAGATCCCGGTTCCAATACGGCCACGAGTGCGTCCCGTTGCCGTAGTAGTCGTAGGTGTGCGCGATGTGGTCGTTGTTCAGGGCCTGGTTCATCGCCACGTTGGTGGTGTACACGAACGCCTCTTGGATATTGTCCGAACCGTTCTGGGGGTTATTGCTCCCATCGAGCGGCCCCGCGATGCCGTTGCCGGTGTACATGGCGATGTGGGTGTAGCTGGCAAGATTCGCCGCCAGGTTGACCGGGTTCACCTTGGTGAGGCCGGGTACGTCGCTAGGCGTCACCCCGAAGATCGCTCCGGGCAATCCGTTCTCCACCACCGGCGACCATTCGATGACCTGTTCCACCCCCGGATTGAGGTCGTCGAGCGCTCCCGAATAGCTCGAGACGGAGGTGAACAGGTTGGGGAACTGCGCGGCGTACGTCATGGCGCCGAAGCCGCCCATCGATAGCCCGGCGATGGCACGCCCGGCCTTGCTCGCGATCGTGTTGAAGTTGGCGTCGATCCAGGGGATGAGTTGGGTGATGTGGAACGTCTCCCACTGCGGCGGCCCACCCAGACCGAAGTTGGACCAGTTGGAGTACCAGCCACCCTCGCCGCCGTCAGGCATGACCACGATCAATGGCACGCCCACCGTGAGCGGCTCGATGTTGCCGTAGGTCGTCCAGTCGGTGTAGCTCCCGAATCCGCCGTGCAACAGGTAGAGCGTGGGGTAGCGAGTCGCTTGACTGGGGTCGTAGCCGTTGGGCAAGAGGACCCGCACCCCGACCGGCCCGGGCAGCGCCGCGCTCGAGACTGTGATGTCCATCAGGCGGGGATCGACCCAGTACGACGAGTCCACGGTGATGCCGTCGCCGTTTACGAGGTTGACCGCTGGCGCGTTCGCTTGCGCCACGGTTGCCGCCGGGACGACTGCGGCGATGACAACACCGCCCATCAGGACCGCCAGGCCAGCCAGCGCGCGGAGAAGCTTGTGCTTCATGGATCCCTCCCCTTGGTGCTCCCGCCCGGGCCCTCAATGGTGCGGGAGGGTGTTCGGTGCGGTCACTATAACGTTATAAACATTTTTGTACACCATTCTTTGCTGCCCTCACGGGCGGTTCCCGAACCCGAAAGTCCCAGGGGCAAGCCAGGTGCACGGCCTTACTGGGGCGGACCCACGACGGCCAATACCGAGCCATAGCGAGAGCAGTCGGATCTCAGCGGCCCTTGCGTTGCCTTCGGACGGCCTAGCCCGCCGAGGTCCGACTCCGAACTGCCGTGCCCGGCGTCGAGCGTCCCGCGCGAGCCGCAGCCGTCAGGGGCTGCCGAAGAGGAGCAAACAGACGGCGTCCGCGTGCGCCTCGATGACGGCATCGTCGGAAGGGTCGAGCGAGGTGAGCCTCCGGCATTCCGGCGCCAACACGAACATCGTCGGTCCTGCGCCAGTGAGGATGTAGTACAGGTGCGCCGACGGGATGTCCGGCACGGCGCCTCGGCGGGCCAGCGCCTCGAACAACGCAACCGTTCGCTCGTAAATTGGCCGCACATGGCGGTCGACGAGGTAGTCCATCCGCGGCCCGTCAGCCTTGGATTCCTGCATGATGATGCGGTGGAGCTGGGGGTTGCGTGCGGAGAACGTGACGAACTCGCGCACGCGGAGCTTCGCGCTGGTCACCTCGTCGACCCCGCGGAGTCCCGTCGTCCGCTCGTCCAATGTCTTGTTCAGTCGCTCGAACAACGAGTCGACTGCGGCCTGCCAGAGTTCTTCCTTCGAGCGGAAGTGGTAGTTCAAGAGGGGCTGCGTCACGCCCGCCTGCGCGGCAATCTCGCGCGTCGTGGCACCATCGAAGGATCGTTCGGAGAAGAGGTCGGTCGCGGCGCGAACGATTCGGTCCCGCGTCGGTTTTGCTGACGGACGTGCGACACGGTCCAACGGCTTGGTGGACGAGCTCGCCATGAGCGCAGGCTAATCGATTGAACAGGCTATTGACATATTTCTGATCGACCGAACAAGATAGCGATCGATGACCGATTACCGAGCTCGCTATGGCCTCGACAACCCGGACGAGACGTACATCGCCCACGACGTCGTGGAGCACTTGGTGGATCTGGGCGAGGTCCGGATGAACTACGTCACCGCGGGCGAATCGACCTCGCCGGCGCTGCTGCTCGTACCGGGCCAGACCGAATCGTGGTGGGGCTATGCGGCAGCCATACCGCTGCTGGCAGAGCATTTCCAGCTTTTCGCAGTGGATCTCCGCGGTCAGGGTCGCACCACCCGCACGCCGGGCCGCTACACCCTCGACAACATCGGTAACGATCTTGTCCGCTTCATCGATCGGGTGATCGACCGGCCCACGATTGTGAGTGGCCTCTCGTCGGGCGGTGTGCTCTCGGCCTGGTTGTCGGCGTACGCCAAGCCCGGTCAGGTGCTGGCTGCGCTGTACGAGGACCCGCCGCTGTTCGCCTCGGAAGTCCGGCCAGCCGTCGGTCCAGGTGTTCGTCAGTGCATCGGACCGCTGTTCGACCTTTGGAGCACCTTTCTCGGCGACCAGTGGTCAATCGGCGCCTGGGACGCGATGCGCGAAGCATCTCCGTCGTTTCTGCCGGAGCACATGAAGTTCATCCCGGTGCCGGACGAGCCACCACAGAATCTCAAGGAGTACGACCCCGAGTGGGGCCGGTCCTTCTGGACCGGTACCGTCGGCGCCTCGTGTGACCACGAGCGGATGCTTCGTTCGGTGAAGTCCCCCAGGGTGCTCCTGACTCATCACATGCGCATCGTCGACGAAAAGACCGGGTTCCTGCTCGGTGCGATGTCCGACCAGCAGGCCCTGCGCGTGCAGGGCCTGCTCACGGAGGCGGGTGTGGCGGTGGACTACCGCTCATTCCCTGACGTCGGCCATTCGATGCATGGCGAGCAGCCCGAACTCTACGTTGCGACACTCCTCGACTGGGTACGGAGCTTCGACGCATGAACGCGCCTAACGCGATCGACGTCCACGCTCACTACATACCAGATTCCTACCGCAAGGCACTGCTCGAGAACGGGCACGGCCAACCCGACGGCTTCCCCCAGATCCCGGCCTGGTCCGCGGAGGAGCACGTGGCCGCGATGGATCGGCTCGGTATTGTCACTTCGCTGCTGTCGATCTCCTCACCCGGAGTGCATCTGGGTGACGAAGCCGCCACGCGGGACCGCACGCGCGAGGTGAACGAGGCAGGCCAGCGTGCGGTCGTCGACCATCCCGGGCGGTTCGGCCTTTTCGCCTCGCTTCCGTTGCCGGACATCGATGCCGCGATCGCCGAGATCGCCTACTGCTGCGACACCCTCGACGTCGCCGGCTTCACGCTGCTGACGAACGTCGGCGGGACCTACCTGGGCGATCACGCCTTCCAACCGATCTTCGATGAGCTCGATCGGCGCCGCGCCCGGCTCTTCATCCACCCCACGTCCCCGGCCTGTTGGGAGCAGACCTCCCTCGGCCGTCCCCGGCCGATGGTGGAGTTCTTCTTCGACACGACACGGGCGGTCGTCGACCTGGTGCTGAACGGCACCGTCGCCCGGCATCCAGCGATCGAGTTCCTGATTCCGCACGCTGGCGCCACGCTGTCGATGGTGGCCGACCGCGTGAACGTGTTCTCGCTACTGCTTGATGTCGATCCCGGGGTCGACGTGCTCCGCGATGTGGGTCGGCTCCACTTCGACCTCGCCGGCTTCCCCCTCCCGCGTCAACTCGACGCGTTGCTCACGCTCACGACGCTCGATCACCTCCACTACGGGAGCGACTACCCCTTCACACCGGAGTTCGCCGCCGAAATGGCCGCTGCCCGGCTCGCCGAGGCGGGCGATCCACCGGGGTCGCTCTTGGACGCACTGCGCGCCAACACCGAACACCTCTTCCCCGCCCTTGTGTCAATGGTCGATGATCGACAAGAGGAGCACTCATGAACCATGTACTTGAGCTGGGCTATCTCGTACTCGAGGTGCCTGTACCCGACAGCCTCGATGAGGCCTTCGCGGACGTGGTCGGTTTGATTCCCGGCGAGCCCACGGCGTCCGCCCCGCGCACCTGGCGCAACGATCAACGGGCGCAGCGAGTCATCGTGGAGCCCGGCCCGGCAAACGACGCCGTGGCGATCGGGTTCGAGGCGTTCGACGCCGCGGCGTTCGACGGCACGGTGGCGCGTCTCGAGGCGATGGGTCTCCCCGTGGTCGAGGACAGCGACGAGGCCGAGAAGCGCCGGGTCGCTCGGCTAGCCCGCACCAAGGCGCCATGGGGCACGGACGCAGAGATCGTCTTGGCTCCCGCCGACGCGTCGACGCCGTTCTCGTCGGCACTCGTCGGTGGCGGGTTCCTCACTGAGGGCGTGGGGTTCGGCCATGTCGTGCTGGCGACGATGGCGTTCGATGAGTCCGCCGCCTTCCTGACCGACGGCCTCGGTTTTGGCCAGTCGGACTGGCTCGAGACGGAGATCGCCGAGGGGATCCCGCTCGAGGTGCGCTTCTACCACTGCAACGCGCGCCACCACACGATCGCCTTGGCGCGCGCGCCGTTCGAGCTGCCGCAGGTGTTGCACCACGTCATGTTCGAAACGAATGATCGCGACGACGTCGGAGCCGCCTTCGACCGCTTGTGGGCCTCGGACCTGGCGATCCCGAACGGGCTGGGCCGCCACGATAACGACGGCATGTTCAGCTTTTACCTGCAGACCCCCGCCGGATTCCAGATCGAGGTCGGCCACGGCGCTCGTGTCATCACCGAGAGCTGGGACGACAACCGCGCCTATGACGCCATCAGCGCCTGGGGTCATCAACCGCTGCGGCCGGCGTGACCCCGACGGACCGAGCCAGCCCGATCGTCGATGTCGATGTCGATGTCGACGTCGCCATCGTCGGTGCCGGCCCGGTTGGTCTCGTGCTCGGCATCGCGCTTGCCCAGCGCGACCGGACGGTGGTGGTGCTGGAGCAGTGGCCCAGCCCCTACACGCTCCCGCGGGCGGTGCACTTCGACCACGAGGTCGGACGCATCCTGGCGTCGTGTGGTATCGGCGCCGAGCTTCGCAGCATCTCCGAGCCGACCGAAATCTACGAATGGCGGAACGGGAAAGGCGCAACCCTGCTCCGCTTCGGTCGCGTCGGCGCCGCGATATCGGGCTGGCCCTTCTCTTCCATGTTCTGTCAGCCCGAACTCGAGGCAATTCTCCTCCGGCGGTCCGAGGCGCTTCCCACCCTCGAGGTCCGCCGCGGCATCCGCGCCCTCGGACTCGAGCCGCGCGGGGATCACGTCGCGATCCGCTACGCGCCGATCCAGGTCGGCCCGGACCACCGGCTGGTCGAACAGCCCGAGGCCCCGGCCTGGGTCCGCGCGAGGTACGTGGTCGGTTGCGACGGCGCCAATTCGACCGTCCGGACACTCTTGGACGTCCCCACCAATGACCGGGGCTTCTTCTACGACTGGTTGATTGTTGACGTGCTCCTCGAGGAGCCGAGGGTCTTCGATCCGCCCAACCTTCAAGTCTGTGATCCGGCCCGACCCACGACAGTGGTGTCGGGAGGACCGGGCCGCCGGCGTTGGGAGTTCATGCGGCTGCCCGACGAGCCGATCGAAGAGCTGAACCGTGCTTCGAGGGCCTGGGAGTTGCTCGCACCCTGGGGCGTAGAGCCTGGGAACGCCCGACTCGAACGGCACGCCGTCTATACGTTCCAGGCGCGTGCAGCGGCGCAGTGGCAGGTGGGTCGGGTCTTCCTGGCCGGCGATGCCGCGCACCAGATGCCTCCGTTTGCGGGGCAGGGAATGTGCGCGGGACTCCGCGACGCGGTGAACCTGGCCTGGAAGCTCGACCTCGTGCTCAACGGCTGCGCCGAACCAGAGCTCCTCGCGACCTACGACGAAGAGCGACGGCCGAGCGCCGACGCAGCGATCGACTTCTCCATCGAACTGGGCAAGGTGATCTGCGTGCCCGATCCGGCGGAGGCGGCGGCGCGGGACGAGGCCATGGTCGCCGCGTACGACGGCGGCGTGAGTGACGCACCCGGCTTGCCCGGGATTGGCAGCGGTCTCGTTGCCGCCGGCATGCCGTTGGCCGGCGAACTGTTCCCCCAGGGTGAGGTCGACGGCGGATGGTTCGACGACGTGTACGGCATCGGATGGCGCCTGGTCACGGTGGACTCCGAATGGGCCGATCTCGACCCGGCTCTCGTCGACTGGCTCGGGACGATCGGTGGCGCCGTCGTCCACGTGGATGCGTCCGCGACGGACCTCGCCGCCTGGTTCAATGTCCACGACATCCGCTGGGCTCTCCAGCGGCCCGACTTCTATCTGTTCGGCGTCGCGACAGATGTGAGCGGAGCCTCGGCGCTCCTGCAGGACCTCCGCCGCCAGCTGCAGTCCTCGCCACTTCACCAAGCCCGGAGAACCGCATGAAGCTCGCCAACCTTGACCATCGTCTCGTCGTGGTCCTCGCCGACGGCGTCGCTGACGTTGCAGCCGCCAGCGACGGCCGGTTCGGCCCCGATCCGATGTCGGCCTTCGACGACTGGACCGAGTTCGCCGAATGGGCGGCCGGCGTGACCGACGTCACCGCGCCCCTCGACGAATCCCGGCTCCGCTGTCCCGTCCCGCGACCCCGCCAGGTCTTTGCCATCGGCCTCAACTACCGCAGCCACGCCGAGGAGTCGAAGATGGCCGTCCCCGAAGTGCCGGCGACCTTCACCAAGTTTCCGGCGTCGCTCGGCGGGCCTTTCGACGAGATCGAGATCGTGGGCGACTCCGTCGACTGGGAGGTTGAGCTCGTGGCGGTCATCGGTGTCGAGGCCGACCGCGTCGCCGAGACGGACGCGTGGCGCCACATCGCGGGTCTGACGGTCGGCCAGGACGTCAGTGATCGCCATCTCCAGTTCGCGGCGGGCATGCAGTTCTCGTTGGGCAAGTCCCGACGCGGTTACGGCCCCATGGGGCCATGGATGGTGACCGCCGACGAAGTGCCGAACCCAGACGACCTCGCGCTCGGTTGCGCCGTCGACGGTGAGACCGTCCAGGATGCCCGGACCAGCGACCTGATCTTCTCGGTTCCGAGCCTGATCGCGGAGCTCTCCTCGGTGCTGCCGCTCCTGCCAGGCGACGTCATCTTCACGGGCACGCCGGCGGGCGTCGGCATGGCGCGGCAACCGCCGCGCTCTCTGCATCCCGGTCAGGTCCTCGAGAGCTGGATCGAGGGCATCGGCACCATCCGCAATCGGTGCGTTTGAGAAGTCTGCCGGATCGACCATCGTCCACGTAGTCGCAGGTCGCAAGCAGAGGAGCATCCGTGATCTTGGTTCCCACGTACGAGGCCGACCTCTTCACCGATGAGGCCTTGCTCGATCCGTACGCGCACTATCGGGCACTGCGGAATGCCGGGCCGGTGGTATGGCTGAGCGCACACGAGGTCTATGCCGTCGCGCGCTACGCCGATGTGCGAACGATCCTCGACGACGCGACGACCTTCTGCTCGGGACAGGGGGTGGGGCTCAACCACTTCATCAATGAGGGCGGTCGTGGCACCACGCTCATGAGCGACGGCGACGAACACCGCCGTCAGCGCGAGGTCATCGGGCGGCCCCTCACCCCGTCACGCTTGGCGGAGCTACGACCTGAGGCACAGGAGATCTCGGACAGGGTCGTCGACGACCTCGTCAACCGTGGGTCGTTCGACGCAGTCTCGGACCTCGCGGCCGTGCTCCCGGCGACCTGGGTGCCCAATCTCCTCGGCTGGCCAGAGAGCGGCCGCACCCACCTCTTGGACTGGGCGAACGCCAGCTTCGACGGGCTGGGACCGCTGAACGAGCGGGCCGCTGCGGCCGGACCCGGTCTCCTCGAAATGACCGCCTTCGCCCATCAGCTCGCCCAGTCGGACCTGCCGCCGGCATCGATGGCCGCAGGGGTCCTCGAAGCGGCCGCAGCAGGGGACATCGACGCGACGCGCTGCCCGATGGTCATCATCGACTACCTCGCACCGTCCCTCGACACCACGATCAGCGCCGTCGGGAACGCCATGTGGCTGTTCGCCACCCACCCGGAGCAGTGGCAGCTCCTCAGGGACGACCCGAGCCGGGTCAAGCACGCCTTCAACGAGGTCCTGCGGGTCGAAAGCCCGATCAACTGCTTCAGCCGTGTCGTCACCACCGACACGACCATTGACGACGTCGACATCGCCGCCGGTGCCCGAATCCTGGTGAGCTTCGCGTCGGCCAATCGGGACGAGCGCCGATGGGACCGAGCAGACGAATTTGACATCACCCGGGAGAGTGCGGGGCACGTGGCCTTTGGCTTCGGGATCCACGCCTGCGCGGGCATGGGGCTGGCGCGACTCGAGGGTGCGGCCATCCTGTCCGCTCTCGTCGATCGAGTCGAGACGATTGAGCTCGTCGGCGCTCCCGTGCGCAAGCTCAACAATCTGATCCGGGCCTTCCGGTCAGTTCCAGTACGAGTGACGGCGGCATGAGCGGGCCATGGCCTCTTCCGCCCCATCCCGGCGAGCGGTCTATCGCAAGGTCCCGATGCCCAACGACCCGTCTGACCGTTCGGGCGTCGCGCCAGCGGGCTCCGCGGCGACGGTTTCGATGGCCGACAGGCTTTCCAGTAACGGCAGCGAGGGAACGAAATACAGCGACCCGGTGATGGCGGTGGAGAAATCCAAGATGCGGTCGTAGGTGCCCTCCGGAAGGCCCACGAACATATTTTGCAACATCTGCTCGGTCGTCCCCGGGTCCCGTGCATAACCGATGAAATACGTGCCGAACTCCCCGCCGGCCGCTGATCCGAACGGCATGTTGTCCCGCAGGATGTCCACCTGTTCGCCGTCCACTTCGATGACGTTCAGCGCGTTGTGCGCGTTCGGCGGCTTCACCGCGTCGTCGAGCTCGATGTCCTCGAGCTTGGTCCGCCCGATGGCCAGTTCCTGCTCCTCCACCGAGAGGGCGTTCCACGCGTCGAGGTCGTGGAGATACTTCTGCACGATGACGTAGCTCCCTCCGGCGTAGTCGGGTTCCTCGTCGCCGATGATCGCCGCGTCGGCCATGGCATCCCCCACGGGGTTCTCGGTGCCGTCGACGAATCCAAGCAGGTCGCGAGCCTCGAAATAACGGAACCCGTGGACTTCGTCAGCGCTCGCCACCTGCGGACCGAGTCGCCGCAGAATGGTGGCGGCGAGCTCGAAGCACAGATCGAAGCGCGTCGCCCGAATGTGGAAGAGGAGGTCCCCCGGTGTGGACGGCGCGCTCCTGCCCCCGGCCTCGAGGCCTTGGAACCGGTGCAGGTGACGGGGCCGGGTCTCCGGGGGTGCGGGGGCCACGATCCGATCCCAGGCGTCTGACCCGATGCCCACGACGCACGAGAGTGCCCCTTCCAAATCGCGAAATCCGATCGAGCGGACGAGGGCCCCGATGTCTTCTCCCATGGCCCGCATCGCCGCGTCGCCCTCGTCCCCTGGCTGCATCGTGACGACGAGAAAGATGGCGGCCGTGCTCAGTGGAGCCAGCACCTTTTGCGCCTCGGGCGCGGTGTTGTCAGCTGGTGGCTGCATGAGCGAAGGACATTACGCGATCGCCGTGGGTCAGCTGCTGGCGAGGTCGAGGGCCGGGTTCCAAAGGATCTCCCACAGGTGACCGTCGGGGTCTTGGAAGTATCCCGAGTAAATGCCCCAGGGTCGGTCGTGGGGCGGATCGCATACCGACGCGCCAGCCGCCTCGGCCTGCGTCATGACCGCGTCGACCTCCTCGCGGCGGGCGACGGCGTGGCCAATGCTGAAGGCGCCCGGCTCGTGGGACGCGAGCGGCACGCCGGCGTCCTTGGCCAGCTCGGTGCGCGGATACAGCGCGAGGAACATGTTGCCCCCGAGCACGAAGGTCACGATCGTCCCGTCGGGTGTGGTCTCGTCGCCCGGGAACTCCGTGCCGATCAGCCCTTTGGTCTCGAGGCCGAGCCCGTCGCGGTAGAAGGCCATCGAGCGGACGAGATCGTCCACGGCGAGGGTGATGACGTTGAGGCGCGGTTCCATGTCCGCGCGGATATGTTCCCGGATGTTCGGGCGGTCAACCCCCGACCGACGACACCCAGGCCTGCGCCACCGCGGGCGGCTGCTCCTGCTTCGAGGTGACGTCGAGGTTCAGCTTGGAGATGGCGGTCGTCGTCAGCTTGGCGTCGATGGTGTTGAGCACCTTGGCCACGCCGCTCGTGTCGACCGACTTGCGGATGACCGGCACGATGTAGTCCGCGCCCTCGAGGTGCTTGTTGTCGGTCAGGGCGACGAAGTTGTTCGACACGACGTTGCCGTCGCTCGAGAACAGCTCGACCACCTGGACCTCACCGTTCTTGAGCGCCGCCACGCTCAGCGGGCCGGCCTCGTCAAGCGACTTGAACCCGGCGAAGTTGAGCCCGTACTTGGACTTCAGGCCCGGCTCGCAGCCGGCGAAGGTGGGGCATTCCGGCGGGCCGCCGAGCGTCATCTTGGAGGCGTACGGCTTCAGGCTCGAAATGGTGGTCAGGTGGTCCTTGTTTGCGGTGGCCTTGGTGACGGCGAACACGTTGGTGTCGAGGGCCTTGGCCGCGGGCAGCACGGTCACGCCGTAAGACGCCAACGCCTTCTGGTCCGCCGGGATGGCCGTGGTGATGTTGTCCCCGGCGGCCTGCGGGGTGCCGCCGTGGAGGAAGCCGAGGAGCGAGGCGGCGTAGTCGGGCTCGAGGTTGATCTGGCCCTTCTCGATCGCCGGGACGACGATGGCGCGGGTCCCGAGGGCGGGCTCGACGGTCACCTGGTAGCCGGCCTTCTTGAGGACGTCGGCCCAGATGTTCGAGACGATGGCCTGCTCCTCGAAGTTGGTGGACCCGATCACGATGGTCGGCTTGCTCGTCGAGGCGCCCGCCGGCGAGCCGGTGAGGGCCGCCGGGAGGATGAGCGTCGAGGCCAGGGCGGCCAGTGCTCCAATGGCAAGTGTGCGCGGGTAACGCATGGGGGCACCCTTTCGTTGGTCGGGTGGAGGAACCGCCGTGTTGAGGTGACGGGACTGTAACGGGGCTGTCAGAAGGATGAAATCCTGACCAATTCCGTCAGCAATAGCAAGTCGTTAGGTGGACGAGCCCCAGAGCCCGTATCCCGGTTGCGGGAAGTACTGGTTCTTGGAGCGGGTGCGCCGTCTCCGCCGCAGCGGCAGGGGAGTGAGCACCCTGGTCAGGACGCCGAGCGCCAGCGCGATCAGCCCGGCCATGGCGGCCACCAGGAGAGCGCCGCTGAAGGCCACGACGGAGTTTTGCGTATCGAGGCCCGAGATCACGTAGGTCCCCAGGTCGCTGTAGCTCACGTAGGCGGCCAGCGTGGAGGTGGCGACGACCTCGATCGAAGCGGTGCGCACGCCGGCCATGACGAAGGGGAGGGCCAGCGGCGCCTCGATGGTCCGCAGCACCTGCCCGCCCGTGAGGCCCATGCCCTTGGCGGCGTCGCGGACGTCGGCGTCGACCTCGGTCATCCCGACGTAGGTGTTGGTGAGGATCGGCGGGATCGCGAGCGCCGTGAGCGCGATCCACGCCGCGAGGAAGCCGCTCCACTTGAGCGAGATGGCGGGCTGGATGGCGAGGAGGGTCAGCAGCGCGAGCGTGGGCACGGCGCGGAAGGCATTGGCCGCGTTCACCGCGACGAGCCCCCCGCGGCCGGTGTGGCCGAGCACCACGCCGAGGCCACCGCCGAGGGCGACCGCCGTGACGACGACCACCACCGACAACTTCAGCTGGTACCAGAACAGCAGGAGGATCCCCTGGGGGCCCGTCCAGTTGCTCGACGTGGTGAACCATCCGAACACGTGGGCGAAGAATCCCACCTCAGACCCCCCCGGCGGAGCGCTGGGTGCGGGCCCACGGGACGGAGAGTCGCTGCGCGCCGACGAGCAGAAGGTCAGCCACCGCGGCGAGCACGATCGACAGGACGAGGCCGACGATGATCGGCGTGTTGTAGCCGGTGCTGAAGCCGTAGGTCATCAGCTGTCCGAGCCCACCGAGGCCGATCAGCGCGGTGACGGTCACGAGCCCGATGACGGTCGCCGTGGCGACGCGCAACCCCGCAAAGATGTACGGCAACGCGAGCGGCAGGTCGACTCGGAGCAGCGCGGCCATGGGCGAGTACCCCATGGCGGTGGCGGCATCCCGGGCGTCGACGGGCACCGCATCGAGCCCGGCAACCGTGTTCCAGATCAGGATGAGCAGCGTGTAGCCGACGAGTGCGACCTCCGCCGTCTTGTACGACCCGGGAGGGACGAAACCAAAGCCGTTCACCGCTCCCAGGATGGCGAAGAGGGCCAACGACGGAATGATGTAGAGCGCGCTCGCAAAGCCGAAGACTGGTGTGCGGACGATCCGATACCGCCAGGCCAGCACGGCCAACGGGATCGAGATGACGGTCCCGATGGCGACCGCGATGGCGGTGAGCTCGACGTGCTGGACCAGGTCGCCCCAGATCTGGTCCCAATTGCTGGTGATGTAGCTCCAGCGGAAGAACGGGTTCGCCCCGAGCAGCATCGAGCCGACGTTACTGGGCGGTCGCCCGGCGCACAGTGACGAGGGCGATGCCGCCTCGGAGCGGTCGATAACCTTTGCGCTGGTGATCACGCTCGACGCGGTGACCAAGCGCTACGGCCCCGACTCGGTCGCCGTCAAGGAGCTGAGCCTCACGGTGCTCGACGGCGAGATCTGTGTCTTTGTCGGCCCGTCGGGCTGTGGCAAGACGACCACGCTGCGGATGATCAATCGGCTGATTGAGCCGTCGGGCGGGCGCATCCTGATCGACGACACCGACGTGCTCAAGCTCGACCCGGTGCAGCTGCGCCGCCGCATCGGCTACGTGATCCAACAGGGCGGCCTGTTCCCCCATCGACGGGTCGGAGACAACGTCGCCACGGTGCCGCGCCTGCTCGGGTGGGACCACAAGCGCGTCGACGCCCGCGTGGAGGAGCTCCTCGAGCTCGTGGGCCTCGATCCGAAGGACTACCTCCGGCGCTACCCCCACGAGCTCTCGGGCGGGGAGCGCCAGCGGGTGGGGGTGGCGCGCGCGCTCGGGGGCGATCCGCCCGTCCTGTTGATGGACGAGCCGTTCGCCGCCGTCGACCCGATCACCCGGCAGCGCCTGCAGCAACAGCTCCTCCAACTCCAAGAGACGCTGCACAAGACGATCGTCTTCGTGACCCACGACATCGACGAGGCCACCCTGCTCGGGGACCGCATCGTGGTGCTGTCCAAGGGTGGGCATCTCGAGCAATACGACACGCCGAACCAGATCCTCGGCCGCCCGGCCACCGCCTTCGTCGCCGACTTCGTGGGCGCCGACCGCGGCGTGCGGCGGCTGGCCGTCATGCCCATCGACGCCGACTCGCTCTTCCACCCGCCCGAGGTCGACCCCGGGCTCAGCATGTTCGACGCCCGGACGGCCGCCGCCGGGGCGGACAGCCGGTGGGCGGTGGTCGTCGACGAAGCGATGCAGTTGCGCGGGTGGGTCGACCTCGACCCCAGCCTGACCGGGTCGGTGGAGGACAACCTCGTTCCCTTCGGGGTCCAGGTCCCGCTGGGCACGTCCCTGCGGGCGGGGTTCGGCGAGATGCTCCAGCACGACGTGCGCTGGGTCCCCGTGGTCGACGACGGCCGTTACCTCGGCGTGCTCACGCCGAACAGCATCCACAGCGCAGTCCGGCGTTCCGTCGGCGGTCAGCCGATCGAATCGCGCGACCGCGAGCACGCGGCGGACGACACGCAACCGGCGAGCGGCTGAGGCCGGCGCCCGGCCCCGGCGCCCGGCCCCGGCGCCGGGTCACACCAGCTTGAGGGTGACCTCGATGTTGCCTCTGGTCGCGTTGCTGTAGGGGCAGACCTCGTGCGCGGCGTGGACGATCTTGTCCGCCGTGTCGTCGTCGACGCCCGGGATGTGCACGTCGAGCTCGACGGCCAGCCCGTAGGCGCCGCCGTCGATGGTGCCGATCGTCACTCTCCCGGTGACCTCGGAGTCACTGGTGTCGGCGCCCATCCGGCGGCCCACCACGCCCATGGCGCTCTGGAAGCAGGCCGAGTATCCGAGGGCGAAGAGCTGCTCGGGGTTGGTGCCGCCTCCCTGTCCTCCCATTTCGACGGGAGGCCGGATGTCGAGGTCCAAGATGCCATCGGACGACCGGCCGTGTCCGTCGCGCCCTCCCTTCACGCTGGCCTCGGCGGTGTAGAGCGGCTTCTTCAGAGCGGTCACCATGGTCGTCTCCTCTGCTTGTGTCCCTCCCAGGTACAACTTCTACCTGCCGGCGCGGCTTCCCGGCTCACCGGGCCTGTTTTGGAGAAATACGGGGAGATTCGCAGACGAGACACCGAGAGTCGCGGCCAACTGCCTCGGCGTTGCCGTTCCCGAATCTGACGTTTCTGCACCGATGGCGTTCAAACCGCCAACGCCATCGTTGCAATTTCTCCAGAATCTGGAACCCCAACGTCAAGGCACTTCGAAGCGGACGGGCTCCTCCTCCGGGCCGCCGGCGCCCGGAGGAGGCCCGCCCTCGGGTCAGGCGACGGCGCCCTCGAAGTAGTGGCCTGCCTCCAGGTCCTCGATCAACCCGGGGCGGGTCGGCTCCCACTGCAACAGCTCACGGGTCAGCGCGTTCGAGGTCGGGTTATCGAGCTGGACGAACGTCGCGAGCGACCCGAATTGCGCCGTGGCGTCCCCGGGGTCGATCGACACCACCGGAAGGTCCAGCTGACGCCCGATCACCTCGGCGATCTGGCGAACCGGCACACCCTCGTCGCCGACTCCGTGCAGCCGGGAACCCGCGGGTGCGGATTCGAGGGCGAGCCGATAGAGGTGGGCCGCGTCAAGCGTGTGGACGGCCGGCCACCGGTTCGAGCCCTCACCGACGTAGGCGGAGACGCCCGTTGTGCGCGCCCTGGCGATGAGTTGGTGGGCGAAGCCATGATGGTCGAGCGTGCTGTGCACCAACGGGGAGAGTCGGATGACGGACGAGCGCACGCCTCGGTCGGCCCGAGCAATCGTCACGTTCTCCGAGTCGATCCGCGGCCCGCTCTCGAGGGCGTCGGCTTCGGTGCCCATCCGTCCGAGCGCCGCCATTGCGAGCAACAGGGTGCCCGAGGTGATGACGAACGGCTTGTCCGAGCCTTCGAGGGCGGCCCCAATGGCCTGGACAGCCTCCAAATCGAATGTCGCGGCGCGGATGAAATCGCTCGGTTCGCCCGTGAAGGCCACGTCGTGCTTGTAGGCCAGGTGGGCGACGCCGTCCGCAGCCGCGGCGGCCGCGGCGAGCCCTTCGAGGTCGTCGAGGTCGCCGCGTTGGACCTCGGCGCCGAGTTCCTTCAGGGCGAGAGCCGACTCGTCCGAGCGGGCCAGTCCGACGACTTCGTGACCACCCTCGATCAGGTCGGAGACCAGGGCAGAACCGATGTGGCCGGACGCGCCGGTGACGAAGACACGCATGAGATACCTCCAGGAGAGTGGTCCTCGGCCCGTCAAAGGGAGGAGGACGGGTGATGTCAGTTACTGACGTCAACTATACACATCATGACAGTCACTGTCATCCCCCCTTATGCTGCACACCCATGAGGTGGGAACCGGACTCCCGCGGCCGGCTCGAGCACGCCGCGATGGAGCTCTACTCGGACCAGGGCTTCGACAAGACGACGGTCGAGGAGATCGCCGGGCGGGCCGGGCTGACCGAGCGGACCTTCTTCCGGCACTTCGCGGACAAGCGGGAGGTCCTGTTCGGCGGGGCCGGGGCACTCCAGGAGTTCCTCGTGACCCACGTGCTCGAGGCCCCGGAGTCGCTGGCCCCGATCGAGGCGATCGCCGCCGCGCTCATGGAGACGGGCAGCGCCATCTTCGACGAGCGCCGAGAGTTCGCCCGCACGCGCCAGGCCATCGTCACGGCGAGTGTGGAGCTGCGGGAGCGTGAGCTCATCAAGCTGGCCACGCTGGCGTCCGCGCTCGCCCTGGCACTCCGCCGTCGCGGCGTGTCGGATCCGAGCGCCTCCCTCGCCGCCGAGGCGGGGGTCGCCGCGTTCCGGGTCGCGTTCGAGGCTTGGGTGGAAGACACCACGGCCAAACCCCTGGCGCAATTCATTCGGGAATCAGTCGACGCCCTGAAGACGGTGACCACCGATGGGTGACTCCGGGCGGAGCGTGTCCTAGCCCCGGGTGAGCGCCACCGCGGCGTCGGGCTCCATCACGCGGAAGTTGAGGCTCTCTTCGACGTACAGCCGCACCACCTCGGCGTCGTGGTTGCGATAGCCGATGGAGAGGTCTTCGCCGCTGTGCAGGATGAAGTCGCCGCCGCGCAGGCTCAGCACCACGCCGCCCTCCACGCCGGGGGCCCAGACGACGGGGCCGCCCAGGATCTGGCTCAGGTGGTCGAGGAGGAGATAGCCGCCATGCTCGGCCGTCTCGGCGATCACGGTGTAGATGGTGGGGTCGATGGCGAGCCCATAGGGGCCGCCGATCCCGGATTGCCGCAGGACGTCGACCGCCTGCGCCACGACGTTGGGGTATTGCTCCACGTCGGTCCCGATCGAGATGGGATGGTGCGAGCTCTCCTCGGTAATGCCGAGGATGCCGGCCGCGGCGTAGCCGTGGAACACCGTCGAGTTCTCGGCCAGAGCGATCTGGCGCACCGCCTCGTCGAGCTCGGGGAGGTCGATGTCACCCGCCCCGCGGTCCGCGTCGTCAATCTCCTCACGCGAGATCGCGAAGTCCGCCCGGAGCTCGACCACCGGGAGCACCCGGCGCTGGAGCGCACGCACGCCCTCGCTCGGGCTGGCCACCTCGTCGACCCGCCCGAGGTTGTGGGCCGAATACGCCCACCCGTGCGGCCCGTCCAGGTCGACGAGCTTGCGCGCCGCCAGGTACGTGACGAGCCGGCCCTTGGCCTCGTCCTCAATCTGGCTCCACGCCGCCTCCGAGATCGGGGCCAGGTCGCGGTAGAGGTGGTCCATCACTCGGTTCCCTTCAGGCTCCCGATGCCGAGCGAGCCCGTCGGCGTGCCGGCGGCATCGCCGCCCGCTTCCGCCTCGGCCTCCACTTTGGGCACCGGTTCGGTTGTGAACAGGTAGGTCCGCAAGTTGCGGTCGAGCACCGGGTCGCGCCGGCGCAGCCACTCGAGGGTCATGGATGCGTGTTCCTTCTCCTCGTCGCGGTTGTGGGCAAGGATGTCGGCCAGGCTCGAGTCGTTCGTGGCCTTGACGCGCTGGTCGTACCAGTCGACGGCCTGGAACTCCTCGATCATCGACTGGAAGGCACGATGGCGGTCGATTGTCGCCTCGTCCAGTAGCTCAGCCGGCTCGTGCAGCCCCTCGCTTGCCATGGCACCACAACCTAACGCGGGCCTGCCGGACTTGCGCACGTCGTCGCAGGGTGCGGGCCTGCTACGCCTCCGGTTGCAACAACAGCTCTTCGAGTGTGCGAGCGAGCCAAGTGCGGATCTGGGGCCAGGTCCACCCGAGCACGTTGCGCAGCAGCAACAGCGCCTCCGTGCTGCCCAGCGCCCACATGGTGTCTGTGGACTCCTCGGGCGAATGGCGCAGCCGGTCGGCGGGCAGCATGTTGACCACCACGCCGAACGTCTCGCGCCGGCGCCTGTGCGCTTCCTCCACCCCGGCGGCCACCGATGCGTCGACGGCGGCGGCCTCGCGATATGCCATTTGGATCGGGGCCGACCGTTCCTGAATATCGCAGATCATGTCGGCGATCATCTCGACTTGGCGGACCGGGTCGGGCTCGTCCGCCAAGTCAGCGAAGCCAGCGCGCTCGTGGACGAGCACCTGTTGGTCGTCGCCCGCCACGGCGAGCCCGACCGCGGCGTGCAGCAGGTCGGCCTTGCTCCGCCCGGCCGTGTACACCGACTGCATGGCCACCCCGGCCTCCCGGGCGATCTCAGCCATCGTCGTCGCGGTGTAGCCCTGCGCCACGAAGAGCCGGGTCGCCGCTTCGAGCACGCGGGCGCGCGTCGCCCGGCGCTCCTCCGCCGCGCGCTCGCGGCGGCGCCTGGCGTCGTAAGGCCGCTTCGCCGCCACCGGACCACTTGACATTAGAACTCCATTTCGGTAAGAATCTCATTCTACCCTATATCGAGGAGGCGGAAGTGGACCCCATCGACGCATTGGAACTGTCTTGGAAGCAGGGGGCCGACCTCATCGGCGGCCTACGCCCCGACGACCTCACCCGTTCGACGCCGTGCGCCGAGTGGGACGTGGGGGGCCTCCTGAACCACACCCTCGGCGAGGTCGTCATGATGACCCAGGTCAACCGGGGACAGCCCGGGGGGACCGACGACCACGGCGACCTGGTGGGTGACGGCACGGCGCTCGGCTCGCTGTGGGACGACATGGCGCGCGACAACGTGGCGTCGTGGCGCGAGGCAGGCCTTGTTGGCGATCGCGCCTACTTCTACGGAACCTTTCCGGCGGGTGCCGCCGTGATCGTGAACCTGAGCGAGATCATCGTGCACAGCTGGGACGCCGCCCGCGCGACCGGGCGGGACTACGTCATCGACCCGGATCTCGCGGCGTTGGTCTACGGCCTCTACAGCATGGTGCCCCTCGACGACATGCGAGCCAACGGCGTCCTCGGACCAGAGGTCATCGTGCCGGCCGACGCGCCGGTCGCGGACCGCCTGCTCGGGCTCTCCGGGCGCCAGCCATGAACGCGCCCGGTGCGGCGGGTGTGGCGATCGCGCGGGCGGAGACAGCCGAGACGCTGAAGTTCGGACCAGGCTCCATCCGCCTCCTGCTCGACGGCGACGCCACCGGAGGAGCGATCAGCGCCCACCGTGTCCACCTGACCGACGGCGGACTGGGCGCCAACCCGCACCTCCACACCCACACCAGCGAGGCGTTCTACGTAGTGGAGGGAAGCCTGGACCTGCTCGCGGGGGACCAACGGTCCCATGTCACCGCCGGCGATCTCGTCGTCGTGCCGCCAGGTGTCGCCCACGCGTTCGCGGCCAGCCCCGGTTATGACGCGGAGGTGTTCCTCTTCATCACCCCGGGCATCGAGCGCTTCGAGTTCTTCCGCCAGCTCGTCCGCGTCGCCGACGGAGAGGGCGACCGTCAGACCCTGCTGGACATGCAGGCCGATTCCGACACCTATCCCGTCGACAACCCAACCTGGAGGACGACAAAGTGACCGCAGTGACCGAGCACAAGACGATGAACACGATCATCCACGCCGCATTCCGGCGCGACCTCCACCGCTTCGACGTGGCGTTCGCCTCCTTCTCGGCCGGGTCACAACGCCGCGCCGACGAGCTCGGCCGCGCGTGGAGGAACCTGTCGTTCCAGCTGCACCATCACCACGAGGACGAAGAGACGATCTTCTGGCCCGTCCTCCGCTCGCTCGGCGTGGACGAGTCGTTGACCGGAGAGCTCAAGGGCGAGCACGAGCAGATGCTGGCGGCGCTGGACACGGCGGACAAGACGATCGACGTCTTTCAGGCCGATCCGTCAGCGTCGAACGTGCGAGCCGCCCAGGGCGCCATCGGGGACCTCGAGCACGTGCTGACCGAGCATCTGGCTCATGAGGAGCGAGACATGGAGCCCCGCTCGGCCGAGTTCCACGCGGCGCCCGAGATCAAGGACGCGCAGAAGCGGGTCCGCCGTGCCCACCGCGGCAACCAGGGCACGCTGTTCGCCTGGCTGCTCGACGGTGCGGACGCCGACGCGAAACGCGGGCTACGCCGCGAGGTGCCCCCGCCCGTGCTGTTCGTCATCAGCCGGGTCGGGGGACGCAACTATCAGCGCACCATCGGTACGGTCTGGGCGTAGCCGATCCTCAGCGCGGCCTGATGGGATCAGCCCACGGGGCGCCGTCGTCGACCACGGTCCCGACATTGCCGACGAGGCGATCGACGAGCATGCGCAGTTGCTCGACCTCGGCTTCGGTGGTGCCGCGTCGCAGCCGCTTGTTGAAGGACATCGCCACCCCGCGCAGCCGGAGGAACATCTGTTCGCCCGGGTCGGTCAACTCCATGATGTGCACCCGGCGGTTGTCAGGGTCGCGGCGCCTGGTTAACAGCCCGTCGGCGTCCATGGCATTGAGATGGTGGGTGAGGGTCGCCTCGGTGACCCCCATCGCTTCGGCGATCTCGCGCTGCGACGCCCGCGGGTTGGCCTTGAGGTTGACGAGGACCTGCCACATCGGGAGCGATCCGCCGGCTCCGGTCAGCGCCTCGTCGAAGGCCCGGCTGATGGCGCGCGCGGCGCGGGCCAAATGGGGGCCGATCGGAGGCCGGTCTGGTCGCATGTTCCTAGCCTAGCGGGTGAGCATCGACATCTAATAGTTTGACATCTAAGGGTTATCCGAGTAGGCTGAACGAAGAGCAAGGAGGGATCATGAGCATCGAGATCAACCACATGATCGTCCCGGTCAAGGACAGGAAGGCAGCGGCACGCTTCCTGGGCGAGATCCTCGGCATCGAGCCCGGCCCGGTGGTCGTCCCCCATTTCGAGCCGCTGCAGGTCGGCGGGGTCACCCTCGACTTTGCCGACTCGCCCGAGGTGCAGCCGATGCACATCGCATTCCTCGTCGACGAGGCGACGTTCGACGCCGGCTACGCGCGCCTCTTGGAATTGGGCACGACGACGTTCGCCGACCCGACGCGTAGCCAGCCCGGTGAGATCAACCACCGCTTCGGCGGCCGGGGCGTCTACTTCGACGACCCCGACGGCCACTTCTTCGAGCTGATGACGGCGCTGCCGCGGTGACGATGGTGTCACCCGTCCCAATGGATGGCGCGTCTCGGTCTCCGCAGGACTCGCGCCCTTCGGGCCTTCCTCCGGCGATCGCGCCGCGGCTCGCGGCAGATTTCAATCCGCTCTCACCAGCCGTTTCGCTCTTCCGCTTCGAATAATTCTTGACAATTCCCATCAGATTTAGTAATTCAATAGGGAATGAAGAGAAGGGTATCCCTCGTAATCGTTGGCGCCTTGGCGTCGGTCACGTTCCTGGCGGCGACCGCGACGTCCGGCCCGTCCGGTGCCTCGGTGAGCTCGACGAAAGCGACGCGTCATACGTCGCGTGAGGCCCAGGCCATCCCGCCCGGCACGGTCCTGCGGGTCGGCGAACAGCTCAAGAACCTCTCCACCGTGCTCAGCCTGGCCCACCAGGACCAGAACTTCCCCTACCAGGTGCAGTACTCCGAGTTCGTGGGCGGGCCGCCCATGCTCCAGGCGTTCGAGGGCGGCGCGCTCGACGTCGGGTTCATCCAGAGCACCCCGCTGATCTTCGCCCAGGCCGCCAACCAGCACATCGCGGCGATCGCCGGGTGGGCCAGCAGCGGCAGCTCGTATGCGCTGGTGTCGGCCCCCGGGCAGCACTCCATCAAGTCTTGGGCGGGTCTGAAGGGCAAGCGGGTCGCCATCCAGGAGGGCACGGCGTTGGAGGGCGCGCTGCTCGAGGGCCTCAAATCGGCCGGCCTGAGCCTGAAGGACATCACCCCGGTCAATATCCCGGCGACGCAGGTCGCGGCCGCCCTCCAGGGCGGCTCGGCCGACGCCGGCATCGAGGTGGAGCCGCTCCTGAGTGCCTACCTCCAGGCGAACCCGACGGCGCAGGTGATCACCCACCCCGCCGCGCTGACCGAGAAGTCGGACTTCCTCATCGCCTCGTCCTCGGCGTTGTCCAACAAGGGCACGCAAGCGGCGATCGCCGACTACATCAGCCGGCTCATCAAGGCCTACCAATACCTGACCGCACATCCCCAGTTGGTGATCCAGACGGTGTACGAGGGTCAGTACGGCCTGAAGCCGGCCCGCGCCGCCTACGTGGCCAAAGTGGTGGGGGCCTCGAAGTTCTTCACCCTTCCGGGCGCCATCCTCGGCGCGCAGCAGAACCTGGCCAACCTCTACCAGGCGGCTGGCGCGATCCCGTCCCATGTCACGGTCACCCCGGAGTTCAACCCGCTCTTCAACTCGCTCGTCACGAAGGACCAGGGGTCGTGACGATCTCGCTGGCCCGCAGCGCGGTCGCGGAACCGGCGGTAGTCGAAGGGGCCGAATTCGCCGGAGTCTCCGATGTCGCCCCGGCGCTCGTGCGGCTCCCGACTGCGGCGGCGGGCGCGCCGGACCGCCGGCGCTTCCGCGGCGCCGCCGGGCCCAGTCGTCTTCTCGGCGTCGGCGTGTTGCTCGCGTTCTGGGAGTTGGCGTCGCTCCTCGGTTGGATCCAGCCCCAGGAGCTCGCCGCGCCGACGACCGTGCTCTCGACCGGGGCGCACCTCATCGCCAACGGCACGTTGCCGACCGCGCTGTGGGCCTCGCTGCAGCGGGTCTTTTGGGGACTGGCGATCGGGGTGCCGATCGGCGCCGCCCTCGCGGTCGCCGCCGGTCTCAGCCGCCTCGGGGAGCGTCTGATCGACGGCAACGTGCAGGTGCTCCGGTTCGTCCCCATCATTGGTCTCGAGTCCCTGTTCGTCCTGTGGCTCGGCGTCGGCGAGACGGCAAAGATCTCCATGATCACGCTCGGCGTGATGTTCCCGATCTACATCAACACGTTCGCCGCCATCCGCTCCATCGATCCGAGCTACGGCGAGCTGGCGGACGTCGTCGGGTTGAGCCGGTTGGCGCGCATCCGGCGCATCGTCCTGCCGGCCGCGCTGCCCGGGTTCCTTGTTGGCCTGCGTCTGTCGATGGCGGTTGCATGGCTGCTGCTCGTCTTCGCCGAGCAGATCAACGCGACGAGTGGCCTCGGCTTCCTGATCGTCCAGGCTCAGACGTACTTCCAGTCCAACGTCATCGTCGTCTGCCTGGCCTGCTACGCCATTTTGGGCCTTCTGACCGACGTGTTCGTCCGCGGCCTTGAGGCCGCGCTGCTCCGCTGGCAGCCCGGCCGATGACGACCACCCTCACCCCGGAGCGCACCGCAGCCGCCGGGATCCCGACGGACGCGGCAGTGGAGGTCCGTGACCTGCGGCGGTCCTTCGGCGCCCGCGAGGTGTTGCGGGGTATCGACTTCACCATCGCGCGCCGGCAGTTCGTCGCCCTCCTGGGCCGCAGCGGATCGGGCAAGAGCACGATCCTGCGGGCCCTGGCCGGGCTCGATCCGGGAGCGGTCGGCGAGCTCTATGTCCCCGCCCGTCGCTCGGTCGTGTACCAGGAGCCGCGCCTGCTGCCCTGGGCCAAGGTGCTCCCCAACGTGATCCTCGGGCTCGAGGGGCGGGATACCGACGCGCGCGGCCACGCCGCGCTCGAGGAGGTCGGCCTGGTCGGCCACGAGGAGGACTGGCCGAAGACGCTGTCGGGCGGCGAGGCGCAGCGAGTCGCCCTCGCCCGTGCCCTCGTCCGCGAGCCCGATCTCCTGCTGCTCGATGAGCCCTTCGGCGCGCTCGACGCACTCACGCGGATCCGGATGCACGCCTTGGTCGTCAAGCTCTGCCAGAGCCACCACCCGGCCGTCCTCCTCGTGACCCACGACGTCGACGAGGCGATCCTTCTGGCCGACCGCGTCCTTGTCCTGACCGAGGGCCGACTCTCGCTCGACCTCGATGTCGATCTCGACGGTCCGCGCTTGCGCAGCGATGCGGCCTTTGGCCGACTGCGCACCCGGCTGCTCACCGAGCTCGGTGTCGACGAAGCCGCCGAGGGCGCGAGCTCCTCCGCCCCGCTGGCCGGGTTCGACGACCCGGCCGATCTGTTGCACCCCACCCATGTCACACAAGAACAACAAGAACAGGAGACACTCAGATGACGACCACCCTTTCCGCCACCGACCTCGATGTCACGCGCCTCTCCAACTCCATCGGAGCGATCATCCGTGGCGTCGACCTGCGCGACGCCGACGACGAGACGATCGCGCGGATCCGCCAAGCCTGGACCGACCACAAGGTCGTGTTCTTTCCCGGCCAGCACCTGAACGAGGCGGAGCACCAGGCCTTCGCGGCCCGCTTCGGCGAGCTGACCGAGGGCCACCCGGTCGTCCCGAGCGTCGAGGGGTACCCGAACCTCTTCGAGATCGACTACTCCAAGGCCCGCGAGCTCTACACCGCCTACGGCGACGTGGCCACCAAGACCCAGGGCATCCACTGGCACACCGACGTCACGTTCGTGCAGCGCCCGCCGGCGGGCTCCATCCTGCGGGCTGTCGTCATCCCGGCCGCCGGCGGCGACACCCTGTTCTCCAACCAGCAGGCCGCGTTCGAGGCGCTCAGCCCGTCGCTGCAGGACTACCTCTCGACCCTGCACGCGGTGCACGACGGCCGCGCGCAGTTCAAGTCGGTGCTCGAGCAGGTCGGTGAGGGCAAGTGGGAAGGGGCCGAGTTGCCCGCCCTCGAGCCGGTCGTGCACCCGGTCGTGCGCACCCACCCCGAGACCGGAGCCAAGGTCCTGTTCGTGAACCCCGGCTTCACGTCGCACATCGTGGAGCTCGAGCGGCCCGAGAGCGACGCGCTGCTCGGCTTCCTCTACGCCCACTCGGTGCGCCCCGAGTTCGTGGTCCGCTACCACTGGAGCGAGGGCGACCTCGGCTTCTGGGACAACCGGGCCACCCAGCACTCGGTCGTCGGCGACTTCGGCGACCAGCACCGGGTCATCCAGCGCGTGACGATCAAGGGCGACGCGCCATCGTGACCGCCTGATCTCTCACCGAGCCCCCACGCACGGGTGCGGCATCCGCCAGGCCCCCCGGCGGGTGCCGCACCGGGGGCGGGGGGCTGTACGTGCTCCCATAAATGTGATATCACTTTAATATCACATTTAGAAGGAGCACAGCATGACAACCGCAGAGCTCTCCGCGACTCCGGCCCAACCGGTGGGGCACCAGGGGGCACGGGTCAACATCTCCCAGCGTCCCGCCGCCGCCCTCAACGGCTGGCTCGGCGTCCTCGTGCTGCTGGGCTGCATCGCCGGCTCGGTGGGCGCGGCCGGCCAGCACGCCGCCGCGTGGCTGGGGTTGACCATCCCGGTCTTCGTCCTCGTCGTCACCTCGCTGGTGATCGTGCCGCCGGGCCAGACGTCGGTGATCCAGTTCTTCGGCCGCTACATCGGCACCGTCACCCGGTCGGGCTTCTGGTGGGTGCTGCCGCTTGCGGTGCGGCGGGGGGTCAGCATTCGTGTCCGTAACTTCGAGACCAACCACCTGAAGGTCAACGACGCCGACGGCAATCCGGTCGAGATCGCCGCCATCGTCGTGTGGCAGGTGGTGGACACCGCCAAGTCGACGTACGCCGTCGAGAGCTACACCAACTTCGTGTCGGTGCAGGCCGAGTCGGCCCTGCGCCACGTGGCGACGACCCACCCCTACGACGACACGACAGAGGCGGGTACCTCGCTGCGCGGGTCCACCGACGTCGTGGCGGGGGAGCTGGCCCAAGAGGTCGCCAACCGCGTGGCCATCGCCGGCGTCGAGATCGTCGAGGTGCGCATCTCCCATCTCGCCTACGCCCAAGAGATCGCGCAGGCGATGTTGCGGCGCCAGCAGGCCAACGCGGTCGTCGCCGCCCGCGGCCGGATCGTCGAGGGTGCGGTCGGCATGGTCGAGCTGGCGCTGCACCGCCTGAGCGAGAACGGCGTAGTCACCCTCGACGAGGAGCGGACCGCCAGCATGGTCAGCAACCTGATGGTCGTGCTGTGCGGGGACCAGCCGGCGACGCCCGTCGTGAACGCCGGCTCGCTCTATACGTGAGCGACCGCCGCTCGGTTCTGCTCCGGGTCGACCCGGCGGTCCACGATGCGTTGGCCCGCTGGGCCAACGACGAGCTGCGCAGCGTGAACGCCCAGGTCGAGATGATCCTGCGCCGGGCCCTGACCGAGGCGGGCCGCATGCCAAAGCAGGCGGCGCCGGTGCCAAAACGGGGGCGTCCCCGGGCGGCCGAGACCGCTCCGGGTTGACCCGGACGCGCGCCGGGGTGGAGACGCGTCCACCCACGAACACACCCCGGGGTTGACGACCCAAAAGCCCGATTTTCGGACACTGGGTCCATGACCTTTTCCGATTACCTCATCGACATCACCCTCATCGCCCTCGTGCTGGTCCAGATCAGGGCGCGCCGCCTGACCGTCAAGGCCCTGTTGCTGCCGCTCGGCCTCGTGTCCTACGTCGCCTACACGTATCTGCGCGGCGTGCCCACCTCTCACAACGACCTGTACCTGGTCGTCGGCGCTGCGGTGGTCGGGGCGACGCTCGGCGGCCTGGCCGGCAGGTTCACCTCGGTCAAGCGGGCCGCCGACGGCTCGGTCTGGGCCAAGGCGGGCGTCGCCGCAGCCGCGCTCTGGATCCTGGGTACGGGAGGGCGCCTGACCTTCCAGCTCTACGCCAGCCACGGGGGCGGGCCGTCGATCGCACACTTCAGCGCGGCGCACGGCATCACCAGCGCCGCGGCGTGGACGGCCGCGCTGATCCTCATGGCGATCAGCGAGGCCGCCATGAGGACCGGCGTGCTCGGATGGCGGTTCTACTCCTTGAACGGGGAACTGGCGTCCGCCACCCCGGCCGCCACCCCGGCCGCCGAGCCGGCTCCGTCCGGCGCCTCGTACCCTCCTGTCCGGTCCCGAATCCCCGTCTCGAGCGGCGTGCGGTCCATGATTGACAGCGGTGACGATCCTCTTTCCTGATCCCGATCAGGTGCCTGAGCGGTGGGGCGCCCTGGCCAACGGCCTGACCCTTGCGGGGTTGGGCCTGTTGGTCTTTGGTGTGGTCACCGGGGTTCCCGCCGCGGACTCGAGCGGGCAGAAGCTCGCGGCTGTGCTGCTCCTGGTGGCCGCGTCGCTCGCCTGGGTGGCCTGGGTGTTGGCGCGCAACTCGAGCCCGGAGGTCGCCGTCGCCACCAGCCTCGTCGTGGTGGCGGCCGCGGGCGGGGCGTTGGCCGCGTTCTCCCCGGTCGCCTTGGTGTTCCCCGGTGTGGCGACGCTCGCCGCCGCCTCTCGGTGGACGATGGTCCCCGCAGCCGCCGTCGGCGGTGCCGGCGCGCTGGCCACCCTGGTGGCGACGGTGAGCAACGGCAACAAGTTCGCCGTCGTGTACGGCGCCGTGGCCGCGGTGTTCAGCGGGCTCATGGTCGGGTTGACCCGGCGCCAGGCCATCGAGCATGCCGCGCAGCTGACCAAGCTCGAACTGGAGTCGGACAGGGCGGCGGTAGAGCGCAGCCGAGCCGAGTTGCTCGATGAGCGCAACCACCTGGCGCGCGAACTGCACGACGTCCTCGCCCACACGCTGGCCGCGCTGTCTTTGCAACTCGAGGCGTTCGCAACCGTTGCCGACAACGAGCCCGGGACGAGCCCCGCCGTCCGCGAGCAGCTCGAGCGCACCCGCCAGCTCGTCCGTGAGGGGCTCGACGAGGCCCGTGGCGCGGTACGCGCCTTGCGCGACGACGCCGAGCCGCTCGACCAGCGGCTGGCCCGACTGGCCGAGCAGCACCACGCCACGTTCGAGACGTCGGGTGCGGTGTGCCCGCTCGCGCCCGAGGCGATCCTGGCCCTCTACCGGGTGACGCAGGAGGCGCTGACCAACGTGATGAAGCACGCCACCGGCGCCGCCACCTCGGTGCAGCTCGCGTACGGGCCAGCCCACATCCGGGTCGTCATCGACAACGACATCCCGGCCCCGAACGGCGCCAGCCCGCTCGGCAGCAGCGGCAGCGGGTTCGGCCTGCAGGGAATTGCCGAGCGCCTTGCCCTCCTCGGCGGGGAGGTCGAGGCGGGCCCCGTCACGGGCGGCTGGCGCGTCACGGCGACGGTGCCTTCCCCCGGGAGCGCACCTGTCGCATCGGGGCGCGAGCACGACCCACTCGCCTCGTGAGGGTGCTCATCGCGGATGACCAGCGCGTCGTCCGTGAGGGGCTCGCCATCATCGTCGAGGGCTTCCCGGAGACCGAGGTGGTGGGCCAGGCAAGCGACGGGACCGAGGCGCTCTCCCTCGTCGAGTCGGCGACGCCGGACGTCGTCCTCATGGACCTGCGCATGCCGAGGATGGACGGCGTCGAGGCCACGCGTGCCATCCGGGAGCGCCATCCCGACGTGGCGGTGGTCGTGCTGACCACCTATGCCGACGACGAATCGATCGTCGCCGCGCTCTCGGCCGGCGCCGCGGGGTACCTGACGAAGGACGCCGCCCGCGACGACATCCGCCGCGCCCTCGAGGCCGCCGTGGCCGGCCAGACGGTGCTCGATCCGGCCGTGCAGGCCACGCTGCTCCGGGCCGCCCAGCACGGCGTGGTCCGCCCGGCCGAGCAGTCGCCCGACGGCCTGACCGACCGGGAGGCGGAGGTCTTGCGGCTCATTGCGTCGGGCCTCTCGAACCAGGAGATCGCCGAGCGGCTGTTCGTGGCCGAGACCACGGTGAAGACGCACATCAACCGGATCTTCGCGAAGACCGGCAGCCGCGACCGGGCCCAGGCTGCGGTCTACGCCCATCGCCACGGTCTGGGCGAGGGGTCCACCCCGCCCTGATCGCCTGTCCCGTCCCGTCCCGTCCCGTCCCGTCCCGTCCCGTCCCGTCCCGTCCCGTCGCCGGTCCGCTCCCGGCCCGGGAGTTGATACCCTATGGGGGTATAAGGTACCGACCGAGAGACGGAGGGCGCCATGCGGCCCGGTTACATCGACAACAAGGAAGCCGTGCAGAAGCGGCTGCGCAAGGTGGAGGGCCAGGTGCGCGGCATCCAGCGCATGGTCGACGAGGACCGCTACTGCATCGAGATACTCGAGCAAGTCTCCGCCGCGACCAAAGCGCTGCAGGCGGTCGCCCTGGGACTGCTCGATGACCATCTCGCCCACTGCGTATCCGACGCCGTGCGCAAGGGCGGCGACGAGGCCACCGAAAAGCTGAAAGAAGCGTCCGCCGCCATCGGGCGGTTGGTTCGCTCCTGAGCGCGGTGCCGGCGACCCTGGCCACCGCCACCGTCGTGGTGGACGTGGGGCGGTCCCTGCGCGAGGGCTTCTTCATGTTCTGGGTCACCTTGTGGCCCCTCATTCTCGGCTTCGGCATCTCCGGCGCGGTCCAGTCCTTCGCCAGCCGCGACGCGCTGCGACGCAAGCTAGGCAACCACCGGCCGGCGGCCGTCGCACGCGCCACCGGCTACGGGATGGTCTCGTCGTCGTGCTCCTACGCGGCGACGGCCATGGCCAAGTCGCTGTTCGTGCGGGGCGCCGACTACATCGCCGCGCTGGTCTTCATGTTCGCCTCGACCAACCTGGTCATCGAGCTCGGCATCGTGCTGATCGTGCTCATGGGGTGGCAGTTCGCCGTCAGCGAGTTCGTCGGCGGCGTGATCATGGTCGTCCTGCTCGCCTCGCTAGGGGCGCTGTGGCTGCGCGGGCGGCTCGTGGTTGCCGCCCGCGCCCGCCTGGAATCGACGACGGATCCCACCCAGCACCTGCACGCGCCGCCCGCACCGGGCGAGGAGCAGGAAGAGAGCGCGCCGGAGGGGGCGTCCTGGCGCAGCGGGCTGCGCTCGCCGGCGAAGTGGGCGGACAGCGCCACGTTCACCATGGCCGATCTGACCATGGTGCGGCGCGAGGTCCTCGTCGGCTACGCCGTGGCCGGGTTCTTGGCCGTGCTCGTGCCGACGTCGGTCTGGCAGGCGGTCTTCGTCACCGGCCACGGCTTTTGGACGAGCCTCGAGAACGTCATCGTCGGCCCGTTCATCGCGCTCATCAGCTTCGTCTGCTCCATTGGCAACGTCCCGCTGGCCGCCGCGCTGTGGCACAGCGGCATCTCGTTCGGCGGCGTGATCGCCTTCCTCTTTGCGGACCTGATCACGTTCCCGCTGCTGCTGATCTACCGCCGCTACTACGGCACGCGCTTGATGCTGCGCATGCTCGTCGTGTTCTGGGCGCTCATGTCCACGGCCGGTCTCCTCACCGAGCTCCTCTTCCACGCCGCCGGCGCCGTCCCGACCGCACGGCCCGCCACGATCGCCCCGGCCAACTTCTCGTGGAACTACACGACCTACCTGAACATCGTCTTCCTGGCCCTGTTCGCGCTCTTGTACTGGGCGTACCGCAACCGGGAGCGCCTCGGCAGTGCGGGGCGCTCCGCCCGCGACCCCGTCTGCGGCATGCACGTCGAGCGAGCCCACGCGCCGGCGTCGGCCGTCCACGACGGCCACCGTGTGTACTTCTGCTCGGACCGTTGCGCCGAGCGTTTCGCTTCAGGTGAAGCGACCCCGTCCCGCCCGCCGGAACAGGTCCGGGGGAACCGGTCGGTCGTCTGAACCACGGGGCGCCGATCGCGGCGGATCAGTACAGTTCGCTCACCATGCCGGACTACGACGCCATCGTCATCGGCGCAGGGCACAACGGGTTGACGGCGGCGGCCGTCATGGCCCGGGGCGGCCTGCGCGTGCTGTGTCTCGAGAAGAACCACTTCATCGGCGGCATGGCCTCGACCACCGAGCTGATCCGGGGCTACCGCTTCGAGCTCGCCGGGTCGATTCAGTTCCCGGTCCCCAACGAGATCTACGAAGACCTCGAGCTGGGGTCCTGCCCGATCTACGAGCCCGAGGTCCAGTCGGCCAGCATCGGCGAGAGCGACCAGTCGCTCATCCTCCTCTACTCGGACCCCGAGAAGCTGCTCGAGCACCTGGGCGAGACGCTCGGGATCGAGGCGGTGCTCGGCATGGCCGAGGTGGCGGCGTGGGCGGAGGCGCCGGCGCGGGCCATCGGCCGCTTCGACGTGCGCCAGCCCCCCAAGTCGCTCGACGAGATGTGGGCCTGCGCCACGAACGAGTCCGAACGCGAAGCGTTGCGCATCGCCATGTTCGGCAGCGTGATGGACGTGGTCGACCGCTACCTGCCCGATCCCGTGAAGCATGCGCCGGTGCGCAGCATGCTCAGCTTCCTCGCCGTCAACTCGACGTACCGGGGGCCGTACTCGCCGGGCAGCGCGCTCTGTCTCGCCTTCGCGCTGGCGTCACCGGGCACCGCCACCATGTCCAAGGTGCGCGGCGGGCTCGGCACCATCGCCGACCACCTGCTGTCGCTGTTCGAGCGGCACGGGGGCGAGCTGCGCCGCCACACCAAGGTGGCGCGCATCGTGGTCGAGGCGGGAGCCGTGCGCGGCGTCGAGCTCGGCGAAGGGGATGTGGTGACCGCCCCGATCGTGGTCTCGAACCTCGACCCGACCGCGACCTTCTGCCAACTGCTCGACCCCGAGGCGCTGCCCAACTCCTTCGCCCGTCGGGTGCGCGGCATCGACCACCGGGCCGCCTACTTCCAGGCGCACTTCGCGCTGCGCGGCCTGCCCGAGTACCGCGCGCCCTACGAGGCACTCAACGGGTCCTCCATGGGGCGCAACGTCACCTTCTTCGGCACGGCGGAGCAGATGCAGCGCGACTTCGAGGGCTGCGTGCGCGGCGAGGTGCCGGCGTCGCCTTCGTTCAACCTGCAGATCCCCTCGCTCGACGACCCTTCACTGGCGCCCGAAGGGATGCACGCCGCGAGCAGCTTCGCGTTCTACCTGCCGATCGGGGCCGACCGTGAGATGCAGAACCGCTATCGCGACGAGATGGGCGAGCGCATCGTGGCCAAGATCGCCTTGGCGGCGCCGAACTTCCCCGACCTGATCGAGCGCCAGCTCAACTACCCGGCCTACACCTACGAGCTGATGTTCGGCTGCACCGGCGGCGACTTCACCCACGGACTGCTCCAGCCCGAGTTCATGGGGCCGTTCCGGCCCGGCCCGCGTGGTTGGCCGGACAACCCGGTCCCGATTTCGGGCCTCTTCATGTGCGGCGCCGGGTGCCACGGGGGCCCCGGGGTCACCTTCATCCCCGGCTACAACGCCGGCTACGACGTCTTGGAGGGCGCGGGCGCGGGCGCGGGTGGCGCCGGCACGAGGTCCTGAGCCAGGGCGTTGTTGTACCGCAGTTGGCGCTCCATGAAGGCGAGGAAGAACGCGACGGAGAAGGCCAGGCTCGTGAAGAGGCTCATCACGAAAAAGATCCAGGACCACTTGAGGCCGCGCCGGGTGCCCTCGACGATCGTCCAGAGCGGGAGCAGCACCACGTTGACGATGACGTAGTCCTGCGCCGCCGAGTCGGCCGCCCAGTTGCTGAACAGCATCTTGGTGTAGTTCCAGTAGTTGGCGTCGTGGTAGGTGTGCGAGTAGCGCACGTTGAAATACCAGCCGAGGAGGATGGAACACACACCGACCACGTAGTAGACGCCCTCGAGCACCGTGACACGGCCCGCGCCGGTCCCGGCGGTGAAGAGGTGTCGATTGACGTAGAAGGCGGCCGCCGTTGTCGACAGGCCAAGGATGCCGAAGATCAGCAGCTGCGACGTCATGCCCGTCCTCCTGCGCTCGTGGGTGCGGGTCGGCGCAACCTTACTGAGTGCGGTCCGAATTCTCTTCGAGATGGGACCGCGGGTGCTGCAGCTACAGCAACTCGAGAAGGCGTTCCGGCGGCCGAGCGATGACGGCCCTGTTCCCGACCACGAAGATCGGCCGCTCCAACAGGATCGGGTGCGTGGTGATGGCCTCGAGCAGCTGGGCGGGCGACGCGTCGGCCAGCCCCAGCTCGGCGTAGACGGCCTCGCCGGTGCGCATCATCTGACGCGGGTTGTCGATCGCCAGCATCTGCATCAGCCGTTCGAGGTCGCCCTGCGTCGGTGGCTCTTCGAGATAGCGGATGTGGTGCGCGTCGATAGACCTCTCATCAAGGATGGCCAACGCAAAGCGGCACTTGGAGCACTCGTCGTTCACGTAGAGCTGGGTCTTTGACTCGGTGTCGGACTCGGTCTCGTGCGGCACGCCGGACAGGATACGGCGCCGCGCGGCGTCAGCTCAGCCGGACGCCCCCGGTACACCCGACGACGGCGGGAGGGCCGTGAGGACCTGGTTCCAGCTGTAGGTGAGCGCGCGCTGCGGTGCGCCGGCCACGGCCAGCGTCACGGCCATCGAAGTCCCGCCGTTGTCGCCGTTGTGGTTATCGCCTGTGGTGTCGAGGGCGGCGCCCATCACCAGGTTCGGACCGGAGCCGAAATCGTCGAGAATGCCCTTGCGGTGCCCCCAGCAGCCGGCCGCTCCGCGATGCAGACAGTCCAGATTCCCGCTGTTGTAGCCGTCGTCGTACATCCATCCGTAGACCGCATCGAGCCCGTTGGACGAGCCACCGGCCCATTCGGCGTCGTCGAGGACGTAGGCCAGTCCGGGGTCAGGCGGGTCGTCGGCGTCGTCCGCGCCCCGTTGAGCGTTCTCGTTCAGGCCCGCCGTGAGCCCGCTGAAGGCGGAAAGCCCGCGGTCGACCCGCTCGAGGTCCACCGCCACGAAGAGTTGCTCGGGCACCGGGAGCTGGGCGAACCCGGCTGGCAGCACCATGGGCCGGATGCCCTCGAGGGCGTGGGCATGGTTGATGGCGTTCAGCGCCGCGTCCATGCAGGCGGGCGAGTTGTCGAGCCCGTTGCCGGCGCAGACGCGCGTGTAGTCGGGATCGGGCTGCACGTTGTCGGGCGGATCGGCGATGCCGGCGTTCGACTCGGACGCGGGAAGTGCTCGGAGCGGCCGCATCGTGCCGGCCTTGGTGGCAGCCACGGCGTCGCGCCACGAGTAGACGTAGGGACCTGGTTGCTGGTGGATCGCCAAGGTGGCGGCCAACGAGGACCCGCCACGGTCGCCGGGCGACGTGTCCCCGGTCGGGTCGAAGGCCGCACCCATAACGAGGTGACGCGAGCCGAACTGCTCGAGCACGATCTGACGGTCGACCCAGCAGCCCGTGGTCTGGCTGTTCGAGCAGTTCGGCAGGCCGCTGTTGGGCCCGTCGTCGTACATCCACTGGAAGTCAGCGTCGAGCCCATTGTCGACGGCCCCGATCCACTCCGCATCGACCGACGTGTAGTCGCGACCGGGCCGTGGCGGCAGCTCGGCGGCGCCTGCTCCCTTCTCCGCATTGGTGTCGAGGGCCGCCGTCAGGCCGGCGAAGGGGGCCAGGCCGCGATCGACGCGCTCGCGGTTCAGCGCCACGAAGAGCTGTTCGGGCACGCTCAGCTGGCCAAAATCGGCGGGCAGCATCATCGGCCGCAACCCCTCGCCGGCCCGGGCGATGTCAATGGCCTCGAGGGTGAGGCGCAGGCAGGTGCTCGAGGAGTCCCCGCCGACGGGCGCGCAGGAGTTGGGGTAGTCGGGAGTGGGCGCGATCGACTTTGACGGTGTGGCGAGGCCGGTGCCCGACGTACTGGGGGCGGACGAGCAGCCGGCCAGCGCAACGACGGCGACGAGCGTCAGCGCCACTGCGGTGGTGGCCACCTTGGTGCTGACCCGGATCGGTCTCCCGGCGGCGCGAGCCGAGTCATCGGATGCCCCCATCAGGTGGACAACGTAGCCAGCGCCCGACCGGGGTAGATGTCGCAGGTCCGGCGGAGTGGGGGTGCCGTGGCCGCGTTCGACGCGGTGCGCGCCCGTCGGTCTGGTCCCGCCGACGTCCTGCTACGGCCGGGCCGGTGCCTGGGTGCGGGGTTCGGCGCGCAAGTACGACTCCTTGCTGCGGCTGAGGACCGGTCGCACGACGTAGGCGGCGACGCGGGCTGCGTCGCGCATGGGCTCGGTGCTCCGGATGGTGCGACAGAGAATGAGTGAGCCCTCGAGCAATGCGATGAGCGTCGGGGCGATTGTCGCTGCGTCCTCGACGGTCGCTCCCGCCTTGACGAGTCGTGTGCAGGCGGAGTCGATCCACGACTCGAACACTTCGGCCGTGGCGATGCGGAGCTCGTCGTTGTTCCCCGCCACCTCGTGGGCCACGGTGCCGATCGGGCAGATGTCGGCGTAGTCGCTCGCCTCGAGGACATCGGCCGCCGCCTCGTAGATCTCGCGCACCCCGCGGATGGCATCGTCCTCGCCGTCCCACACCCCTTCGACGAGCTGTTGGCAGTCGGCACCGGCGGAGGCGATCACCTCGGCCGCCAGCTCCTCCTTGCCACCGGGGAAGAAGTGGTAGAGCGACGAGGACCGGGCTCCGGCCACACGCAGGATCTCCTTGACTCCGGTGGCGTGGAGGCCCTGGCGCTTGAAGAGGTCGACGCCCGCCCTCACCAGGCGTTCTTTCGTGTCGGTGGCGCCCTTCGGCCGACCTGCCGGTTGCCTCCACTCATGGCCCGGGAGTGGTCGACCGCCCTGGCCCGGGAGGGATCGAGGTTGATGGCCGGGGCGGGGGCGGGGTTGAGAGGTGTCCTCGCGCATATTTTTGATTTTACCTGATTGACTGGAACGATCCACCCAATAATGATTTTTGAAAAGAGACCTTAGGAGGTGCTCGATGTACAAGGCAGCTGTGCGGCGTCTGATGCGGCGAGGGGTGCGAGCCCTGAACTCCGGCGACATGGGCCCGCTGCTCGCCAGCTTCTCCGACGACGCTGTGCTGACCTTCCCGGGTCAGAGCTCATGGGCCGGCGAGTACCGAGGCAAGCCGGCCATCGAGCAATTCGTGCGGCGGTTCCGAGAAGCGGGTTTGCGCGGCGAGGTCCGCGACATCGTCGTGAACGGGCCGCCCTGGCGCATGACCGTCTGCGCGCTCTTCGTGGACCGGGCCGCCACAGCCGACGGAACCACGATCTACGAGAATCGGGCGATGTTCCTGTTGCGAGGCAAGTGGGGGAAAATCGTCTCCCAGGAGGACTTCCTCGACACTCAGAAGGTGGCGGCCTTCGACGAGGCGCTGCGGGCCGGATAAATGACGCCGACTGTTTCAGGACGCGGCGCCCGGCGCGGCAGGTTTTGCCGCGACGCCGAGGGTCAGCCAGCTCCACGGCTTGGGCCCCTTGACGTAGCGCTGCTCGTTGCGCTCCATCACGAAGCCGGCCCGTTGCACGAGCGTGGAGGAGTCGCGGGTCAGGTGGCAACCGTCGGCCACGCGTCGCTGGAACGGCTCGATCCGATGCTGCCACTTGGCCACGTTCGGATCGGGCGACAGCCCGTGCTCGAGGAAGTGGACCGTGCCGTGTGGCTTGAGCACCCGCAGCAGTTCCGAGAGAGCCTGGTCCGGGTCGGGAACGGTGCAGAGGGTGAAGGTGCAGAGCGCGGCGTCGCAGCTGGCATCGTCGAGCGGGAGCGCTTGGCCGTCGAGGCCGACGTGCTCGACTTGCACGGCCGCCGCATGAACCCGCCGCTCGGCGCGCTGGCGGGCCACGCGGGCCGGCTCGACTGCCAGTACCGTGTCGACCTCGGGCGGATAGTGGGGCAGGTTCAACCCGGAGCCGAAGCCAATCTCGACTACGCGTCCGGAGAGACCCTCGGCGGCGCGCGCCCGCCACTTGTTGAAGCCGCTGTCTCCGCACATCCACTCGACTAGCCGGGGAACGACCTGCTCGTTGTAGACGCCCACACGACGACGCTATCCGCACCAGTGGGGAAGAATCACCGCCATGGACATCCACGGCAGCGCGCTGGTCACCGGAGCCAGCCGCGGCATCGGCCGGGCCGTCGCGCTCGAGCTGGCGCGTCGCGGCTTCGACACTGTTGCGACTATGCGAGACCCCGCCGACGGTGCAGACATGGTTGAGGGAGCGTCTGGACGGCTCCACGTGGGGCGGCTTGACGTCACCGAGCCCTCGACCTTCGACTTGCCGGACGACCTGCGGGTGCTGGTCAACAATGCAGGGGTCGACTCCGATTACCTGCCGGTCGAGTATGCCAACTTGGACGACTGGCGTCGCATGTTCGAGACGAACGTGTTCGGCATGGTGGCGCTCACGTCAGCAGCCATCCCGACGCTGCGGCACAACCGGCCCTCGGTCATCTGCACGATCACTTCGTCGTCGATCATCGCCGCCGTCCCTTTCTACTCGGCTTACCGCGCTTCGAAGGCCGCCGCATCGGCGTTCGGCGACAGCCTGCGGGTGGAGGTCGCGCCGTTCGGCATCCGGGTGGTCGAGATCCTCCCCGGTCCAGTCGATACAGACATGTTCCGCCTCAGCACGGGCGAGAAGGATGCCGCGCGGTTCCCCGAGTATCGAGCGCTGGCTGACATCGGCGGGGAACTCAGGCGGACATACGCCGACCCCCGAGTGGTGGAGCCGGCCGCGGCGGCCGCGGCGATCGTCGACGCCATTCTCGACTCGTCGGGGCCGATGCGCTATGGCTGCGACCCGGTGTCGCTCGAGCTCATGGATCTATGGCGCCGGAACGACGACGAGACCGTCTTCGCGCTCACGGGCCAATCGCTATTGGATCAAGCCGACCGGGCGCCAGGCGAGACCACGCCCGGGTAACGCGGCGGCGCCACAACCGACGCGCCGGCGTTTCGTGGCGCGCTCACCGGGCTACGTTCGGCTCCGACAGAAAGGTCCTCTTGCAACTCGACGTCGTCTTGGCCGTCTTCCCGATCATCTTCCTGGGCGAACTCCCCGACAAGACGATGTTCGCGTCGCTCGTCATGTCCACCCGGGGCCGGCCCTTCGTGGTCTGGGTGGGCGCTGCCGCCGCGTTCGCCGTGCATGTCGTGATCGCCGTGACGATCGGCGTCGCGCTCTTCCACCTCGTGCCGCACCGCGCGCTGGAGGGAATCGTGGCCGCGATGTTTTTTGTCGGCGGTGTTCTCGCGCTCCGCGAGGCCAGGAAGCAACACAGTGAAGAGGAGTTGGTCGAGCGCGAGGTGGGATCGCACCAACGCGTACTGTTCACCGCCTTCCTCATCATCTTCCTGGCCGAGTGGGGCGACCTGACACAGATCCTCACGGCCAACCTGGCTGCGCATTATCACGATGCACTGTCGGTGGGGATAGGCGCGCTGCTGGCACTCTGGGCCGTGGCGGCGTTGGCGGTGCTCGCCGGCCAGAGCGTGTTACGCCTGATCAACATCGCGACGATCAGGATCATCACGGCGGTCGTGCTGTTCGGTTTGACCGGGTGGGCGCTCTGGGAAGCGCTGCGCTGAGCCCGTCGTCGCCGGACGTTCAGTAAGGGCGGAGCGGCGTGGTCTCGGTGACCGGCGCTCCGTCGTTGCGCTCACGGCTGACGCGCAGGAGGTTCTTGACTCCCGTTTCCATCAAGGCGTAGGTGTCACGCATCTCGAAGAGTCGGTCGTCGGCCGCGCCACCGGCGGCGCCGATGGCGCGCTCGGCCACGCGGCGCATCTCGGTCAACGCCAAGAAACGCTGCTCCAGCACGCGCTCCCAGCCCTGCGGGCAAAAGCGGTAGTAGATGCGCCGGTCCCCCGGCCGCGCCACGCGTTCGAGGATCCCGACCTCGCAGAGGGTCCGCAGCGAGGTGCTCACGCTCCCGGCCGACAACCCGAGTGCCGCTTGGATCTGGGGCGCCGTCTGTTCCGGAGGCCCGCACACGATCATCCAGGCCACCACGCGCATGACCGCCCGCGGGGTGCCGTGGATCATCACCAGGCCGCACATGTCCTCGACGAAATGAAGTCGCCAGTCGGCGGGCCCGAGGCGGTCGGCGCTGAACCCGGTGCTCATCGTGGTCGGTGGGTGGCGATCATGGTTGCGTGCATCGGTGGCGTCCCTCCTTGTGCTTCCAGTATCAAGTGAACGCTCGCTTACCCCTAGGGCCCAAGGTCCCCACTCGGACGGGACTTTTGGCCCGTCCGAGTACGGCGTTACGCCTCGGGGAGGTCCCGCAGCGCCTCGGCCAGCTCACGCCGGTGCGACAGGCCAAGCTTCTGGTAGGCGCGGTGGAGGCGGTTCTCGACCGTACGGACGGAGAGGTGCATCAGCTCAGCGATCTGCTTGTCCGTGCTGCCGGACGTGGCCTGGAGGACGGTGTCGAGCTCGGCCGGGGTGAGCTGGGCCCGAGCGCCGATGGCCCGGACGAACGGCGTGACGGCCCCCTCGCATCGCGAGAGCAGCCTCGCCGCCCTCTGCTGGCTCGAGGCCGCCTCGCGGGTCAGCCCGGCGCGCCGCAGGTGCACCGCCGACTCGCCGAGCGCCTCGGCGGCGTAAAGATGGGCGCCGAGGTCCTCGAAGAGGGTGGCGGCTTCCTCGAGCTTGTGGCTGTCCCGGCCCCCTGCGCCGAGCGCATGCGACAGCCGGGCCACGGTCAGCTCGCCGTCGACCTGCTGGGCGAGCTCCGCGAGCTGATCGACCACCTGACGAGCCCGCCCCATTCTCGCCAACCCGTGCAGGGACGTGGTCGCGCCGAGCAGGTCGCCGACCTCCAGGCCGAGTGCGGCGGCCGCCTCGAGGTTGTGGCGCGCCGTCGCCATGTCGCCGCTGGCCGCCCAAACCCAGGCGCGGGCCTGGAGAACCTCGACCTCGAAGGACAGGTCGGCCGGCAGGCCGAGCGCGTCGAGCTCGACCAAGGTCTCGTTCGCTTTGGCCGCTAGGCCGGCGAGGGCCGACGCGTGGGCGGACAGCGCGTAACAGCGGCGCGCCAGCACCGGGAGACCCAGGTCGAGGAAGGTGCCCGCCGCACTCGCCGCCTGGAGGAACGCGTCCCGGACGCGGCCCTGCTCCAGACGAAGTGCGGCCAGGACAGTGGCCACGATGGCGCTTTCTGGCGACGCCGCCGCGACGGCCAGGTCCTGGCGCGCGGCGCCGATGAGCGCCTCGGCCTCGTCGAGGCGGCCGAGGCCGATCAACGCGAGGGCATGGTTCCCGAACGGGTTCCATGGCTCGGACCCGACCGGGGGGGCCGGATGCGTGCCGGCGCCAAGCGGCGGAGCCAGTAACCCGAGCGCAGCCTCGATGCGGCCGGACCGGATGAAGCATCCACCGACAACAGATTGCACGCTGGTGCGCGGGGAGGACGGCTCGGGTTCGAGGGGCACCGGCACCGCGTCGACGACGGTGCGGGGGCCTTGGGCGGCACCGTGCAGGCAGAGGCGCCGGGCCAACAGCTCGCCGCGCCAGGCAGGGTCCACCGCCGTTCGCAAGAGCGCGTCGAGCACCGACACGTCGGCCGCGCCCCGCGAGAAAAAGGAGAGGTCGAACCGCAGCAGCGCTCCGCGGATCTGCTCTGCCGCTGTCGCGGCGTCGAGGGTGAGGGCATCGAGCTCGCCTTCGGCCTGTGCGTGCCTGCCTTGCACGTGGGCGCCTTCGGCGGCCAAGAGACGCGCGTCGAACCCTGCGCCCTGGTCCATGGCGGCGCGGGCCAGGCGCTCGGTGAGCGCGAAGTCGCGCCGGTCGCGCGCCGCCATCGCTCCGGCAAGGAGCAGTTCGGCGTTGCCGCCGCCGCCGACCAAGCGTAACGAAGCCAACAGCAGCGTGTCCTCCTGTCGACGGCCACCCGAGATCTCAGCGAGGGCTCGCGCCAAGGCGCGTTCGCGGCGCGGCGTGATGCCGGCGCGCACGACGTCGCTCAGGACAGGGTGGGCTAGGCGAACCTGGAGCCGCCGGCCGTCCGTACTGCTCGTTAAAAGGCCCTTGTCCTCAAGCGACTCGACGGCGGCCCAATCGGTGAGCTCGTCCAGCGACGGCTGGGCGAGCGGCTCCCCGATCGCCGCGAGCTCGACCACGTGGCGTTCGGCATCGCTCAGGTCCCCGAGGCGTAGGTGGACTAGCTCGACGAGACGAGATGTCGCCTGCAAGGGACCGCGTACCCGCCAGACTCCACTGTCGTCGGTGAGAGCGCCGCTCTCGAGCGCGCCGGTCACCAACTCGCGGAGGTACAGCGGGTCACCCTCCGTGTGGTCCGCCAGCTGGCGGAGCGTCGCGGCATCGATGGGGCCTCCGAGGACGGCGAGAAGCAACTCCTCGATGGATGTGTCGTCCAGGGGGGCCAGCTCGACTCGTTCCGCCTCGTGGTCCTTCCACAGCGCGACGGTCGGATCGGTGAGAGGTCGGGCCGTGGGCGCGGAGGTCAGGACGCAGGCCAGCACGGCGGCCGAGGCGTTGAGGGAGAGCTGGTGCATCAGCATCGAAGACCCGTCGTCGAGCAGGTGGGCATCGTCGACGAACAGCAGCAGTGGTCGCCCTCCCGCAACCTCGAGGAGCTCGCGCGCGTAGTACCGGAGCAGGTCGGCGTGCGACTCGGGCCCGACCGCCGCGAGTCCAGGCGGCAAGAGGGATGCAAACGCCCCGAATGGGTAGGGGCGTGCCGCCTCGGTTCCCGCCACCTGGGCCACCGACATGCCCTGGTCCTGGGCGAACTCGACGCCTGCCCGGGCCAGCACTGTCTTGCCGCTGCCGGCCGGTCCTGCGATCACGGCTCCACGGCGCTCGCGGATGCTCTCCTTCAGGAGCTGGAGTTCTCGTGCGCGACCTCGCAACGGCCAGCGGCCCAGGCCGACGCGCGGCAGCACGGGCGCGCCGCTCAGATCAATCGCCATCCGTTCGTTCCCCCTCACGGATCGAGCCACCCATCATCGCCCACGCAACCCCCAATTGCGAGGTCGTCCTCGGGGTCACGACGGGCCGTTCGGCCCATTCTGGGTGCGAAGGCACAACAATTCGACCATTCCGGCACGGCCGCCTTCGCCGCGGCCTCTCGACGCGCCTACGCGGCGCTGACCGAGCAGAAGCGGTAGCCGACACCGCGGACGGTGGTGATCCAACGAGGGTGCTCCGGATCACTCTCGATCTTGAGCCGGACCCTGCGCACGTGCTCGGTCACCGTCGAGCAACCCTGCCAGCGACTGGTGGATCCCCAAACTCGTTCGAGGAGCTCCTCGCGCGAGAACACGCGGCCGGGGCATCCGGCCAGGAAGGCGAGAAGGTCGAACTCCTTGCGCGTCATGGTCACCTCGGCTTCGGCGATGGTGACAATGCGGGTTCCCCGGTCGATGACAAGGTCGCCGAGGTCCAAGGTCGTGGCCGGCGTCGTAGCACCGCGGCGCAAGACGGCGCGCACGCGCGCCTCGAGCTCGATCATGGAATAGGGCTTGACGACGAAGTCGTCCGCACCGAGATTCAGCAGCCGAACCCGATCGTGTTCTGACGCCCGGCCGGAGCAGACGATGACCGGCACCGTGCTGCGGCGCCGGATCTTGGTCAGGACATCGGCCGTACCGCCATCGTGATCGAGGTCGAGGACGACGAGGTCGGCCTCCTGGCGGAAGACGGCACGCAGGGAAGTCGGCACGTTCTCGGCCTCGATCACCTGGTAGCCGGACTGCTCGAGGTAGCGGTGCAACGCCAGGCGATACGTGCTGTCGTCCTCGGCAACGAGGATGGTCCTGGTCGTGGCGATAGGAGCGGCGGGCGCCCGCGCGGCCGAAACGTCGGGTCGCAGCCCTTCTCCATACGGCACGCGAGCAGGCAGATCGAACGGTGCGCTCATCGCCGGTGTGATCCGTACTTCGGCGTCGCAACGCGGCGAGGCCGACGGTGCGGACACGGCGAGCTCAGCATCATGTGGACGTCCCCTCATCTGCCCGCGCCCAATGCACGGGTCCTCGCGACGCGCCGCGAACCCGGTCAGTCCCGGTTCCGCCGCGATGGGTTCGCGTCCCGTCGCTCCTAGTGTCCCTGGAGCGCCCGACCAGCTCAATAGGCCATTCGGACCAAATGTTGTGCGGTCGTGGTGTGAATTGGTACCGACCATGGATCGGGCTACCCCGATCGCAGTCCTCAATTCTGCGCGGGGCGTCCCTCTGGTGCGCAGAATCGGTAGCCGACGCCGCGCGCCGTGGCAATCCAACGCGGTGCGTTGGGGTCGTCCTCGATCTTCAGGCGAATCCGGCGCACGTGCTCTGTCACGGTCGAACAGCCCTGCCATTCGTCGGTCGACGCCCAGACTCGCTCGAGCAGGTCCCGCCGCGAGAACACCCGGCCCGGCGAGGAGGCAAGGAAGGTGAGCAGGTCGAATTCCTTGCGCGTCATGGGAATCACCGAGTCGGCCAGCATCACCGAACGCGTGTCGCGATCGATTACCAGCTCGCCGAGGTGGAGACGGCGTGTGGCCGGCGCTCGGGTGCCCCGGCGGAGCACCGCCCGTACCCTTGCCTCGAGCTCGGGGAACGAAAAGGGCTTCACCACGAAGTCGTCGGCCCCCAGGTTGAGCGTGCGAACGCGCTCGCTCTCCGAGTCGCGTCCCGAGCACACGATGACGGGCACTGCGCTGTCGCGCCGGATCTTCGCCAGGACGTCGTGGCCCTCGGCGCCGGGCAGGCCGAGGTCGAGAATGACCAGGTCCGCCGAGCTCTCGAAGACCGCTCGCAGCGAGGCTGGCCCGTCAGCGGCCTCCGAGACGCGGTATCCCGACCGCTCGAAGTAGTGCATGAGGGCCGACCGGCAGCTGTGGTCGTCCTCGGCGATCAGGATCCTCCGGTCTCCGCCCAGCTGCGCCGATCCCTCGAGCGGCCGCGGACGGACGTCGCCGTCGCCTCGACGGTGGTCGTCTCGATGGGCCAAGCGCCTTTGGGTGTCGATCGGGATCGTCACGCTCCTTGTCTCGGCGGGTACCACGCGGCGCTTGAGCGCGACACGGGTGCCGATTGGTGGCTGCACGTCGGGCCGGAGAGCGGGACCGACGCTGACGTCTGGCGCTCCGGCCATAGATCGCCGGTCGGTCTACGCGGTCGAGCTCGCGTGGGACGTCCGCTGCAACAGGGACCGCGCCGCGCCGCATAGTCCAAAAGGACCAGTGGTGCGACTCGAAGCGCGCGCGGACGCGCGGCGTCGAGTCACACGCGCAGTCGACGGCAATCGCTCCCGCGCGCATCCACTCTCGTCCGCGTGTGGTCGCGTCGTGCGAGCGCCGGTGGATTCGATCCGTTGCTGTGGTCTGCAACCGAGCGACCACTCAGCGGCAACCCAACCAGCCAAAACGAGTGGAAATAGAGTGGTAGATACTCCTGAAGCACCGAAATCTGCATGATCAAATGGGAAGCCTCACGGAGGGAGTGGCGTCTGTCGGAGACGCCAACGAGGGAGGGGGACACGTGGGATCGACGTCTCGTGACGTCTCCGCTACACCGGAGATTGTCGAGAAGAGCATCAACTGTCTGTGGTCGGAGTTCAAGCGGACTGGCACGCGCGAAGCGAGGAACCAATTGATCGAGCACTACTCACCGTTCGTCAAGTACGTCGCAGGACGTGTCATGGCCGGGTTGCCGCGCCATTTCGATGAAGAGGACTTGACGAGCTATGGCATCATCGGCCTCATCGATGCCATCGAGCGATTCGAGCCCGACCGTAGGTTCCGCTTCGAGACCTACGCCATCCCGCGCATCAAGGGCGCCATCATCGACGAGCTCCGTTCCATCGATTGGGTGCCCCGCTCGGTGCGCAGCAAGGCTCGTGTAGTGGAGCAGGCCTTCTCCCATCTGGAGACGACGCTACGCCGCACGCCGACCGAAGCCGAGGTGGCGGCGGAGCTGCACATGACGTCAGCCGACTTCCACGGTGCCCTGCGGAAGATCTCTTCTGTCGGCATGATCGCCCTCGACGAGGTTCTGCGCGGCGGCGACCGATCGGACGGGTCCACGCTCGGAGAGTCGCTACCTGATCGTTCCGTTGGGCCGATGGACACCTTCGAGGCCAAGGAGTCGAAGGAGGCGTTGATCGGCGCGATCGACGACATGCCCGATCGCGAGCGGGCTGTGCTGACGATGTACTACTACGACGGCCTCACGCTCACCGAGATCGGGGCGATCCTCGGTGTCACCGAGAGCAGGGTGTGCCAGATCCATACGAAGGCGCTGCGTCAACTGCGCTCGAGGCTGGCGGACCGTCCCGACGCCGATGACGAGCGCGCGGTGACGGCTCCATCCACTCGGCGGGGCACCCGTCGCACCGCTCGGCCGGCGAGTCTGGAGTTGCTCGCCAGCTGACCCTTTAGATGGGCGTGCGTTCGGAGCGCCGCTCGCTGGTCCCAGGCCGCCCGACCTCGCGCCGCGCGGTCGCCCTGCAGCACGAGGCACCGGTACGGTACGCATCCGAACCATTCGATCCGGATGACTGGGGATGCACCATGCCGTTGCATAAGAGGGAATCGGTCCGCGAGAGCATGCTCGACTCGATCTACGCCGACCGCGACCTGCACGCCTGCCTGCCTTCGACCCACTTCCCGATCAAGGAGATGGGTTCAGGCGACGCCTTCCAGTGCATCGTCGACGAGCTGATGCTCGACGGCAACGCCCGCCAGAACCTGGCCACCTTCTGCCAGACCTGGGAGGAGCCCGAAGTCCACCGCCTGATGGACATCGCGATCGACAAGAACCTGATCGACAAGGACGAATACCCGCAGACGGCCGAGCTCGAGCGCCGGTGTGTGACGATGCTGGCCGACCTGTGGAACGCACCCGAGTCGGCGCAGGCCGTGGGCTGCTCGGCCATCGGCTCCTCGGAGGCGTGCATGCTGGGCGGGATGGCGGCCAAGTGGCGCTGGCGTGCCAAGCGCAAGGCGGCCGGCAAGTCAACGGACACGCCCAACATGGTCTGTGGTCCGGTCCAGGTTGTGTGGCACAAGTTCGCCCGCTACTGGGACGTGGAGATGCGCGAGATTCCGATGTCCCCCGGTCGCTACTGCATGGACGCCGAGCAAATGCTCGAGCGCGTCGACGAAAACACCATCATGGTGGTGCCCACCTTCGGCGTGACCTACACGGGCTCGTACGAGCCCGTGCTCGAGCTGTCCCAGGCGCTGGACAAGCTGCAAACCGACACCGGGCTCGACGTGGACATCCACATCGATGGCGCCAGCGGCGCGTTCCTGGCGCCGTTCTGCGCTCCGGATATCCTGTGGGACTTCCGCGTCCCGCGGGTCAAGTCGATCAGCAGCTCGGGCCACAAGTTCGGGCTCGCACCGCTCGGCGTGGGCTGGGTGCTCTGGCGTGATGTCGCCGAGCTGCCGGAGGACCTCATCTTCCACGTGACGTACCTGGGCGGCGACATGCCGGTCTTCCAGATCAACTTTTCGCGTCCCGCCGGCCAGATCGTCGCGCAGTACTACAACTTCGTCCGGTTGGGCCGAGACGGGTACCGCAACGTGCACGACGCGTGCTACCTGACGGGCAAGTTCCTGGCCCACGAGGTCGCCAAGCTCGGGCCGTTCGAGATGCTGTGTGACTCCGATCCCCAGACCGGGATTCCCTCGGTGGCCTGGCGCATCAGCGAGGGGGAGGACCCCGGGTACACGCTCTACGACATCGCCGACCGGCTGCGCAACCGCGGCTGGCAGGTGCCGGCCTACCCCTTGACTGGAGCCGTGTCCGATGTCTCGGTGCAGCGCATTCTGGTGCGCCAGGGCGTCAGCCGCGACCTGGCCACGCTCCTGCTCGAGGACATGCAGCAGTCGATCGCGCACTTCGCCCGTCACCCGGTCTCGGTGCCAATGACCAAAGAGGAGTCAGGGGGCTTCAGCCACCTGTAGACCCGCCTGGGGCCGGGCCGGCCGAACCCGGCGCGCCCTGCGCCCCTTGTGCGGGGCCCGTCATGTTGGCCGTCCAATCCACGTGGATCACGCGACGCCGGAAGAACCGCGGCTTGCCCACCACCGCCGGACGGTCCGTCGTCCAGGGCGCGGGATAGGCGAAGGTCAGGCCGGCGAGCGCGCGCAGGGCGGGCTCATAGCTCGAGCGCACCCAGGCGAAGCGTCGCCACCCGTCCTCCTGGCGCTCGGGCGGGACTCCGAAGAGGGGTGCCAGGGCCGTCATGGCTTCGTCGTACTCGGCGCGCGAGATCGTGATGGGAGGCGGTGGGTCGCCGAAGTGCCCAGTCAGCTCGGCGATCCCGACCGGCTCGTCGAGAGGGATAGAGGCTGCCCGCGCCACGCGGACGAAGGCGGGCATGCCGTAGACGAGGACCATCATCGGGCCCTTCTCGATGTCTTCGAAGGATTCACCCGCGCCCGTCTCCGACGCGGACACCACGAGCGCGGAGGCGTCGAGCAGCGTGCCGATCGACGCCACCCACGAGTGGCCGCGGTGGGTCTCGGGGAAGTAGGTGAGGATCGGGAACGCCGTGTGGGTCTGCTCGAGGTCGAGGATCCAGTCGGCCTGGTCGCGCCAGAACTCCCAGCTGTCCAGGGCCCCGAGGCGCTGGAGGGTCTGGAAGAGAGCGACCGTCGTCGGGGGCGACCCTGCGATCGGGCGGAGGCGGACGATGCCCTTCTCGCGCGTGTTGTAAGCGCCGTAGATCGTCGGCAGATAGCTGATCAGGAGGGCGACCAGCCCGAGCCCGATGATCGCCTCAATGAACGCCAGCCAAATCCGGGTCGTCGAGTCCGGCTCGGCGAAGCCGAGGGTCGTGAGCGAAGAGCCGCTGATCTCGAAGGCTCGCTGCACAACCAACGACCCGGTGCCCCAGAAGATGAAGCTGAAGGCCACGACCATGAGCAGCATCCACACGAGCGGGAGGCTGACCAGCGCGACCGGTGCGTACAGCGCGCGGAGCGCAATGGCGCGCTCCCGGGTCCGAGAGCGATGGACCAGCAGGCGGTAGACGACTGCGAACACCGCCTGGGCCAAGCGCGGGAGGCCCTCCTGGGGCAGGACGACCGTCTTGAGGGCCGAGCCCAGGATCACCAGCACCAACGCGGCACCGAAGGCGAAGGAGAGAACGTGGAGGGCGATCATGGTCTTCGGCGCACACCGCAACGGACGAGCGGCGTCGACGCTACCGCTTGACCCGGACCGAACCCGCCCCGATTGCCCCCCGCCGCCGTCTGGCATGATCGATTGGGTGCCACCTGTCCCTCCGGCCATTGAGATCGCGCGGCGCGCCACGCTGCACCCGATCACCGATATCGCCGCCCAGATGGGCCTCGGACCGGAGCTGCTCGAGCCCTACGGCTCGCACGTGGCCAAGGTGAGCCTCGACGCGGTCGAGGCGCTGGCCCGCCGGCCCAAGGCCCGCTACATCGTGGTCACCGCGGTGACGCCCACGCCGCTCGGCGAAGGAAAGACCACCACCACCGTCGGTCTCGGCCAAGCCCTGGCCTGCATCGGGCGCCAGGCGACCATCGCCATACGCCAGGCGTCAATGGGGCCGACCTTCGGCATCAAGGGCGGCGCCGCCGGCGGCGGGTACAGCCAGGTCGTTCCCTTCGAGAACCTCAACCTGCACCTGACGGGTGACCTGCACGCGGTGACGGCGGCCAACAATCTCCTCGCCGCCATGGTCGACAATCATCTGTACAACGGGAACGAGCTCGGGATCGACCCCCACGCCATCACGTGGAAGCGCGTCATCGACGTGAACGACCGCTCGTTGCGCAACATCGTGAGCGGCCTCGGCGGCTCCCAGGACGGCACCCCACGAGAGACGGGGTTCGACATCACGGCCGCCTCGGAAGTCATGGCTGTGCTCGCCCTGTCGCGGACGCTGCTCGATATGAGGGCGCGCCTGGGACGCATCGTGGTCGGGTACACCCCCGCCGGGGAGCCCGTCACGGCCGAGCAGTTGAAGGCCGGAGGCGCGATGACCGTCATCATGCGCGACGCCGTCAAGCCGAATCTGCTGCAGACCCTCGAGCACACGCCGGTGCTCGTCCACGCCGGGCCTTTCGGGAACATCGCGCACGGCAACTCCTCTGTGGTGGCCGACCTCATCGGCATCCATGCGGGGGAGTACCTCGTCACCGAGGCCGGCTTCGGGGCCGACATGGGCGCCGAGCGATTCTTCAATATCAAGTGCCGCGCCTCGGGTCTCGTGCCCGACGCGGCGGTCGTCGTGACGACGGTGCGCGCCCTCAAGCTCCATTCCGGGCGGCACAGGGTGGTGGCCGGCCGCCCGCTCCCGCCGGCCATGCTCGAGGAGAATCCCGACGAGGTGCGCCTCGGCGCGGCCAATCTTCTCGCCCACCTGGGCATCGTGCGCCGGCACGGGGTGACCCCCGTGGTCGCCATCAACGCGTTCGCCGGTGACTTCCCGTCCGAGCACGCGGCGATCCGCGAGATTGCAGCGTCGGCCGGTGCACGCTCCGCCGTCTGCACCCATTTCGAGCAAGGCGGCAAGGGCGCGGTAGAGCTGGCCGAGGCCGTGGTCGATGCGGCGGAAGAGCCGAGCGAGTTCCGCATGCTCTACGAGGACGGTGCCAGCCTGCGGGAGAAGATCGAGGCCGTCGCCACGGAGGTCTACGGGGCCGAGGGCGTGGACTACGACCCCGTCGCCGCCCGCCAGCTCGACACCTACGAGAGCGCGGGCTTCGGTGACCTGCCCGTCTGCATCGCCAAGACGCATCTGTCCATCTCGTCGGACCCCAAGCTGCTCGGAGCTCCGAGAGGCTGGCGGCTGCCTGTGCGCGCGGCCCGGGCCAACGTGGGGGCCGGCTTCGTGTACCTGATCAGCGGCGACATGCGCACCATGCCGGGGCTCTCCCGCCACCCCGCCGCCGAGAACATTGACATCGACGACGACGGAAACGTAGTAGGCCTCTATTAGGGCCCCGAAGAGGAGGCGCACCCATGGCAATCGACTTCACCCTCGCCCCCGAACACGAAGAGATCCGGTCCCGGGTGCGCACCTTCATCCAGGACACCGTGGTGCCGCGCGTCAAGGGGTTCGACGACGAGTCCAAGGTCACCGAGCGTCACGAGTACCTGGTCACCATCCTCGAGCTGCGTGAGGAGGCCAAGCGGGAAGGGCTGTGGCTGCCCCACATGCCCAAGGAATGGGGCGGCATGGGCCTGGGACACGTGGAACTGGCCATGGTGCAAGCCGAGTCCGGCCGGACGCGCCTGGGTCCCTGGATCCTCAATTGCATGGCCCCCGACGAGGGCAACATGCATACCCTCCTGCACTGGGGCACCGACGAGCAGAAGGAGAAATACCTGCGGCGCCTCTGCGAGGGCACCGCGATGTCGTGCTTCGCCATGACCGAGCCCGAGGTCGCCGGCTCGGACCCGACGCTGATCCAGACCCGGGCCGAGAAGGACGGCGACGAGTGGGTCATCAATGGCCACAAATGGTTCATCTCGAACGCGCGCCGGGCCCAGTTCGCCATCCTGATCGCCCGCACCGAGCCCGACGTTCCCGCGGGCTCACGCGGGGCCAACACCGCGTTCCTGGTCGACCTCCCGAGCGAAGGCTGGAACGACGTGCGCGAGGTCGAGACGATGCACGGTTCGACCGGGCACTCCGAGATCGTCATCGAGGACCTGCGCGTGCACGACTCGCAGATCCTCGGCGGACGCGGCAACGGCCACCGTCTCGGCCAGTACCGACTTGGGCCGGCCCGCCTGGCCCACTGCATGCGCTGGATCGCGCAGGCCGAGACCGCGCTCGACATGATGGTCGACCGCGCCCTGCACCGGTACTCGCACGGCTCGCTCCTCGCCGAGAAGCAGGGCGTGCAGTGGCTGATCGCCGACTCCGCCATGGAGCTGTACCAGTGCAAGCTCATGGTCCTGCACGCGGCGTACAAGATCGACCGCGGCGAGGAATTCCGCACCGAGGTGTCGATGGCAAAGCACTTCGTCGCCAACAGCCTCAACCGCATCATCGACCGCTCCATGCAGGTCCACGGAGCGCTCGGCTACTCCACCGACACCCCGCTGGCCAACATGCTCCAACACGCCCGCTGGGCTCGCTTCGCCGACGGGGCCGACGAGATTCACCAGATGCGGATCGCCGAGCGCACCATCGCGGCCTACAGCGACACCGGGTCGACCAATGCCGCCACGGGCGGGCTCCCTCTCTGAGGAGCGGATCGCATGGGTTGCCTCTTCGCACTCATCTCGGCGTTCTCGGCGCGCCTCGCCCTCTTCTTGGTGTGGCTCTTCACCGACCGACTGACGATCGCGTTCCGCTCGGGCTGGGAGGGCATCATTGGCTTCGTCTTTTTGCCGTACGCGACGGTCTTCTACGCGCTCGTCTACGCACCCGGCAAGGGCGTCGACCCGTTCGGCTGGGTGATCGTCGCGCTCGGCGTCCTGGTGGACCTGTCGTCGCACCTCTCGGGCTCACGGGCCGAACGGCGCCGTCGGCTGCGGCACCAGCAGCGCGCGCACGCGCCCTAGGCCAAGCTCAGGAGAACTGCAGGCGCAGGTCCGGCTCCGGTCCGAACGACGGTGGGCTCGGTCCGACCGCCCTCAGCTTGTGCCACCCGGCAACGCCGATCATGGCGGCGTTGTCCGTCGCCATGGCCTGGGGCGGGATCAGGAGCCTGGTGCCGAACTCGTCCGCCAGCGTCTGGGCCCGGGCTCGCAGAATAGGGCTCGCCGCCACCCCACCCACGATGGCCAGAGCGGGATCCGCGAACTCGTCGAGCGCGCGTCGCAGCTTGGCGACGAGCACGTCCATGCAGGCGGCGACGAACGAGGCCGCGACGTCTTCCACGGCGAAATCGGAGTCGGAACGGGCGTAATTCACGACGGCGGTCTTGAGGCCCGAGAACGAGAAGGCGTAGCCGTCGGCGAGCATGGGGCGCGGGAAGCCGAGCCGGTCGTCGCCGTCCGCGGCCAGCCGGTCCAACACCGGGCCGCCCGGGTAGCCGAGGCCGAGGAAGCGCGCCACCTTGTCGTAGGCCTCGCCGATGGAGTCGTCAACCGTCTCCCCGAGCAACGAGTAGCGCCCCGGCGCGGTCGCCCGCGTCAGCATGCAGTGGCCGCCCGAGACCAACAGCGCGGTCTGAGGGAACGGCACCTCGCGGTCGGCGAGATACACGCTGGCGAGGTGTCCTTCCAGGTGGTTCACCCCCACGACCGGCACGCCCCATCCCAAGCCCAACGCCTTGGCCGTCGCGATGCCCACCAGGAGCGCACCGACCAGGCCGGGTCCCGAGGTCACGGCAACCGCCTCGAGGTCGGGGCCCGACACCCCGGCCTCGTCGAGGGCGCGTGCCACGATCGGCGTGATGGTCTCCGTGTGCGCGCGGCTCGCCAGTTCGGGCACGACGCCGCCGAAGCTCGCATGGAGGTCCACCTGGCTCGCCACGACCGACGAGCGCACGGTAAAGCTCTCGTCCACCACGGCGGCGGCGGTCTCGTCGCAGGAGGTCTCGATCGCCAACAGCACGCGGCGCACGCCGCCCATCAGACCACCGCCAACGCACGTTCGATCTCGGCCCGGGAGATCACGCCCTCGCGCTCGACCACCGCGGACGGTCCGCGCACGTTGACGAGCGTCGACGGCACCTCGGTCAGCCCGCCACCGTCGACGATGAGATCCACCGCGTCGCCGAGGCTCGAGGCGACATCACCGGCCGCCCGCGGCGTCGCCGCCCCGTGCGGGTTCGCGCTGGTGACCACGAGCGCGCCCGTGACCACGAGCAGGCCGCGCAGGAAGCCATGGTCGGGGATGCGGACCGCCACCTCGTCGCGGCCGGCCAGCCACGCCGGTCGACGCACGGCGTCCCCGGACTCGGACCCGGACCCGGACCCGAACCCGAAGGCCAGCGTGAGCGGGCCCGGCCACCACCGCCCCGCCAGGGTGCTCGCCGCGTCGGTCAGCTCGACCCCCAACGCCCGGACCTGATCGAGCGACGCCGCCAGGACGGGCAGGGGCAGACCGTCGGGTCGCCCCTTGGCCCGGTACACCGCCTGGACCGCGTCGAAGTCGTCCGGACGCGCCGCCAACCCGTAGACGGTGTCGGTCGGCACGACGACGATGCCGCCTCGACCCAGCACCTCGGCCGCGGCCTGAGCGCCGGCGTCGTCCGCGGGCACGAGGCGGGCTCGGGCGCCGCTCGACGCGGCGGATGCCACTGGTGCCACGGGGCTGTTCAGAGCCGCAACGGGCGGATGGCGGCGCCGATGAGCTCAGGGTGGGACTTCCAGTCGACGCCCGGCACGTCGACGTACAGCTCGATTTCATTGCCGTCGGGATCGAGGATGTAGAGGCTGTGGGTCACCGTGTGGTCCGACGCGCCGACGACAGTGGCCCCGGCCTCCTGTACCTGGCGCAGCGCGGCGCGCAGGTCGTCGTCGGTCTCGCCGACGTTGAGGCCGAAGTGGTAGAGCCCCACGCGGCGGCCGGGCGGGACGGGTGTGGCGTCGGCGCCCACCTCAATGAGCAGCAGCTCGTGGTGGGTCCGCCCCGACGAGAAGGCCGCGGCACCGGCGGGCTCGGTTCCCGGCTCGGGCAGGACCTGCCGCCAGCCCAGGACGTCGCGGTAGAAGGCGGCGGAGCGCCGCACGTCGCGCACGTACAGGACCAGGTGTCCGAGCTCGCGTACGGTCATGCACTCACGCTACCGGTCGCCTCGCTCTCGACCGTCGCCGCGGTGCGTACCCAGTGCGCGGTCGGCGGCATGCCGGGACCGAGATGGATGGGGACGTCAAAGGGCTCGGATTTCAGGCCAGCGGCCTCCATGAGCTCGGTCAGGGCGTGGGGGATCGCCGCCGCAATGTCCCACAGGCGTGGCACGGCGCGGGCATCGGACGCCAACCCCCAATAGAGGACGCCCATGTAGCTCATGATCGTGATGTTCAGGCCCATGCCGTCCATCACCGGCCCGAGCGGGAACATGCCGAGCATCTGACTGCCACCCAGATAGAGCGGGAAGTCGGGCCCCGGTACGTTCGAGACAACGAGGTTCGCCACGGGACGATGACGATCGGCGAGCTTCATCCCGGTATAGAGCCGGGCCGCAGCCGCAAAGACGTTGGGGCTGGCGTGCTCGGCCCAGTTCTGCAGCATGGACGCGCCCAACGCCTTGTGCTCCTCCTTGGCGCCCTTGGTTCCCTCGTGGATCAGCGCCAATCGTTCGAGCGGGTCCTCGAGGTGCGTCGGCAGCTGGACGAACATGGACGAGACCTTGTTGGACCCCTTCAACTCGGCCACATCGGGCGTGACGGAGACCGGCACCACGGAGACCAAAGGGATCTCGGGCAGCTCGTCGCCCGCCTGGAGGTAGGTGCGCAGTGCGCCCGTCACCATGGCCAGGACCACGTCGTTGACCGTCGTGTGCATCTCGTTCTTCAACTTCTTCGCGTCGGCCAGGCTCGCTGCGGCGAAGGCGACCCGCCGCCGGGCGTGCACAGCGGCGTTGATGGAGGTGCGCGGCGCCGTCAGCGGGAGCGCCCCCTTGGCCGGTTCCGGCAGCGCGCGTCGGACGCGGCGGATGCCAAGGAGGCTGCGCGTCGTGCGCAGCATCATGCGGCCCATGTCGTAGGGGGCGACCAGATTGGACACCATGGCCTGGGACATCAGTTCGAAACTCGACGGGATGCGCGAGTCGAGCTGGCGCGTCGTGACCGGTGGGGCGTCGGGCGGATTCGGCTCCAGGTCGAAGAGCACACCGAGCAGCTCTGCCCCCGAGACCCCGTCGATCGTGCTGTGGTGCATCTTCGTGACCAGCGCGATCTTGCCGTCCTCGACGCCTTCGACGATCCACATCTCCCATAGCGGCCGGTCCCGGTGGAGCTGGCGGCTGATCACATCGGCGGCGAAGTCGCCCAGCTCGCGCATGCCGCCGGGAGCGGGGAGCGCGGCGCGTCGCAGGTGGTTGTCGATGTCGAACTCGGGATCGTCCACCCACATCGGGAAGCCGAGCCGCAGCGGGACCTCGACCAGCCGGCGCTGGAACACCGGGGCGAGCGGGATCCGGTCGCTGATGAGCTGGCGGACCCGCCGGAACGAATAGCCACCGGGCACCGTCGAGGGGTCGAAGACGGCCGCCATGGCCACGTGCATGTGGAGGGTGGGGGTCTCCATGTAGAGGAAGCTGGCATCCAGCCCGCTCAGTCGTTCGGGTGTCATCGACGCTCCTTGGTCACCTAGTCCCTCGCCCATAACCTGGCACCAAGTCGGAGGCCGGGCAACTGGGAATTGCCTCCGACCAGGGCGGACCGGCCCGAACGGGCCGTGCGGGCGATGTTCGGGCGATGATGGAGGGGTGCCGTACGCCTTCTTGGCCGTCACCGCCTTCGGTGCGCTCGCCGTGGCGCTCGCGTATCGACCGGTTCGCCGCGAGCCGCTGACCATCGTCAGCTTCGCCGTCGCGTGGATCCCGAACGAGCTGGCCTTCCAGAACATCGTCTGGCAGCTGGCCGCCACCGGCCTGTTCATCGCGTACGGCGCCTTGGCGGGCTGGGCGGGCTGGCTCGGACTCGCCCTTGCGGTGGTCGGCTGGATCGGCTTGCTCGGCCTGGGCATCACCGGCCTCCGCGCGTCCGACGTCACCGACGCCGCCCTCGCGGAGGTGCGCAGCGAGTCGTTCCCGGTCCCGCCCCAGCCCACCGCGCCGAGGTGGGGCCGTGTGTGGCGGGTCACCCGCGCCATCCCCTTGAAGTCGCGGGCCGTGCGGGCGACGCGCAACATCGACTACTGGGGCGACCGCCTCCGCCGTCACCGCCTCGACATCTACCGCTCGCGTCTCGCCCCGCCCGAGCAGGCGCCGGTCATGGTCTACGTCCACGGCGGCGCCTGGATCATCGGCGACAAGCGCGAGCAGGGCAAGCCGATGCTGTACGAGCTGGTGGCGCGCGGCTGGGTCTGCGTCGCCATCAACTACCGCCTCAGCCCGAAGGCCACCTGGCCCGACCACATCGTCGACGTGAAGCGCGCCCTCGCCTGGGTCAAGGAGCACGTCGCGGAGTACGGCGGCGACCCGGCGTTCGTCGCCATCAGCGGCGGGTCGGCGGGCGGGCACCTCTGTGCACTCGCCGCGCTGAGCGCCGGTGACCCCGCGTTCCAGCCCGGCTTCGAAGTGGCCGACACCTCGGTGCAGGCGTGCGTCCCCTTCTACGGCGTGATGGACCTCACCTCGTCGCCCGAGGGCTCGGCCATCTTCGGCCCGGGCACCGTCGAGATGCTCGAGAAAACCGTGATGAAGACGAAGGAGGCCGACCACCCCGAGGTCTTCCGAGACGCGTCGCCCACCTACCGGGTCAACGAGGAGGCCCCCCCGTTCTTCGTGCTGCAGGGCGCCAACGACACGCTGGTCCCGGTCCAAGAGGCGCGGCGCTTCGTCGAGCGTTTGCGCGCCGTTTCCGCCGCGCCGGTCGCCTACGCCGAATTGCCCCTGGCCCAGCACGCCTTCGACGTGCTCGCCTCCCTCCGGTGCCGGGCCACCACCTCGGCGGTGGGCGACTTCCTCGAGGCGGCCCGCGCCGCCCACACGTCGGGGTCCACGCCCGGGCTCCTGCCAGCAATGGACGTGACCTCCACGCGAAATAGTTCTGACATAGAGTCGCCCCCCGGAATCTGACTTGCCGTCAGATCGGGCCGGAAGGCCCGACGGAGACCGACGAAAGAAGGGGTGGGCAGTGGGGAACACCAAGGACGGCGCGATCGGGCGCGACCCCAGGCAGGCACGAGCCCCGCATCGACGTGGAGGGTTCGCAGCCATGCGCAAATCGAAGAGTCGCGGCATCGTGACCTCCGGACTCGCCCTGACCATCGCCGCCGGTGTGGTGGCGCTGGGCAGCGGTCCCGCCGGCGCGGCCGCCACGGCGGCACCCGGGGTGACGTCGAACTCCGTCACGGTGGGCTCCATCAGCGACATCTCGGCGCCCATCGCCGGCTTGTTCGAGGGCGCCAAGGTCGGCACCGAGGCCTACTTCGCCATGATCAACAGCCAGGGCGGCGTCAACGGCCGCAAGCTGCTGCTCAACGGAATGGACAGCGCCTTCTCCTCGGGGACCGTTACCAACGAGGCGCAGAGCATCGCCGCCAATGACTTCGCCATCGTGGGCGGCTTCTCGCTGCTCGACGGTGCGGAGCAGCCGGCCATCGACGCCGGCAAGGTGCCGGTGGTCACGCAGGTCCTGGACCCCAAGCTCTACACCGACCCCAACCTCTACGCCGCCATCCCGCTGGTCACCGGCGGTGAGATCAGCGGACCGTTCAAGTGGCTGAAGAGCAAGTACCCCCAGGACGTCAAGGCCGTCGGGGTCATCGGCTCCAACGCGGCCGCCACCGCCGTCACGGCGGAGCACACGTTCCACAACCTGACCAACAGCCTGGGCTACAAGTGGGTCTACGACCGTGACGCCGGCTTCGCCGAGACCACGTTCCTGCCCGACATGATCAAGATGAAGAACGCCGGCGTGAAGATGCTCTTCGAGCCGACACAGCAGGGCGCGTACATCTCGACCATGGCCCAGGAGAACAAGCAGGAGGGCCTCAACGCCTTGTTGTACTCCGGGGCGAACACCTACGAGGAGGGCTTCAACCCGGGAGCCGCCGGCAACGGCACGCTCGTCAGCACCGTCACCGCGCTCTACATGGGTCAAGACGCCAAGGTGATCCCGGCCGTGGCCACGTTCGACAAGTGGGCCAAGAAGGTCGACCCGCAGACCCAGCTCGACCTCTACACGCTGTACGGGTGGATCAACGCGCAGCTGTTCGTCCAGGCCCTCAAGGCCGCCGGGGCCAACCCGACCAGGGCCAACGTCGAGGCGCAGTTGGACAAGATCACCTCCTTCAACGCCAGCGGCCTGATCTCGCCGCAGAACCCGGCCCAGAAGATCCCCGGGCAGTGCTGGATCATGGCCGAGTACGACAACGGGACCTGGAAGCGCATCCCGCCCGACCCAAAGGCGGGCTTCGTCTGCAACCCCGGCGGCTTCTACCCGAGCAGTTACAAGGGCGTCTCGCGCTAGGCCGAGCCGACCCGCCCGCCGTGGTCGCAGAATGACTGTCGTGCAGCGGTCGTGAACGAGTCGTGAACGAATTCATCAGCTTCGTAGTGGCCGGGGTGGTCACCGGCTCCATCTATGCCGTGACGGCCAGTGGCCTCGTGGTCACGTACAAGTCCACCGGTGTTTTCAACTTTGCCCACGGCGCCGTGGGCATGGTGATGGCGTACCTGTACTGGCAGTTGTGGCAGGGCTGGGGCTGGAACCCAATCCTGTCCCTGGCGGTCGTCCTCCTCGTCATCGCGCCGCTGTCCGCCCTGGCGGTCGAGCGCGTGCTCATGCGGCCGCTCTACGGTTCGGCGCTCAGCACCACGATCGTCGTGACGCTGGGTTTGTTCCTGGTGCTCTACGGGCTGGTCTCCACGGTGTGGGACCAGACGATCACGCGCAACCTGCCCGACTGGTTCGAGGGCGATCAGGTCGGCGTGTTCGGCGTCAACCTCACGTACGAGGAGCTGATCACGTTCGGCTGCGCGGTGGTCGTGGCCATCGCGCTGTGGCTGCTCTTCAAGATGACGCGCATGGGCGTCTCCATGCGGGCGGTGGTCGACGACCCCAGCCTGGCCTCCCTCACCGGCGCGCGCACCAGCCGCATCGCGGGCTTTGCCTGGATGGTGGGCTTCATGCTCGCCGGGCTCGCCGGGATCCTCCTGGCCCCCGGGTCCGGCATGAGCATCGCCATCCTCTCCGAGTTGGTCATCTTCGGCTACGCCGCGGCCATCGTCGGCCGCCTGAGCAGCCTGCCGCTGACGTACCTCGGCGCCATGATCCTGGGCGTCTCGGAGTCGCTGGCCGTCGGGTACGTCCCGGCCAGTTACCTCAACGACGTCACCGCCGTGCTCCCCATGGGGTTGCTCATCATCGCCCTGCTCCTGCTTCCCCAGGCGAAGCTCGCCGTCGGACGGGTCGTGCGCCTGCGCCCCCCGAAGCCGGCCAGCCTGCGCTCCACTGTCATCGGCGGCGTGGTGCTGGTCGCGGCCACGCTGCTGGTCGGGACGTTCATCACCGGCACCAACCTGTACACCCTCGGGCTGGCCCTGACCATCGGGCTGGGGGCGCTGTCGCTCGTCCTGCTCTCGGGCTACGGCGGCCAGATCTGGCTGTGCCAGTTCACCTTCATGGGCCTGGGCGCCTGGGCCATGACCAAAGTCGGCGGGGGCGAATCCGTCCTCGGCGTGCTGACGGCCATCGGGCTGTGTGCCGCCGCGGGAGGGATCCTGGCTCTCCCCGCGCTCCGGCTGCGTGCGCTCTACATGGCGCTGGCCACGCTGGCCTTCGCCGTGCTGATGGACCAGCTCTTCTTCACCAACCCCTCCATCATCCCCAACGGCTCCATGAACGTCGGCCGCCCCGACATCTTCGGCATGCACTTCACCACCGACCGCGCCTTCATGGTGCTCGTTGCCGTGGTGTTCGCCCTCTGCCTCATCGGGGTAGGCGCGCTGCGCCGTGGCGCGTTCGGCCGCCGGCTGGTGGCGATGAGCGACAGTCAGGCCGCGTGCGCCACGGTCGGCATGAACATCACCCGGACCAAGCTCGCCGTCTTCGTGATCGCCGGGGGCATGGCCGGGCTGTCGGGCGCCCTCTACGGCGGCATGTCCCGGACGGTCTCCTTCTCGCAGTTCGGCTTCGTCAACAGCCTGGTGCTCTTCGTGGCCGTCGCCCTGGCCGGCATCACGATCCTCAGTGGCGCGGTGCAGGCGGGCATCGGGGTAGCCCTCCTGCCGCTCATCGCCACGCACATCCCGTCGGTCTCGGGGTTCACCTACATCCTCTTCGGCGCGGGCATCATCGCCGTGGGCCGCAATCCCTACGGGCTCGGCCTGGTCTACGGGCGCCTGGGCGAGTGGTGGGACGCCCGTCGCGCCCAGACCCGCGCCGGCGGCGGCGGCGTACCGGGCAATCCGCCCGCGCAGCTTCCGGGCGGATTGTTGCCGCCCAAGGTCGGCTCCGTTGGCTGACCCCGATCTCGCCGCCCCGCCCGCGCTCGCCGTCGAGGAAGTATCGGTGCGCTTTGGTGGCCTCCAAGCGCTCGATGCCGTCACGCTCGACGTCTCGGCCGGAGAGGTCCACGGGCTGATCGGGCCCAACGGCGCCGGCAAGACGACGTTGTTCAACGTCATCACGGGTCTGCAGCGCCCGACCCAAGGGCGCGTGCTCGTCGGCGCGCACAACGTGACCGGCTACAAGCCGCACGCGCGAGCGCGCCTCGGACTGGGCCGCACCTTCCAACGCCTCGAGCTCTTCGGCACCCTGTCCGCCCGCGACAACGTCCGGATGGCGGCGGAGGTGCAGCCGCACAAGCTCGCCGGCGGGCGCACCCCGGCCGAGGAGGCCGACTACCAGCTGGCCCGCGTCGGCATCCTCCACGTGGCGGACGAACCGAGCGACTCGCTGCCGACCGGGCTCGCCCGCCTCGTCGAGATGGCGCGCGCCCTCGCCACCTCACCCTCGGTCCTGCTCCTCGACGAGCCGAGCTCGGGTCTCAACGCCGAGGAGACGCACGGCGTCGGCGAGGTACTCCAGCAGCTGGCGTCCGAGGGGATGGGCGTCCTCCTCGTCGAGCACGACATGGCCCTCGTGATGGCGATCTGCGCCCGCGTCGACGTGCTCGACAACGGATCCGTAGTGGCGCGCGGTGATCCGGCCACGGTGCAGGCCGACCCCGTCGTGCAGGAGGCCTATCTCGGCGGGGGGACGGCGTCGGTCCCGCCCGCCTCGCCCGCCGTGGCCCGAACGGTCCCACTGGGCGCGAGCGATGGCGCCCGGTCCAACGGCGGTCCCGACGCTGCCGACCCGGTCTCGGCACCGCCGGCGCTCTCTGCCGTCGACGTGCGAGCCGGGTACGGGCGCATCGAGGTGCTGCACGGGATCACGCTGTCCGTGCGCCCGGGCTCGGCCATGGCGCTGCTCGGGCCGAACGGCGCCGGCAAGACGACGCTGCTCAACGCGATCTCGGGTCAGATCCCGTTGACAGCCGGCACGGTCGAGGTGGCAGGGAATCGCCTCGGGAGGAACGCCACCGAGCGCCTGGCGCGCTCGGGCGTGTGCATGATCCCCGAGGGACGATCCATCTTCCCGAATCTGACGGTGTCGGAGAACCTCCTCATGTACACGTTCCGACAATCCGGCATGAAGAGCGCCAAGGTGGAGGAGCAGGCCTTCGAGCGCTTCCCCGCGCTGGCGGACCGGCGCAAGCAGCTGGCGGGCACGCTGTCGGGAGGCGAGCAGCGGATGCTCTCCATGGCCCGGGCGCTGACGACCGACCCGCAGATCCTGCTGCTCGACGAGCTCTCCATGGGCCTGGCGCCGATCATCGTCGACCAGCTCTACGAGGTCGTCGGTCAGCTGGTCGCGTCGGAGGGGCTGACCATCATCATGGTGGAACAGTTCGTCCAGACGGCGCTCGCCATCGCCGACGAGGCGGCGATCATGGTCAACGGCGAGCTGATCAAGCAGGGCAAGCCGGCCGACATCCGCGCCGAAGTCGTGGGCGCATACCTCGGCGCCGAGACGACCGCGACGCCTTCCTAGCCGCGCCCGGAACGTTTGGGCTGTCTGACGGTCACCCATCGAGCAGCCAAATAGGGGGGCAGATCGCAGACTCGGCGCTCCTCGCCCTCGTTGAGCCGTACGAATGTCCCGGAGTTTGGGGGCCAGCCCCGGCGACGAAACCCAAGGAGCGATCGTCGATTCGGGTAGTCGATTTCGATTGTCCGCAGCTCATCTAAGTAGTTCGGACCTCGAACTCCGCGTCCACCTTCTTGACCGTGATCGGGTGGGACAGGTTCATCGTGATGTCGTGAGCTGGCATGGCAGCGGAGCGCAAATTGGAACCGCCCACACGTTGAGGCAGCCGGGCAGTCGCTAACCGCTGCCGCGGACCGTGAGGAGGGCGGGCGACCCTGGTTGGCCGGGTGGCCCCGAGACGACGGTTCCTGGCGGAAGCGGGCCGCCGCCACCGAGAGGGTCCACGCCGTTCTTCTTGGTGCAAATTTTGCCGGCCTGCTGGAGAGTCGGGTTGTTCGGATCCAGATCGCTCCCTTGACTCCCGTGAAGCTGGAATCCGCCTCCGCTGGGGTCCGGGTAGTTCGGGACCCCGTTGGCCCGCATGCATTCGGCGTACTTCACCAGGGCCGCCTGCGACGGCGGCTCGTAAGGCTGGCTCCCCTGCAACAACTCGTTGATGGCATCGAGCAGATACGTCTGGCAGTACGAGCCAGGCACAGGCCCGGAGCCGCTCTGCCCGTTCGGCCCCGTGAGCCCGCCTGGGACCGAGGGCGACATCGTGATGTGGATCACCTTGCTGGCGTCGATGGTGGGGTCTGCTTGGTCCGGGTCGCCATGGCTGCGCATGCAGAAAGCCCACCCGTTGAGCAATTGGGTGGCGTTACTTTCTGCTTGGCGGTCGCGGCGTTCGCGTCTCTGATCCTCAAGGTGGTGCTGGTCGCCAAACTGGCGACGTGGGGGGACCTCGGGCTGGCGCACGCGGCCAGGCCGACGGCGGCGATCGCCGCGAGAACCGCCAACCCGCTTGACCGCCGGCGGAACCTCATTCTTGGCCGGCTTAACTTTTTGGCGGTGCCATCGGTCACCTCGTTGACCTCCGTCTCGTAGCTGTGCCCCCGGTGATCCGTTGGGAGTCGTTGTACGAAAACGAAGGTCACAGCGAGGTCATAGTCGTGACCTGGGTGTGACTTCCGTGCGCCCCATCTTGCGGCTCAGCCGGAGTGTCAGGGCGCACGCGCCAATGGCCCGTATTTCCCGAGCGAAGGCGAGGCTCGGACGGCCCGTTGTGAAGTTAGATTGCGCGCGGACAGTCAGTTCGCGCGGGACGGCAGCGCACATCGACGCCTCGGTAGCGGTTCGGACTCCACCGGGACCGGGCGAACATTGCCGATCGCGGTCCTAGTCCTCTTCGAGCTCCACCGCGACGCTGAGGGCCTCGCCCTCTTCGGTGACGAAGTTGTCCACGCCGGCCGCGTCGACGATGTCACCGACCGCCGCGTCGACGTCGAGCAGGATCGCTCGTGGCGCGGTGACCGTGAGCGTCGCCACCCGGGCGCGCATCGAGCGCTTGTGCTCGGTCTTCACGCGGCGCACTGCGCCGAGCACCTCGGCCGCCACGTCGAGCACGGTGGGCTCGGCGCCGGCGTGGGGGCCCACCTCCGCCACCGTCGGCCACGGCGCGGTGTGCACCGAGCCCTCCTGCCACCAGCTCCAGACCTCCTCGGCCACGAAGGGGAGAAAGGGAGCGAAGAGCCGCTGCAGCGCGGACAGGGCGATCGCCAGGGTGGCACGGGCCGATTCGGCGCCCTCGCCTGAGCCTTCGCCGTAGGCGCGCGTCTTGACCAGTTCGACGTAGTCGTCGCAGAAGGACCAGAAGAAGCCCTCGGTCAGCTCGAGCGCCCGGGCGTAGTCGAAGCCCTCGTGCGCCGCGGTGGCGCCTTCGACCAGCTTCGCCAGCTCGGCGAGCAGCGCGACATCGAGGGCATCGTGAACCGCGTCGAGCCCGGGGGCCGCTTCCTCGCCCAGGCGGCCGAGCGCGAACTTCGACGCGTTCAGCATCTTGATGGCCAGCCGCCGGCCGATCTTCATGACCCCCGTGTCGAGCGCGGTGTCGGTACCCGGGCGCCCGTTACAGGCCCAGTAGCGCACGGCGTCGGAGCCGAATTCCTCGAGCAACGACATCGGCGTGACGACGTTGCCCTTCGACTTGGACATCTTCTTGCGGTCCGGGTCGAGGATCCATCCGTTGATGGTGGTGTGCTTCCAGGGCACCACGTCGTGTTCGAGGTGGGAGCGCAGCAGCGTGGCGAAGAGCCACGTGCGGATGATCTCGGGTCCCTGGGGCCGCAGGTCCATTGGGAAGGTGGCGGCAAAGAGATCGGGGTCTTCCTTCCAACCGCACACAATCTGCGGCGTGACCGACGAGGTGGCCCAGGTGTCCATGACGTCGGGGTCGCCGACGAAGCCGCCGGGCTTGCCCCGCTGCTCCTCGGTGTAGCCCTCAGGCGCGTCGGTGGTCGGGTCGACGGGCAGGCGTCCCTCGTCGGGGACGAGCGGGGAGTCGTGGTCGGGCTCGCCCTCGGGCCCGAGCGGGTACCAGATCGGGAACGGCACGCCGAAGAAGCGTTGGCGGCTGACCAGCCAGTCCCCGTTGAGGCCGTTCACCCAGTCGTCGTAGCGGACCTTCATGTAGGTCGGGTGCCAGTCGAGCTCGGTGGCGCGCTCGAGGAGGCGCCGCCGCAGGTCCTCGTCGCGCCCGCCGTTGCGGATGAACCACTGGCGGCTCGTCACGATTTCGAGCGGGCGGTCGCCGCGCTCGTAGAACTTCACCGCGTGGGTGATGGGGCGGGGGTCGCCATCCATCTCTCCCGATGCGGCCAGCATCTCGACCATCGCCCGCTGCGCTTGCTTCACCGTGCGCCCGGCGATGGCGCGCCAGGCCTCGCCGTCGGGCACGCCGGGTGGCGGCGTCTCGGCGATGCGGCCGTTCCGCAAGATGATCGAGCGCGTCGGCAGGTTGAGCTCGCGCCACCAGATGATGTCGGTGACATCGCCAAAGGTGCAGATCATCGCGATGCCTGTCCCCTTGTCGGGCTCGGCCAGGCGGTGGGGGAGCACCGGCACCTCCACGCCGAACAACGGCGTGTGCACCGTCATGCCGAAGCGGTCCGCGTAGCGCTCGTCGTCGGGATGGGCCACGAGTGCGACGCACGCTGCCACCAGCTCCGGGCGGGTCGTCTCGATCTCGATGTCGTCGAAGCGCAGGCGGTGGTAGGCGCCGGGCAGCTCCTTGTCCTCCATCTCGGCCTGGGCGACGGCGGTCTGGTAGTCAACGTCCCACATGGTGGGGGCCTCGGAGGAGTAGGCCTCGCCGCGAGCCAGGTTGCGCAGGAACATGCGCTGGCTGGTGCGCCGGGCGTGGTCGCCGATGGTGGCGTAGGTGCGCTGCCAGTCCACCGACAGCCCGATGTGCCGCCACAGCTCCTCGAACGCCTGCTCGTCCTCGGCCGTGAGGCGCTCGCACAGCTCGATGAAGTTGGGCCTGCTGACCGGGATGTCGTCCTTGCCCGGCTCGTTGGGGAGGGCGAAGTCCGGGTCGTAGGGGAGTGAGGGGTCGCAGGTGACCCCGAAGTAGGTCTGGACCCGGCGCTCGGTCGGCAGGCCGTTGTCGTCCCACCCCATGGGGTAGAAGAGCTTCCAGCCCCGCATGCGCCGGTAGCGCGCGATGGCGTCGGTCTGGACGTAGCCGAAGACCGAGCCCATGTGCAGCGAGCCCGACACCGTCGGTGGGGGCGTATCGATGGAGAAGACCTCGGCGCGCGTGGCCGATGGGTCGAAGCGGTAGGTCCCGTCGTGCTCCCAGGTGGAGGCCCAGCGTTCTTCGAGCCCGTCGAGGGACGGCTTCTCCGGGACACCGGGCGAGCCGGTCTGGGTGTTCGACATGATCGCGTTACCGTACCTGGATGCTGCACCTTCACGACACCGCGACCGGGACCGTGCGCCCGTTGGAGCTGCGCAACGCGGGCGAGGTGTCGATGTACGTCTGCGGCCCGACTGTCTACGACCTGCCGCACATCGGCCACGGCCGGGCCAACCTGACCTTCGACGTCCTGCGCCGATATCTGAGCTTCACCGGGCTGCGGGTGCACCACGTGGCCAACATCACCGATGTCGACGACAACATCATCAAGCGGGCCAACGAACTGGGGCGGACCGAGCATGACGTGGCGGCCGAGTTCGAGGCGCGCTGGTGGGAGGCCATGGAGGGACTGGGGGACCTCCGCCCACACGACGTCCCCCACGCCACCGAGTACATCGCCGACATGGTCGAGCTGGTGCGCGAGCTGGTGGCCAAGGGGGTGGCGTACGAGACCAGCGACGGTGTCTACCTCGACGTCAGCCAGGTGCCCGGCTACGGGCTCCTGGCGCGGCAGAACCTCGACTCGTTGCGGGCCGGCGCCCGGGTGGAGGCGAACGAGGACAAGCGCTCGCCCCGCGACTTCGCGGTGTGGAAGAAGGCCAAGGAGGGCGAGCCGAGCTGGGACTCGCCCTGGGGCCTCGGCCGTCCGGGCTGGCACACCGAGTGCGTGGTGATGTCGCTCGACCTCCTCGGGGAGGGGTTCGACCTCCACGGGGGCGGGCAGGACCTGATGTTCCCGCATCACGAGAACGAGCGGGCCCAGGCGGTGGCCGACGGCAAGGTTTTTGCCCAACATTGGATGCACAACGGCTGGGTGGAGGTCGAGGGGACGAAGATGTCCAAGTCGCTCGGCAACTTCACGACGCTGCAAGACCTGCTGGCGCGTTACGACGCCCGCGCCTATCGCATCCTGGTGCTCCGTGCGCACTACCGCTCGCCGATCGAGGTGACGCCCGACACGTTGGCCGACGCCGAGAAGGCACTCGTACGCCTCGACGGATTGGCGCGGCGCTTCGGGTTGCTCGATCTCCTCGAGAGGAGCGAGCACGGCTACATCGTCGACGGGGAGGGGGACGCTGTCGACATCGACGAGGCTGCGCTGGCCGCGTTCGGGGCCCGCATGGACGACGACCTCGACACGCCGGGTGCGCTCGCCGGGATCTTCGAGCTGGCGACCGCAGCGAACTCTGCCGCCGACGCCGGCGACGACCGTGACGGTCAGCGTTTGGCACGCACGGCGGGCGTGTTGGCCGCCGCGTTGGGCCTGGCGGTACGGGGCGGCGCGGCCGAGGTCGACGAGGCCGCCGCCGAATTGGTGGCGGCACGCGACGAGGCCCGCCGCGCCAAGGACTTCGCCCGGGCCGACGCCCTGCGCGACGAGCTGGTGGCGCTCGGCTGGACGGTCGAGGACACGGCGACGGGGACGGCCATCCGGCGCTAGGTCGGGCGGTTTCCGGTGGCCGACCCGGGCCCGGGACCGAGAATCCCAGGTCAGGAACGGGACCACTGGGGATGTGTCGCCGCCAGTACCGTCGGGTAGGTTACTGTGCGGTAACCATGCACCCCAGGGTGGCGGGACCGCCGCAGTGCGCAGGACGCCGCGGCGCGGATCGTTTCCCTACCGCCGACAAGGACCCGGCACAGGAGGCCGGAGCCTGCCAAGGAGGCCGCAGCCATGTCCGATTACTCGCTCGAGCTGAACGAGGACCAGATCCAGATCACCAAGTGGGTGCACGAGTTCGCTGAGAACGTCGTCCGCCCGGCCGGCCCCGAGTGGGACGAGCGTGAAGAGACACCCTGGCCGATCATCGAGGAGGCGGCCAAGATCGGCCTGTACTCCTTCGACTTCATCGCGCAGGCCTTCTCCGACCCGACCGGGCTCCTCATGTGCCTCGTGAACGAGGAGATGAGTTGGGGTGACGCCGGTATCGCGCTCGCCATCTTCGGCTCGACGCTCGCCGTGGCCGGGATCTTCGCCAACGGCACGCCCGAGCAGATCGGTGAGTGGATCCCGCAGTGCTTCGGTACTCCCGACGACATCAAGCTGGCGGCGTTCGGCGTGTCCGAGCCCGACGCCGGCTCCGACGTCTCGTCGCTGAAGTCGCGGGCCGTCTACGACGAGGCCAAGGACGAGTGGGTGCTGAACGGCACCAAGACCTGGATCACCAACGGTGGCATCGCCAACACGCACGTGCTGGTGCTGTCGGTCGACCCCGACCTCGGCAGCCGGGGCCAGGCCAGCTTCGTCGTGCCCGAGGGCACGAAGGGGATCTCGCAGGGCCAGAAGTTCAAGAAGATGGGCATCCGCGCCTCGCACACGGCCGAGGTCATCCTCGACGACTGCCGGGTGCCGGGGCGCTGCCTCCTCGGCGGCAAGGAGAAGCTCGACGAGCGCCTGGCCCGGGCCAAGGAAGGCAAGCGGACCTCCACGCAGGCGGCCATGGCCACCTTCGAGGCGTCGCGCCCGATTGTGGGCGCGCAGGCGGTGGGCATTGCGCGTGCGGCGTACGAGTTCTCGCTCGACTACGCCAAGGAGCGCAAGCAGTTCGGCCGAGCCATCATCGAGAACCAGGCCATCGCGTTCAAGCTCGCCGACATGAAGATGCACACCGACGCGGCCCGTCTGCTGGTGCACCGGGCCGCCAACATGGCGTCGACGGGCAAGAAGTTCGAGAGCGGCGAGGGCTCCATGTCGAAGCTCTACGCCGGCGAGAACGCCGTGTGGGTGACCGAGCAGGCGATCCAGATCCTCGGCGGCTATGGCTACGTTCGGGAGAACCCGGTCGAGCAGTGGCACCGCGATTCGAAGATCTACACGATTTTCGAGGGGACCTCAGAGGTCCAGCGGCTCGTGATTTCGCGGGCGATCTCGGGCATCCACATCAACTGAGCGAGCAGGGGTCACGGGGCTGCTCCATTTCAGTTGGCGCGGCCCGCTCCGGCGTCAGCCGATCTGAGGTCGGCGGGCCACGAACGATTCTGTCGCGCTCTTTGTGACGCGACGCGCCCTGGCGCGGGTTTCGGCGCCTGATTGCGCCATATGGCAGGGTTGGCCGCGCTTCCGCATATTCGCCGCGAAAGGAACAGGCACATGCCCGACGACGCAGCAGGTGACTCCGGCTCCTCGATCGACAACCGTCGCCTCATGCTGGTTGGTGCCGGGCCGGGTCTCGGTATGGCCGTGGCGCGTCGCTTCGCCGACGACGGCTATCGAGTGACCTTGGTTGCACGCAGCACGGACGGCCTCCGCGATCTCGCCGCCAGCCTGGCGGACACCGGAGCCCGGATCGACACGATCGCGGCAGACGCCAGCGACTCAGAAGGTCTGAGAGCTCGGATGGCTGAGCTGTACAACGAGCAGGGTGCGCCCGGGCTGATCATCTACAACGCCGTCGTAGGAGCTCCGGACACGCTCTTGAGCTCGAGCGTCGAGCACCTGCAGACGGCCTATGCGGTGGACGTCATCGGCGCCATCGTCATCACGCAGGTGGCCGCCCCAGTCATGCGGGCGGGCGGCTCCGGCACGATCATCGTGACGGGCGGCGGTTTCGCCGATCATCCGATCCCCGCCCTCGCAACCGTGTCCCTCGGCAAGGCAGCGCTCCGATCCGCCGCCACCATGCTCGGAGCCGACTTGGAGCCCGATGGCATCCGCGTGGCGACATTGACGATCATGGGACAGATCGTTGCGGGCACCGCCTTCGACCCCGCGAACATCGCACAGCGCTATTGGGACGTCGTCCATTCCGATGGTCCCTGGCAGGCGGAGTTCCGCTTCACCGGTGAATAAATCGGCTCGGCCCTGACCATCCGGGTCAGGCCGAGGGAGGTCGCCGAGGTTTCTTTTTGAGCGCAGGCGTCGGCTTCTCGGCCGCGGCGTACTCGGCCAGGCCGCCGCGCAGGATCCACAACGCGGTCGTCAGCTGACGCTCCTTGGCCGCCTGGCGGGAGAGCTGCAGCGCGTCGAGCAACGTGATGACGGCTTCCGCGCCGACCACGAAGCCGAGAGCCTCTACCAGCGAGTCCACCTGGTAGTCCTCGAGCGTGTCACGCAGCGGTTGCAGGGCGAGTGCGTTCCACTTGTTGCGCTGACCCGGGCGCACGGGCCGCGCCTCCCCGTCGGTGCCTTGCTGGGCGAACCACCGGTCGAGACTCGTCCTCATCACCTGCCGGATCATCACCTCGTTGTCGATGAACGCCCAGCCCAGTTTGCGGACGACGACCCCGACGCGGGCTTCGACGTCGTCACCGGCCGCCTCGATCGCGGCCGTGAGCTCGTCGGAGTCGACGATCACCGTCGTCGAGAAGATCGCGGCGTCCTCCCACAGCTCCTCCGCCGTGCGGAAGTAGCGATAGGCGGTCGCGACCGAGACCAGTGCGCGCTCCGCCGCTTCGGGCATCGACGGCGGGCGCCCGTCGCGCAGCAAGGTGACGGCAGCGTCCACGAGCGCGGCCCGCGTCCGCGCCCGCTGGTTCGCCCGGCCGGAATTGAGAGAATTGTCTTGACGTGAGAGAGTCATCTCATTAAGATCATAGCAGCGCACAACGAGAGACAGGAGTCAATATGAAGGCGGGACAGATGGACGAGCTGATCGAGGCTCATATCAATGCCGAGATCGCCGGCGATATCGCAGGAGCGGTGGCGCTGTACACCGACGACGTGGAGCACGACGTGGTGGGCTCGCCCACGGGCCCCATGAAGGGCAAGGAAGCCGCCCAGGGGTTCTACGAGTTCCTGACCCAGAACATCAGCACAGAAGAGATGGCGCCGACGCACCGCTACTACGGCGACGACTTCTGCGTGCTCGAGCACAGCGCCACGGGGACTGTCGAGGGCGAGTTCTTGGGAGTACCCGGCCACGGCAAGCGCATTACGTTCCGGATCCTGCATGTGTGGGAGTTCCGTGACGACCTGATCAGCCGCGAGAACGTCTGGCTCGATGGCGGCAGCATCGTCGCCCAGCTCACCAACGTGGAGGCGAACGAGTCATGAAGACAGACCTCGACCAGCTGGTCATCGACTGCCGGGCCGCCCTCGGGGAGGACAAGCCGCAGGCAGCACTGCGTGAAGTCCTCCAGCGTGCCGTTTCTCGACCGGCCGAGATGATGGAGGCCCTGCCGGCGCCGCGCCAACAGAGCATTGTCGTACACCTCGCGGACGATCTCACGATCCTGCAGGTCGTCAACGAACCGGGCTTCACGCTCTATCCCCACGACCACGGTTCTTGGAGCGCGTGCGCCTTCTACGGAGGGAAGGAGCACAACACCTTCTGGAGCCGCACCGACCATGGCCTCGAGAAGGCAAGCGGCAAGGAGTACGCCGAAGGCGAGGTCGTGATCATGGGGACCAACGTCGTGCACAGCATCGAGAATCCGCTGCGCAACAACAACGCCGCCCTGCACGTCTTCGCCGGCAACCCGTTCACGACGCCCCACCTGCAGTGGGACGCGGCGACCCTGGAAGAGGCGCCGTTCAGCAACGCCTACATGATGGAGGCGTACCCGACCCCGGCCTAGGCGTCTTCGAGGTAATCGGCCACGTCGGACATTGCGGCAGCAACCAGCTTGATCGATGTCGTGTCCATGTGATCGAGGAAGCGCGCTCGAACGCTGGCCAGGTGTACCGGCCACGCCGACCGCAATTTCGTCATGCCTTGAGGGGTCAGTTTGGCTACGTTGCCTCGACCTCGTCGGGCTCGAACACGGCGGAGAAGAGGTAGGACGTGGCGAGGCTGCGGAAAGGCCGCCACTTCTCGGCGATCTCGAGGACCTCATCTTGCGTCGGCAGGTGATCCAGGCGATACGCGGTGCGCATCGCCTTGCGCAAGGCGAGGTCGCCGGGCAGGACGACGTCTTCCCGTCGCAGGGCGACGAGCAGCGCGCCCTGCGCGGTCCACGGCCCGATGCCCGGGACCTCGGTGAGCGCGGCGATGAACTCGTCGTCGGGCAGTGTTGTGAGGCGCTCCATGTCGAGTCGACCATCCGAGAACCGCTCGGCGAGATCGCGGAGCGTGCTGACCTTGCGCCACGAAAGGCCTGCCGCGCGGAGGTCACCCGGTTCCACCGTGAGGAGCTCTTCGGGCGAGGGCAGGTGTCCGCCAAAGAGTGAGGTGACGCGCTCGATCGTCCTTCTGGTTGCAGCAACGGACAGTTGTTGGCCGGTGACTTGAAAGAGTAGAGACCCAAAGAGGGTCATCGGGGGAAGCTCGTCCAGCCAGGCATGCGGATCGAAATCCGGCCGTCGCTCAATGAGCCGTCCGATCACCGGGTCCACTTTGCGGAGGTGGTTCTGGGCACGCCGAAACTCCAGCCGCCCATCGGTATCTGATGGAGAGGCCTCCGTTCTTGGCATCCTCGGTCACCACCTTCAAGTCGGCGTCGGCAAGCCAGCGCAGCAGTGGGAGCGCCCCCGCTCCCGGCGAGGACCCCGCCGATCAGGGTATCGAGCGGCCCGTTTTGACGCTCACCCGCACCGGCGCACAGCTGCGTCGACGGGATCAGGATGCCGGTGAGGAGCCGTCGAGGTCGATGTCCATCACACGAGCGACGCGGACGAGGTCCGCATCGGCTGCCAGCAGGATGGCGGCGTGTCGGAGTGCGACAGTGGCGATCATGCAGTCGAGCAATCCTCGGGGCGTGATGCCTGCCTGGCGACACCGCCGATAGACCCTCGTCGCCCCGTCGAAGTCGACGGCGCCGTCGAACCCGAGGAGTTCGAAGCGCGAGAGGAGTCGGCGCAGCTCGATCTCGCGCTCGTCGGTGCGGGCGCCGGCGGTGACCTCCATGACGACGGGCTCGGTGACCGCGAGGGGGCCCTGGTCCCGGATCAGCTCGACCATGCGTCGATCTACGTCGCTTCCCGTTGCGGTCGTACTCGACCCACGCCGAGGTGCCGGCCAGGATCACGAGCCGGAGGGCCCGGTGTCGGGAGGCACCTGGTCGATGGCCCTGGCGCCGTGCATGGCCAAGGCCTCGTCTCGTGTCATCGGCTGACCAGCGAGGTGTCGCAGGGCCAGATCGACCGCCTCGGTCCTGGTCCGCAGGTGATAGCGGTGCATGATCCGCTGGACGTACTCGTCCTCGATCTCGATGTTCGTCCGGACTCTGCTCACAGACCAATTACACACGTCGCGTGTACTGGTTCGTTCAGCGTGTGAGTCGCCACCAGAGCCCGGGTGCCGCCAACTGACCCGTGGTGCGAAGCTCGACCTCAGACGACGCACTTCCCACACCGGCGTGCAACGTTCCCGCGCGCGCCCCGGCGGCCAACGCCCCGTGCACCGCGGCGGGCCGGGCGGCGATCGTGACGGTGAGACCCGGCCATCCGACCACGCTGACCGGGAGCGCGACGGTCACCGGCGCGGCCGATCCCCACGGAGCCTCCACCTGGCCCGCCTGTTGGCCGGGTGTGAAGACAGTGAAGCTGTGGAGGGCGGCGAAGGCGCTCTTCACCAGTGCGTCGCCGGCGTCGACGGCGGCCGTGTTGGGACCGAGCGCCCCGCCGGGCTGCCCGAGGACCGCGCCGACGACCGTGACCGTCTTCCCGCCGATGGTCTGCTGCGCCGCGACGAGGTAGCAGCCTTGCGCGCTGGCGTCGGCCCCTGTCTTGATGCCGAAGATCCCGTCCTGCCCGAGGTCGAAGTTGAGGTTGTAGGTGACGGGGGCCATCGGAATGGGCACGCTGGCCTGGCCCAGCGAGACGATCTGTTGGAGGACGGGGATCCTCAACGCGGCTTCGCCGAGGCGCACGAGGTCCTCTGCCGTGCTGGTCGTGGCAGGGTCGACCCCGCTCGGGTCCGTGATGTGCGTCGAGGAGAGGCCGAGCTTGACTGCGGCCGCATTCATCTTGGCGACAAAGGCGTTGGTGCTTCCGGCGTCCCAGACGGCCAACAGCGTCGCCATGTCAGCTCCCGAGTCGATCATGAGCCCTTCGAGAGCCTCGAGCTCGGTGAGCGACTCGCCGGCGGCGACTGGGATTTCTGACTGCTGGCTCGCCAGCCCGGTCTGGTAGGCCGTGATCGTGTCGCTCGTGACCGGGATCGAGGGCCCGTCGTCGCCGGGCGACAAATGGTGGTCGGACAGCACAACGTAGGCCGTCAAGACATCGATCAGTCCGGCCACGGGGACGGGCTGGGACCCTCGCACCTGACCGAGCGTGCCGATGCCCTCGACGGTCGCTGCGGACTCACCCGTCGTTGGCCACGCAAAGGTTGGTGCCGCGCCGGGGAACCGGACATCGACGGTGTGCAGGGAGATGGAGGGTAGGGGTCGCACCCATTGCGCAATGGCGCCGGCGAGTAGGGCGAGCACGACGAGCGTGGTCGCCCAGCCAAGAACGCGCCGCCGTCGTCGCGACGAGCGGAGCTGGGCGATGATCGCGAGCTCGTCGTCGCCCGGAGGTGGCAGCTGCTTCCCGAGCTCGGCCAGTCGCTCCTCGTTGCCCGCCGGCAGCGTCCGGCCCCGGGCGTGCGCCGGGCCCTTCCGTTTCGCGGGATTGGCCCCCTCCATGCGGGTAACGCTAAGTCGGCGCGGCGCGGCGCGCGGTGCACCCCGGGTGCCATTCGCACGGGCTGACGAACCGGCCACCCGAGATCTCCGCCTGTGCAGAGAGCCGGCACACGTCCTCCACGACGGTTGGCTCCACGGTTTGGCCGAAAACCCGAGCATCGTGGGCTGCCCTGGCCGTTCTTGGTCGGTCAGACCTCGTAGGGTCGGTATGGGGTCAGGGCAGCTCAGCTGGCGTGGGACGGGGGGATGACATGAGACGAGGCACGGTCCGGCTCGGTTCGAGCGCGCTCGCAGTGGCGGTGGCTTGCCTTGGAGCTCTTGGAGCTCTTGGAGCGACGGGATCGTCCTCGGCCGGCGCAGCCTCCTCGCCGTCGACCGCACCGACGAAAGCGACGCCGGCGGCCGGGTTGATCGCTGTCGAAGGCCCGATGAGTGGCGAGCAAGCGTCGACCGGCATCGACATGGCCAACGGCGCGCAGCTCGCGGTCGACCAAATCAACGCGGCCGGTGGGATCGACGGCGTGCGGCTCTCTCTGTTGAAGGTGAACGACAAGGCCACCGCCGCTGGGGGAGTGGCGGCGGCGCACCGGGCGATCGCAGCACACGCCTTCGCCGTGGTGGGACCGTTCAACTCGTCGGTCGGCGTGGCGAACCTGTCGATCTACGCCAAGGCCGGCCTGCCAATCGTGCGGCTGACATCGAGCGTGAAGACCGAAGGCTTTGGGGTGACGACGCAGCCGATGGACTCGCAGGTCGCGCCGGTCGAGTTGAACGAGATCGCGAACGTGCTGCACGCGACGCGACCCGCCATCATCTACGACACCTCGACCTACACATCCGGCATTGCCAAACAGATGAAGGCCGGTCTGGCCAAGAAGGGCAACCCCGTCGTGGCCATGATCCCGGTGACGAGCACGCAGTCCAGCTACGCCAAGGCGGTGAAGAAGGCGGCAGCGGCCCACCCCGGCCTCCTCTACATCGCCGCCTACGGCACCGAGGCGGGTCAGATTGCGAGGGCCGCGGCCACGGCCGGCACCGGCAAGTGCTTCGTCGACCTCGCAGCCCAAGGCCCCGACTTCGTCACGGCAGCGACGCAACCCGTGGCGTCGGCGTGCCTGTCGAGCGGGGTGCCCAGCGCAGAGCAGTTCGCCGGAGCGAGCCAGTACGTGGCGAACTACCAGTCCATGTTCCACTCGAGCCCGGGAACGTGGGGGACCTTCACGTACGACTCGGTCGAGTTGCTCGCCAACGCCGTGAAAGACGCTGGCTGGCACCAGAAGGCAGTGCGCACGACCATGGACCACACGCGCAATTACCCGGGGATCACGGGCCCGATCACCATCGCGCCCTCGACCGGCAACCGGATGCAGAGCACGGTCGTTATCCTCGATGTGAACGGCGCCGGCAACTACGTCGTCGATCCGCAGTGGGCATCGGCCACCGGATTCCCGCTTCCGACCGGGAGCTGACGCGTCCGCCGGGCAACGACCCACGGGCCCTGACGGGCCTCCGCTACGCCTCTTCGACCGGCAACCTCTCGTGGAGCTCGGCGACCGAGCCCTGCCATTCCGTGCGGACCTCGGTGATCCGGAAGCCCAGGGCACGGTTGATGGCGAGCATCGCGTCGTTGGAAAAGGCGTTGCCGGTGCGGACCAAGAGCACTTCGGGCCGTTCGCTCCGCAGCCGAAGGAGCATGGCGGCCTTGGCCCACTTCGCGAGCCCGAGGCCGCGGTGGTCCGGATCGATGGCCGTGTTCTGCTGGAGCACCAGGGTCGGCTCCCACGGCTCGAAGGTCAGCTCGGTGCCACCCACGCAGTCACCGTCGGGGTCGCGCACGAACATCGTCCACCGCTGTCGCCCCGACTCGAAGAGGTGCTGATCCAATTGCGCGACCTGCTCTCGGTCGAGGACCACGTCGCCGACCTCGAGATCGTCGCGGGGCTGCGTGTTCATGATGTGGTGGAAGCGGCACGCGTCGTCGATCATGTGGTCGGGAAACGGCCCGTCCCAGATCTGGACGGCGTAGCCGGGCGCCCGGAGAGGACCTTCGTCCGCCCACAACTGCACCCGCACCCAGTCGATCTCTTCCAGCGCCAGCTCGCTGTTCCGGTTCACCCGCCCGACCTGTCCGCCCACGCGACGCGAGAACGCGTCGCCGGCTGGCGCCGCGTCGTAGGTGGACCAGACCAGGGTCGCACGATCCTCCGTCAGAGCTTCGTGGGCGACCGCCCGGGCCAGCCGCGCGCCGACGCCTTGGCGCCGCCATGGCTGGCGCACGTAGACGTAGCTCTCCATGAGTCGAGGGTCGCCGGCCGTGTTCGACCAGCAGGCGGCGCAGCCGACGGGAGTGCCGTCGCTCCCCTCGGCGACCCACGTGTGGTCGCCGAAATGCGAGGGCAGGCTGCGGGCGAACGCAAAGTAGGACTGCAGCGGTTGCCCGGGCGATCCCGGGTGTCGTTCCGAGTGGATCTCTGACTCGACCAGGTGCATGGCGGACAGCTCCGCGTCGGTGCCGGAGCGAAACCCCACCCGGCGGATGCGGATACCTGTCGGTGCTTCCCGGTCCACTCCCTCATTCTCGACCCTCGGCGCCACCTCCCGCGTCGCAGGGGCGCGCCGGCGGGTTCGTTCAGCGAGGACAGACCGCGTCGACTGTGCTCAGGCGAGGACGGTGCGCGCCGCTCCGGCGCGCGTGCCGTCGAGGATCAAGCGCAAGAGGCGACCCGCCTGTTCGGGCTCGATGCTCGCATTGGTGCACACGGGGCTCACCAGCTGCATGACGTCGGATCCGGTGACGTCCTCGCGGACGGCACCGGCCTCCCGCGCCCGATCAATCACGAGGTCGAACGAGGATTCGATCAGCGCGCGGGCCTGTGAGCGCAGGTCCGGCTTCTTCTCGAAGGCCTGGTGCAGCTCGGCCAGGAGGGTCTGCTTCGTCCGCGCGTAGCGCATGAAGGCCTCGAAGAAGGCCTCCACGGCCGGCCACGGCTCGAGCTCGGCGGCGACCCGTTGCGCCGTGTCCCAGAGCTCCTCCACGTCCGTCTGGTAGACCGCCTCGACCAGGTCCAGGCGGTTCGGGAAGTGGCGATAGAGCGTGCCCACCCCGACGCCCGCCTCCTTGGCGATGGCCTCCATGGAAGCCCCCGCTCCCTGGTCCGAGAAGACGGTCCGGGCGGCGGCCACGAGCAGCTCGCGGTTGCGACGGGCGTCCGCCCGCATGGGCCGCGCCAAGGCCTCGTCGGTCTCGGGAGGCCGCGTCACCACCTCTGTGTCGCCTTTCTGCGTCGTCATCACATTTCTTCCGAGGAAGGGTTGCTAAACGGAGGCACCCTCCGTATACTAACCGGAAGAAGCTTCCGCTTCCCAGAATACCAGCGGAAAGGTCGTAGTCAATGCCCCAATCTTCCCTTAGCCCCGCGCGGCCGCTGACCGGGAGTGCTGCCGCACCTGGCAGCGTTTCCCCAGGTCGTGGCGTCGCACGCCGGCTCGCACACCCATCCGTCCTCCTGGCGGTGATCCTCACCGCCCAGATGATGGTGGTGCTCGACGCCACGATCGTGAACGTCGCGCTGCCGCACATCCAGGAGGATTTGGGCTTCTCGACCAGCGCCCTGTCGTGGGTCCTGAACGCCTACATCCTCACGTTCGGTGGGTTCCTTCTCCTGGGCGCCCGCGCCGGTGACCTGTTCGGTCGCCGCCGGGTCTTCCTCTTCGGCATCGCCATCTTCACGATCAGCTCGCTGGTCGGTGGTCTGGCCGTGAGCGGGTGGGCCCTCTTGGCGGCGCGCGCCATCCAGGGCTTGGGTGCTGCACTCGCTGCGCCGTGCGCGCTGTCGCTCCTCACCACCGCCTTCCCCGAGGGCCGCGAGCGCGTCCGTGCCATCGGCCTCTACACGACGGTCTCGGCGGCCGGCGGGGCGACAGGCCTCGTCCTCGGTGGCCTCCTCACGCAACTCGTCTCATGGCGCTGGGTCATGTTCGTCAACGTGCCAATCGGGCTGGCTGTGTGGTGCATCGGTCGCGTCGTGCTGGTCGAGACAGAACGCCAGCACGGTCACTTCGACGTGCTCGGCGCGATCACGTGCACGGTCGGCATCACCGGTGTCGTGCTCGGCCTCGTCGAGGCCGGGTCGGACGGTTGGACGAGCCCGGTAACCCTTTTGGCGCTGATCGGTGGGATCGTCGTGTTCGCGTCCTTCCTGCGCCACGAGAGCCGTGCGGGCGAGCCGATCATGCCGTTGCGCCTCCTCACGCACGCCACCCGCAACTCAGCCAACGCAGCCCGGGGCCTTCTGTACGCAGGGTTCTACGGCCTCTTCTACTTCATGGCGCAATTCCTCCAGGACGTGCAGGGGTACAGCCCACTGCGTGCCGGGTTGGCCTTCGTGCCCATGCCGGCCGCGGTGTTCCTGGGCTCCCAGCTGACGAGCCGGGTCCTCTTGCGTCGGCTGCCCGAGAAGGCGGTGATGATCCTCGGATCGGCGATCGCCATCATCGGCCTCGTCTTGGCCACCCAGGTCGGCGCCCACTCGGCCTACTCGCAGATCGTGGTCTGCCTGGTCTTGATCGGCGGCGGGAGCGGGATGTCGTTGGTGGCGCTCACCTCGGCCTCGCTGGCGGACGTGGAGCCCGAGATCGCGGGCGCCGCGTCGGGCCTGGTCAACGTCGCCCAGCAGCTCGGCGCCGCCATCGGCCTCGCCGTGCTGGTCACCGTGTTCAACACAGTGGCCGGGCACGCCCAGCTTGTCCCCGGGGCGACCCCGGCGGCGTCGGTGCACGCCCTCCGCGACGTCTTCGCGGTGGCCGCGCTGTTCGCGGTCGGCGCCCTCGCCACAGTGGTATTCGGCGTCAGCCGGTCCGTCGGAACCGAGTTGAGGGCGGCGGCGGACGAGGCTGACGAGTTCAACGTCGACCTGGCCACACTGGCGGCGGAGCGGGCGGACGACGAGGGGCGTCTCGTCGAGGGTGCGTTGAGCGCCTGATCCTCCGGGGTCGTTCGGCCCCGAGGTTGTACGGTCGGGCGCATGCCCGACACCAGGGTCATGGACTTGCCGGACGGCCGGGAGCTGGCCTGGCTGGAGATCGGGAAGCCGAGAGGCTTCCCGATCTTCATGTTCCACGGGACCCCGGGGTCGCGCCTGCAGGTGTCGTTCGACCCCAAGGCCGTCACCGCCGCTGGCGTCCGCTTCATCGCACCGGACCGGCCGGGCTACGGCCACAGTTCGTACCACCCGGACCGCACGCTTTCGGACTGGGCGACCGACGTGGCCGCCCTGGCGGACCACCTCAAGATCGAACGATTCGCCGTGGCGGGGGTGTCGGGCGGTGGACCCCACGCCGCCGCCTGTGCCGCCCTCTTGCCCGAGCGAGTCGCCGTGGCTGGTCTGGTGAGCGGTGTCGGGCCCATGGGCGAGCCCGAGCTGGCGGGAGCGATGGTCGGGATCAATCGCGGGATGACGACGTTGGCCGTCCGGGCTCCGTTCGCGCTGTTCCCGGTTTTCGCGGTGCAGGACTTCGCCCTCCGGCGCTGGCCGGAGAAGGTCTTGGAGCTCGCGAGCAAGCAGATGCCCGAGGCTGATGCGGCCGTGATGGCGCAGGCCGATGTGGTCGAGGCGATGGTGACCGAGTCCCGACACGCGCCGGCGACGGCGGCCAGGGCTGGGGCGCAGGACTTCGTCCTGTTCGCCCGTCCGTGGGGGTTTCGCCTCCAAGACATTGCGGTGCCCGTCCACCTCTGGCACGGCGATGCCGACAGGAACGTCCTGCCGTCCCACGCGCGCTTCATGGCCCAACGGATCCCGCGGGCCGAGCTCCACGAGTGCCCCGGCGAAGGTCACCTGCTGTACCACGACCACGTCGAGGAGATCCTGCGGACCCTCGTCTCCTCGGCGGCCTGACCCCGGGGGAGGCGGCGGGCCGACCACTTGAAGGAGGCCCGCTGGCTCAACGCGTGCGTGGTCGGGAGGCGCTCGGAACCGGCCGCCGCCGCTGACTAACCTGCAACCCGTGGGGGTTCGTTCTAGCCTCCGGCCGGGCGACTTGGGTCGGAGTAGTCACGTCTGCTGGTCGTACCGGTCGGACGCGGAGCATTGTGACTTCCTCGCGGAGTTCTTCACCGCCGGGCTGGTGGCCAACGAACGTCTGCTGTACTTCGCGCTGCCCGACCAGCTGCAGGCGACACTTCCCCAGCTTGCGGCCGCCGGCCTCGATCCCGGCCCGCTGATGGAGCGCGGTGCCCTCGCGGTCGACGACGTCGACGGCGCGTACCTTTTCGAGGGCGCGTTGCAACCCGACGTCCGTCTCGCCGGCCATGCCCTGTTGGTGGGTCAGGCGCTGCGCGACGGGTACGACGGCCTGCGCGTGTGCTCCGAGATCGCCCCGCTTCTGGGGACCGACGGGGTGTGCGACGAGTGGTGTGGGTACGAGGTCCGGGCCGACCTCCTCATCTCGAGGCTGCCGAGCATCGTGGTGTGCGCGTGCGACCTGCGCCAGGCTCGCCCGGAGGTGGTCAGCGACCTCCACGCGGTGCACTCGCTCCACACCGGCGCCGTCACGGACGACTCGCCGTTCCAGTTGCACGCCGGTCCCGGCGGCTTGGCCCTCTCGGGCGAGTTGGACTCGTCGAGCGCCGAACGGGTGGGCCGCTGGCTGAGCGACGCGTTGCGCGACCTGCCCGACCCGGTCATCGACGTCGGGGGCCTGGAGTTCATCGACGCCGCCGGCATGTGGGCGTTGCTCGATAGCGCCCACTCCCACCCCGAAGGCCTCCGCCTCAGGGGCACCTCGCCGAAGTTTCGCCGGGTGTGGTCGGTCTGTGGCTACGACACCATCAGTTCGGTCCAGCTGAACTAATTGCACTGACGGCACCCGCCCGGCCCTGGGCTGGTCCAATAGTCTCGGCCGCCGTGCACCCGCACCCGCTGCTGCGCCACGCCGCCGACGCCACCCCCGAGTGGCTGACCGGGGTCCTGGCCGCCAACGACCTGCTCGAGGAGGGTGCCCAGGTCACCGCGTTCGAGACGGAGCCGATCGGCACCGGCCAGATGGCGGACACGACGCGTTTCACCCTGTCCTACGACGACCCCACCGGGGGCCCGTCCCACGTGGTGGGCAAGTTCGCCTCGGCCAACGACCAGAGCCGCGCCACCGGTCTGGCCCTGCGCGCCTACGAGATAGAGGTGCGCTTCTACCGAGAGGTGGCGGCCCGGATCGGCACCCGGCTGCCGGCCGTGTACGCCGCCGAGATCGAGCCCGAGACCGGATGGTTCACGCTCCTCATGGAGGACATCGAGGGTGCCCGCCAAGGCGACCAGATCGCCGCCTGCGCGCCCGACGTCGCGGCCGCCGTGCTGGAAGGGATGGCCGGGCTGCACGCGCCCTGCTGGGAGGCGCCCGAGCTCGCGGGTTTGGAGTGGCTCAACCGGAACACGCCCGACTCGGCCGAGTTCCTCGCCGCCATGGTGTCGTCGCTGTTGCCCGGGTTCCTCGACCGCTACGCCGACGAGCTCTCGCCGGAGTACCAGGACGTGTGCCGCGTCTTTGCCGAGCACATACCGGCCTACGTGAGCCTGCGCGGCAACGGGCCGCGCACCGCCACGCACGGGGACTTCCGCCTCGACAACTTCTTGTTCCAACCCGGCGACCCGCACCCCGTCGTGGTCGACTGGCAGACGGCCGTGTGGACCGGTGCTGCGTTCGACGTCGCCTATTTCGTCGGCGGATGCCTGACCCCCGAAGACCGCCGCGCCCACCAGGACGACCTGCTGGCGCACTACCACGACGCGCTGTGCCGCCTCGGCGTGCGCGACTACACGCTGGCCCAGTTGCGCACCGACGTCCGCCGGGAGAGCTTCGCCGGCATCCTCATGGCCATCGTGGCGTCCATGGTGGTGGAGCGCACCGAGCGCGGCGACCTCATGTTCCTCACCAGCACCATCCGCCACGCCCAACACGCCCTCGACGAGGATGCCCCTGCGCTCCTGCTCGCCGCGGAATGACGGAGCTCCTGGTGCTCTGCACCGGCAACGCTGCGCGTTCGGTGATGGTCGGCTTCATGCTCGACGCCTTGTGGAACGGCCGCGCCGATCCGCCGCACGTCGTCACGGCGGGGACCCACGTCATTGACGGCCAGCCCATGGGCATGCGCACCCGCACCGCCTTGATGCGCATTCCCGAGCTGGCCGAGAGCGACTTCCGCCGGCACCGCAGTCGCCAGGTCCACGGCGTCGATCTGGTCCGCGCCGAATTGGTCGTCGTCATGGAGGCGGACCACGTCCGGTTCGTGCGGCGACGCTTTCCCGATGCGGCCGCCAAGACCGCCACGATCCGGCGTCTCTGCCGGGACCTGGCACCGAGTCCGCCGGGACTGACTGAGCGGGTGGCCAAGCTGGGCCTGGCCGAGGTGGAGGTGTCCGACGATGAGGACGTGCTCGACCCGGCCGGCCACGAAGGCGACTTCTACGCCGCGTGTGCCGACCAACTGTGGGAACTGTGCCGCCGGCTCGTCTCGTTGCTCTGACCCCGTCCAGAGCATTCGGCCCACCTCTTCCGACTGCCTCACGCCAAACCTGCTCGATTCTTCGAAACCGAACAGCCATCCACTGCTCAACCTTCGCGAGTGAGCAGATGCCTCCTGCTCAAGTCGGAAAAATTGATCAGGTTTGGCGTGAGGCACTCAGACCATTCTCCCGGGCGATGAATCAGCATCGATCGATTACGCGCCGGCACCTCGATTCGCGTCTAGGCGGAATCGGAGAGCGGCTTGGTACCTGCCCTCCAGGTGGCTGGGTCAGGACCCTCAGGGATGCCCTTGGCATGTCGAGCTACGAGCTCGCCGAGCGGATGCATCTATCGCCTACCCGCGTCAGGCAGTTTGAGACTGCGGAGGTTGCTGGTTCAATTCGTCTTTCCACCCTGAGACGAGCCGCTGAGGCGCTCAATTGCAGACTCATCTATGTCTTCGCACCCAACGAACCGCTGGAACTCATGGTGGAGCGTCAAGCCCGCAGCAAGGCAGCCAAACAGCTTTCCATATCGGACCCTGACGCCCTCTACGACGAAGAACAAGAAGAGCACCTAGAACTGCAAGAGGACTTGGAGAAGCTCACCGAGCACTTCGTGGACCGCCAAGGCTTGTGGAGCCAACCTCGGGACGACAAACCGGATCGAATCCTGTCCGATCCGTCGACACCCTCCGGAAACGAACCACTTGCGACCGGCGAGTGACCGACCGGTCCCTCAGTCAGCGTGCACCGAACGCAGACCGGCCCAGGCCAGGTCCGCCATGCGCCGCGCCAGACGGCGCGCTTCCTCGCCCGCCTCGGCGTCCGTGTCCGGCCGGTGCGCCATGAAGCGCCGGCTCGCGCCCTCGGCCATGCCGACGATCCCGTAGGCCAACAGCCGGCGGTGGTCGTCGTCCAGCCCGGCGGCGATGAGCGGGTCGATGGCTTCGGCGATGGCGTCCTCGACCGCGCGCAGCGCGCGTCCGAGCTCGAAGTCGTCGGCGTGGTCACGGCCGTAGAGCAGGCGGAACTCGGCTTCGTTGCTGACCACCAGCTCGAAGTAGGCGGCGAACCCGAGCTCGACCTGCTGGCGTGGGCCCTCGGCCCGCACGAGGGCGCGCTGGATGGCCGTGAGGAGGTCCTGCGCGATGGAGTCGACCAACTCCAGGTAGAGCGCTCGCTTCGAGGAGAAGTGCTGGTAGAGGAGCGGCTTCGTCACGCCCGCCCGCTCGGCAATGTCGTCCATCGTGGTGGCCCGGTAGCCCCGCTGCGCGAACAGCTCGAGCGCCACCGCGAAGAGCTGCTCGCGCCGCTGCTCGGCGGTCAACCTCCGGGAGGCCGTGTGGATGGCACTCGACATCCCGTTCACGTTACCGACTGGTCACACCCCTCCCAGGAGACCCCTGTCCCGGCGAGCACGCCCGCCAGGCGCGCCGGCAGGTCCGCCACGTTGAAGTGTGCGGCCGCCACCCGCTGGTTGTGCGTCAACAGCCCCTCGTCCCGGTGCTCCAGCCACCCAAGAAGCGGCGCCGGGTCCGTCACGCCGAACCAGCGGAACCCGAAGGCGGCGAGCTCGGCCGCGACGGGGTAGGAGCCGATGGCCAGCGCTCGCCGGTAAGTGGCCGACTCCACCGAGGGGTTGCCGAACCCCTCCCAGAACGAGGGGAGCAGGACAGCGTCACACGCCGCGTACGCGTCGGCGATCGAACAACCTCCGGGCGGTGGTCCCTGGAGCACCCGGCAGCGGGCCCGCGCCACAAGCTGGTCGAGCTCTGGTCCGTAGCCGTCCTCGGCTGGCCCGAGGAGCCAATACGTGCCTCCGACCCCGACCCCGGTCGTGAGCTCCAAAGCCCCGGCGATGTTCTTGCGCGCCAGCGCGCGCGTCGGCTGGAGCAGGAGCACCTCGTCGTTGTCGACGCCGAGCGCGGCGCGGGTGCGTGCGCGGTCCCCGGGGGTCGGCTCGGGATCGAAGGTGTTGTAGATCGTCGTGGCTGCGATGCCCCGCTCGGCCAGCTCGGCTCGGCTCAACTCGTTGATGGTGACGTGGACCCACCGCGGGTCATCGGGCGGCGGCGGGAGATGGGCAAGGTGCGGGCGCTGCCAGGGCAGGTCGTGGTGATGGAAGAGCGCGGGGCGCCCGGCGCAGACGCGCGCCACCACGGCGGCGGCCGGGGGGTTGAGCGGCAGCGAGCACAGGTTCTCGACGACGACAAGGTCGGCCGGGGCGCACGCGTCCTCCACCTCGGCCCGTGTCGGCGGCTCGGTCGCGTCGATGGCCAATCCCGGTAGCAGCACGTCGACCGGGCCCGCACCGGCGACGGTGCGCACCTCCCAGCCGAGCGCCCGCAGCGCTCCCGCCCACTTCGCAGCCTCGACCGAGACGCCGTCACCCCCGCCGAGCCGGAACGAGATCATGCAGGCCGTCGGCACTGTGCGCACTGTAGGGGCGCCCGCGGGAACGCCCTGCAGAAGCCCGCGTATCCCGGTCGAGTAGCCTTCCCCCGATGGCAAACCGGGCACTGATTACTGGCGTCACGGGCCAAGACGGCTCGTACCTGGCCGAATTCCTCCTCTCCAAGGGGTACACCGTCATCGGCATGGTGCGACGCTCGAGCACCGTCAACTTCGAGCGCATCGCCCACATCCAGGACCAGCTCGAGCTGGTGGCGGGCGACCTCCTCGACGAGATCTCGCTCATCAACATCCTGCGCGACCACCGCCCCACCGAGGTCTACAACCTGGCCGCCCAGTCCTTCGTCCAGACCAGCTGGAGCCAGCCGGTCCTCACCGGTGAGACGACGGCCATGGGGGTCACCCGGCTGCTCGACGCCATCCGGCTCGTCGATCCCGAAGTCCGCTTCTACCAAGCCAGCTCGTCGGAGATGTTCGGCAAGGTGCTCGAGGTCCCCCAGCTCGAGACGACTCCGTTCTACCCCCGGAGTCCCTACGGCGTGGCGAAGGTTTACGGCCACTGGATCACGGTCAACTACCGCGAGAGCTACGACCTGCACGCCTCGTCGGGGATCCTGTTCAACCACGAGTCGCCCCGCCGGGGCCTCGAGTTCGTCACCCGCAAGGTCACGCACGGCGTGGCGCGGATCGCCAACAAGCTCCAGGACAAGCTCGCGCTGGGCAACCTCGACGCGCAGCGGGACTGGGGCTTCGCCGCCGATTACGTCCGCGCCATGTGGCTGATGCTCCAACAGGACGGGCCGGGTGACTTCGTCGTGTCGACGGGCGAGACGCACGAGGTGCGCGAGCTCTGCCGCTTGGCTTTCGAGGTCGTCGGCCTCGACTGGGAGGAGCACGTCGTGATCGACGAGCGCTTCCTGCGCCCGGCCGAGGTCGACCTCCTGGTCGGTGACCCGGCCAAGGCGCACGACGTCCTGGGTTGGAAGCCCGAGGTCCCCTTCGCCGGGCTGATCGAGATGATGGTCGAGGCCGACATGGACATGGTCCGGAAGAGCCTGAGATAGCGGGGGCCGTCGCGCTCTTCCTCCCTGCATCACCCGCCGCGATCTCGGCGGATCCGGCCGGTGTCCTCGTCGCTTTCGGAGCCGGGATCCTCTCCTTCATCTCGCCCTGCGTCCTGCCCCTCGTCCCGGGCTACGTGTCCATGGTCTCGGGCTTGTCGGCCGCCGAGCTCGAGTCCGAAGGCGAGGGAGCAACGCCATCCGCCGCCTTGCGCCCGGTGCTGCGCGGCATCGCCCTCTTCGTGGCCGGCTTCACGATCGTCTTCGTGGCCCTCGGGGCCACCGCATCGAGCATCGGCCGGATCCTGTCCACGAACAAGGTCACCCTGACCTACGTGAGTGGTGGTGTCATCGTGTTCCTGGGCGTCGTGATGCTGCTCAGCGCGCTGCCCGCCACGGTGTGGGCCAACGCCGGGTCGGGCACCCTCGGCCTGGTGTCGCGGGTCACCGGCGAGCATCGCTTCGACGTGCGCCCGTCGCGCCTCGGGAAGTTGGCCGCGCCCATCATGGGCATGGCCTTCGCCTTTGCCTGGACCCCGTGTGTCGGGCCCGTGCTCGGCGTCGTGCTGGGCTTGGCCAGCCGTACGGGGACGCTGGCCGGTGGCGTGCTGCTGCTCTTCGCGTACTCGCTGGGCCTCGCGGTGCCGTTCGTCCTCGTCGGCCTCGCCTTCGGCCGGTTCACCGCCGCCATGGGCAAGGCGCGGCATTGGCTGTGGGCCGTCGAGCTCGTGGCGGGGGCGCTCCTGGTCGCGTTCGGCGTGGTGCTCTTGACGAACAACATCGGCTTGATCTCCAACCACGTGTCGAGCTGGCTCAGCGACATCGGGCTCGGCCGCCTGACGACCAGCTGACAGCGCCCCGCCCCGCTGCGCTGCGCCGAGACTCAATCCTTCCCTGCCAACACGTCGCAGAACGTGCGGGCGAACGTGTGGACGTCCCCCGGCCAGCGCGCCGACACATACGACCCGTCGCGCACGACCCAGGCCGGTCTGGCATCAGTCGACGAGTCACGGGCCCGGCCGCTCGTCTTGCGTCGGTAGTCCGGCGCGCCGCGCGCCACGTCCTCGAAGTCCGATGGTGCCGCCAAAGCGCGCGTCACCTCCTGCTGCACCGACATGAAGCCAGGCGGCTGGCCGCGCTCCTCGGCGTAGGTCCGGTAGTAGTTGGCGTCCCAGAACCGCGTGTACTGCGCGATGCCCGAGGCCTTGCGTTCCAACGCCCAGGTGAGCGCGGTCGTGCGCCGGCCGTAGAGCACCGAGCGCCCCGTCGTCGGATCGGTTGCCCGAGCCGCCACCAGTACACCGTGACAGATCGCGCCGACTGGCTTGCCCGCCCGGAACGAGTCCACCGTCATCTGCTGCACCTCGGGGCTCTCGAGATAGGCGCGCATGCCGCGGGCGCGATGGCCACCGGGGAGCACCAGCGCGTCGTAGGCGCCGCGGCGCGCCGCCGCCCAGTGCAGCGGGGACCCGAACGCGGGGTCTGCGCGTAACGATGCGTACGCCGCACGCCCGGCCGCATCGGCGCGCAGGAACCGGCCCACCACGGTCAGCCGGCGCGCGCCGGGGATGAAGCCCCATGGGTCGAGGCCCTGGCCGCTCACCATGAGCTCGTCGGCCTGGCCCACCTGGCCCGACGGGGTGGCGAACAGCACGTCGTGGCCCGCGGCCGCCAGCACCTGCCAGCTGACAGCCACCTCGGTGGGATCGAAGTCGCAGGCCGGGATCGGGATGAGCACGGTCGCCATGGCTCCGCTGGACACTAGCGACGACCCGAAACCAGGCCCGGGCATCCGCGACCCCCGAGGCTTAGGCTCGACGCCATGACCGACACCGAGACCGACACCGAGACCGACACCGAGACCGACACCGATACCGACGCGGAAGCGAGCACGCAGGCCTTCGAGCAGATCTTCTCGCCCGACGACCCGGTCGATGTGCTCTGGGTCAAGGCCTACCAGGGCGAGGTCTTGGGCGAGGCGCTGTTCGGCCGCATGGCCGA